>CAJPFN010000035.1 GCA_905339215.1 Rhizobiaceae bacterium
TTTCCACCCCGTTCAACGAAATCAACGGCTTCCGCGATTTCTCGCCGTTTCGGCGACGATCTTATCCCCCTCCGCAAAGCCCGCCGTACCATTCGCGTGGCCGAAGGAGGGCCCGTCGATGGAAGGCGCGTTGCACGACAGGGGGACGTTCCGGGGTATCGCCCGGACGCTGCTCGCCCTGGCGCTGCTGGCCGAGCGTTCTGCTGCCCGCTCCTTGCCCGTCCGCTTCCTCGTGCTGGCCATCCTCTTCCGCGCCGAAGCCATCGCGCGCCACTTCGTCGCCCGGTCGACGGCGACGCTGATCGCCGAGGCGCTCGAGGCCGGCTGCCCGGACGTCCCCTTACCCGACCTCGCCTGCCTCGACGAACCGACGGGCCTGCACTACGGCGCCGCAGATGCGGTGCTGCTGGCGCTGCGCCTCCGCATCCTCGCCGCCGTGCTCGACATGTTTTCCGACGCGGACGATCTCTGCGACGACGGTTCCGCCGTCTTCTCCGACGACTGGTCCTGCGGCTGGCCCGCCGTCGCGGCACCCGGCGGCGGCGGAGCACCGCTCTTACCGCTGCTCCTCATCGTCCGCCGCCCCGCCGCGCGCCGCGCGTCCCGCCCGCCCTGACGACCCCCCATCCGCGAAAAACGCCTCTGATCCGCGAATCCGCCATGCCCTCCTGGGCACGTTCCCGCTTGTCCGCAAAGAAGAGCGCCAATGGCAGCGCCGGCGCGGGGCTGCTAGAGAAGCTCCACGAAATCGAAGGAGAGCAAACGCAATGACCGAGAGGTTCGTCACCGCCGAGATCGAAGGCGCCATCGGCACGATCACCGTGCGCCGCCCGAAGGCGCTCAACGCGCTCAACGCCGCCGTCGTCGGCCAGTTGTTCGAAGCCGCCTCCGCGCTCGCCGGCAACCCTGCTGTCCGCGTCATCCAGATCACCGGCGAGGGCGACCGCGCCTTCGTCGCCGGCGCCGACATCACCGAGTTCGTCGGGGCGACGCCGGCCGACGCCATGACGATCGCGCTGCGCGTCAAGAAAGTCACGGACCTCCTGACCGGCTGCCCCAAGCCGGTCGTCGCCGTGGTCAACGGCTTCTGCCTCGGCGGCGGCTTCGAGCTGGCGCTAGCCTGCGACATCCGCATCGCCTCGTCGAAGGCGCTGTTCGGCCTGCCCGAGATCAAGCTCGGCATCCTCCCCGGCGGCGGCGGCACGGTGCGGCTGACCAAGGTCGCCGGCTCGTCGGTCGCGCGCATGCTGGCGCTGATCGGCGACCCCATCCCGGCGTCGCGGGCCTATGAACTCGGGCTCGTCGTCTCCGTCCACGAGCCGGAGGAACTCGCAGCGGCCGCACGTACGCTCGCCGACAAGCTCGCCGCCCTGTCGCCTTTCGCGCTGGCGCAGCTGAAATCCTCCCTCACCATCGCCATCGACGCCGACATGGAATCGGCCTGCCAGGCCGAGATCAAGGCCTTCGCCCTGTGCTATTCGACGGAAGACCAGGAGGAGGGCGCCAAGGCCTTCCTCGAGAAGCGCAAGCCGGTGTTCACCGGCAAATGAGGGTGCGGGCGCCGCGGCTTGGCTCATGCTTTCCGCTATGGGGCGGCCGCCCATGGGCCTATGAAGGCGGGCGATAGGCGTATATTCAGCCTTGGCGACGGCGCGCCCGCCCTGCCGGGCCGCGGCTTGAGAAATCGGAGAAAGCGCGAACCATGACAGTGCATCAGAATTTCGTCGCCGGACGCTGGATCGGCGGCCATGACGCCCAGGACAACGTCAATCCGTCGAACACCGGCGACATCCTCGGCGCCTATGCGCGCGCCTCGCGCGAGGATGCGCTGGAGGCGATCGCGGCGGCGCGCGCCGCCTTTCCCGCGTGGTCGCGCTCGGGCATCCAGCAGCGCCACGACATCCTGCTGAAAGTGTCCGCCGAGATCATGGCGCGCAAGGACGAGCTCGGCCGCCTGCTCGCCCGCGAGGAGGGCAAGACCCTGCCGGAAGCGACCGGAGAGGTGATGCGCGCCGGCCAGATCTTCGACTTCTTCGCCGGCGAGGTGCTCCGGCTTTCCGGCGACAAGCTGCCGTCGACGCGGCCCGGCATCGACGTCGAGGTGACGCGCGAGCCGGTCGGCGTCGTCGGCATCATCACGCCGTGGAACTTCCCGATCGCCATCCCCGCCTGGAAGATCGCGCCGGCGCTCGCCTACGGCAACTGCGTCGTCTTCAAGCCGGCCGACCTCGTCCCCGGCTCGGCCTGGGCGCTCGCCGACATCATCGCGCGCGCCGGCGTGCCCGACGGCGTCTTCAACCTGGTCATGGGCCGCGGCGCAGTCGTCGGCGCCGCCATGCTCGACGATCCGCGCATCGATGCCATCACCTTCACCGGCTCCGTCGGCACCGGCCGCAAGGTAGCCGAGGCCTCCGTCGGCCACATGCGCAAGTTCCAGCTCGAGATGGGCGGCAAGAACCCGCTCGTCGTCCTCGACGACGCCGACCTCGGAATTGCCGTCGAATGCGCGGTGAACGGCGCGTTCTTCTCGACCGGCCAGCGCTGCACGGCCTCCTCGCGGCTCGTCGTCACCGAGGGCATTCACGACCGTTTCGTCGCCGCGCTCACCGAGCGGCTGAAGGGCCTCGTCGTCGACGACGCGCTGAAGGCCGGCACCCATGTCGGCCCGGTGGTCGACCAGAGCCAGCTCGACCAGGACCTCTCCTATATCGACATCGGCCGCCGGGAAGGCGCCAACCTCGCCTGGGGCGGCGAGCGGCTCAACCGCGAGACGCCGGGCTTTTATCTCCAGCCGGCACTGTTCACCGAGACGTCGGCCGGTATGCGCATCAACCGCGAGGAGATCTTCGGCCCCGTCGCCAGCGTGATGCGGGTGAAGGACTACGAGGAAGCGCTCGCCGCGGCGAATGACACGGTGTTCGGCCTGTCGTCCGGCATCTGCACGACCAGCCTGAAGCACGCCTCGCACTTCCGCCGCAACTCCGAGGCCGGCATGGTCATGGTCAACCTACCCACCGCCGGCGTCGACTACCACGTGCCGTTCGGCGGGCGCAAAGGCTCGTCCTACGGACCGCGCGAGCAGGGCCGCTACGCCGCCGAGTTCTACACGACGGTGAAGACCGCCTACACGCTGCCGTGAAGGGGGAAGGCTGAAGAAGCGGGGTGAAGGGCGTCACCGCTGCGCCGGCTGACGTCAGCGAGGCCGCTGCGGTCGCGCGGCGGCAGGCCTTCGCTCATGCCGGGAATTTCTGTCCGCCTTTTTGATTTGCCGCAACGTAAGCGTGCGGAAGCTCGTCTATAAAAATACTAAATTCGAGCGCAAAGAGATGCCAGCGACATGAAACGCGACGACGAAACGGATACGGCCTACAATCTGGCCGTGCAGATCATCGGCAACGCCTTCATCGCCAGGCGCTCGATGATCGACTGCAGCGGCGTCGAATTCATCGACCTCGTCCTTTCCGATGCGGCATCGACGCTGGGGCGGCTGATTCCGGGCACCAGCGATCGCGAGGCCGCCGATCACTTGGTCGTCGTCACGGCCATCATCGAATCGCTCCGCGGCGGCGAGTGCCGCAAGCCCAGGGGCGGCGCGGCGTCGGCCGCCTGACGGACCGCGGTTTCGCCGGCAACGCCACCAGAACTCCATGACATGGGCCGGGCCGGGACGATGCGCGCATGGTCCAAGAAGCGCCCAGCGATCCTATGCGCACACGGCTGCAGACCGGCGGGGATGACCCCGCCGGCCTGCCGTCCTGGGAGGATTGGACGTTGAGCCGGTTACTCGCAGAGCGACCGCAGGGCGTCGAGCTTGACCAGTTCGACGGTCCGGCTGTTGACGAGGCGGATGTATCCGGCCTCCTTGAAGCGGGAGAAGGTGCGCGACACGGTCTCGATCGTCAGGCCGAGATAGTCGCCGATGTCGGTCCTCTGCATGACCAGCTCGATCTGGCGCAGGCCGCCCTGGCGCTCCATCATGTCGACCAGGAACGCGGCGACACGCTCGGCGGCATTCTGCCGGCCGATGACGAGGAGGTGTTCCTGGGTGCGTACCAGCGCCTGGAGCGCCAGCGGCAGGATCTCGTGGGCCACCTCGACGCTGGGCGGCAGGCGGTATGCCCGGACCCCGGCGCTGCAGATCGCCTCGGCGAAGAAATGATGGTAGCCGTCGGCCTCGAAACCGAAGACCTCGCCGGCGACGTAGAAGCCGCTGATCTGGCGGCGGCCGTCGGAGAGCAGCCGGAAGACGCGCACCGCGCCGAACTCGACCTGGTAGAGTGCGACCGCCTTCTCGCCTTGGCCGTAGATCTCGGAATTCGCCGGGAAGAGCATCAATTGCTGCTGCTGCGCGGCGGCGAACCCCGGAAGGATGGGGATGGCCCGGGATCCGGTGCCTGCCGGGGATTTCTGCGGCGAGGGGCGGTGGGCGAGGGTGGCGGACATGGGGGGTATCTCCGGACGTCTTGCGTTGATGCAAACATCGCGGAATTCGCAGGGCGGCGAAATTCGGTTGTGTCCCTACGGGAAACTACGTAGCCGCGCCATTGGGGCGCTGGCCGCTGTCCTGGAGAGAAACGCGGACGGCATCGATAAGGGCGCTGCCGAGGAGCGGTTTGCGCACGGAGTGGACACCCTCCACGGCGCCGTCCCCCAGCCTGTCGACGAGCAGGACCAGCGGCAGTCCGCTGCTGCGCAGGCGTTGCCAGCCACCGGGAAGCGACTGGATCGCGTCCTCGTCGACGACGGCGCAATCGTATCCCGCATCGTTTCCCGGTTCGGGCGCCGGCAGGGGGGGCAGTTGGTCGAGCCACAGAACGCCATAGCCCTCCGCCTCGAGGACGAAACGAAGCGATTGCCGGACAGGTGCATCCGGCACCACGACCAGAATCCTGGCTCCTCCCGACGATTCGACCATGGCCTCCGGTTCGGATGCTGCACAGCGCGGCGATAAGCGACGAAAATTACGTTAGCGCACACACCGCGCTTTGCGCTGGATCAAATTGCGGTCGGGGAAACCGTGAATTGCGTGGCGAATCAGACGCTGACCGACAGCATCATGCGCACGAGTTCGGGAAGGCTCTTGGCCTGCATCTTGGCCATGACGTTGGCGCGATAGACCTCGACCGTACGCGGGCTGATGTCGAGGTCGTAGGCGATGGTCTTGTTGGCGAGACCTGCGACGACGCCAGTCAGGACCTGCCGCTCGCGGTCCGTCAGCGTCTCCAGCCGCACCCTGATCGCGGGCGCTTCGTCCTCGCGGCCCGCACGCGCCTCGAGCTCGCTCGCCGCGCGCCGGATCGCGTCGAGCAGCACCTCGTCCTCGAAGGGCTTCTCGATGAAGTCCATCGCCCCGGCCTTCATCGCCTCGACCGCCATGGGAACGTCGCCGTGGCCGGTAATCACGATCGTCGGCAGCATGGCGTTTTGGCTCCGCAGTCGCCTGAGCAGGTCGACGCCGCTCATGTCCGGCATGCGCAGGTCGGTGACCAGGCAGCAATTGGCGAGGCCGGGGGCCGCGGCGAGGAAGGCGGTCGCCGATTCGTGCACGCGGGCCGCATAGCCCGACATCGACAGGAGGAAGGCCAGCGACTTTCGGACCGCTTCTTCGTCGTCCACGATATGTACAACGAAATCAGCGGCCATCGGGCGCCTCCTCGGCATCGATCGTCGGCAAGGTGAACCGGAAGGTAGCGCCGCCGTTCTCGTTCCGGTGCATCGACAGCGTCCCGCCGTGTGCTTCGACGATTCGCTTCGAGATGGAAAGGCCGACGCCCATGCCGCCCGGCTTCGTCGTGACGAAGGGCTTGAACAGTTGCGCCGCCATCTCTTCCGACACGCCGGTTCCGGTATCCGCAACCTCGAGCAGGATGGCGTCTGTCCCGTCCGGCACTGTCTTGATCAGGAGTTCCTTGCGCGGCGAATCCCGCATCGCTTCGCTCGCATTGCGGATCAGATTGGTCAGGACCTGCTGGATCTGGATGCGGTCGACCAGCACCGTCTTCGGTCCCGGCGCGAAATCGAAGATCGTACGCACCCCCAGTTCGCGCGAACCCATGAGCGCCAGCGCCCCGGCCTCCTCGACGAGGTTGCGGATGTCCTCCGGGCCTTTTTCGGTGCCGCCGCGCGTGACGAATTCGCGCAGGTGGCGGATGATCTGGCCGGCGCGCAGCGTCTGCCGCGCGGTTTCCTCCAGCGCGTCCTTCATCCGCGAGGCCACTGCATCGTCGACGTCGCGGAGCAGCCGGTTGCAGCCCTGGACATAGTTGGCGATCGCCGACAGCGGCTGGTTGAGCTCATGCGCCAGCGTCGACGCCATCTCGCCCAGCTCGTTCAGGCGGGCGAGCCGCGCAAGTTCGCTCTGGACCTCCTCGAGGCGGGCTTCCGTCTCGGCGCGCTCGGTCAGGTCGCGGATGAATCCGGTGAAGAACACGCGATCGCCGGCCTTCACCTCGCCGACGGCGAGCTTCATCGGAAAGGTGGAGCCGTCCTTGCGCCGGCCGACGACGACCCGGTCGACGCCGATGATGCGCCGTTCGCCGGTCTTCAGGTATCGCTGCATGTAGCCGTCGTGCTCGCCTCGGTAGGGCTCGGGCATGAGGAGCCGCACGTTCTGGCCGATGACCTCCGGCACCGTATAGCCGAACTGGCGGATGGCGGCGTTGTTGAACGAGACGATCGTGCCGTCCCTCTCGATCACGACCGTCGCGTCGGGGAGCGTGTCGAGGATGGAGCGCAGGTGCGCATCGCGGTCGGCGAGCTTGCGTTCGGTGGCGAGCGCGACCTCCTTCGTGCCTTGCAGCACGCCGCCGGCGTAGGTGAGGGACAGGCCGAGGAGGGCGGCGACGATCAGTTCGCCGCTCGAGAACTGCCAGTACTGCATCGACGAGCAGAACAGGATCACCGCCGCGCCGAGGACCACGGCCATGAGGCCGGCAGGCCGCCCGCCGACGGAAGCCGATCCAAGTACCACCAGCGCGAAGAGGAGGATGATCGAATCGCCGCCGAACACGCCGGGGAGTACAAGGCACAGCGCCGTCGCCGCCGCGATGCCCGCAACCGCGATCAGGACGCCGTATCCGAGGAACGCCGTGGAAGCTGGGGGGAGGGCCGTCAACCGAATCCCCCGATCCGGCCGCATGGCGCTGAAGGTTGGTCGTTGTGCATACCGCTCATCGCCCGCCGCCAATATTCATCGCAACCGGAACTTTGCTGAATTCGCGCGCCGGTCGCAAGTCAAAAGGCGTGCCGAAACGGTAGGCCAGATCCCGTCACGCCGGGGAAGCCGGAAATTCGACGACGAACCGCGCGCCGCCGCCGGCGGGGCTCTCATGGCGAACGGTGGCACCGTGGTGGTGGGCGATCTGGCGGACCAGCGACAGGCCGAGACCCCATCCGCCGCCCGATTCGCTGCGCCCGGAAGGTCGGTAGAACGCCTCGAACACGCGTTCGCCCTCGCCGTCGGGGACGCCCGCGCCATGGTCGCGCACGCTGAGGCGCACCCGGTTACCGTCGCGCTCGACCCGCGCCTCGACGGGAGGCGCGCCGTGGCGCAACGCATTCTGCATCAGGTTGCGTACCAGCCGCAGCAGCAGCCGCGGATCTCCCGCGACGGTTGCACTGACGCCGTCGACGGCAACGCCCGAGCGGACGCCTTCCTCGGCGACCACGGCGAGGAGATCGACCGGCTCCTTGTGGTCGAGGCCGTCGACATGGTCGAGCCGGCTGGCAAGCAGGATCTCCTCGACCAGCGAGTCGAGCTCGGCAAGGTTGCGCACGATTTCGTCGCGCGTGCGCACGTCCCCGGTCTGTTCGAACAGGTCGATGGCCATGCGCAGCCGCGCCAGCGGGGAGCGGAGCTCATGGCTGGCGTTGGCAAGAAGGGCGCGGTGCGCCTCGAGCATGTGCTCGATCTGCGCGGCGGCCTTGTTGAAGGTCTGCGCCACGGCGGCGATCTCGTCGCTGCCGCTGTCGTCGACGCGCGTCGAGAGCTTGCCGCCGCCCCACGTCTCGACGCCGCGCCTCAGCCGCTCGAGCCGACGCGTCAGGTGGCGGACCACCGGATACGCGGCCAGCCCGATGGCCGCCGCGATGAGCGCCATGTAGAGGAGCGGGCTCCGTCCGACGGGGCCGAACGGCATTCGTGAACGCACGACGAGCAGGCGCCCGTCGGGAAGGCGCATCTCGAGCGGAAAGTCCTCGCGCTCGCGCCAGCGGCGGCCGTCGCGGCCGCGATCCGGCGGCGGAAGGTGACCGGCTCTGGCGATCGGCACGCCGTCCGGACCAACAAGGAACACCTCGCCCTCGATCGCTGCGGCGAACCGCTCGAGCACGAGTTGGGTCTCGGCGAGGGGCGCGTCGGGTGGCAGCATGGCGGCGACGAAATGGTCGCGCCGCTCGCGCCAGCCGCTGTCCTGCTCGTCCTGGCCGAGGCGGACGAAGACCGCGCTCACGACCGCGACGACAGCGAGGCTGGCCAGCAGCGTCATGTAGATCTTGAGGAAGAGGCTGCCGCGCAGCCGCAGGCGGGTCATTTCACGTCGTCCTGCTGGCGGGCGAAGACATAGCCCGCGCCGCGAACGGTGATGATGCGCCGCGGGTGTTTCGGGTCCGGCTCGATCGCGGCCCGGATGCGGCTGATATGGACGTCGATCGAGCGGTCGAAAGCCTCCAGTTCCTCGCCTTTCAGAAGGTCCATCAACTGGTCGCGCGAAAGGATCCGCCCGGCGTTTTCGGCGAGAGCGACGAGAAGGTCGAACTGGTGGCTGGTCATGGTGCAGTCGCGCCCGTCGATACGTACCGAGCGTGAACCGGGATCGATCTCCAGGGTGCCGAACCGCATGGTGCGTGGCGCGTCCTGGCCGGGCCGCCCGCGCCGCAGGACCGCGCGCAGGCGGGCGAGCAGTTCGCGCGGGTTGAAGGGCTTCGGCAGATAGTCGTCGGCGCCGATCTCGAGCCCGACGATGCGGTCGGTCTCCTCGCCCTTCGCCGTCAGCATGAGGACCGGGACCGACGAAGATGTCCTGATGCGGCGGCAGGTCTCGAACCCGTCGAGGTCGGGCAGCATGACGTCGAGGATGACCGCGTCCGGGCGGTCGCGGTCGATCGCGTTCAGCCCCGCCGTCGCCGTCGCGGCGGTTCGCACCGTGTAGCCGTTGCCGGAAAAGTAGTCGGCGAGCATGGCGGACAGGCGCGTGTCGTCGTCGACGATGAGAACCTGTTCCGCCATGCCTTCCGATCTCCGCGGGCCGTCGGCCCTACCCTTACCACCGACCGTGGCGTCCGCGCTCCTTGAAATGGTCGGCGAGTTCGGCCCGCTGTTCCGGCGTCAGCACTTCGGCCGCGTCGAGGATGGCGGTCGTCAGGCGGCGCGAGGCCTGGTCGATCGCCGCCACGCGCTCGGCGCGCAGCGTCTCGGCCGCTGCGCGGTCGATGGTGGCTGCCCCGAGCATCTCGGCGACCTTGTCGCGGGTGTCGCGCATGCCGTCGATGGCCGGCGCCAGGTCGTCGCGCGCTGCGTCGACGATGGCGCGGATCTTGTCCGCCTGTTCCGGCGTCGCATCGATGCCGTCGAGCATGCGTTCGAGACCCCGCTCGCCGAAGCCGCGGCCCATCGAAGCGTGCATCCCGGGCCCGCCCTTGCCCCAGCCGTGGCCGTCCATGGCCCAGCCCTGGCCGCCCATGCCGCGGCCGAACTCGCCGCTGGTCGCGGCAGCGAGGCCGACGCCGGCGAGCGCCGCCGCGGCGAGACCGCCGATGACGATCCGGCGTCCCCACGGGGTCTTGGCCGGGGTTGCGGCGGTCGAAGTCTGGTTTTCCTGTTCCATTGTCCTTTTCCTTTCGTCCGCAGCGGACATCGCTGCCATGACGCCAGGCTAGGAGGACAAGGTTTCGCCGGTTCGCGCGCTTTGTAAAGAAATGTAAAGCCGCGCGTCCGGAGGGAATACGCTACGGGAGCATGCGGTCCGCGGCGCGGAAGTAGGCCCGCGCGTGGGAGACGAGTTGTCCGTCGCTTGGATGGTCCGATGTCTCGATGCCGATGAGCCGATCGGCAAGATGGGCGTCGTGGGCATGGATGTGCTTGACCAGTTCGAGCTTCGCCGAGCCGGGTCCGGTGATCAGCCATTCCTGCGCCGGCTCCAGCGCCTTGACGATCTCGTGGTAGTAGGCGCTGTCGACCGACGAGCGCTTGCCGGTCAGGCTGCCGCTCTTGTTGTGCATCTGGTGGTGCGGGATCTTGGTGGCCAGGCTGTGTGCCTCGACGTTGTCCCGGTCGAAGAAGAAGACCTTCGCCTCACGGTGATCGAGCCAGACGATGGCGTGGTAGTGGTTCATGGTCAGCGTTCCTGCTTCCTGGAGGGTGGATTTTGGGTTGACGGTGCGCCGCCGGGTTGCCCTGCGGGCGGAGGCAGCGCTGCCTTAGCGGGTTCAGACGGCCGCCGAATGGCGGGCCTTGCCGGTCCGGAGGAAGGTGTCGAAGCCGGCCGCTACGGTTCGTACGAGGGGCCGCCCCTCGGGCGTCACGACGAACCGGTCATGCTCCTCGGCAAAGACCGCGCCGCGATCGTCCCCGGCGAGCCTGCGCGCGTCGGCGAGGATGCCGGGCGCGTGGGCCGGAAACAGCCGGGCGAGTTCGGCCGGCGAGAAGGCGAAGTCGCACATCAGCCGCTCGATGACCCAGCCGCGGGCGAGATCCTCTTCGGAGAAGGCATAGCCGCGCGATACGGCGAGGCCGCCTTCGCCGACCTGTCGCTCGTATTCGCCGGTGGCCGGGTTGTTCTGGATGTAGCCTTGCGGCAGCCGTCCGATCGAGGACGAGCCGAGGCCGATCAGCACTTCGCCGTCGTCGTCGGTGTAGCCCTGGAAGTTGCGGTGCATGCGCCCGGTGCGCATCGCCACTGCCAGGCTGTCGCCGGGCAGGGCGAAATGGTCGAGGCCGATCGCCTCGTAGCCGCCTTCGACGATCACCTCGCCGGCCCTGGTCGATTGGGCGAAGCGTTCGCGCGCGTCCGGAAGCCAGGCTTCGTCGATCATGGTCTGGTGCTTCTTGAACCATGGCACGTGGGCGTAGCCGAACAGGGCGATACGGTCCGGCCGGAGCTGAAGGGCCTGGCGCACGGTCGCCTCGACGCTGGCGACGGTCTGGTGCGGCAGGCCGTAGACGAGATCGAGATTGACGGAGCGGGCGCCGCGCGAGCGCGCGCCTTCGACGGCGCTGCGGGTGAGTTCGAAGCTCTGCTCGCGGTTTATCGCGGCCTGCACCTTGGGGTCGAAGTCCTGCACGCCCAGGCTGACGCGGGTCATGCCGATCGCCGCGAGCGCGTCGAAGCGCGCCTCGTCCATGTCGTTCGGTTCGATCTCGACGCTGATCTCGGCGTCCGCCGCGTAGTCGAAGGCCTGGCGGAGCCGCCGGTCGAGGGCGACGATGTCCGCCGGCAGGAGCATCGTCGGCGAGCCGCCGCCGAAATGCACCGACCGCACCCGGATGGCTGGGCCGACGAGCGCGGCGACCGTGTCGATCTCCTTGTGCAGCGCTGCGAGATAGCGCGTCACCGGGCCGTACTGGCGGGTCTGCCGCGTGTTGCAGGCGCAGAACCAGCACAGGCGGTCGCAATAGGGGATATGCAGGTAGAGCGAGATGCCGGTGCCGGCGGGCAGGGCCGAGAGCCATTGGCGATAGGTCTCGGAGGCCACGCCCGGATGGAAGTGCGGCGCGGTCGGATAACTGGTGTAGCGCGGCACCTGCGCAGACAGCCGGTCGGATAGTGCAACTTCGGGGGTCGTTGTCATGCCATCCGCATAGCTGGGATGAGGACCGCGCATGTTGATTTCGATCAAGAATCGGGCACGAGGACAAACTGACGCAAGATTTTTGCACTGCAAAAGGTTAGAAGGGATGACGAGCCCCCACGGACGGACGCAATGAACCTGCGCCAGGACATTCACAACTCGGACACGCCGGTGGTCTGCCAGGCATGCGAGGCGCGCCATCGCGGCGTCTGCGGCGCGCTCGAGCCGCACCAGTTGCTAACGCTATCCAAGCATTCGTCCAAGCTCACCCTCGAGCCGGGCATGGAACTCGTCGGCGACAGCGAGAAGGTCGACAGCTACTCGAACATCCTCGCCGGCGTCGTCAAGCTGACCAAGATGCTCTCCGACGGGCGCCAGCAGATCGTCGGCCTGCAGTTTGCGCCGGATTTCCTCGGGCGGCCGTTTCGTTCCGAGAGTTCGATCAACGCCGAAGCGGCGACCGAAGTGCTCACCTGCACCTTCCCCAAGGGGGTCATCGACAGGATGATCCGCGAATCGCCGGGCCTCGAGCACAAGCTGCTTCAGCAGACCCTGAAGGAACTCGACGAGGCACGCGACTGGATGGTCACGCTGGGGCGCAAGACGGCCTCGGAGAAGGTGGCGAGCTTCCTGCTCCTGATCGCACGCAACATCGATCCGGCCGCCGCCGACCACAAGCAGGCGACCTTCGACCTGCCGCTGACGCGTGCCGACATTGCCGATTTTCTCGGCCTGACCATCGAGACCGTCAGCCGCCAGCTGACGAAGCTGCGCATCGACGGCGTCATCCAGATCGAGAATAACCGGCACGTCGTCGTCAGGGACATCACCCGGCTCGAGCGGCGCTCGGGAATCTGAACGCGCCGATCGGGCCGTCCGCGGACAGCGGAGAGGCCTATTGCCGTGCCGGACCGTTTTCCGGGGAGACTTCCGGCGCTCCGGCAATTGCCGGCAGGATGTGGTCGCGCTCGAAGGCGACATGGCGGCGGATCGTTTCGAAGAAGCCGCGCAGCATGAAGCCGAGCGCCTCGGGATTGGCGACGGCCGCGCCATGGCCGATCGTCATCAGCGCCTCGGTCAGTTCGTCGGCGAAGCACTCGTCCTCGACGTGTTCGGCCTTCAGCCTTTCGACGCATTGCATATCCGCCGTCGCGGCCGCGTAGGCGGGAAAGATGACCTCTTCCTCGTAGCGGTGGATGTTCCTCAGCATGGGCAGCAGCGTGCTCGCGACGGACACGCACATCAGCCGGTCCACGCGATCGGGCAGGGCGTCGGCGATCTCCTCCAGCGCGCCGCAAACCCTGAGCTTCTCGCCGTGCGCGCGACGCATCACGGCGATCCTGGCCGCCGGGGAGGCCGCGGCCGACGGCCCGGCACCATCCTCGCCGGACGTGTCGTAAGCTGAAGCCATCCAAACTTCCTTCGCGGACAATTGTCCCTCCCGACTGTGGATTGGCAAACACTGGCCAAGGGTACGATGACCGGCTTTGACCTGGATCAAGGCGGATATTTACCCGAGGAAGAAAACAACGCACGGGCCGCTCCATATGGCGGGCCTTCGAAACGAATTCGCGTCGGGGATAATCAATGAAACACGGTACCGCGATCGTAGGGGTGGGTCTTGCGACCTTCCTGGCAGTGGTTGCTGCCGCACTCGCAAGGGACGAGCTGTTCCAGGCTCACATGTGGATCCTGACGGTCGTGCTTGCCGGCACGGTCATCGTCCTGCTCCGCAACACCAGATTCGGCGCGGCTGCGACAGCCGGCGGCGAAGAATCCTTCTACATGGACGATCCGATCCGCTATGGCGCGATCGCGACCATGTTCTGGGGCGTGGTCGGCTTCCTGGTCGGCGTCGTCGTCGCCCTGCAGCTGGCCTATCCGGACTTGAACATCGAACCTTGGTTCAACTTCGGGCGCATGCGGCCGCTGCATACCTCGGCGGTGATCTTCGCCTTCGGCGGCAACGCGCTGATCGCGACGTCCTTCTACGTGGTCCAGCGCACGACGCGGGCGCGCCTGTTCGGCGGCGGCCTTCCGTGGTTCGTCTTCTGGGGCTACCAGCTGTTCATCGTCATGGCCGCGACCGGCTACCTCCTGGGCATCACCCAGGGCCGCGAATACGCCGAGCCTGAATGGTACGTCGACCTGTGGATCACCATCGTCTGGGTCGCCTATCTGCTGGTCTTCCTCGGCACGATCCTGAAACGCAAGGAACCCCACATCTACGTCGCCAACTGGTTCTACCTGTCCTTCATCGTGACCATCGCGATGCTGCACGTGGTCAACAACCTGGCGATCCCGGTCTCGTTCCTCGGCATCAAGAGCTATTCCGCCTTTGCCGGCGTGCAGGACGCGCTGACCCAGTGGTGGTACGGCCACAACGCGGTGGGCTTCTTCCTGACCGCGGGCTTCCTCGGTATGATGTATTACTTCGTACCGAAGCAGGCCGAGCGTCCGGTCTATTCGTACCGGCTGTCGATCGTCCACTTCTGGGCGCTGATCTTCCTCTACATCTGGGCGGGTCCGCACCACCTCCACTACACGGCGCTGCCCGACTGGGCGCAGACGCTGGGCATGGTGTTCTCGATCATGCTGTGGATGCCCTCCTGGGGTGGCATGATCAACGGCCTGATGACGCTGTCCGGCGCCTGGGACAAGATCCGCACCGATCCGATCATCCGCATGATGGTTCTCGCCATCGCCTTCTACGGCATGTCGACCTTCGAGGGTCCGATGATGTCGATCAAGGCGGTCAACTCGCTGTCGCACTACACGGACTGGACCATCGGCCACGTCCACTCGGGTGCGCTCGGCTGGGTTGGCATGATCTCGTTCGGCGCGATCTACTACATGGTGCCGAAGCTGTGGAACCGGCAGCGCCTCTATTCGCTGCGGCTGGTCACCTGGCACTTCTGGCTCGCTACCCTCGGCATCGTCGTCTACGCGGCCGTGATGTGGGTGTCGGGCATCATGCAGGGCCTGATGTGGCGCGAGTACGACGAGCAGGGTTTCCTGGTCTACTCGTTCGCCGAAACCGTCGCGGCCATGCACCCCTACTATGTCCTGCGTGCCGTGGGCGGCCTTCTCTACCTGACCGGCGCCCTGGTCATGGCCTGGAACATCACGATGACAATCCTTGGCTATCAGCGCGAGGAGGAGCCGATGCCCGGCGCCGCCCCCGCCCTGCAGGCTGCCGAGTAAGGAAGCGCTAACATGGCTTTGATGGATAAACACCAAGTCCTGGAGAAGAACGCCACGCTTCTGCTGGCGGCTTCCTTCCTGGTCGTCACCGTCGGCGGCATCGTCGAGATCGCGCCCCTGTTCTACCTCGAGAACACCATCGAGAAGGTGGACGGGATGCGGCCCTACTCGCCGCTCGAGCTCGCCGGGCGCGACATCTACATCCGTGAAGGGTGCTACGTCTGCCACTCGCAGATGATCCGGCCCTTCCGCGACGAGGTGGAGCGCTACGGGCACTACAGCCTGGCGGCGGAATCGATGTACGATCATCCATTCCAGTGGGGGTCGAAGCGATCCGGCCCCGACCTTGCCCGCGTCGGCGACCGCTACTCCAACGAGTGGCACGTCCAGCATCTGATCGAGCCGCGCTCGGTCGTGCCGGAATCGATCATGCCCAGCTACTCGTTCCTCCTCAACAGCGACCTGAAGGTGAAGGACTTCTCGACCCACTTGTCGGCGCAGTCCCTGCTCGGCGTACCCTACAGCGAGGAGATGATCGCCAACGCCGAAGCCGACATGGCGGCGCAGGCCGACCCGAACGCAGACACGTCCGGCGTCGAGGCCCGCTACCCGAAGGCCAAGCTCGGCGACTTCGACGGCAACCCGGCGCGCCTGACGGAGATGGACGCGCTGGTCGCCTACCTGCAGATGCTCGGCACGCTGGTCGATTTCTCGACCTACGACGAAGCCGCCGGCTACCGCTGAGGAGGGCGCGATGGAAACCTACACCGCAATGCGCACCTTCGCGGACAGTTGGGGCCTGCTTTTCATGGCTCTCTTCTTCGTCGGCGTCGTGCTCTTCGCGTTCCGCCCCGGCAGTCGAAAGATCGCCGACGATGCG
The DNA here is from genome assembly GCA_905339215.1 of Rhizobiaceae bacterium. Lineage (GTDB taxonomy): Bacteria > Pseudomonadota > Alphaproteobacteria > Rhizobiales > Rhizobiaceae > DUSC01. The sequence continues at coordinate 15,872 of CAJPFN010000035.1, forward strand.
GCCCAAATCCCGCTCAAGGAAGACTGAGTCATGACCGAGAAGCACATCGATGAGGCGACAGGCGTCGCCACGACCGGCCACGAGTGGGACGGTATCCGCGAACTGAACAATCCGCTGCCCCGCTGGTGGGTATGGACCTTCTACGCCACCATCGTCTGGGCGCTGGCCTACACCGTCGCCTATCCGGCATGGCCGATGCTGACGTCGGCGACCACCGGCCTGCTCGGCTATTCCAGCCGCGCCGACGTCAAGGCCGAACTGGCGGCAGCGGAAGCCGGCAAGGCGCAGTACGTCGCGGCGGTCAGCACCAAGAGCGTCGACGAGATCATCAAGGACGACGCGCTGCGCCAGTTCGCCATCGCTGCCGGCGCGGCCGCCTTCAAGGTGAACTGCGTCCAGTGCCACGGTTCGGGAGCCCAGGGTTCGGTCGGCTATCCGAACCTCAACGACGACGACTGGCTGTGGGGCGGCACTGCCGACCAGATCTACCAGACGGTCCTGCACGGCGTCCGCTTCGCCGACGATGCCGACACCCGCGTGTCCGAGATGCCGGCCTTCGGCGAAATCATCGACGCGACGCAGGTCGCGCAGGTCAGCGCCTATGTGGCCACGCTTTCGGGCGCCGCCGCTGCCGACCCGGCGATGGTCGAGCCGGGCAAGACTGTCTTTGCCGACAATTGCGCCGCCTGCCACGGCGACGACGGCAAGGGCAATCGCGACCTCGGCGCGCCGAACCTGACCGATGCCATCTGGCTCCGCGGCGAGGGCGAGGCGGCGATCGCGGCCCAGGTCAAGGCGCCCAAGCACGGCGTGATGCCGGCCTGGGGCGGACGCCTCGGCGACACCAACGTCAAGGAACTGGCGGTCTACGTCCATTCGCTGGGCGGCGGGGAATAGGCTTTTGCCGGGGGGTCGAAGCTTCTTCCCACCCTCAACCCGCTCAGCGCAAAGGCCCGGCAGCAATGCCGGGCCTTCTGCTTTCATTGCCTCTCGTCCGCGGGTAAAATAGCCGTGTTTTCTATGTTTGACCTGAATCAACGCGACCCGCTGGCATTTCCTGCACCAAGGGGCGGCAATGCAATCTCCGACGCCAAGGCCCCCCGCCATCCGTCGCTTTGCTGAGCCGAGTGGAACCTGCCGGAGACCGGAATGCTGAACGAAGCCGACGTCGAAAGGCTGGATGCAGAGGCCGTCAATTCGGCAAAGGTGCGCCAGCCCCTCTATGCTGCACGCAAGAAGATCTTCCCGAAGCGCGCATCCGGCAATTTCCGCCGCTTCAAGTGGCTGGTCATGGCGATCACGCTCGGCATCTACTACCTGACGCCGTGGCTGCGCTGGGACCGCGGTCCCTATGCGCCCGACCAGGCGGTGCTGGTCGACCTCGCCAACCGCCGGTTCTACTTCTTCCCGATCGAGATATGGCCGCAGGAGTTCTACTTCGTCGCGGGCCTTCTCGTCATGGCAGGCATCGGCCTCTTCCTGATCACGTCGACGGTCGGGCGTGCATGGTGCGGCTACACCTGTCCGCAGACGGTCTGGGTCGACCTGTTCCTGGTCGTCGAGCGGGCCGTCGAGGGCGACAGGAACGCGCGCATGAAGCTCGACGCCGGTCCATGGACCGTCGGCAAGATCGTCAAGCGCGTCGTCAAGCATGCGATCTGGCTGGCGATCGCCGTCGCCACCGGCGGCGCCTGGATATTCTATTTCGCCGACGCGCCGTCGCTGTTGCAGAGCTTTGTCGTGGGCAATGCCGCGCCGGTCGCCTACATCACCGTCGCCGTGCTGACCGCCACGACCTACACGTTCGGCGGGCTGATGCGCGAGCAGGTTTGCATCTACATGTGTCCGTGGCCGCGCATCCAGGCGGCAATGCTCGACGAACACTCGCTGACGGTCACCTACAATGACTGGCGCGGCGAGCCACGCTCACGGCACGCCAAGAAGGCGGCGGCCGCCGGCCAGGCCGTCGGCGACTGCGTCGACTGCAATGCCTGCGTGGCGGTGTGCCCGATGGGCATCGACATCCGCGATGGCCAGCAGCTCGAATGCATCACCTGCGCGCTGTGCATCGACGCCTGCGATGCGGTGATGGACAAGGTGGGCAGGGAGCGCGGCCTGATCTCCTACGCCACGCTCAACGACTACAACGCAAACATGGCACTGGCGACAGGCGGCAACGGCAGGATCGATCCGGTGAAGGTCCGCGACGCGAATGGCAAGCTCGCCGACGGCCTTGCGCATTTCCACATCCGCAAGATCTTCCGCCCGCGCACCTTCGTCTACATGGGGGCGTGGTCGCTTGCCGGCCTGGCGCTGCTCTATGCGCTGCTCACCCGCGACCGGCTCGAGGTGAATGTGCTGCACGACCGAAATCCGCAATTCGTGACACTCTCCGACGGTTCGGTTCGCAACGGCTACACCGTCAAGCTGCTCAACATGATCCCCGAGCCGCGCACCATCATCGTCACCATGCAGGGCCTGCGCGGCGGCGAGATGACCGTCACGGGCATCGACCAGCCTGCTGACCGCTCGGTCGCGATCCAGGTCGAGCCGGACCGGCTGAAAACCATCAAGGTCTTCGTTCGCCAGCCGGCCGAGTTCATCGACGGCGAGGCGCAGACCTTCAAGTTCGTCGTCGAGGACAAGGCCAGCTTCGAGCGGGACGAGTACGTCGCCACCTTCAACGCACCGGGGAAGTCGAAATGAGCGCGCGGGGCGAAACCGCCGGCAAGTTCACCGGCAAGCACATGCTGGCGATCATGCTGGCCTTCTTCGGGGTCGTCATCGGCGTCAATCTGGTGATGGCGACGGCGGCGAACCGCAGCTGGACCGGGCTCGTAGTGAAGAATTCCTACGTCGCCAGCCAGGAGTTCAACCGCAAGGCCGAAGAAGGCCGCGCCCAGGCGGCACTCGGCTGGAAGGGCGCGCTCGCCATCGGCGGCGGTCATGTCTCCTACAGGCTCGTCGACGCTGCCGGCGCGGCAGTTCCGGTCGAAGGCGTCGTCGCCAGTTTCCGCCGGCCCGCCTATGATGCCGAGGACCGCACGATCACGCTTGCTCGCGAGGCCGAGGGCACGTTCGGTGCCGCCGAGGCCGTCCGCGACGGCATCTGGATCGTCGAGATCGACGCCGAGGCCGGCCTCGCCAAGCCCTATCGCGACGTCCGCCGGATCGTCGTCAGCAACGGCGTGCTCAAATGAGCTGCTGTGCGCCCGGCACCGAACTCGCGCTGGAGGTCGACGGGGCGAAGCGGGCGGGTCCGTCGCAGGACGAGATCCTGCTTGCCAGCCGCGACGTCGGCCAGGGCGTGCGTCAGACCGACCTTTCCGTTCCCGACGTCCACTGTGCGGCCTGCATCCAGTCGATCGAGGGAGAACTGTGCAAACTCGACGGCGTCGAGCAGGCGCGTGTCAACCTGTCGACGAAGCGCGTCACCGTAAAATGGGCGGGCGGCACGCCGCCACCGCTGGTCGAGACGCTGCAGGGGATCGGCTACGAATCGCACCTGTTCGACCTCGAAAGCGCGGGCAAGGACGAGGGCCTCGCCGAACTGATCCGCGCCGTCGCCATCTCCGGTTTCGCCGCCGGCAACATCATGCTCTTGTCGGTGTCGGTGTGGTCGGGTGCTGAGGATTCCACCCGCGACCTGTTTCATTGGCTCTCGGCGCTGATTGCGCTGCCGGCGCTCGCTTTTGCCGGCCGCATCTTCTTCCGCTCGGCGTGGAACGTGCTCAGGCACGGCCGCATGAACATGGACGTACCGATCGCCATCGGCGTATCGCTGGCCTACGCGATGAGCCTCTACGAGACCATCAATCACGGCGCTCACGCTTATTTCGACGCCGCGGTGATGCTGCTGTTTTTCCTTCTGATCGGCCGCACCCTCGACCATCTGATGCGCGAGCGCGCCCGGGTGGCGGTGAAGGGCCTGAGCCGGCTGGTGGCGCGCGGCGCCACCCAGATCGCGCCCGATGGCACGCGCAACTACCTGCCGGTGGCCGAGATCGAGCCGGGCATGGCGCTGCTTGTTGCCGCCGGCGAGCGCATTCCCGTCGACGCCGTCGTCTCGGCGGGCGCCTCCGACCTCGACTGCTCTTTGGTGACGGGCGAGAGCGATCCGCGCAAGGTGCGCCCCGGCGACGCCGTGCAGGCCGGAACGCTCAACCTGACCGGGCCGATGACGCTGACCGCGACCGCCGCGGCGAAGGATTCCTTCCTCGCCGAGATGGTCCGCATGATGGAAGCGGCAGAGGGCGGCCGGGCGCGCTACCGCCGCATCGCCGACCGCGCGTCGGCTCTCTACGCGCCGGTGGTCCACCTGACCGCATTCCTCACTTTCCTTAGCTGGATGGTCGCTGCCGGCGACTGGCACAAGGCGATCACCATCGCCATCGCCGTTCTGATCATCACCTGCCCCTGCGCGCTCGGTCTCGCCGTGCCGATCGTCCAGGTCGTCGCCGCGCGTCGGCTTTTCGAGAAGGGGGTCATGGTCAAGGAGGGCTCGGCGCTGGAGAGGCTGTCGGAAGTCGACACCGTCGTCTTCGACAAGACCGGCACGCTGACGCTCGGCCGGCCGTTCCTCGTCAATCGCGGCGAGATCGGCCGCGAGGCGCTCGAGATTTCAGCCGCGATCGCGGCCCGCTCGATCCACCCGCTGTCGCGGGCGATTGCCGACGCGGCGAACGCAAGCGATCCCACCGCCTTCGACCGGATCGCCGAGGTGCCGGGTTACGGCATGGAGGCCTATCGTGGCGCCGTGCGCTATCGGCTCGGGCGCGCCGGCTGGGCGAGCGCCGCAGACGGCGCCGCGACGATCGATGCCGGGGTCGGCGGGACGGTGCTCACGCGCGACGGCGCCGTTGTGGCCGAGTTCCGCTTCGAGGACCGCCTGCGCGAAGGCGCGGCAAGCACCGTGGCGGCGCTGCGCGCGCTCGGCCTCGACGTGGCGATGCTGACGGGCGACCGGACGGACGCCGCCGAGGCGGTCGCGGCAAAGCTTGGGATCCCGCATTTCGAGGCCGGGCTGCTTCCCGGCGGCAAGACCGAGCGCATCGAAGCGATGGCTCGTGCCGGGCGCAAGGTGCTGATGGTCGGCGACGGGCTGAACGACGCGCCCGCGCTGGCGGCGGCCCACGTCTCGATCGCCCCGGCGACAGCCGCCGACGTCGGCCGCAACGCCGCCGACTTCGTCTTCCTGCGCGAGAGCCTGGCCGCCATTCCGCTGGCGCTGACCGTATCGCGTTCGGCCGGCGGGCTGATCCGGCAGAACCTCGCACTTGCCATCATCTACAACGTCATCGCCGTGCCGATCGCCATCCTCGGATTCGTCACGCCGCTGATTGCGGCGATCGCCATGTCGATGTCGTCGGTGCTCGTCATTGCCAACGCCATGCGGCTCAATGGTGGCGGCGAGGCTGCTCGCCAGACGGCGGCCGTTGGCGCCGACCGCGTCGCGGGAGCGATGCGGTGACGACGCTCGTCTACCTGATCCCGATCGCGCTGTTCCTCGGAGCGCTCGGCCTCGGCGCGTTCCTCTGGGCGCTTCGCAGCGGCCAGTACGAAGACCTCGACGGTGCCGCCGTGCGCGTCCTCCTCGAGGACGAGAACGACAAGCCGGAAACGCAGCGGCCGGCGAAGCGCCGCTGATACCCGCCCCTTCGCGGTCAATCTCTACATCGAACTGGACCAGTTCGCGGGCTTGAAGGCGGCACTGCTCCCGACGCATTGTTCGCGCGGCGGCGGAGGGCCGTCTCAATGCAGTGGAGGAAAGCGTGGCAGCGTCCCGGAAAGTCATCATCACCTGTGCCGTGACCGGCTCGATCCACACGCCGTCGATGTCGCCGCACCTGCCGGTGACCGCCGCGGAGATCGCCGAGGCGGCGATCGGCGCGGCGGATGCCGGCGCCTCGATCGTGCACCTCCACGCACGCAAGCCCGAGACCGGCGAGCCCGACCAGTCGCTGGAGGCATTCCGTCCGTTCCTCGGCGTGATCAAGCAGCGCGTCGACTGTGTCGTCAACATCACCACGGGCGGCGCCGCGACGATGACCATCGAGGAGCGGCTGGCGCCGGCGCTGCACTTCAAGCCGGAGGTCGCCTCGCTCAACATGGGCTCGATGAACTTCGGCCTCTACCCGATGCTCGAGCGCTTCAAGGACTTCAAGCACGAATGGGAGCGGCCCTACCTCGAGGGTTCGCGCGGGCGCATCTTCCGCAACACCTTCGCCGATATCGAGGCGATCCTGACGCGCTGCGCCGACAACGGCACACGCTTCGAGATCGAATGCTACGACATCGGCCATCTCTACACCTGCGCCCATTTCGTCGATCGCGGCCTGATCAAGCCGCCTTTCTTCATCCAGAGCGTGTTCGGCATTCTCGGCGGCATCGGTCCCCACCCGGAAGACGTCATGCACATGAAGCGCACCGCCGACCGCCTGTTCGGCGATGACTATCGCTGGTCGGTGCTCGGCGCGGGCCGCAACCAGATGCCGATCGCCATGCAGTCCGTGCTGATGGGAGGCAATCTCCGGGTCGGCCTCGAGGATTCAATATGGGCCGGCAAGGGTCGCCTGGCGGCGAGCAACGCCGAGCAGGTCGCCATGGCCCGGCGCATGGTCGAAGGCCTCGGCCTCGAGATCGCGACACCGGCGGAAGCGCGCGAAATCCTCAAGCTCAAGGGCGGCGACCAGGTGAACTTCTGACCGGCCCGTCCTCGCGTCGCCGGTCACGACGGCGTAAGCGTCCGTTTCTGCTCAATTTTTAGTATTTGTAAAAAAGCGGTTGACACCACGTCGCCGATGCGCAACATTTTTTTACATATACTAAAACGGAGACGCCAGTGGACGATCCGGCCCGTCAGGTGGTTCAGCCAGCCGCAGCCTACGAGCCGCTCGGCGCGCGCTTGCGCCAGCGGCGCCGGGACCTGAAGCTGACCCTCCAGGAGGTCGCCGACCGCGCCGGCCTGTCCGTCGGCTTCATCTCGCAGATCGAGCGCGGCATCACCACGCCGTCGCTTTCGTCACTGGTCGCCGTGGCGCGCGTGTTGGGCGCCCATGTCGGCGATTTCCTGGCCCAGCCCAAGGTGACCGCGCCGATGACGCGCCACGCCGAGCGCCCGCACTACGCCATCGGCGGCGCTTCGCTGACCTACGAACGCCTGTCGACGACTTTTCCGGGCAACGTGCTGCGCAGCGTGCTCATCCACGAGCCGCCCGGCCACCGCTCGGAGCCGATTTCGCATGAGGGCGAGGAGATCTTCTTCATTCTCGACGGGGCCATCACGGTCGAGGTCGACGGCGAGGAGATCGTGCTCGAAACGGGCGATTCGCTGCATTTCCCGTCGACGAGGGTCCACTCGACCTGGAACCACACCGATCGGCCGGCGACCATCCTGCACACCTGCACGATGGACGTTTTCGGCGACGAGCCGTCCGCAGGGGCGGCCGAGACGAGCATGGCCGTTCGCAGGAACGCCAGCCTGAAAAGCCTACCGAAGCCACTGAAGACAAAAAAGGGGAAGTCGTCATGAAGACAATGGTGAAATCGCTCGCAGCCGCGCTGTTCGCCGGCACCGCCCTGACCGCGCACCTCGCCAGCCCGGCGCTTGCTGAAACGGTGCTGCGCGTCGACGAGGTCGCCGTCGGCGAACTCGATCCGGGGAAGGCCACCGACTACGCCGACTCGGTGCTGATGTTCAACGTTTACGACACGCTGGTGCTTTCAGCCCAGGGCAGCGGTGGGGTCGTCCCGCATCTCGCCGAGAGCTGGGAAACCGACGGCGTCACCTACACGTTCAAGCTGCGCGGCGACGTGAAGTTCCAGAGCGGCAACCCGCTCACTGCGGAGGACGTCGTCTTCTCGCTCGACCGCATGAAGACGCTCGGGCAGGGTCTTTCCTACCTCTTTGCCGGCGTGCAGGGCGCCGAGGCCGTAGACGGCTCGACGGTCAAGTTCACGCTGTCCAACCCCTATTCGCCCTTCCTGTCGGCCCTGCTGCGCCTGCCGATCGTCGACAAGAAGCTGGTCATGGCCAATCTCGGCGAGGGCGACGGCGAGATGAAGGACTGGGGCCAGGCCTTCCTGTCGACGAATGGCGCCGGCACCGGAGCCTACAAGGTCGTTTCGCACAATCCGCAGCAGGAAACAGTGCTCGCCAAGAACGCCGACTACTTCCTCGGCGTGCCGGCGAAGGCGCCGGACACCGTGCGCTACCGCTACGGCCTCGAGGCCGCGACGGTGCGTACGCTGATCGCCCAGGGCGAGCACGACATCTCCTCGCAGTGGCTGCCGCCGGAGGTCCTGAAGTCGCTGGCGGCCGAGGGAGCGCAGTTGCTCACCGAATCCGGCGGCTCGGGCTTCTACGTCAAGATGAACACGGCCAAGCCGCCCTTCGACGACCTGAACTGCCGCCTCGCGGTCGCCAATGCCTTCGACTACGACGCGGCGATCAAGATGGTGGCAATCACCGACACCGTCTCGCAGGGCAGCCCGGCCTCGGGGCCGCTGCCGGTCGGCATGATGGGCTCTCTGCCCGCTGCCGACGCTTTCAAGCGCGATCTCGACGCGGCCAAGAAGCACCTGTCCGAGTGCCAGCACAAGGACTTCACCCTTGAACTGTCGTGGATCGGCGAGGTGCCGCTTGAAGAGCGCTTCGCGCTGCTGATGCAGGCGAACTTCGCCGAGATCGGCATCAAGTCGGAAGTTAAAAAGGTGCCGTGGGCGCTGTTCACCGAGATGGTGACGAAGCCCGAGAACACGCCCAACATCAGCCAGGTCTTCGTCAACGCCGTCACCGGCGATCCCGACACGCTGATCTACGGCATGTACCACTCCTCGGCCTCCGGAACCTGGCAGTCGCCGGAATACCTGAAGGACGCCAAGGTCGACGAACTCCTCGACAAGGGCCGCACGGTCACCGCGCAGGAGGATCGCGCCGCCGCCTACACCGAGGTGAGCAAGCGCCTGCGCGAACTGCAGCCGAGCATCTACGCCTATGACCAGACCGGTGTCTTCGCGGCGAGCAAGCGGGTCTCCGTGCCGGCGCTGTCCGATCCGTCCAAGGGCTTCAGCCTGAACGGAATGGGCTTCACCTTCCGCCTGATGGAGATGAACGAGTAGCCGGCAGGTCCGGATCTCGCGGCCGGCGGCACCAGGCCGCCGGCCACACCGCCACCACGGGAAGCGCTCATGCCGCCTGTCGTCCGCCTCCTCGCGAAGCGGCTGGGAACCTCTTTGGTCGTTCTGATCGGGGTTTCCATGCTGATCTTCGCCATCGCCCGGGTCATTCCCGGCGACCCGGCGCGCATCGCGCTCGGGCCGAACGCCTCGGCCGATCAGGTCGCGGCGCTGCGCGAGCGGTTGAACCTCGACCAGCCGATCGTCGTCCAGTACGGCCACTTCGTCGCCGACCTGATGCGCGGCGACCTCGGCGTGTCGCTTTACACCAACCGGCCGGTGACCACCGATATCGTGCAGTTCCTGCCGGCGACGCTGGAACTGGTGCTGGTCGCCGGCGTCATGATGGTGGTCTTTGGCCTGCCGCTCGGCGTCGTGTCGGCCCGCTACCGCAACAGCTGGATCGACAATCTCGTTCGCCTCGTCACACTGCTCGGCGTCTCGGCGCCGGCCTTCGTCTGGGCGGTCATCCTGATGCTCGCCTTCGCCTATTTCCTGCCGCTCTTCCCGATCGCCGGACGCATCTCCGACACGATGACGATCCCGACGGTGACCGGCTTCCTGATGGTCGACACGCTGATTGCCGGTGACCTGCGCGCGTTCGGCAACGCCGCGTGGCATATCGTCCTGCCGGCCTTCGCGCTGGCGCTTTCCGGCATCGGCCAGGCGGCGCGGCTGACGCGCTCCAACATGGTCGAGACCTACGACAAGCCGTACATCGAGATGGCGCAGTCCTACGGCTTTCCCGAGCGGCGCATCGCCGGCCGCTATGCCTTCCGCCCCTCGATGATCCCGTCGCTGACCATCATCGGCCTCGACTTCGCCGCCATGCTCGGCAACGCTTTCCTGGTCGAGGCCGTGTTCGCCTGGCCGGGCCTGTCGCGCTACGGCGTCGCCGTCATCCTGCGCAAGGATCTCAACGCCATCGTCGGCACCGTGCTGATCATTTCGGCGATGTTCCTCATCGTCAACGTGATCGTCGACCTGCTGATCGCCTTCATCAACCCGCGCATCCGCTATTCGCAGAGGGCGTCATGAGGCGCACGCTCGCGATCCTGCTGCGCAATCCCCTGTCGCTGCTCGGCCTCGTGCTTGTCGGAATCGTCGTCCTGTCGGCGCTCCTCGCCGACTTCATCACGCCGTTCCCGGCGCACGCCGGCGCGGTGGTCGACTTCGCCAACTTCAACAAGGCGCCGGAATGGCCCTACATCATGGGGACCGACCTTGTCGGACGCGACCTCTTTACCCGCATCGTCTACGCCTATCGGATCTCGCTGATCCTTGGTGTGGTCGTGCTGGCGCTCGCCGTGCCCGTCGGTGTCGCCATCGGCCTTCTCGCCGGCTATCTCGGCGGCTGGACCGAATACCTGCTGATGCGGCTGACCGACGTCTTCCTGTCGATCCCGCCGCTGGTGCTCGCCATGTCGATGATGGGTGTGCTCGAGCCGACGCTGACCAACGGCATGATCGCGGTCACCGCCATGTGGTGGCCCTGGTACACGCGGCTCGTCTACAACCTGGCGCGATCGGAGAAGGAGGAGGGCTACGTGCTCGCCGCCGAGATCATCGGCGCCTCGCGGCTGCACGTCATGTTCCGCGAGATCCTGCCCAACTGCGTGCCGTCGATCGTCACCAAGATGACGCTCGACCTCGGCTTCGTCATCCTGATCGCCTCGTCGCTCTCCTTCCTCGGCCTCGGCGTCCAGCCGCCGACGCCCGACCTCGGATCGATGGTCGCCGACGGGGCGAAGTACCTGCCCGATTCCTGGTGGCTGACCGTCTTTCCGGGCCTCGCCATTCTGGTCGCCGTGTTCGGCTTCAACCTCGTCGGCGACGCGCTGCGCGAAGTGCTGGGGGCCGAGCAATGACGGCGCCGACGCTGCTCATCCGCGACCTGCGCCTCGGCTTCCGCGGCTATTCCGGCCTCGTCGAGGTCTTGCACGGCATCTCGCTGCACATCGCCAGGGGCGAGCGCGTCGCGCTGGTCGGCGAGTCGGGCTCGGGCAAGTCGGTGACTGCGCGCATCGTGCTCGGCCTGCTGCAGAACCTGAAAAGCGCCCGCATCTCGGGCCGGATCGACTTCGAGGGACGCGATCTGTCGCGTCTTCCGGAGCGGGAACGCCGTGCGCTGCGAGGGACCCGCATGTCGATGATCTTCCAGGACCCGACCTCCTCGCTCAATCCGGTCTATACGATCGCCACCCAGTTCCACGAGGTGTTGAAACGCGCCGCCCCCGGCCTCGACCTCGTCGAGGCGCGCCGGCGGGCCGTGGTCGCGCTCGCCGACGTCGCCATCGGCGAGCCTGAGCGGGTGCTTGATTCCTATTCCTTCCAGCTGTCGGGCGGCATGAACCAGCGCGTCATGATCGCCATGGCGCTTGCCAACGAGCCGTCGCTCCTGATCGCCGACGAGCCGGGCACCGCGCTCGACGTCACAGTGCAGGCGCAGACGCTCGGCCTGATGCGCGACCTCGTCGACAAGCACGGCACGTCGGTCCTGTTCATCTCGCACAATCTTGGCGTCGTGCGTGAGTTCGCCGACCGCGTCTACGTCATCTACAAGGGCCGCATCGCCGAGCAGGGGCCGACGGCCGCGCTCTTCGAGGACCCGCGCCATCCCTATACGCGGGCGCTGCTCAGCGCCGTGCCGCGCATCACCGGCGGCGGCATCCCGGAGATCGAGGACGCTTCCGAAAGCTATTTCGCCCCTCTCGTCGTGCATGAGGGCTTCGGCGAACCGGAGGGCGTGGCGCGATGACCCATCCCTTCCTCTCCCTGCGCAGCGTCTCGAAGACCTTCCACAGCGGCGGCCGCGAGGTGCGCGCCGTCGACGATGTCTCGTTCGACGTGGAGGAGGGCGAGTGCCTGGCGATCGTCGGCGAGAGCGGTTCGGGCAAGTCGACTGTCGCCAACATGATCCGCGGCATCTACCCGCAGACGCTGGGCGAGATCGCCTTCAAGGGCGGCGCCCTGCCGGGAAAGCGCGACCTCGTCCATCGCCGTGCCATCCAGCTGGTGCAGCAGAACCCGCTGTCCTCGCTCAACCCGCGCCGCTCGATCGGCGCCTCGCTCAGGCTGGCTCTCGATGTCCACGAAATCGGTGAGAGGTCTGGCCGCGCCGAGCGCACCGGCCAGCTCCTTGAGGAGGTCGGCCTGCCGGCCTCTTTCCGCACCCGCTCGCCCGCCGCGCTCTCCGGCGGCCAGCGGCAGCGCGTCGCCATTGCCCGCGCGCTCGCCTGCCAGTCCGAGTTGGTCGTGCTCGACGAACCGACGTCTGCGCTCGACGTGCTGGTCCAGGCCCGCGTGCTCAAGCTGCTCAACGAGCTGCGCGAGAAACGCGGCCTGACCTACATCTTCATCACTCACGACCTGTCGGTGGTCCGCAACGTGGCGAACCGCGTTGCCGTGTTCGAAAGGGGCCGGCTCGTCGAGCTCGGCCCGACCGAAGCGATCTTCGCCGATCCGAAGCATCCCTATACGCGCCGGCTGATCGGCGCAGTCCCGGTCGTCACCGCCGAGGAGGCGGAGCTGCGCGGCCGGCTCATGGAGAAGACCGATGCAAATGCCTGACTATTCCGCCTTTACCAGGGCCGTGGCGGACGGCGACAGATTGCCTGAGCAGGCCTTCGACGCACTGTGGGCGCTGACCCGCGACGTCGTCGGCGTCAAGCTGTTCACCGTCATGACCCATGACGGCAGGAAGGGCGTGGCGAGCCGCATCTACTCCAACATGCCCGACGCCTACCCGGTCTCGGGCACCAAGCCGGCCAACGAGACCGACTGGTCGCGGCAGGTGATCAGGGAGAAGCGCACCTTCGTCGCGAACGACATCGAGGGCATCGCCGCGGTCTTCTCCGACCACGAGCTGATCAGGTCGCTCGGCTGCGAGAGCGTCATCAACGTGCCGATCGTGGTCGGCGGCGCCGTGCTCGGCACCATCAACTGCCTCCACGAGGCCGGTTTCTACACGCCCGAGAGGGTCGAGGCCGCCGAAGCGCTGAAGCTGCCCGGCGCCGTCTGCCTTCTGCTCAACGAACTGAATGCCCGGGGAGGCCTCTGATGGCGAACAAGACGATCCGTGTCGCGACCGATGTCGGCGGCACCTTCACCGACCTGGTCTGCTTCGAGACCGACCGCGACACGGGCGAGTCGCGCATCGTCACGGCCAAGTCCGACACGACGCCGCCGAACTTCGAGCAGGGCGTCCTGAACGTGCTGGAGAAGGGCGGCGTCGACCCGGCGACCGTCGACTTCCTCGCCCACGGTACGACCGTCGTGATCAATGCGCTGACGGAGCGCAAGGGCGTCAAGGTCGGCCTGATCACCACCGAAGGCTTCCGCGACACGCTGGAGATCGCCCGCGGCAACCGCCCCGACTTCTTCAACCTGCATTACGAGAAGCCGAAGCCCTTCGTGCCGCGCTACCTGCGCCGCGAACTGCCCGGCCGCGTCTCCTACAAGGGCGAGGTGCTGAAGCCGCTCGACCTCTCCGGCCTGCCGGCGATCCTCGACGACTTCCGCAAGGAGGGCGTCGAGGCGATCGCGATCTGCTTCCTCCATTCCTACGCCAACACCAGCCATGAGCAGGCCGCACTCGCCGAGGTCGAGCGCCTGTGGCCGGGCGTGTCGGTGGTTTCCTCCCACCAGATCACTCGCGAATGGCGCGAATACGAGCGCACCAACACCGCGGTGCTCTCGGCCTATGTCCAGCCGACCGCCCAGCGCTACCTGTCGCGCCTCGCCGGCGGCCTGAAGGAGAAGGGCTTCAAGGGCAGCCCCTACATCATGCAGTCAAACTGCGGCGTCGACTCGCTGGAGTCCGTGTCGCGGATCCCGATTACCATGGTCGAGTCGGGTCCCGCCTCGGGCTTCTGGGGCGCCGCCGAGCTCGGCAAGCTGATCGGCGAACCCAACGTGCTGGCGCTGGACATCGGCGGCACGACGGCGAAGTGCTCGCTGGTCGAGAACGGCGAGGTGAAGATCAAGACCGACTACTGGATCGAGCGCGACCGCACCTCGGCCGGCTATCCGATCATGGTCCCGGTCGTCGACCTGGTCGAGATCGGCAATGGCGGCGGCTCCATCGCCTGGGTCGACGACTTCGGCAAGCTGCATGTCGGCCCGCAGTCCGCCGGCGCCATGCCCGGCCCGGCGGCTTATGGCCGCGGCGGCGACAGGGCGACGACCACCGACGCCAATCTCTGGCTCGGCCGCATCAACCGCGACTATTTCTGCGGCGGTGAAATCGTCGCCGACATGGAAGCCGCCGGCAAGGCCATCAGGGCGGTCGGCGAGAAGCTGGGCGTCGATGCCGACGAGGCGGCGCGCGGCATCATCCGCATCGCCAACAACAACATGGTCAACGCGCTGAAGCTGGTCTCCTTGAATCGCGGCCACGATCCGCGCGAATTCACCCTCGTCGCCTTCGGCGGCGGCGGCGCCATGCACGGCGTGGCGCTGGCCGCGGAACTCGGCGTCAGGAAGGTCGTGGTGCCGGCCGGCGCCTCGGTGTTCTCGGCCTGGGGCATGATGATGTCGGACCTGCGCCGCGACTACTTCGTCACCCGGCTGGCCGACCTGAAGAAAGGCGCGGCAGCCGGCATCGAGGCCGTCTTCGCCGAGAGCGAGGATCAGGCGCGCCGGCAGTTCGCCGCCGAGGGCGTCGACCCGGCGAAAATCCGCTTCCTGCGCTACGGCAAGTTCCGCTACCAGAACCAGGAGCACACCACCGAGGTGCTGATCGCCGAGGGCGCCGTTACCGACGCGCGCCTCGCCGAGATCGAGGCGGCGTTCCACGACACCTACGAGCGCGAGTACACCTACCGCCTCAACGCGCCCGTCGAGATGGTCGGCATCCATCTCGTCGCCTCGGCAGAGGTCGGCAAGCTGACCATGAAGAAGCGCGAGCCAACCGGTGCTGCGGCCGAGATCGCGCTGAAGGGCCACCGCGACGTCGACTATGCGCTGGAAGGCGTGCGCAAGGCGGCGATCTACGACGGCACCAGGCTCGAACCCGGCATGACCTTCGCCGGCCCGGCCATCGTCGAGGATCCCGGCACCACCGTCGTCATCCACCCCGGCAACCGCGCCGAGGTCGACGGCTACGGCAACATCCACATCCATCTCTCGGCCTGAGGAGACGCGTCATGACCGACATGTCCAACGACCCGATCACGCTGGAGATCATCCAGAACTCGCTGCAGGCGACCGCCGACGAGATGTTCGCCGTCATGAAGAAGACGGCGATGAGCTCGATCATCTACGAGGTGCTCGACATGGGCACCGGCATCACCGACGCGAAGGGCGCGCTCGCCTCGTCCGGCGCCGGCATCCCGGCCTTCATCGGCGTGCTCGACAAGGCGGTGAAGGTGATCGTCGAGAAGTTCGACAAGCCCGGCGATATCGAGCCCGGCGACGTATTCGCCACCAACGATCCCTATTACGGCGGCGTCACGCACCTGAACGACATCGTCGTCGCCATGCCCGTCTTCGCCGGCGACCGTATCATCGCCTGGACCGCCAACATCGCCCACAATTCGGACGTCGGCGGCATGGCGCCCGGCTCGCTGACCGGCGAGGCGACCGAGATCTTCCAGGAGGGCCTGCGCCTGCCGGCCATCAAGGTCATCTCCAGGGGCGAGCCGATCCGCTCGGTGATGGAGATCATCAAGGTCAATTCGCGCATGCCCGACGTGCTCGAGGGCGACGTCTGGGCGGCGATCGCCTCGGTCCGGATCGGTGCGCGCCGCCTCGTCGAGATCGCAGAGAAATACGGCGTCGGCACCTTCGCCAACGCCATGGCTTCGTTCCTCGACTATGGCGAGCAGGTCTCGCTGAAGGAGCTGGCGAACCTGCCCAAGGGCACGTTCGAGCTCTCCGAGGAGCAGGACGACGGCCGCACCTTCAACGTCAAGATCAGCATCACCGACACGGAATTCCTGGTCGATCTGAGGAACAATCCCGACCAGTCGACCAACCCGGTGAACACCAGTCGCGACGGCGTCATGGTCGCGGCGCAGATGATCTTCAAGTCGCTGACGGATCCCTATTCGCCGGCCAACGAGGGCTCGTTCCGGCCGATCCGCCTGTTGACCCGCGAGGGTTCGGTGTTCCACGCCAGGGAACCGGCGCCGATCGGCTTCTATTACGAGATCGAGCTTCGCGTGTACGACATCATGTGGCGCTGCCTGGCGCCGCACATGCCGGATCGCCTCGCCGCCGGCCACTTCGCCTCGGTGTGCGGCACCTTCATCGGCGGCATCCACCCGGATACCGGCCGGCAGTACACGATCATCGAGCCGCAGATCGGCGGCTGGGGCGCCTCCCGCGGCCGCGACGGCAACTCGGCGATCTTCTGCGGCTTCCACGGCGAGACCTACAACTGCCCCGCCGAGATCAACGAAGCGCGCAACGGCCTCTACGTCGACCGCATGGAACTGAACACCGAGCCCGGCGGCGAAGGAAAGTTCGCCGGCGGCCGCGGCATCGTCATGGACTACCGTATCCGCGGCGACAACGGCTTCCTCACCGCCGGCTACACGCGCTCGAAGTTCCCGCCCTGGGCGCTCGACGGCGGCCGCGAAGGCTCGCCCAACTACGTCCGCTATCTCGGCAAGGACGGAACCGACCAGCGCTTCTCCTTCGTCTCCGGGCTGACCACGCATACCGGCGACGTCATCCGCGTCGTCACCGGCACCGGCGGCGGCCTCGGCGATCCGAAGCAGCGCGACCGCGCCCTGGTGGCGGAAGACATCCGCAACGGACTGATCACGCTGGAACGGGCGCGGGAAGTCTACGGCTACACCGGCTGAGCTCCGCGCGAAGCCGACGAGAACAGGAGGACACGACCATGGCGCGTGAAAAGCCGCTGAAGATCATGTATCTCAGCCCTGTCGCCCACACCGGTGCCTACGATCCGGTATTCGCCAAAATGGCGGCCGAGCACAAGATGCCTGGCACCGAGGTGCACGTCACCTCACTGCCGGCCGAGGAGGGCGGCTTCACTCACATCGAGTACCGCTCCTACGAGGCGATGGTGACGCGCGGCATCATCCGGGCCACCCGCGCCGCGGCCCGCGAGGGCTTCGATGCGCTGGCGATCGGCTGCTTCTACGACACCGCGCTTCACGACGCGCGCGAGGTCTCGGAAGGCATGATCGTGACGGCGCCCTGCGTCGCCTCCTGCGAGATCGCAGCCAGCCTGTCGAATCGTTTCGGCATCATCGTCGGCCGGCGCAAATGGGTCCACCAGATGAGTTCGACGGTGCGCGAGCACGGCCACGAACACCGGCTGTCCGGGTTCTACCACGTCGAGCTCGGCGTAAACGACTTCCAGAAAGACCACGCCGAAACCGAACGGCGACTGATCGAGGCCGGTCGCAAGGCGGTCGAGGAGGACTTCGCCGAAGCCCTGATCCTCGGCTGCACCTTGGAGGTCGGCTTCTACAGGGACGTCGAGGAACGGCTCGGCGTACCGGTCATCGACCCCTCGATCGCGGCGCTGAAGCGGGCCGAATACGCCGCCGTCCTGCGCCGCCAGTGCGGCTGGAAGCCGAGCCGCAAATGGTCGTGCGAAGCCCCGCCGGAAGACGAGATCGCGCGCTTCGGCCAGTTCGACACCAACGAGCCGTTCGGCAGCCGCATCGTCGTCGAGGCGGCGTGAGACGCAGCCGATTCTGATTGCGGTCGCCGCGGTATCCGAAAGAAGCCGCGGCTTCGCCCCTTAGCGGAAATCCAGGACGAGGACCCCATGACACACCCCACTGCCGACCGCCTTTCCCGCCTGCGCGGCAAGATGCGAGAAACCGGTACCGGCCTCGTCGCCGTCGCGCCCGGCTCGCACATGGACTGGCTGCTCGGCTTCCACCCGCATCCCGACGAACGGCCCTGCCTGCTCCTCGTCGGCGAGCGCAAGGAGACCT
The DNA here is from genome assembly GCA_905339215.1 of Rhizobiaceae bacterium. Taxonomy (GTDB): domain Bacteria; phylum Pseudomonadota; class Alphaproteobacteria; order Rhizobiales; family Rhizobiaceae; genus DUSC01. The sequence continues at coordinate 33,970 of CAJPFN010000035.1, forward strand.
TCCTGATGCCGGTGCTCAATGCCGAAGGTACGCGCGAATCGACCGACATCTCCTTCTTCACCTGGGCCGACGCCGAAGGCCCGGACGTCGCGCTCGCCGCCGCGCTGGCCGATATCGAGGCGGGGACGGTGAGCAAGGTTGCGTTGGACGAGACCATGCGCGCCGACTTCGCCCTTCTCCTGCTCGGCATGCTGCCGGATGCCAGGCACGCCTTCACCGCCGAAACCCTCGGCGCGCTGCGCATGCGGAAGGACGCCGCCGAGTTCGCCAGGCTGAAGATGAACGCCGGCATCGCCGACCGGGCCATGCAGAAGGCCTTCGCCTCGATCCGGCCGGGCATGACCGAGCTCGAACTCGCCGGCATCATCAAGGACCACTTCGCCTCCGAAGGCGCGACGCCGGCCTTCTGGATCGTCGGCGCTGGCGGCAACGGTGCCTTCCCGCACCACCAGACCGGTGAGCGCAAGCTGGAGGAGGGCGACGCGATCGTCATCGACATCGGCGGGCGCAAGGCCGGCTTCCCGAGCGACATCACCCGCATGGCTGTCGTCGGCCGTCCGCCGGAAGGCTACGGGCAGATCCATACCATCGTCGAGAAGGCGGTGCAGGCGGCGCTGAAGGCGGCGCGGCCCGGCGTGCGTGCCCGTGACGTCGACGCGGCTGCCCGCAACGTCATCGCCGACGCCGGCTACGGCGAGTTCTTCGTCCACCGCACCGGCCACGGCATGGGCATCGACGGCCACGAACCGCCCTACATCACCTCGGCCTCCGACACCGTGCTCGAGGAGGGCATGGTCTTCTCCATCGAACCCGGCATCTACCTGCCCGGGCGCTTCGGTATCCGACTGGAAGAAATCGTCATCCTGCGCGAGGACGGGCCGGAGATTCTTTCGTCCCTGCCGCGCGATCTTTTCGTAGCGCGGACCTGACCATGACCGCCACCTCCGCCGATCTCTTCACCGTCTCCGTCATCCAGTCGGCGCTGGTCGCGGCCGCCGACGAGATGTTTGCGGTGCTGAAGAAGACGGCGATGAGCCCGATCATCTACGAGGTGCTCGACGTCGGCACCGGCATCACCGACGCGCGGGGCGAACTGGTCAGTTCCGGTGCCGGCATCCCGACCTTCGTCGGCGTGCTCGACAAGGCGGTGAAGCGCATCGTCGACATCCACGGGCTCGACGCCATCCGCGACGGCGACTGCTTCGTCACCAACGATCCCTACTATGGCGGCGTCACCCACCTGAACGACGTCGTCATCGCCCAGCCGGTGTTCGCCGAGGGGCGCTGCGTCGCCTGGGCGGCCTCGATCGCCCACTGGAACGACGTCGGCGGCAAGACGCCCGGCTCGATGGCGGTCGATGTCTCCGAGATCTTTCAGGAAGGCCTGCGGCTGCCTGCGGTGAAGCTGTTCGAGCGGGGGCAGCCAATCGGGTCCGTCTTCGACATCATCATGGCCAACTCGCGCCTGCCCGATTTCGTCCGCGGCGACCTTTGGGCGCAGGTCGCCGCCGGCCGCAAGGCCGAGGCGCGCATCCGGCAGCTGGTCGCGGCCTACGGGGTCGGCGCCTACGAGGCCGCACTCGCCGACCTCTTCGCCGAGGGCGAGAAGCGCGGCCTCGCCGGCCTCGCCGCCCTCCCGCAGGGTTCATTCGAGATCGAGGAGGAGCAGGACGACGGCGCGGTGTGGCGGGCGCGCATCGACATTTCGGCTGACCGCTTTCGCGTCGACCTCACCGGCAATCCGCGGCAGCGCGCCGCGCCCTACAACACCAGCCGCGACGGCGCGGTGATCTCCTGCCAGATGATCTTCAAGGCGCTGACCGATCCGACGCTGTTCGCCAACGCCGGCTCGTTCCGGGCGCTCGATGTGGTGACCGAGCCCGGCACCATCTTCCACGCCGAGGGAACGGCGCCGCACGGCTACTATTTCGAGACTCGCATCCGCCTCTACGACATGCTCTGGCGTTGCATGGCGCGCGCCATGCCGGAGCGGCTGCCGGCCGGCCATTTCGCCTCGATCTGCGGTACGGTGATCGCCGGCGACCATCCCGACACTGGCCGGCGCTTCACCATGGTCGAGCCGCAGATGGGCGGCTGGGGCGCCACCCCCACCCGTGACGGCCTCGACGCCATGTACTCGACCTCGCATGGCGAGACCTTCAACTGCCCGGTCGAGATCTGCGAGGCGCGCTACGGCATCGACGTCGGCTACAAGAGGCTGGGCGAGGGCGGCGAGGGCGCGGGGCTGCATTCGGGCGGGCGCGGTCTGGAGGTGAGCTACCGTCCTCGCGGCCGCGTCGTGCTGTCGGCCGGCTACAGCCGCAACCGGGTACCTGTATGGGGGTCGGCGGGAGGCGGAACCGGCGGCACCAACGGACTTTCGGTGCTGCACCGCGACGGCCGCCGCGAAGACCACGCCTTCGTCTCCGGCGCGGTCGTCGGGCCGGGCGACGAGATCCTCATCCGCACCGCCAACGGCGGCGGCTGGGGACGGAAGGCCTGACAGTCGGCGAGGGTGCTCCAAGGATAGAGCAATTGCTCTTTTCCATAGCAATTGCCTATTTCGATGGTTTCCGTCAAACTCCGATCGGCCGGGTGCCGGACCCGCGCGGCCGTTGCGCCGTACGATCCGGCCGTGCTTGTTAGGCGGCGGGGTGTTCGAGAGGTGGGCAGGGTCGTGAACGGCAGGCAGGATGGCGGCAAGCCGCGGCTCGACGATGCCGCGCGGGCTGGGTGGCTTTACTACATCGCCGGCAACACCCAGGACCAGATCGCCGCCAAGCTCGGCGTCTCGCGGCAGAGTGCGCAGCGCCTCGTCTCGCTCGCCGTCAGCGAGGGGCTGGTCAAGGTCCGCCTCGACCATCCGATCGCCAACTGCCTCGACCTTGCGGCGCGGCTCGGCGCGCGCCACGCGCTGGATCTCGTCGAGGTCGTCCCCAGCGATCCTGGCTCGGCGTCGACGACGCTGGGCCTCGCCGAGGCGACCGCCGCGGAAATCGAGCGGCGCCTGCGCCAGCCCGAGCCGATCGTGCTCGCCATCGGCACAGGCCGCACGCTGAAGGCGGCGATCGACCAGATGTCGCCGGTCGACTGCCCGCAGCACAAGGTGCTGTCGCTCACCGGAAACATCGCCCCCGACGGCTCGGCAGCCTACTACAACGTCATCTTCGCTCTGGCCGAGAAGATCAGCGGCCGCGCCTTTCCCATGCCGCTTCCGGTGATCGCGACGTCGCCCGCGGAGCGCGAGATGCTGCACGGCCAGCCGATGGTGCGGCCGACTCTCGAACTCGCTGCCCGCGCCGACGTGACCTTCGTCGGTGTCGGCGAGCTTGGCCCGGACGCGCCGCTCTACAAGGACGGGTTCATCACGGAGGCCGAGTTGAAGGCGCTGCAGAAAGCGGGTGCGATCGGCGAGATCGTTGGCTGGGCCTTTGACCGCGAGGGCAAGCTGATCGAGGGGCTGACCAACGACCGTGTGGCGTCTGCGCCGATCCCGTCCCGCGAGCGCTCGCTCGTCGTCGCCGTCGCCATGGGCGAGCGCAAGCTGCCGGGCATCCGGGCAGCCCTTTCGCGGCGTCTGGTCAACGGCCTGATCACCGACGAACGCACCGCCGAAGCGCTGCTCGCGAGCTGAACATCTGGCGGGCGTGGAGTACCGTGCTACGCCGCACTGGCGGGCCGTCCAGCCTATCTCGACAGGTAGAAGCTCGTTTTGCCCCCGCCTGACGTGAGGCCTTCATACTTCCAGTTCGCCGAGTTCACGATGAGCGTGTTGACGACCATCGAAATCTTGCTGCCGCTGACATTGGTCGTGGAGTTGTAGGTGACGTCCCGGAACGGCAGGTAGATGGCGCCTTCCAGATATTCGTTCTTCGAGCCGTTGAAGACATATTGCTGCGTCCAGGGATTGCTGGCCGCATCGCTCCACTTCTCGAACATCAGGATGCCCTTGTAGGTACCGCTGGTGGGCGCCGTCGCTTTCATCGTCAAGGCGCCGTTCGCCTGGATCTTGCTGTCGCGGTCGGGGAAGTAGAAGGTGACGCCCTCGGCGTTCACCGTCGAGCCGTTGTTGATGTTCATCGAGCCGCGGATGATGTGCAGGCCGGGCTTGAAGGTGATCGTCGGGTTGCCGTTGAAGTTGACCCAGCAATGCGCGCCGGGATTGAGCGTATGCGTCGTGCCGTCCTTCGCTCCCGACGTCTGGCAGTTGGTGGGGACCGTGGGTTCGGCGATTTTCCCGAAGTAGGGATCGGACGCCACGGTGCAGCCGGTTTCGAGCTTGGTCACCGTGCCGCCGTTCTTGATGTATTTCGTTCCCTTGACGCAGAGCTTGGCGATCTTGAGGTCCACGCCGGCGTTCATGATGAAGGCCGGGTCCTTGGTCGAATGGACGTGGACCTCGCAGTCCGGCGCGTCCATTTTCGCACCGCTGTTGAGCAGCAGCGCTTGGCCGGAATTGGCCAGCACCGTGATGCACGGCCCCTGGGCCGCCGACTTGCGCAGGCGCACCTGTGCCGCGACCGAGATGTCGACATGCGAACCGCCGACCACCGACTGGATCGGCCGGGCGAAGGTCTGGGTGACGGTGCCGGCAAGCGTGTTGTCGTTGAGCACGAACTTGATCCGTCCCTTGCCGGACAGGTCGGCATAGTCCTCCGCGCTCATGCCGGTCGTCTGCATGAAGAAGTTCTTCGCCGCGCCGGTCGGATCCTGCGCGTCCGCCGCCCCGGTCAGTACGGCGCCGTCGAGGTAGGACTGAAGCTCGCTCTTCTTGTTCAGCGCGTCGGCGTAGTCGACTGCCAGCGCGATGCCCGCGAGCAGCGGCAGCGAACTAAGCGCGAAATAGACGGCAATGTTTCCGGCCCGGCTCGCGCCGAACGCGCGCGTCCGGTCGCGAATCCACGCGATTGGCTTCGCTGCGAAAAGTCCCTTCACCTCGGCAGTTCCTTCGTTTTGCGCGGCCTCTCCGTCCTGCCGCATCGCCCCATGACACGTTGGCAGGCAAAGACGAAAAAATGGTTATGTCGCAAAACAATTCGCCGCGTCTGCCGCCGGTCGCCGCGCGGTCGCCGGCGCATGCTGCATCGCAGCGACGAATCCCACTTGACCTAAATCACGAAGAATGAGTAATTGCCCATCGACAAGGCATTTGCTCATTCTTGTTGGGAGGAATTCGAAATGAGACTTCACACGCTCGTACTGGGCCTGTGCTCTGCCAGCGCCTTCGCGCTCGCCGCGCACGCCGAGACGCTGACCATCGCCACGGTCAACAATGGCGACATGATTCGCATGCAGAAGCTGACGGACAACTTCACGGCCAAGAACCCCGGCATCGATCTGCAGTGGGTGACGCTCGAGGAGAACGTGCTGCGCGAGCGCGTGACGACCGACATCGCCACCAAGGGCGGCCAGTACGACGTCATGACCATCGGCACCTACGAAGTGCCGATCTGGGCCAAGCAGGGCTGGCTCCTGCCGCTGGAAAACCTCGGCGCCGACTACGACGTCGACGACATCCTGCCGGCGATCCGCGGCGGCCTGTCGATGGACGGCAAGCTTTACGCGGCGCCGTTCTACGGCGAGAGCTCAATGGTCATGTACCGCAAGGACCTGATCGACAAGGCGGGCCTGACCATGCCCGACGCGCCGACCTGGGAGTTCATCGCCGACGCCGCGCGCAAGATGACCGACCGCGGCGCCGACATCAACGGCGTCTGCCTGCGCGGCAAGGCCGGCTGGGGCGAGAACATGGCCTTCCTCTCCGCCACCGCCAACTCGTTCGGCGCGCGCTGGTTCGACGAGAACTGGCAGCCGCAGTTCGACCAGCCGGAATGGAAGGCGACGCTCGACTTCTACGTCAAGCTGATGAACGACGCCGGCCCGCAGGGCGCCTCGTCCAACGGCTTCAACGAGAACCTGGCGCTGTTCCAGCAGGGCAAGTGCGGCATGTGGATCGACGCTACCGTCGCCGCCTCCTTCGTCTCCAATCCGAAGGACTCGACCGTCGCCGACAAGGTCGGCTATGCGCTGGCGCCCGACAACGGGCTCGGCAAGCGCGGCAACTGGCTGTGGGCGTGGTCGCTGGCCATCCCCGCCGGCACGCAGAAGGCGGACGCTGCCGAGAAGTTCATCGCCTGGGCGACGAGCAAGGACTATCTCGCCCTCGTCGCCTCGAAGGAAGGCTGGGCCAACGTCCCCCCCGGCACCCGCACCTCGCTCTACCAGAACGCGGATTACCTGGCGGCGGCTCCCTTCGCCAAGATGACGCTGGACTCTATCAACTCGGCCGATCCGACCAAGCCCACCGTCAAGCCGGTGCCTTATGTCGGCGTCCAGTTCGTCGCTATCCCCGAGTTCCAGGGCCTCGGCACCACGGTCGGCCAGCTCTTCTCGGCCGCGCTCGCCGGCCAGATGTCGGTCGACGATGCGCTCGCCCAGGCGCAGTCTGTCTCTGTCCGCGAGATGACCCGCGCCGGCTACATCAAATAGGGCTCCTCCCGGTGCCCTGGCCGCTCGGGCTCCGGCCCGGGCGGCCGCCCCGCCGGTTTCGCCGCGGGGCCGCCCGAGCCGCTCGACGCTGCGCATTCCCGTCACGCATTTCCACCGTCGCCGGAAAGGCATGGAGGCGTAAATGGCTACCAGGCAGACCCGGACGCTGGCGCGCTTCATGATGGCGCCCTCGGTCCTCCTCCTCCTCGTCTGGATGATCGTGCCCCTGGCGATGACGCTGTGGTTCTCGTTCCAGAATTACAATCTGCTCAATCCGGCCAACGTCTCCTTCGCCGGCCTGTTCAACTACAAGTACTTCTACACCGACCCGGCCTTCTTCCAGTCGATCGCCAACACGCTGATCCTGGTCGGCGGCGTGCTCGTCATCACCGTGGTCGGCGGCATCCTTCTCGCCCTCCTGCTCGACCAGCCGATCTTCGGCCAGGGCATCGTCCGCATCCTCGTCATTTCACCGTTCTTCGTCATGCCGCCCGTCGCCGCGCTGGTGTGGAAGAACATGATCATGCATCCCGGTTACGGCGTGCTAGCCGATATCGCCCGCTTCTTTGGCGCCACGCCGGTCGACTGGTTCGCCCAGCATCCGTTGCTGTCGATCGTCATCATCGTCGCCTGGCAATGGTTGCCCTTCGCCACGCTGATCCTGCTCACCGCGCTGCAGTCGCTCGACGGCGAGCAGAAGGAGGCGGCCGAGATGGATGGCGCCGGTTTCCTCGACCGCTTCCGCTATCTCACCCTGCCGCACCTCGCCCGCGCCATCACCGTCGTCATCCTGATCCAGACCATCTTCCTGCTCGGCGTCTACGCCGAGATCCTGGTCACGACCAATGGCGGGCCGGGCTACGCCTCTACCAACCTCGCCTTCCTCATCTACCGCACTGCGCTGCTCGGCTACGACGTCGGCGGCGCCTCGGCTGGAGGCGTCATCGCCGTCATCCTCGCCAACGTCGTCGCCATTTTCCTGATGCGCGCCGTCGGCAGGAACCTGGACCGGTAAAGGAGAAAGACCATGGCACGCCGGGTCTCGACGCAGAGCAGGATCGCCTGGACGATCGCCGCATGGGCGGTCGCGCTGCTGATCTTCTTCCCGATCCTCTATACCGTGCTGACCTCGTTCAAGACCGAGGCGGAAGCGATCGCCGGGATCAGCCTGATCCCGTCGGGCACCTTCGAGAACTATGTCGAGGTCCAGTCACAGCGCGACTACTTCAAGCCGTTCATGAACTCGGTGGTCATCTCGGTCGGGTCGACGCTGCTGGCACTGCTGGTCGCCATCCCCGCCGCCTGGTCGATGGCGTTCTCGCCGACCAGGCGCACCAAGGACATCCTGATGTGGATGCTCTCCACAAAGATGATGCCGGCCGTGGCGGTGCTCGTCCCCATTTACCTGATCTTCCGCGACGGCGGCCTGCTCGACACGCGCATCGGCCTCACCGTCATGCTGACGCTGATCAACCTGCCGATCGTGGTGTGGATGCTCTACACCTATTTCCGCGAGATCCCGGGCGAGATCCTCGAGGCCGCGCGCATGGACGGAGCCTCGCTGGTAAGCGAGATCCTCTACGTGCTCACGCCGATGGCCGTGCCCGGCATCGCCTCGACCATGCTGCTCAACATCATTCTCGCCTGGAACGAATCGTTCTGGACGATCCGGCTGACCACCACCAACGCTGCGCCGCTCACCGCCTTCATCGCCTCGTTCTCCAGCCCGCAGGGGCTGTTCTGGGCGAAGCTGTCGGCGGCGTCGACGCTCGCCATCGCGCCCATCCTGATCATGGGCTGGTTCTCGCAGCGGCAGCTCGTCCGCGGCCTGACGTTCGGCGCGGTCAAATAGGCCTCCGGGGAGGAAGACATGGGCAACATCGTCCTGAAGAACGTGTCGAAGTCGTTCGGCGCCACGACCATCATCCCCGACATCGACCTCGACATCGCCGATGGCGAGTTCGTGGTCTTCGTCGGCCCGTCCGGCTGCGGCAAGTCGACCCTCCTGCGCCTCATCGCCGGCCTGGAGGATACCAGTGCCGGCACGATCTCCATCGACGGCCGCGACGTGACGGCGGAAGCGCCAGCCCGGCGTGGCCTGGCGATGGTGTTCCAGTCCTACGCGCTCTACCCGCACATGAGCGTCTACAACAACATCGCCTTTCCGCTGAAAATGGCCGGCGAAAGCAGGGAGGCGATCGACCGCAAGGTGAAGGATGCCGCGCGCGTCCTCAACCTCGGCGCCTATCTCGAACGCCGGCCCGGCCAGCTCTCCGGCGGCCAGCGCCAGCGCGTCGCCATCGGCCGCGCCATCGTGCGCCAGCCGAAGGCCTTCCTCTTCGACGAGCCGCTATCCAACCTCGACGCCGCGCTGCGCGGCACGATGCGCCTCGAGATCAGCGAGTTGCACCACCAGTTGAAGACGACCATGGTCTACGTCACCCACGATCAGGTCGAGGCGATGACCATGGCCGACAAGATCGTGGTGCTGAACGCCGGCAACATCGAGCAGGTCGGTTCGCCGCTCGACCTCTACCGCAAGCCGAGGAACCTGTTCGTCGCCGGCTTCATCGGCTCGCCGCGCATGAATTTTATCGAGGGTGCCCCTGCTGCCCGGCACGGCGCGCCGACCGTCGGCATCCGTCCGGAACACATCCTCGTGTCGCGGACGCAAGGCGAGTGGCAGGGCAGGGTGGGCGTCACCGAGCATCTCGGCGCCGACACGTTCCTGCACGTTCATGTCGACGGCGTCGGCACCATCAACGTGCGCGCCGGCGGCGATGTCGAATTCGGCCACGGCGACACCATCCACCTGACGCCCGATCCGGCGAAGCTGCACCGCTTCGACGGCGAGGGGAACGCGTTATGAGCGGACGGCTCGCCGGAAAGTCGGCGCTGATTACCGGCGCCGCGCGCGGCATCGGCAAGGCGTTCGCCCAGGCCTATGTCCGCGAGGGCGCGCGCGTCGCGATCGCCGACATCGACCTCGCCGCCACGGAGCGCGCCGCCGCCGAGATCGGCGACAGGGCCCACGCGGTCCGCCTCGACGTCACTGATCAGGGATCGATCGACGCCGCCGTAGCGGCGGTGGAGGAGCGCGCCGGTGGCATCGACATCCTCATCAACAACGCCGCGTTGTTCGACCTCGCCCCGATCGTGGAAATCAACCGCGCGAGCTACGACCGTCTCTTCGCCGTCAACGTCGCCGGTACCCTATTCACGCTGCAGGCGGTAGCGCGCTCCATGATCGCACGCGGGCAGGGCGGCAAGATCGTCAACATGGCAAGCCAGGCCGGGCGGCGCGGCGAGGCGCTCGTCGCCGTCTACTGCGCCACCAAGGCCGCCGTCATCAGCCTCACCCAGTCGGCCGGCCGCGATCTCATCAAGCACCGCATCAACGTCAACGCCATCGCGCCGGGCGTCGTCGACGGCGAGCACTGGGACCACGTCGACGCGCTGTTCGCGAAATACGAGAGCCGCCCGCTCGGCGAGAAGAAGCGCCTGGTCGGCGAAGCCGTGCCCTACGGCCGCATGGGTACGGCGCAGGATCTCGTCGGCATGGCGATCTTCCTCGCCTCGTCGGACGCCGATTACGTCGTGGCGCAGACCTACAACGTCGACGGCGGCAACTGGATGAGCTGAGGACGTCTCGCCGTGAAGGGGGAAGATCGACGGACAGGATCAGGGTCTCATGAGCATTAAACTTTCCGCCGCCAACCTCTCCCGGCTTCCCGGAAACGTCGGCAGGCCCGCCTACGACCCGGCCAGGCTCAAGGCCGGCATCCTCCATTTCGGCGTCGGTAACTTCCACCGCGCGCACCAGGCGGTCTATCTCGACGACCTTTTCAACCAGGGCCGCGACCACGACTGGGCGATCGTCGGCGCCGGCATCTTCGCCGGGGAGAAGGCCGGCCGCGACCGCCTCGCTGCGCAGGACTGGCTGACCACTGTCGTCGAGCAGGACAGCGGCCACGTGTCCGCGCGGGTGACGGCGCCGATGGTCGATTTCCTCACGCCGGGCGACGGCGCGGCGATCGTTGCGCGCCTCGCCGATCCGGCGATCCGCATCGTCTCGCTGACCATCACCGAGGGCGGCTACTTCATCGACCCGGCGTCGCACCGGTTCAATCCGGCGCATCCCGACATCGTCGCCGACGCTGCGGCTCCCGACCGCCCGAAGACGGTCTTCGGCATGATCGTCGCCGGGCTGAAGCGGCGGCGCGGCGAGGGCATCGCGCCCTTCACCGTCATGTCCTGCGACAACATCCCCCACAACGGCCGCGTCACCAGCGACGCCGTGGTCGGCCTGGCGCGGCTGGGCGATCCCGGCCTGGCCGACTGGATCGCCGGGAACGTCGCCTTTCCCAACGGCATGGTCGACCGCATTACTCCGGCCACCACCGACCGGGAGCGCCGGCGGCTCCTCGACGAATTCGGCATCGACGACGCCTGGCCGGTGTTCTGCGAACCGTTTCGACAGTGGGTGCTGGAGGACCGGTTCCCGGCCGGCCGCCCGGCACTGGAAGAGGCCGGCGTCACCTTCGTCGACGACGTCTCGCCCTTCGAGCTGATGAAGATCCGCATCCTCAACGGAGGCCACGCCACGATTGCCTATCCGGCGGGGCTGATGGACATCCACTTCGTCCACGAGGCGATGGAGGACCCGCTGGTGTGCGCCTTCCTGACGAAGGTGGAGACCGAGGAGATCATTCCCACCGTGCCTCCGGTCCCCGGCGTCGTGCTCGCCGAGTACCACGACCTGATCCAGCGGCGCTTCGCCAACCCGCGCATCGGCGACACCATCCGCCGGCTGTGCCTCGACGGCTCCAACCGGCAGCCGAAGTTCATCGTGCCGGCCATAGCCGACCGTTTGAAGGCTGGGCAGGGCGTTGCCGGGCTCGCGCTCGCATCGGCGCTGTGGTGCCGATATTGCGCCGGCACGACCGACAGCGGCGCGGCGATCGAAGCCAACGACCCCAGCTGGGACCGGCTGCAGGCAAGTGCCCGCACAGCGAAGGAGGACCCCGGCGTCTGGCTCGCCATGGACGACATCTACGGCGCCGTTGGCCGCTCGCCCGTGTTCGCCGCGGCGTTTTCCGCAGCGCTTGCCATACTGTGGCGCGACGGCACCGCCAGCACGCTGCGCCGCTACCTCGCCGGGCCGTGAGGCGAAGCTTGATCCGCGGCCGGGCTGGACAGGCCGCCGCCGGTCCGCTACCGGCCTTGGCAACGTGCCGCGCCGCATCGGGAGTTGAAGACTTGTCCACGACCCCGATCGAACTTGTGATCTTCGACTGCGACGGCGTGCTGGTCGACAGCGAGCCGATCTCGATCGGTGTGCTTCTCGAGACCATCGCGGCGGCCGGCGGCAGCATCGAGGAAAGCCTCGCCTACGACCGTTTCCTCGGCCGGTCGATGGCGACGATCTGCTCCATGCTGCGCGACGAGTTCGGCCTGGTCGTCACCGATGCACACCTGGCGGCGATGCGGTCCGCCCTCAATGCACGCTTCCGCAGCGAGTTGAAGCCGATCCCCGGTATCGGCGAGGCGATCGAGGCGATCCCGCTGCGCCGCTGCGTCGCCTCCTCGTCGAAACCCGAGCGCATTCGCCTTTCGCTCGAGGTCACCGGCCTGCTGGAATTCTTCGATCCCGACATCTACAGTTCGACGATGGTCGAGAGAGGCAAGCCGGCGCCCGATCTGTTCCTTCATGCCGCGGCGGCAATGGGCGTCGACCCCGCCGCCTGTGTCGTCGTCGAGGACAGCCCCGCCGGCGTGGAGGCGGCGCGAAAGGCCGGAATGCGCGTGCTCGCCTTCTCCGGCGGCTCGCACGCCGTCGGGCCATCGATCCGCGCTGCGATAGCCGCGCTACGGCCCGACGCCGAATTCGCCGACATGCGCGACCTGCCGGGACTGATCGGCCGGCTCGCCTCCGCCCCGCGGATCGCCTGACCATGCGCTTCGTCTGTGCCGTCGACGTCGGTACCGGCAGTGCCCGCGCCGGCATCTTCGATGCTTCTGGGCGATTGCTCGCCCGCGCCGAGCGGCCGATCGCCATGAACCGGCCGCGCGCCGGCCACGCCGAGCACGATTCGGAAGACATCTGGCAGGCCGTCTGCGCCGCCGTGCGCGAGGCGCGCGCGGCGTCGGGCGTCGCGCCCGAAGCGATTGCCGGCATCGCCTTCGACGCCACCTGCTCGCTTGTCGTGCGCGGCGCCGACGGCGGCCAGGTCAGCGTGTCGATGGGCAACGACGACCGCTGGGACACGATCGTCTGGCTGGATCACAGGGCGCTTGCCGAGGCGGACGCGTGCACCGCCTCGGGCCACGTGCTGCTCGAGCGCATCGGCGGCGTCATGTCGCCCGAGATGCAGACGCCCAAGCTGATGTGGCTGAGGCGCAACCTGCCGGGAAGCTGGGCGCGCGCCGGCCGCCTCTGGGACCTCGCCGACTTTCTCTCCTGGCGCGCGTCGGGTTCGGACGCACGCTCGCAATGCACGCTTGTCTGCAAATGGGCATACCTCGCCCCCGACGGCGGCTGGCAACACGACTTCCTCGCCGCGATGGGCATCGCAGACCTTCTGGAACGCGGCGGCCTTCCCGCCGCGGCAAGCCCCGTCGGTTCCGACCTCGGCCCTCTCACGGCAGCCGCGGCGCGCGAGCTCGGCCTGACGTCGGCATGCCGGGTCGCAGCCGGTGTCATCGACGCCTATGCCGGCGCGCTGGGCACGCTCGGTGGTTTGGCCGGCGCGCGTGACGGGTTGGACCGGCACCTTGCGCTGATCGCCGGCACGTCGAGCTGCGTGATGGCGCTGTCGGACGAGCCGCGACCGTTCCCCGGCTGTTGGGGGCCGTATTTCGGCGCCGCACTCCCCGGCCGCTGGCTCACCGAAGGCGGCCAGTCGGCCACCGGCGCCCTTCTCGACCACATCATCTCCTGGCACCGCAAGGGCGGAGAGCCGACGGTCGAGATGCACCGCAGCATCGCCGCGCGGGTGATGGAATTGCGGGCGCAGGAAGGACCGGACCTCGCCCCACGCCTCCATGTCCTGCCGGATTTCCACGGCAACCGTTCGCCGTTCGGCGATCCCCATGCGGTCGGCGTGATCAGCGGGCTTGACCTCGATGCGTCCTTCGACAGTCTCGCCCGGCTCTACTGGCGGACCTGCGTCGCCATCGCGCTCGGCGTCCGCCACATCCTCGACACGCTCAACGCCCGCGGCACGGCGATCGACACGCTGCATGTCACCGGCGGGCATACCCGCAATCCGCTCCTGATGGAACTCTACGCCGATGCGACCGGGTGCACGGTGGTCGAGCCGGCCGCGCCCGATGCCATGCTGCTCGGCACAGGCATGCTTGCGGCCGCGGCCGCAGGCCTCCATCCCGACCTTCCGGCCGCCTGCGCCGCCATGGCCCAGGGCAACAACGAGCGGTGGCCGGAGCCCGCTGCGCGCGCTCGTTTCGACCGCGACTATCGGATATTCCTCGAGATGCATCGCCAGCGTAAGGCGCTCGACGCCATGGCGTGATGTCCGGCGCGGTTGCCGGGGAGACTGACCAATGCGCATTGCGCGCGCCGCCATCGTCCATCTCGCCCCGACCTTCGGCCCGGTCGTGCCGGCGCTCGCCGGGACCGTGGAACAGCCGGCCGAGACGGTTGGCTTCGGCACGATGTTCGGCATCGGCCTGTTCCTTGCCGTAGCCGCGCTGATCGTCGTTTCGTTCGTCTGCAAACTGCTCGTCGTCTTCGGCTTGCTGCCGAAGAAGAAGACCAGCCGCCTGCGCCGCACGATCCTTTGGCTGGCCAATGTCGCCGGCGAGGTCAGGGTGACACGGGGCAGGAGCGACAAAGGCGGCGGCCGCTCCGCCTCGGCTGGCGGCGGTGGATCCGCAGGCGGTGGCGGCGCTTCGGGAGACTATTGAGTTCGCGCCAAGCGAACCGCCTGTCGGCGGGCGCTACCGGGGCTGCGCCGCGGCTACGCGCATCCGTTCGTAATAGGTTGCGAGCGCCGGCAGCCGCCGGGCCAGCCGGTCGATCCGCGCTGCCGCGTCAGCCTTTCGCCCGGCGTAGATATCGTCAAGGAACGCTTGGTGCGCAGCGCGCGTCTCGGCGTCGATCGAATCCGGTCCGCCATCGGCATCCCGCATTACGGTGTGGACGACCGCGGCCTCGGTCTTGCCCTTGACCAGCACACGGTCGAGCTCGATCACGGCGAGACGGCTGGCCACGCGCCGCGCGGTTTCGTCGCCGATGAGGATCGGCACGCCGTAGACCTTGGTCTCGCCCTCGAGCCGCGAAGCGAGATTCACCGGATCGCCGAGCACCGAATAGTTGAAGCGCACGTCGGAGCCCATGTTGCCGACGACGCAGTCGCCGGTGTTGATGCCGATGCCGATGCGGATCTCGATCGCTACCTCGCCGGCCGCCCTGGCCTCGGCCGCCAGTTCCGCGTTGAGCGCATCCACTGCGGCGAGCATGCCGATCGCCGCGCCGATGGCCTTCTCGGCGTGATCCGGCTCCTCGAGCGGTGCGTTCCAGAACGCCATGACCGCGTCGCCGATATACTTGTCGATCGTACCGCCCGCCGCGAGGATGACCGCCGACAGCGGATTGAGCAGCCGGTTGATGAGCGCCGTCAGGCGCTGGGGGTCGTCCTTCAGCCGCTCCGAGATCGTGGTGAAGCCGCGCACGTCGCAGAACAGGATCGTCAGCGTGCGCCGCTCGCCGCCCAGTCGAAGCTGGGCGGGGTCGCTCGCAAGGCGCTCGACGAGTACCGGCGAGAGGTACTGCGAGAACGCGCGGGTGATACCCTGCCGCAGCCTGAACTCTGCCGCGTAGTCACGCGCTCCTTGAGCGGCGGCGACGGTGGTAAACGCGACCGCCGGCGCGATCGGCGGCGCGAACAGCCGTCCGAAGCGCAGCAGCAGCCAGCTTCCGATGACGCAGGCCGCCACGGCGGCGACCGCGGCGACGACGGTCCTCCAGCCCGTGGCGCGGCGCACGGCCAGCCCGGCGAGCGCTGCCGCGATCGCGATCGCTGCAATCAGGACAGCCGTCGGCGCCGGCCGCACGAACAGGTTGGCACGCAGATTGTCATAGATGGTCGCATGGATTTCGGCGCCGGCCACGAGCCGCCCCGTGCGCAGGGTCTGTGGCGTGGCGAAGGCGTCGGCGCCGCCTGCCTCCGTCGTCGGGGCGGACTGCATGGACAGCCCGACGATCACCGTCCGTCCGACGAAGATGCCCGGCGGCAGGAACGCCGCCGGCTCCAGCGCCTGGTAGTAGGACACCGTCTGGTAGGTGCGCGCCGGCCCGAAGGACTGCAGCAATGCCCCTGCAGAAGGGGGCGCATAGGCCGTGCCGCCGCTGTCGAGGAGAACGGCGGCGAAGCCGTCGGGATAGCGCGGAATGCGCCGCAAGGTGCCGTCGCGATCGAGCACGATCGAGGCGATGCCCGACCTGGCGCCGCCTTCGGTGAACTCGGGCAGCGGCTCGACGCGGATCGTCTGCACGGCGTGCGGCGTATCGATCAGCGTCTGGTCCGCGGCGAGAACGACATCCGGGCCAAGCGCGGCGGCGAGCGCGGCGTCGGCACCAGGCTTCGCCGACGGCTCGGCGAAGATGATGTCGAGGCCGATCACCTTGGCGCCGGCGTCGCGCAGGGCTTCGACCAGTCGCCCGTGGATGTCGCGCGGCCACGGCCACTGCAGGCCGAGTTCGGCGAAGGACGGTTCGTCGATGGCGACGATCAACGGCCCGTCGGCGGGGCGCGGCGGCGGCGACAGCGTCGACAGGTAATCGAAGACGCGCGCATCGAGAAGGCGCCACGGCCCCGAGAAGGAAGCCGCCGCGAGGATCGCGAATACGGCGGCCGCGACCACCGCGATACCGCGCAACCGCGTGCGCGCCCGTGCCGCTGGCGTCGCGTCGGCCGACACTAGCGCCGTCCACCACCGCTGGGCGGCGGCCATCAGAAGCGGACTTTCAGCGATCCGAGCAGGGTGCGGCCCCAACCCGCCGTCTCTTGCGCGACCGTGAAGCGTTGGTCGAAGATGTTGTAGGCGGCGAGTTCCAACTCGAAGCGCTTGTCGAAGGGCTCCCAGGTCAGCATCGCATCGGCGGTCCAGTAGCCGTCGAGCCGTTCGCCGAAGGCGTTGCCGCTGCGTGGACCGACATAGGTCGCAGCCGCCGTCACCTTGACGTTGGCGGGATTGACCCAGGTCACGCCGATCCGGCCGGCGAGTTCGGGAATGTAGGGCAGCGGTCCGCCGAAGGTCGGGCTGGTTGCGTCCCGGTCGCGCGAGTCGCTCCAGACGACGGTGCCGAAGGCGCCGAAGCCGCCGCCCAGCCAGACGTTGGCGGTGGCGCTGACCCGGTCGATGCGCCCCTCGGCGATGTCGATCGTGTCCAGAGACGCCGGAACCGGAATGCTGAGACCGGTCAAGTCCTGGTGCTGGTAGTCGAGAGTGGTGAAGAACCGATCGCTCCACTCGGCGTCCCAGCGCGCGGCAAACGTATCGGAATAGCCGCCGATGCCGAGCGGCACCTGGTTCGACTGCAAGCCGAGTACGCCGATCGGGGCGAGCGTGGTGGAGTTCGCGGCCGACGTCTCGCGCAGGAAGCCGGCGCGCAGCCAGTGGCCTTCCGTCGGCGTCCAGGCCACGGCGAAGCGGGGATCGAGGCGCGTCAGCGATCCGCCGTCGCCCGAAAGATGCGTGACGAACAGCGCGGCTTCGATCTTCAGTTCGGGTGTCACTTCGTAGAGCCCGTCGACATAGGCGCGGCCCATGGTCACCGCGATATCGTCGTTTGTCACCGTTGTCATGACCGTCGGGCCGGGGAAGATCAGCGTGTCGACGTCGCGCCGGTTCTGCTCGATGCGGCCGCCCTCGACGCCGTAACGCAAAGTCACGTCTTCGATGCCGACGCTGTGGTTCGCCGCGGCGAGGTAGGCGTTCTGCCGCGTGGTCTTGTCGAGCACGCGGGCGCCTACCGGGACGATGCCGCCGCCCGGATCGGCGAAGAGGATCGCTTCCTCGTGGCTGTTGCGGCGGAAACCCGAGCCGAAAACGGCCACGTTGCCGACGTTGCGGTAACCGAACGTATGGCTCCAGGCGAGGCCGGCCTCGCCTGTCTTGTCGTTGACCGTGCGGTCATAACTGATCGCGTCGAACGGCGGCACGGGCGGGAACGGCACGACGACGGCGTCGGTCAGGCTCGATCGATTGTCGCGGACGTCGACAAAGGCGACGACGCGGTCGTGGGGCGTCGGACGCGCCGTCAGGTATCCCGTGCCGGCGATGTTATCGAAGCCGAGGTCGAACTGGACGTTGGGCACCGTCAGGCCGGGCGCCGTGCTGGTGCGGAAGTCGTCGGTGCGGCGCCATTGCAGCTGACCGTAGAAGCTCCATGGGATCGGGCCCGACTGATAGGCCTGCAACTCCGCCCCGGTCGTCCAGCCCCAGTCACTGCCGGTCCGGACGAAGCCGCCACCGATCGATCCTTCGACGAAAGGCCGGCGGAACAGGTTGGCGCTGCGCGAGCGGCCCGAAAGCATCGCCGGGTCGAGCATCAGCCCCTGGAAGAAGGACGAGAAGCTGGCGCTGTTGCCGACCGGCTCGGTGGGCAGGCCGCCGAGGTTCAGTGAATTGACGAACGGACTCGGGCTGCCGGCCAGCGCCATGTCGACGTAGCCCGTCGCGTTGAACGGGTCGAAGACGGCGGCACCGTAGTAGCGGCCCCACGCGTCGAGGCCCTGCAGCCGGAACGCGTCATTGAGTACCGAGCCGGCGTTCTTGTTGGCGCTGAGCGGCCGGTAGACGCCGCCGCGCGCCCGCGACCGTTCGAGCGCCTCGCGCGCATACTTCAGCGCGGCATCGGCATCGTAGTCGTCGATCGCCACAACCGTGCGGAAGTTCGAGGTGATAGGGTCGTTCGGGTCGAGCCGGTCGGCGTTCTCCATCGCCTGAGCCGCCGGTTCGCGGTCGCCACTCTCGTAATAGGCGGCTGCGAGCAGTAGCAGCGCCTGGGCGTGCGCCGGGTTCGCGGTCGTCGCGGCGAGCAGGTCCTGCATCGCCTTGTCGAGTTCGCCGGTCTGCAGATGATAGCGGCCCCGCGCCACGAGTGCGATGTCGAAAGCCGGATCGAGCGCGATCGCCCTGTCGATCTCGGCCTTGGCTTCCTTCACGCGGTCCTGTTCGAGGTAGAAGAGCGCCAGGTTGGCGCGCGAGGCAGGGTCCTGCGGGTCGAGTTCGATCGATCGCTTGAGCGCCGCTTCCGCTTCCCGGTCGGCGCCGCGCGCGGACTGGACGAGACCGAGCGCGTTCCAGATGGTCGTCGAGCCCGGCGCGATCTCCGTCGCGCGCTCAAGGTCGCCGAGCGCCCCGTCGAGGTCGCTCTCGATGCCCGAGCGGTAGTTGGCCCGTGCCTCCAATGCGGTCGGGTCGTCCGGATCGACCGCCAGCGACCGGTCGATCGCCTCCTTCACCTGCTGGCGGTCGTCCATCAGCAGCGCCAACTGGGCGCGGGTGGCGGGAAGCGTCGGGTCGTCCGGATGGCGGGCTTCGGCTTCCTTCAGCACCGCGATCGCCGCCGGGATGTCCTTCAGGAAACCTGCGGTGAGCGCTTCGGCCAGAGCCGCATAGGGTCCGCCCGCCTTCACCTTCGGCGGGGCCTCGGTGCGGTCGGGATTGGCCAGTGCGCGGGCGAAGTAGCCGGCGTAGAGCGCCACCGCGCGGCGCTCGCCGTCGAGGCGCGGCGCGGCGCGCGAGAACAGTTGCGCCGCGTCGTCGTAGCGGCCCTCGGCCGCGGTGATCATGGCGTCGACCAGGTCGTAGCGGGCCTTCTGCGTGGCCGTAAGGCGAAAGGCCGCAGCCTGTTCCAGCGCGTCGAGCGCCGCTTCCCGGCCCTCGTAGGAGTGCGCGATCTCGGCGAGCGTCAGCCAGTCGTCGGCGTTGCGCGCCGCCGCCGGCTTCGCCGCTATACGCGCGCGTTCGCCGCGCATGTCGGGGCTAGGCAAAGGAGAGGTCGGAAGCCAGTCGAACGAGCCGCGCAGCGCCAGGTAGTAGAGCATCTGCTCGCGGTCGTCGGGATCGACGATGATCGTCTTGGTCGGCGCCTGGCCGATTCGCGCCGAGGCTGCCTCGCCGCGCGTGACGCTGACGGAGCCGTATTCGTTGTAGAGCTCGACGACGCCTTCGAGCACGATGAGCGAGGTCTTGTCGCCCTCGACGGTCAGCGTCCAGTCCGTGCCGCGGATCGCCGCCGCCGCTGCGGGGGTTTCGATGGTTACGCCTTCGTCGCCGCGCTCGGCGCGTCCCCAGATCGTCCCTTCCTCGAGGCCGAGCACCGTATCCTCGGCACTGCCGATCTTCTTCACCACCATCGTCGAGTTGCGGCCGAGGCGGATCTGGGTGTTGTCGACGAAGAGGACGGCGAGGTGGCCGTAGGCGTTGGTCCGCAGCGCGTCGCCGACCAGCAACTCCTGGGCGATGTCCACGCCACGCCAGCCGTCGACGTCGATGAAGCGCGCCTCCTCGCCCGCCTTGCGCGCGATCACCGAGGCGGTAGCGGGTGAAATTCGCGGAAAGACGTCCGCCGCCGCCGGCAGCGCGATTCCCAGCACCGCAAGTGCGGCAATGCCTGCTCCGATCCTGCGCATGATGTTATGTAACGCGACCCTCGGACGGCGATATGCGAGCAAGGCTCTTTGGCTGTCAAGAACCCGTTGCCGTCGGGGCGTGCATGCGGCAATCATCGGGCAGATGGTTGTGGACGGCGAGGGGCGGACATGGCGACCAGAAGAAAAAGTCCGGCAGCACCGGAGACGGCCGCGGCGGGAGCCATCGGCTCGCCGCAATACCTGGACCACCTGAAGAAGATCAACGACATCTACTACGACCAGATCCGCATCGCCGACCAGAAGGCGGCATACATCTTCACGTTCATGCTGGCTTTCCTGGTCTCCTCGGCGGAGGGGCGGGGCGTCTTCAAGCTGCAGCGATACCTCACCGGCGACCCCCTGGCCATCGCGCTCTCGGCAATCCTTGCGCTTGCGGTCGTCGTTTCCCTGGTCAGCGCCATCCTTGTCGTCCTGCCGCGTCACCGGGCGACGTCGACCTCGCTCTACTGGGGCGGATGGCCGGCCAACCGCGAGGTCTTCCTCACCGCCAACGCCTCACTCGACCAGGCCTATCTCTTCGAGCAGTACCTCGGCAACGTCGACAACCTTTCGGCCATCAATCGGGCGAAGTACCGCTTCGTCGGCTTCGCTTTCCGCGGCTTGCTCGTGGCGGTCGTTACCTACGTTCTGCTGCTTGGGGCCGGCGTCTCGGCGACATCGTTGTCCTGACGCTCGATCCGGCGATCGTCCGGTTCTTTCCGCAGCGGAATCCCGATTGCGGGGTTTCCGGATTTCCCCTAACGTTGACCAAACGATAAAAAATGACGGGGTTCGTCAGAACGTTCCAACCAGCCAGAGGGCCCAGAACATGACCATTCCAGCAAGCAGGTTCCTGTCCGGCGTGAGCCGCCGCACCCTTCTCAAGACGGCCGGCGCGGGCGCAGCGATGGCCGCGGCCGGAGCCTTCCCGACCCGCCTCTTCGCCGCCGACCCGATCAAGGTCGCCGCCATCTACACCGTGCCGGTCGAGCAGCAGTGGGTGAGCCGCATTCACAAGGCGGCGATGGCCGCCAAGGACCGCGGCGACATCGAATACGTGTTCTCCGAGAACACCTCCAACAACGACTACGAGCGTGTTATGCGCGAGTATTGCGAGGCCGGCCACAAGCTCATCGTCGGCGAGGTGTTCGGCGTCGAGGACGCCGCCCGCGCGGTGGCCAAGGACTATCCGGACGTCGCCTTCCTCGAAGGGTCGAGCTTCAAGCACGATCCGGCGCTGCCCAACTTCGCCGTCTTCGACAACTACATCCAGGACGCTTCCTACCTGTCCGGCATCATCGCCGGCGCCATGAGCAAGTCGAAGAACATCGGCATGGTCGGCGGCTATCCGATCCCCGAGGTCAACCGCTTGATGAACGCTTTCATGGCCGGTGTGAGGGAGACCGCGCCGGACGCGAAATTCCAGGTCGCCTTCATCGGCTCGTGGTTCGATCCGCCGAAGGCCAAAGAGACCGCCTTTGCCCAGATCGACGGCGGCGCCGACCTGCTCTACGCCGAGCGCTTCGGCGTCTCCGACGCGGCCAAGGAGAAGGGCGTGCTCGCGATTGGTAACGTCATCGACACCCAGGCGGACTATCCGGACACGGTGGTAGCCTCCGCGCTCTGGCACTTCGAGCCGACGCTGGACAAGGCGATCGCCGAGGTGAAGGCGGGCACCTTCAAGGCCGACGACTACGGCGTCTATTCCTTCATGAAGGCCGGCGGCTGCTCGCTCGCCCCGCTCGGCACCTTCGAGGGCAAGGTCCCGGCCGAGGCCGTAGCACTCGTGGCGGCCAAGGAAGCGGCGATCAAGGACGGCTCCTTCACCGTCGCCATCGACGACAACGAGCCGAAGTCGAGCTGAAGCCCGTGCGACGCAGCGGCTCTGCGGCGCATCACCGCGCTTTGCGGGGTCGCATACGTATGGTGTTCAGGTTTCGGGCGGCGCGACGAGGATCCGCGCCGTCGGGCTTCCCGCGAGGCCGGGTGAATTCGCCGGTACGCTCCAGACCCGGGTTTCTAGGAACGACCGGAAGCGTTCGGCCTGCTCGACGCTCGGAAAATCGAGCTGGACGAGGATGTAATGAGGATCGTCCTTTGGCTGCTGGATTCGGGTGGCCGCAACGCCGGCCTGCGCCCGGTTCTCGGC
This sequence comes from Rhizobiaceae bacterium, assembly GCA_905339215.1. GTDB lineage: Bacteria > Pseudomonadota > Alphaproteobacteria > Rhizobiales > Rhizobiaceae > DUSC01. The sequence goes on from CAJPFN010000035.1 coordinate 56,272, forward strand.
AAAGCGGTCGAAGGCCGCTTTCCACGTCCGGTAGTCCTTGATGGGGTGCTCGATATGAAGTGTCGCCATGGGATGGCTCCTCGCGGCAAGACGCAGATACCCTCCTGCCGCCTTGGATCGCTGTCAATATGGGAGCGGGGGCGGTTTTCGCCGGGCCGGCCGGCGGTCCCCTTCATCTTTTTACGAAGTCCTGCATGACGCGCGAAGCCGTCCTCCGCCTGTCCGGCATCACCAAGCGTTTCGGCCCGCTGGTCGCGAACGACGCGATCTCGTTCGAGCTGATGCGCGGCGAAGTGATCGCGCTGCTCGGCGAGAACGGCGCCGGTAAGACGACCCTGATGAACATCCTCTTCGGCCACTACGTCGCCGACGAGGGGGCCGTCGAGGCCTTTGGCGCGCCGCTCCATCCCGGCGATCCGAAGGCGGCCCTGGCGGCGGGCATCGGCATGGTCCACCAGCATTTCACGCTGGCCGACAACATGACGGTGCTGGAGAACATCGCGCTCGGCACGGCGCCGCTGTGGCGGCCGCGCCTCGACCGCGGCGCGGCTCGCGCCCGCATCCGCGCGCTTTCGGCCGATTTCGGCCTTTCCGTCGAACCCGACGCCACGGTCGCCGCACTCACCGTCGGTGAACGCCAGCGCGTCGAGATCCTCAAGGCGCTCTATCGTGACGCGCGCATCCTGATCCTCGACGAGCCGACTGCCGTGCTCACCCCGGGCGAGACCGAGGCGCTGTTCCGCACGCTGAAGCTGCTCGTCGCCAAAGGCCTGTCGATCATCTTCATCTCGCACAAGCTCGCCGAGGTCATGGCCGTCAGCGACCGCGTGCTGGTGCTGCGCGCCGGGCGGCTGGCCGGCGAGCGCGTCACGGCTTCGACCGGTCGCGCCGAACTCGCGGCGCTGATGGTCGGCCAGGAGGTGGTGTCGCCGCCGGTGCCGGCCATGCGCAGCGGGACGCCGCTGCTGGTGCTGAGCGAGGTCTCGACTGGCGGGCGCGGCACCGGCGCGCGCCTCAACCGCGTCTCGCTGACCCTGCGTGCCGGGGAGATCACCGGCCTCGCCGGCGTGTCCGGCAACGGCCAGTCGGCACTTGCCGGCGTGATCGCCGGCACCGAGACGCTGACCACCGGCGAGATCGAGATCGGCGGCACGGTCGTCTCCGCCTGGTCGCCGCGCGAGGCACTTCGCCGCGGCATCGGCCGCATTCCGGAAGACCGCCACGCCGTCGGCACGATCGGCGACATGAGCGTCGCCGAGAACGTCATTTCGGAACAATACCGCACCGCGCGCTTCGCCCGTCACGGGCTGCTCGACTGGGCTGCTGCGCGCGCCTTCGCCGAGGAGATCATCCGCGACTACGACGTGAAATGTCCGTCGCCGGACTCGCGCATCCGTCTGCTTTCCGGCGGCAACATGCAGAAGCTCATCCTCGGCCGGGCGCTCGATCCCAAGCCGCGGATCATCCTCGCCAACCAGCCGACGCGCGGCCTCGACGTCGGCGCGGTCTCCTACGTGCACCGGCGGCTGCTCGAAGCGCGCGAGCGCGGCGCGGCGATCCTGTTGATCTCCGAGGACCTCGAGGAAATCCTGGCGCTGTCCGATCGCATTGTCGTCATGTCGCGCGGCCGCCTCTCCGGCGCTTCGGCACGCGGCGAACGCACCATCGCCGAACTCGGCGAACTGATGGCGGGACACCAAGGGGAGGCGGCGTGATGAGGATAGGCGCGCCGCTTTCCCTCCCCCTCGAGGGGAAGTTGGCCGGGTGGGGTACCCTCCACCGGCACGCCCTCGTTTCAGCGATGCCTCGGCGCCTGTCCGTTGCGACCCCACCCGCCTCGCTGCGCTCGGCACCTTCCCTTCGAGGGGGAGGAATCTGATGCGCCTTGAACCGAAACCCGCGCCGTCTCTGGGCGTTCTCCTCCTCTACCCGCTCGGCGCCATCGCGGCCACGCTCGTCTTCGTCTCCCTCCTCGTGCTGGCGGCCGGCGCATCCCCCTTTTCCGTCATCTGGCTCGTCGCCAAGGGAGCGGCAGGTTCACAGTTCGCCGCGCTGGAGACGCTGACGCGCGCCACGCCGCTGATCTTCACCGGCCTCGCCGTCGCCGTCGCTTTCCGCGCCAAGCTGTGGAACATCGGCGCCGAGGCGCAGCTCTATGTCGGCGGTATCGTCACCGTCGTGCTCGGCACCGGCGCGCTGCCGCTGCCGCAGCCGGTCCTGCTGCCGGTCATCGCGATCGCGGCGATGGCGGCCGGGGCGTTGCTCCTGCTCGGTCCGGCGCTCCTGAAGACGCGCTTCGGCGTCGACGAGGTGGTGACGACGCTGCTCCTCAACTTCGTCGTCCTGCTCTTCGTCGCGATGCTGCTCGAAGGCGCGCTGAAGGATCCGATGGGTCTCGGCTGGCCGCAATCCTCGAAGGTCGTCGCCGACGCGCAGCTGCCGCGCATCGTCACCGGCAAGCGCCTGCACTACGGCTTCGTACTGGCGCTCGCCGCCGCCTTCGCGATCTGGGTGGTGATGAAGAAGACCGTGCTCGGCTACGAGATGCGCGCCGTCGGCCACAATCCCGAAGCCGCGCGCTTCGCCGGTATCCCGGTCGATCCCGTGCTGATGAAGACGGCGTTGCTGTCGGGCGGCCTCGCCGCGCTGGCGGGATTCTCCGAGGTCGCCGGCCTGAAGGGCAACCTGACGCTCGATCTCTCGCCGGGCTACGGCTATTCGGGCATCGTCGTCGCCATGCTCGCCATGCTCAACCCGCTCGGCGTCGTCGCCGCGGCGATCTTCGTCGCCGGCATCTTCGTCGGCGCCGACGCCATGAGCCGCTCCGCCGGCGTGCCGAGCTACATCGCCGACGTCGTCGTCGCCACGGCGCTGCTCACCATGGTCACGGCGATCCTCCTGTCGCGGTTTCGGGTGCGGTGGAGGTGATGATGGAAGCCCTCGACATCCTCGTCACCACCTCGTTCTGGGTCGCCGCGATCCGCATCGCCTCGCCGCTGATCTTTGCCACGCTGGGCGAGCTCATCTGCGAGCGCGCCGGCGTGCTCAACCTCGGTATCGAGGGCATCATGACGGTCGGCGCCTTCGCCGGATGGTTCACCGTCTATTCCGGCGGCGACCTGTGGACGGGTGTGTTCGTCGCAGCCTTCGCCGGCGCCGCCTTCGGCCTGCTCCATGCCACGCTTACCGTACCGCTCGGCCTGTCGCAGCATGTGGTCGGCATCGGCATCACCCTGCTCGCCACCAGCCTCACCTACTTCACCTATCGCCTCGCCCTGCCGCAGGTGACGTCGCCGCCCAAGATCGAGCCGTTCCAGCCCTTGCCCATCCCCGGCCTGTCGCAGATACCCGTCATCGGCGAGGCGATGTTCAGCCAGACGCCGCTCACTTATCTCGCCTTCGTTTCGGTCGCGGTCGTCGCCTGGGTGCTCTACCGCACGCCGCTCGGGCTTGCGGTCCGGGCGGCCGGCGAGAACCCGTCGGCGGTCGAAGCGCAGGGCATCTCGGTCACCGCCGTCCGCATGGGCGCGGTGATGGCCGGCAGCGCGCTGATGGCGATCGGCGGCGCCTTCCTCACCATGTCGGCTTTCAACTCCTTCTTCTTCCAGATGGTCAACGGTCGCGGCTGGATCGCGATTGCCCTCGTCGTTTTCGGCTCGTGGCGGCCGGGCAAGGCGTTGATCGGCGCCATCCTGTTCGCCGCCTTCGACGCCTACCAGATCAGGCTGCAGCAGCTCGCCGGCGGCGTCCTGCCATACCAGGTGTTCCTGATGCTGCCCTATGTCCTGTCCATTCTGGCGCTGGTCCTGGTCGCCCGCCGCGCGACCTATCCCAAGGCGCTGATGATCCCCTACCAGAAAGGCGAGAGATGAGCTTCGACCTCCTCATCAAGGGCGGCACGCTGCCTGATGGCCGCACGGCCGACATCGGCGTTTCCAGCGAAACGATCGCCGCCATCGAGCCGAGCCTCGCTGCCGAGGCCGGCCGGGTCGTCGACGCTTCCGGCTGCCTTGTCGCGGCGCCCTTCGTCGACCCCCACTTCCACATGGACGCCACGCTCTCCTACGGCATCCCGCGCATCAATGCGTCGGGCACGCTGCTGGAAGGCATCGCGCTGTGGGGCGAGTTGAAGCCGCTGCTCACCCACGAGGCGGTCAGGGAACGCGCGCTGCGCTATTGCGACTGGGCGGTCTCCATGGGCCTGCTCGCCATCCGCAGCCACGTCGACACATGCGACGACCGCCTGCTCGCGGTCGAGGCGCTGCTCGAGGTGAAGAAGGAGGTGGCGCCCTACCTCGACCTGCAGCTCGTCGCCTTCCCGCAGGACGGCTTCTACCGGAGCCCGAGCGCCATGCGCAACACGGTCAGGGCGCTCGACCTCGGCATCGACGTCGTTGGCGGCATCCCGCATTTCGAGCGCACCATGGCCGACGGCCGCCGCTCGGTGACCGAGCTCTGCGAGATCGCCGCCGAGCGCGGCCTGATGGTCGACATGCATTGCGACGAGACCGACGACCCGATGTCGCGGCACATCGAGCAGCTCGCCTACGAGACCCAGCGTCTCGGTCTCCAGGGGCGCGTCGCCGGCTCGCACCTGACCTCGATGCATTCGATGGACAACTACTACGTCTCCAAGCTCCTGCCGCTGATCGCCGAAGCCGGCGTCTCGGCCATTCCCAATCCGCTGATCAACATCGTCATCCAGGGCCGCCACGACACCTATCCCAAGCGCCGCGGCATGACCCGGGTGCCGGAAATGATCAGGGCCGGCATCCGCGTCGGCTTCGGCCAGGACTGCGTGCTAGACCCGTGGTATCCGCTGGGCACGGCCGACATGCTCGACGTTGCCTTCATGGGGCTGCACGTCGCGCAGATGACCAGCCCGGCAGACATGGCGCATTGTTTCGACATGGTGACCAACGTCAACGCCTCGATCATGGGCCTCGACCATCTCGGCCTCGAAGTCGGCAAGCGCGCCAGCCTCGTCGTGCTCGACGCCGGCAATCCCGTCGAGGCGATCCGCCTGCGCGCCGAGCGGCTCTGCGTCGTGTCGCGCGGCAAGGTCGTCGCGGAACGCGAAAGGCGCGCCACGCGGCTCGTTCTCCCCGGCCGCCCGGAAAGCGTCGAGCGCCGGCACCGGGCGTCGTAAGGCGCCGCGGCGTCCGGCACGGTTGTCCACGGACCTTGCTCCGCTATAGTCCTTCCATAGCGACTGGGGGGCGGCGGACATGCGACGGGCGGTCATCCTGAAAACCCTGTGCGGACTGGCGCTCGGCATCGCCATCGCGGTGCTTTCCGCCGCGGCGCCGCACGCGAATGCGCACGCCGCCGCGGCCTGCGACGCGCTTCCCGCCTTCGCCATCGCCGAGAGATACGTCCTCGACGACGATCACCGCCGGGCGATCGAGATCATCGCCGACGAACAGGCACCGGACCGCGCCGCCCGCGCCGCCGAGATCCTGCCGTCCCTGGCCAACGCGATCAACGCGCTCGTCAAGTCGCAAGACACCACGCCGGGACGCGTGTCGATTGCCGCGGCCGACTGGGCGAAGCTCGCCAGGATCGCCGACTGGGGCCGGTATCAGACCGACGCCGACCGGATTCTGCGCGAGGCATTCAGTGCCTTGCTGAATGGCGCGGCCGATGCCGTCGAGGCCGATTACCTGGTGGACCTCGCTGCCACGCAGGCAGCGAGCCTGGAGGAGAAGCTGGAAGCCGTTCGCCGCCATCGCCAGATCGCGGGCGACGACGTTCGTCAGGTCTCGGCGCTCCTCGCTCTGATGCGAGATCACGAGGACGCCGGGGAGCAGCTGGCCTTTGCCCAGCTGATGCGCGAGATCGCGCCGTTTATCGGCAGCGCGCGGGCGTCCTACACGGCAGATGGCGCCTACCTTCGGGCTGTGGCGGCGGGGGCGCAGGGCGAGTCCGCCCGCGAGGTCGCCACCGCGCTCATGCCCGTGGCGAAGGAGCGTCTGGAACGGACCCGCGCCGCAGCCGAGCGCGGCGAGATCGAGTTCGCCGACGACGGTTGCTTCACCGACGACAAGGTCGTCTGGGCGATCAACGAAATTCTCAAGGACGGGCTTCCCCAGGCCGAGATGGAGGCGAACTACGAGGTCGAGGCCCTCGAAGCCGTCACTTTCGGCGAATTGGAGACGGATTTCGCCGGTGCCTCGGAGATCTATTTCGAGCTCCTGACGCTCAGGGCGATCGACGACGCGAAGTACCGCGGCCTGATGCGCTACTTCGCCCGCATCAACCCCGGCGCCAACGGGGCCGATTCCGGCGAGGCCGGAATGGCGGTGACGGGCGCCGACATCTTCGAGTCGATGCTCCTGCCCGATCTCGCCCGCGAGTTCCTGCGCGACGCCAAGGCCTGGTCGGCGGACGGTGCTGCGCCGCGCATGCGCTTCACCACTCTGCTGCGCTCGCTGCGCTTCGAATGGAAGGCCGGCGGGACGTCGCGCCTCGACGACGACGTCGCCGAGGCGCGGCAGATCCTCGCCTCACATGGCGAGGAGATCGATCCGATCGAGCGAGTCCAGTTTGCCATCTTCGAGGCCGAGTTCCTCGACTCCCGCCTGGACGACAGGGGTGCGACTGATGCGCTGGCGCGCGCGGTCGCCGTCGCGCTCGATGAGATCGAGGGGCCGTTCGGCGCTCAGAACGTGACGATGGAGTTCCAGGGCGACATCTCGCGGCTCATCGTCGACCACCTTCGCGGACGTTTCTGCGAGGGCTGCGACGCGCTGATGGCGCCGATCGTCGAGCGCTACTGGGCCGCGGCGGTGCTCTACGACATCGAGGCGATCCAGGGCGGCATGAGCGACAGCGGCGTCTCGAAGGGAATGACAGCTCAGCTCGCTGCATCGTCCGGCCCGGTCGCCGACGGGATGCGCGACAGGATCGACGCCGAACTCGACCGTCTCGCTTCGTTCGTCGCCGAGCGGATTCCGCGCTCCTCGCCCGCCCGCAGGATCATCGACCGACTGAAGCCCGACGAGCGCCGCACCATGCTCGTCGCCGCCAGCCTGTTTCCGGTGCCGATGGCCATGCTGGGCAGCGACGATCCGTGGGGCGAGATCATCCCGCTCCTGGCCGAGCGCGACCTCAAGAAGAAGCGCCGTGCGCTGGAGCCGATCGTCGCGCTGATTGCCGAGGACATGAGCCAGTTCGGAGCCGACATGTCGGTCTTCGACCAGTTGGAGACCTATGGCCGAATCCTCGCCGACCTCCCCTGCCGCTGGCGGCGCGCATCTTCTTCGAAAACGTCGATCGCCTCGCCGGGCCCGACCACGGTATCGAATACTGGAACGAGCCGGACGCCGTCGGCCGGCGGCAGTTGGCGAAGACGCTGGCGCCGGTCTATGCCCGGCTCGGCCGCTACGCCTTCGAGGACAAGGACTGGAAGGCGGCGGCCGCTCTGCTCGACGAGGCCGACGCCTTGATGATCGAGCGCCTGCAGCAGGAGTGGCGGGTCGGCAACGAGCAGGTCGGGCTGCTCTACCGCGCCTTCCAGCCGGCGCTCAGGCTCGCCGCGCAGCTGCGCTTCTTCCTGGCGACCAACGACAAAGCCAGGAAGAGCCTACCCGACGCGCTCGAACGCACTTTCGCCGGCCTGCAGTCCGCCATGCTCGGCGACACCGCGCTCGCCATGCAGGCGTCGATCCGCAACAGCATCTTGCGCGAGCCCGATCTGCGCAACGCCATCGAGCGCCGTGACGGCGCCCGCAGCCGGCTCACGCAGATGGCTGCGACCGAGGCGATGGTGCCGTCGAAGTTGCCCTGGGTGATCGCAGCGCGCCGCGCTGCTGCCGAGGGCGAGATCGCGGAGGCATCGACCGTGATCGCCGAGCGCCTGGCGGTCTCCGAGGATTTCGCCGCGCTGGTGCCGTCGACGATCGATCAGGCGGCGGCCGTCCTGGCGAAGGACGAGGCCCTGGCCGTGCTCCATGCCGGATCGAACAACGTCTTCGGCTTCGTCCTGCGACCCGACCGCAAGCCCTTTCTCTTCGTGTCGAAGATCGGCCAATCGGAGCTGTCCGACCGCGTTACGCAGCTGCGCCGCGACGCCGCCTCGTTCGGCGCCGTGGACATGGCCAACGCTGCCGCGCTCTACGACGTCCTTCTCAAGCCGGCGGAAGCCGAGCTCACCGGTGTCGGCCATCTCATCGTCATCGCCGACGGCCCGCTGCCCGGCCTCCCATGGGCGATGCTGGCGACCGGAGCGTCCTCGGCGAGGCTCGGCGGCGGCAAGGCGGCGGAGGTGCGCGGCGCCAAGCCGATCGTCGGCGGTGACGATGCCGGGGGCGCCGACTGGGCGTCGCAGCCCTTCCTCATCCGTCGTTTCCCCGTCTCGCTTGCGCCAAGCGTCAGCTCGCTTGTCGCACAACGACCCGGGCTCGCCGTGTCGCAGGCGACAAAGCCGTTCCTCGGCGTCGGCAATCCGCTGCTGCGCGGACGTCGTGCTGCGTCCGAGATCGAGATCGCGACGCTGTTTTCCCGCGACGGCGGGGTCGACGCCGCGGCGTTGTCGGATCTGGCGCCGCTGCCGGAAACCGCGATCGAACTCTCGGCACTCGCCGGATCGCTCGGCGCCGGACCCGGCGACCTCCTGCTTGGCGAAAGGGCAACCGAGACAGAGCTTTCGGTGCGCAGCCTTGCCGACTACCGCGTGCTCGCCTTCGCCACGCACGGCATTCTCGCCGGCGAGGTCGGCGGCACGGCAGAGCCGGGGCTGGTGCTGTCGCCGGAAAGCGGCGCGGCAGGGCGCGACGGATATCTGTCGCTGTCGGAAATCATGTCGCTCCGGCTCGACGCCGACCTGGTGATCCTGTCGGCCTGCAACACCGGCGGCGCCGACGGGCGGCCGCGGGCGGAGTGGATGTCGGGCCTGGCGCGCGGCTTCATCGCGGCAGGCGCCCGCCAGCTTCTCGTCACGCTGTGGTCGATCCCGTCGGAACCGACCGTGCGCCTGACGACCGGAATGACGGCGGCCTACGCCGCCGAGCCGGGACTGGGCTGGTCCCGGGCGTTGCAGCGCGCAGTCGCCTCGATGCTCGATAGCCCCGCGACCCCGATCGAGGCGCATCCGGCGAGCTGGGCGTCTTTCACCGTGCTCGGCGTGGATGCATTGCGGCGATAGGAAGCCGTGGGGAGGAGCCTTCGCCCGGAGGCTATTGCCCCAGGACCATCGCCCAGTAGCGCCGGCCACTCTTGCCGTCGGCGGCGTTGCCGAGCCCGAAGCGGGTGAAGCGCGGGTCGAGCATGTTGCGCCGGTGCGGAGCCGACGCCATCCAGATGCGCATCAGCTCGCCCGGCTCCCAGCGGCCGTGGGCGATGTTCTCGGCGGCCGCACCCTTGATGCCGTTCGCCTTCATGCGCGCGGCGAAGTCGCGGCCCCAGCCGGTGCGGTGCTCCATCTTGCCCGAAAGCGCCATGTACCCGGCCTGCTGGCGCGCCGCCCGCTCGAGCGTGGCGTCGGATGAAAGGGTCGAAAGGCCGTTCTGCTGGCGGATGTCGGCAAGGATCTCTTCGGCGGAGCGCGAGCTTCCTTCGGTCGAATCGAGCGACAGCACGCTCTGGCAGCCCGCCAGCGCCACGAGCAAGGACGCGCTGCCGGCGGTCAGCAGCCAGCGGCGGTCGGCGTCGGTCAGTCGTGCCATGCCAATCCCACGCTCAGGCGAATCCTCTCCGCCTCCGGTGAAGCCCGCATTCATGGCATCTTTTTGGCGGGGACGGGGCGGATCGCAGCCGGCGTCGATCTATCCCTTCGCCACGGCGGCGACGTGGCCGGAAAAGGCATCCGTCTCCATCAGCGCCCGGCAGCGGGCGAAGCGGCCATCGGCATAGGCGCGGAAATCGTCGGCCGGATTGGCGGCGGCGAGCTGGATCAGCCCCCACAGCGTCCACAGGAGGTCGCACATCGCCTTGTAGATGACGATTCGGCCGCGCTCGGCCGGCCGCGGCGCACCGCCGAAATAGGCGCGGATCATCTGCTCTTCCTGGTCGGTGTCGAACTTGCCCTCGACGGAAAGGTCGCCGAGGTCCCACATCGGGTCGTTCATGCCCGAATACTCCCAGTCGACGATCCACATACGGTCCCCGGTGTCGAGGAAATTCTCGCAGAGCGGGTCGCAGTGGCAGGCCGCGAGTGGCAGGTCGTGCGCGGCGAGCGCGGCACGCACGGCGTCAGCCTCGCGCACCACGTCGTGATAGCCGGCCGGCAGTTCCACGTCCTTGGTCGACAGCACCTTCAGGTAGTCGTCGATCATGGAGAATAGCTCGAAGCGGAAGGGGAAGACGGCGCCGGAATCGTGCAGCCGGCGGAATGCTTCGCCGGCCCGCGCCGGTGCCCCGGCGTTGAGCTTGAAGGCCGCCGGCGACATGGTCTGGGCGCCGTCGATGAAGCGCGTCACCATGACGCCCGTCCGGTCGTCGAAATGGATGACCTCGGGGCTGACGCCGGCCTTGGCGGCTTCCCTGGCGGCGACGCCCTCGTTGGCGCGGTTGATGTATTCTTCGGTGCCCTTGCCGGGGATCCTCAGGCAATGGCCGCCGACCTGGAAGACGAGGTTGGTCAGCCCGCCGAGCCGCACGATCGGCCCGTCATGGCCGGCCAGCGCCGGGATGCCGGCGAGCGCCTCCCTGGCGCGGTCGATGTCGGTCGTCATGCCTTCAGCCTCTCCATGCGCGCGTCGTAGAGCGTGCGCGGCCCGCGCGTCGCGGCGTAGGCCTTGCCGAAGGCCTCGATCGCGAAGCCGGTCTCGCCCGCCACCTCGACGGGAAGGTAGCCGAAGGCGATCGTCTTGCCGAGCGCGTAGCCGTAGCCGGTCGACGAGGTCGAGCCGACGACGCGGCCGTCGAAGACGATCGCCTCGCCGCCGTGCAGCGGCGCGAATCCGTCGACGGTGAACGAACACAGCCGCCGCTTCACGCCCTCGGCCTTGATGCGGGCGAGCGCGTCGCGGCCGATGAAGTCGCCCCCCGGGACGATCTTGTCCAGTGCTACCGCGAAGCCCAGACCCGCCTCGTAGGGGTTGTAGTCGGGCGTGATGTCGCCCGACCAGTAGAGGTAGCCCTTCTCCATGCGGCAGGCGTCGATGGCGCGGTAGCCGGCATTGGCGATGCCGTGGTCGCGGCCGGCCGCCTCCAGCGTCTCGTAGACGTGCGCCGCGTATTCCTGGGCGACGTAGAGCTCGTAGCCGAGTTCGCCGACATAGCCGATACGCACGGCCAGCGCCTCGGCGCTGCCGATTGCGATGCGCCGCACGCCGAGAAAGGGCAGGGCGGCGTTGGAGACGTCGTCGTCGCTCGTCGCCTGCAGGATGTCGCGCGCCTTGGGACCGCACAGGTTGATGGTGGCGAAGCGGTTGGTGACGTCGCGCAGGGCGACGCCGGCCGGCAAATGGCGCGACACCCAGTGGCCGTCGCGCACGCCGAAGCCCGAGCCGGTGACGAGGTAGAACAGCTCGTCGGCCGCATGCACGATGGTGACGTCGGCCTCGATGCCGCCCTTCTCGTTGCACAGCTGCGTGTAGACCGCCTTGCCGGCCGGACCGGAGAGGTCGTTGGCCGCAATGCGCTGCAATGCCTCGAAGGCACCGGGGCCGGCGATCTCGAATTTGGAAAAGGAGCTCTGGTCGATCAGCGCGGCGCGTTCGCGGATGGCGCGCGCCTCCTCGCCGACCGCGTCGAACCAGCCCGGCTTGCCCTCGAAGCTGCCGAGCTCGACCGACTGGCCGCCGTCGACGGAAAACCAGTTGGGCCGCTCCCAGCCGAACTTGGAACCAAACACGGCGCCGCGCTGGCGCAGCTCCTCGTGCAGCGGCGAGCGCCTGAGCCCGCGCGCGGCATGCGCCTCCTCGGCCGGCCAGTGGATCTTGTAGTAGGCGCCGTAGGCCTCGATGGCGCGCGCCTCGAGATAGCGCCCCTGCGCCTGGACGGCGCCGAAGCGGCGCACGTCGAACGGCCACAGATCCATGCCGGCGTCGCCGTGCAGGATCATGTTGGAGAGTGCCAGTCCGGCGCCGCCGGACGCCGCGATGCCGGCGGTGAAGCCGCAGGCCACGTAGAAATTGTCGAGTTCCGGCGCCAGCCCCATGATCGGCTCGCCGTCGAAAGAGACCGGGATCGGCCCGTTGATGACGGTCTGGATGCCGATCTCGTTCAACACCGGCAGGCGGCTCGCCGCCGGCAGCGCGAACAGTTCCAGCCGCTCCATGTCCGGCGCGAAGAGTTCGCGGCCGAAGTCGAGCGGCGGCATGCCGCGCCAGCAGCCCTTCGTCCCGTCCTCCCAGCCGCCGATGGCGAAGCTGCCAGTGTCCGGCTTCAGGTAGAAGTTGTTGTCCGGGTCGCGCAGGGTGGTCAGGCCGGGATCGAGCGTCAGCTTCTTCTCGGTGAGGAAGTACTGGTGCTCGACCACGCCCGCCGCCAGCGGCACGCCGGCCATGGCGCCGACGCGCTTGGCCCACAGGCCGGCGCAGTTGACGAGGATGTCGCAGGAGATCGTGCCGCCGTTGGTGACGACGCCGACCGCCCGGCGGTTCTCCACCACGATCTCCTCGACGGTGACGCCCTCCTCGATGCGCGCACCGTACTGGCGGGCGCCCTTGGCGTAGGCCATGGTCAGCGAATAGGGATCGATGTAGCCGTCGCCGGGGATGAAGGCGGCGCCCTCGATGCCCTCCTTGACGATGAAGGGGAAGTGTTTCGCCGCCTCGTCCGCCGACAGCGAATGGCACTCGACGCCGAAACTCTTCGCCTGGCCCATCGAGCGGCGGATCTCGCTCCAGCGCGCGGGGCTGCCGGCGAGCCTGAGCGAGCCGACCTTCTTCCAGGCGATGTGCTGGCCGGTCTCTTCCTCCAGACGGTCGAACACGGCGACCGAGTTCTGCATCAGCCGCGTCAGGTTGCGCTTGCCCCGCAGCTGGCCGACGAGGCCGGCGGCATGCCAGGTGCAGCCGTGGGTCAGCTGCGCCTTCTCCACCAGCAGCACCTCCTTCGCCCCGTCGCGGGCGAGGTGGTAGGCGATCGACGTGCCGATTGCACCGCCGCCGATGATGAGGATGTGGACGTGACGGTCAGCACGGAAGGTCATGGGGCCTCGTTCGTTTCGCAATGGCACCGCGGAGAGGGTCGCTCATCTGCATCACCCCTTCACCCGCTCGCCCTTCGGGTCGTAGAGCGGATCGAGGTGGATCTTCGCCGGAACCGTCTCCATCGCCACCACCAGCGCGTAGTCGCCCGAGGCGAGGAACTCGTCCGACACCCCGTCGGCGTTGCGCACGTAGCCGTAGCCGACGTTCCTGCCGACCGTGTAGCCGTAGCCGCCGCTGGTGAGGTAGCCGACCGGCTGGCCGTCGCGCAGGATGGTCTCGCGGCCGACCAGCACGACGCGCGGATCGTCGACGGTGAAGCCGGCGAGACGCTTTTTCAGCGGCTGGCCGGATACGGCCTCCAGCGCCTTGCGGCCGACGAAGTCCGTGTTTTTGCGCAGTTTCACCGCCCAGCCGAGGCCGGCCTCGAACGGCGTGTCGTTCGGCGTGATGTCCGAGCCCCAGGCGCGGTAGCCCTTTTCCAGCCTGAGCGATTCCAGCGCCCGGTAGCCGATGGGGCGGATGCCATGCGGCTCGCCGGCCGCCATCAGCGCGTCGAATACCTCGCCGATCGCACCGATCGGCACGTGCAGCTCCCAGCCGAGTTCGCCGACATAGGTGACGCGCAGCGCCCTGATCACGCTGCCGGCGATGCCGATCTCGCGGACGTGACCGAACGGGAAGGCGGCGTTGGAGACGTCGGCGTCGGTCACCGTCTCCAGCACCAGTCGCGCCTTCGGCCCCATCAGCGACAGCGTGCCGAAGTCCTCGGTGACGTCGGTCAGCCGCGCGTCGAGCCCCTCGCCGATATGGTCGGCGATCCAGGCCAGGTCGTGGGTGCGGAAGCCGGTGCCGGTGACGATGTAGAAGCGCTCGTCGGAAAGCCGCGCCACGGTGAGATCGGCCTCGATGCCGCCGCGCGTGTTGAGCAGCTGCGTGTAGGTCAGCCGCCCGGCCGGCTTGCCGACGTCGTTGGCGCAGATCCAGTCGAGCGCCCGGCCGGCGTCGCGGCCTTCGATCTCGTACTTGGCAAACGACGACTGGTCGAAGATGCCGACCGCCTCGCGTACATGGGCGTGCTCGGCGCCGACGGCGTCGAACCAGTTCTGCCGGCCCATCGAATAGACGTCCTTCGCCTCCATACCCTCGGGCGCGAACCAGTTCGGCCGCTCCCAGCCGAGCTTGGAGCCGAATACCGCGCGGTGGTGTTTGAGCCGCTCGTAGAGCGGCGAGACGATGCGCGGCCGGCCGCTCTCGTATTCCTCGTGCGGGAAGCCGATTGTGTAGTGCTTGCCGTAAGCCTCCAGCGTGCGGTCGCAGACCCATCGCCGGTCGCGGTGCAGGCCGGAGAAGCGGCGGATGTCGACGACCCAGAGGTCCAGCGGCGCCTCGCCGTCGACCGCCCACTGCGCCAGCACCCAGCCGGCGCCGCCGCCCGACGCGATGCCGAAGGCGTTGAAGCCGGCGCCGACATACATGTTGGCGCATTCCGGCGCCGAGCCGAGGATGAAGTTGCCGTCGGGCGTGAAACTCTCCGGGCCGTTGATCATCTGCTTGACGCCGGTATTTGCCAGCGCCGGGATGCGCTCGATCGCCTGCGTCATGTGCTGTTCGAAATGGTCGAAATCGTCGTCGAACAGGCGGAACTCCCAGTCGTCGGGAACGTCGCCCCCGGGGAGATCGGTGGTCCACGGCTGCGGGTTTGGCTCGTAGCCGCCCATCACCAGCCCGCCGACCTCCTCCTTGAAGTAGGTGCGCCGGTCGGGATCGCGGATGGTCGGCGCGTCGGCGGCGAGGCCCTCGATCTTCTCGGTGATGATGTACTGGTGCTTGACCGGCTGCAGCGGCACGTTGATGCCGGCCTTGGCGCCCACCTGGCGCGCCCACTGGCCGGCGCAGTTGACCACCTTGTCGCAGGCGATGTCGCCCTTGTCGGTCTTCACCGCGACGATGCGGTCGCCCTTCATGTCGAAGCCGTTGACGCGCACGTTCTCGTAGAGCTTGGCGCCGTGCATGCGCGCGCCCTTCGCCAGCGACTGGGTGATGTCGGACGGGCTCGCCTGGCCGTCGGTCGGCAGCCAGGAGGCGCCAACGAGGTCGCCGACCTCCATCAGCGGCCACATCGCCTTGACCTCGGCGGGCGTCAGCAGGTGCATGTCCATGCCGAAGCTCTTCGCCGTCGTCGCCAGCCGGCGGAACTCGGTCCAGCGGTCCTGGTTGGTGGCGAGCCTGAGGCAGCCGGTCATCTTCCAGCCGGTGGCCAGGCCGGTCTCCGCCTCCAGACCCTTGTAGAGCTCGACGGAGTACTTCAGCACGCGCGTGATCGACGCCGAGGAGCGCAACTGGCCGACCAGTCCCGCCGCATGCCAGGTCGAGCCAGAGGTGAGCTTGCCCTGCTCGATGAGCACGACGTCCGCCTTGTGGTCCCGCGCCAGGTGGTAGGCGGTCGAACAGCCGATGATGCCGCCGCCGATGACGACGATCGATGCGTGCCTGGGCAGGGTCATGATGCGTTCTTTCCGTAGGTCGTGCGGTATTGGTCGAGTGCCGCGCCCAGCTTCGCCAGGTTCTCGCCTGTGTAGGCGACGTAGTCGACGCCGGGGGCGTTGAGATGAAGTTCGGAGACCATGCTCCACATCGCCTCGCGCAGGAGCGACGCGCACTGCATGGCGGCGTGCGAACGCAGGATGGCGGCGTCTGGCTCGTGGTCGAAATAGGCGGTGAGCAGGCGTTTCGCTTCCTCCTCGCTCATGCCGGCATTGGATGCCGCACCGGCGAGGTCGAACATCGCCGTGTTGAACCCGGCGTATTCGAAGTCGATCAGCCAGATCTTTTCGCCGTCGTCGAGGAAGTTGGCGGGCAGCAGGTCGTTGTGGCCGAAGACGATCGGTAGCGGGGCTTGCGCCCGCTCCAGTTCGTCGGCGAGCGCGAGATAGGACGGCAGTTCCGGTGTCATGCGGCTGCCGCCGCGGTCGAGCGTGCGCGCGTAGTCGCGGATGACGTGGAAGACCCAGAACATGAAGCCCGGCCCCGAGACGTACCGCGGCATCTCTTCGTGAAAGGCGCGCATCAGGCGGCCGATGCGCTCGGGATTGGCGCGCACGTCGCCAGGGCCGTAGGTCTTTGCCTCGATGAAGGCCGAGACCATGATGCCCGGCTCGGCATACTGGAGTTCCGGGGCGAAGCCTGCGGTGTGAGCGGCGCGCGCCGTCATGACCTCGCGCTCGCGCAGCACGTGGTGGAACGGATAGTCCTTGCCGAAGCGCACGACGTGCTTGCCGGCGCCGTCGGTCACCAGCCAGCTCTCGTTGCTGATTCCGCCGCGCAGCGGCTCGATGGCGACGCCGCCCTTCCAGCAGGGCAGGGATCTCAGTCTCTGTTCGTTGGTCTTGTACATTTCAGACCAGTCCCAGACGTTTACGGCTTCGCGCCGCACCGGCCCCGATGAGCCGGTCGGCGATGATGGCGATGAACGCGACGGCCAGGCCGGCGACGAGGCCGCGACCGGTGTCGGCCTTGGTCAGCGCGATGTAGACCTCCTGGCCGAGGTCGCGCGTACCGACCAGCGACGTGATGACCAGCATCGACAGGGCGAACATGATCGTCTGGTTCAGGCCGAGCAGGATCTCGGGCAGCGCCAGCTTCAGCTTGATCTTGGTCAGGATCTGGGCCGGCGTGCAGCCCATGGCGCGCCCGGCCTCGATCAGTTGCGGATCGACCTTCTGCAGGCCGAGCGCGGTGTAGCGGATGGCCGGCGCCACCGCATAGGCCACGACCGCGATCATTGCCGTGAAGTCGCCGACCCGAAATAGCATCACCGCCGGCATCAGGTAGACGAATGAGGGCAGCGTCTGCAGCGTGTCGATGACGACCTGAACCCAGCGCCACAGCCTCTCGCGTTCCGCCGACAGGATGCCCACCGGAATGCCGATCAGCGCGGCGACGATCACCGAGATACCGCACAGGTAGACTGTGATCGTCGCCTTCTCCCACTGGCCGGTTGCGGCGATGAGGAAGGACAGTACGCCGACGAGCAGCGCCAGCCGCGCACCGCCGAGCCGCCACCCGGCGAAGGCGAGCAGGACGACGACGCCGGCCCAGGGCAGGCCGCCGAGCAGGCGCTTGAAGGGCACCAGCACGTTGAGCAGAACGGCGTTCTTCAGCGCCTCCAGCGTGTCGAAAAAGTTGACGTTGATCCACCCGACGATGTCGGAGAAGAACGGGCCGGTCGAGACGTGCAGGGCTTCCGGATAGGTCTGTACCGCCGGCACGGCGAGGCCGGCGAGCGCCGCGACGACGACGATCGCCAGAGACGCCACCGTGTAGGGATTGCGGGCGATGAGGCCGGCGCCGGCCGGCGCCGGTGCGTCGGCGGTCCGCCGTGCATAGGCCTGGCTCACCCGGTCCAGCGCCACCGCGAGTACGACGATGGCGATGCCTGCTTCAAGGCCGGCGCCGATGTCGAGGCGGCGCAGCGCGGCGAGCACGTCGAAGCCCAGCCCGCCGGCGCCGATCATCGAGGCGATGATGACCATGTTCAGCGATAGCATGATCACCTGGTTGACGCCGACCATCAGGCTGTCCTTGGCTGACGGCACCAGCACGCGCCAGGTCATCTGCCGCCTCGTGCAGCCGATCATCTTGCCGAGGTCGCGGATCTCGGAGGGCACGCCGCGCAGCGCTAGCGCCGCGATGCGCGTCATCGGCGGCATCGCGTAGATCAGCGTCGCCACCACGGCGGCCGTCGGGCCGAAGCCGAACAGGAACAGGATCGGCACCAGGTAGGCGAACACCGGGATCGTCTGCATCAGGTCGAGGATCGGCGTCAGCGCCCGCTCGAAGCGCGGCCAGCGATAGGCAGCGATGCCGAGCAGCAGACCGAGGATCACGCCGAGCGGCACGGCGACCAGGATCGAGGCGAGTGTCACCATGGCGCTGGTCCACTGCCCGAACGCGGCGAGGAAGGCGAAGCACGCGGCGACGAGGATCGCGAGCTTCCTCCCGCCGGCGTGGAAGCCGATCAGCGTGGCGATGGCGATGACCGCGATCCAGGACAGCGGCGGCAGGATCTGCACGGCGCTCGATCCCTGGCCGGAGAGAAAGCCGGTCGACAGCAGGCTGAGCACGATGCGGTAGGGGAAGTCGATCACCGCGGCGACGAATCGGGTCAGGTCGGTGAATGTGAACAGGCCGAAGCTCGCCTCGTTGAGCAGCCACTTCATCGAACTGCCGATCCAGCGTTGCGCCGGGATCGCATAGGCCTTCGGATAATCGAAGGCCCATTTCAGCGCGCCGCCGAACTGCCAGAGCGCGACGAAAACCACGATCGCGGCGGTCCAGCCGATATTGGCGGCCGACATCACCGGCGCCGCCGCCTCGCGGTCCGGTTTTCCGGCCAGTGTCTGGGGAGCCGGCGTCGCCATGGTCAGCCGCTCATCATCAGGTCGACCACATCGGCGCGGTTGAGTCGGCCGACAGTAGCCCCGGCAGGGTCGACGACGTTCAGCGAAGCCATGCCGGCGGCAAACAGCGGCGCGGCCGCTGCCACCGTCAGCGCGGCCGAGACCGCCGGGCCGGCCGCGGCGTCGCCGCCCGGCCTCATGATCGAGGCGACCTTGACGACCTTGGCCTTCGGCACGTTGCGCGTGAACTCCGCGACGTAGGGCGTCGCCGGGCTGAGCACGATGTCCTCCGGCGTGCCCGCCTGGACGATCTCTCCGTCCTTCATGATCGCGATCTTGTCGGCGAGGCGGATCGCCTCGTCGAAGTCGTGGGTGATGAAGACGATGGTCTTCTTCAGCACCGACTGCAGGCGGATGAACTCGTCCTGCATCTCGCGGCGAATCAGCGGGTCGAGCGCCGAGAACGGCTCGTCGAGGAACCACAGCTCCGGCTCCACCGCCAGCGAGCGGGCGATGCCGACCCGCTGCTGCTGGCCGCCGGAGAGTTCGCGCGGCAGGAAGCGTTCCTTCCCGGCCAGCCCGACCAGTTCGATCATCTTCGCCGCGCGTGCCTCGCGCTCGGCGCGCGTCACGCCCTGCACTTCGAGTGGAAAGGCGACGTTGGCGAGCACGCTCAAGTGCGGCAACAGGGCGAAGTGCTGGAACACCATGCCCATCTGGTGGCGGCGGATCTCGATCATGCGGGCGTCGCTTGCCGCCAGCAGGTTCTCGCCGTTGAACAGGATCTCGCCCGCAGTCGGCTCGACCAGCCGCGACAGGCAGCGCACCAGCGTCGACTTGCCCGAACCGGACAGGCCCATGATGACGAAGATCTCGCCGGTGCGCACTTCCAGATTGACGTCGCGTACGGCGCCGATCAGCCCGGCCCTGGAAAGGCTCTCCAGTGTCGGCGCCGGACCGGCGAGGTTGCGGAAGTCGGCCGCGCCGGAACCGAACACCTTCCAGACATTGCGGCAGACGAGTTTTGCTTGGGCGGTCATTCGCTTCGCGTGGGCTCGCGTGATTGGCTGTCCTCTGCCCAACCAGAGGGAAGAGATGCCGTCCGGCGGAAAAGGGGCAGCGGCCGCGTAGCGCCGGCGCTATCCCTCGTCCGCCGTTAGGGGCATCCGCTCCCCGCGAGCGGGGAGCGGGCGGCTACTTCTTGATCCACTCCGACCAGCGGGCCTCGTTGGCGCCCATCCACTCGGCGACGACCTCGCTGACCTTCTTGCCGTCGAGGTCGACCTTGGTGATCATCGCGCCCATCTCGTCATTGTCGATGGTGAACGCGGTGATCGCCTTGTGGGCGCCCGGCCACTTGTCCTTCACGCCGGCCCAGCCGACCTTCCAGATCTCGCCGAACGGCTTGCCGCAATCGTAGAGCGCGTCCGGGTTCGAGCCCCAGGCGGCGTCAGTGTAGCATTCCTTCGTGTATTCGGGGAATTCGATCCACTCGCCCTTGTACTTGGCCGGCGCCCAGTGCGGCGCGTAGATCCACAGCATGATCGGCGCCTGGCGCTGGTAGGCGCTCTCCAGTTCGGCAAACAGCGCCGCGTCGGTGCCGGCGTGGATCACCTCGAAGGGCAGGCCCAGCGCCTCGACGCGTTCGTCGTCGAAGCCGCCCCAGGTGACCGGCCCGCCGAGGTAGCGGCCCTTCGGCGCCGTCTCGGCCGTGGAGAAGGCTTCGGCGCACTTCTCGTCCTTCAGCACCTCCCAGTTGGGCAGGCCCGGGCATTTCTCCTTCATGTACTCGGGGAACCACCATTCTTCCTTGGCCTTCATGCCGGTCGGGCCGAAATTCTCGGTCTTGCCGGTGGCGAAGGAGGCGTCCATCGCGTCGCGGCCGGTGGTCTCCCACATCTCCATGGCCACGTGCAGGTCGCCGCTTTCGAGGCCGGCGAACTGGGCCAGGTAGTCGGCCTGGACGTATTCGATGCTGTAGCCTGCCTTCTTCAGGATCTCGCCCATCAGTTCGGTCGTGATCAGCTGGCCGGTCCAGTCGTGGAGCGTCAGCTTGATCGGATCGGTGGATTCCTGCGCCTTGGCCGGCGAAAGCGCCACGGCGCCGGAAATCGCCAGCGCGGCGATGGCGGAATAGGTCATGCGATTGCGAAATGACATGTCGAGCCTCCTGCTCACCCTCTGCAGCCTTGTCTTCGACGCCACCGCTTCTTATTGGATCGAGAGGACGGTCCGCGGTTGGCTTGGCGGGCAGTGTCACGCAGCGAAAGCCGGGTTGTCAACGCGGCTATGCGGCGATTTGTGATTTTATGCCTGATTGATGTATGGTTCCGTGCGAAAGTCGGAAACGATGCCGAAAAAGCAGTCAGGTCGTCGATAACAAAACCGGCAATCCGGGCAAGGCGGTCAACTCCATGAAGCATTCCAAACGCCACGGCGAGATCCTCCGCCTCCTGCAGGAGGAGGGCACCATCACCATCGCCCGGCTCGCCGACCGCCTGGGCGTGTCGCTGGAGACGGTCCGGCGCGACGTCAAGCCGCTGACCCGGCACGGCGCGATCATCAAGATGCATGGCGCCATCGGGTTGCCGTCGCTTGCCGGCGAGGCGCCTTTCGAGCGGCGCATGCGCGAGAACGCCGACGCCAAGCGGCTTATCGCCCGCTACGTGGCCACGACCATCCGCGACGGCGATTCGGTCATGCTCGACACCGGCACGACGACCAGCTACCTCGCCCGCGAACTGCTCGGCCACCGGCGCCTGACCGTGGTGACGAACTCCTCCGACATCGCCCGCACGCTCGCCACCGTCAACGGCAACAAGGTCTACATGGCCGGCGGCGAACTGAGGAGCGACAGCGGGGCGGCCTTCGGCGTCTCGGCGATCGAGTTCGTCAGCCGCTTCAGCGTCACGCATGCGGTCATCTCCGTCGGCGCCGTCGACGCCGCCAACGGCATCATGGACTACGACCTCGAGGAGGCCGAGTTCGCCCGCATGGTGCTCTCGCGCGGCGCCCGCGCCATCGCCGTCACCGACCACAGCAAGTTCGGCCGTCACGGGCTCGTCAAGGTGTGCGATTTCGCCGTTCTGGGCGAACTGGTCACCGACCGCGCCCCGCCGGCCGAGATCGCCACGCGGCTGGAAGAGGCCGGCGTGACGCTGACGGTTGCGCCGGCGACGAGAGGCTGATGCCCTTCCCAGGCGATGCCTGGGCGTATTAAGTCGCGGCATGGCCTTCACCATCCGCCAGATCCAGTATTTCGTCGCGGTCGCCGAAAAGGGCACGGTGTCGGGTGCCGCCCAGGGCCTGTCGATCTCGCAGTCGGCAATCACCGAGGCGATCAAGGAACTCGAGGGCGACCTCGGCGTGGAACTGTTCGAGCGCCATCCGCGCGGGCTGGCGATCACCCACAAAGGCCACCAGTTCCTGCGCCACGCAACCAAGATCCTCGCCGACGTTTCCGATGCCCGGCTGGCGTTCGCCCGCGACCGCGAGGTCGCCTCTGGACGGCTCCAGCTCGGCGTCACCTCGCTCGTCGCCGGCTACGTGCTCTCGGATCTTCTCGCCCGCTACCGCCGCGCTTTTCCCGGCGTCGACGTCACCGCGATCGAAGACAATGGCGACTATCTCGAGCATCTGCTCGTCGGCGGCGAACTCGACGTCGCCGTCATGGTCATTTCCAACATGCGCGACCGCATGGCGCTGCAGGCCGAGATCCTCGAGGTGTCACCGTATCGCCTGTGGCTGCCGCTCGGCCACCATCTCGCCGGCGCCGACATCATCGGCATCAACGACATCGCCTCCGAGCCGCTGATCATGCTCACCGTCGACGAGATCGAGGAGAACACCGGCAAGCTGCTCGCAGCGCTGGGCGCCAAGCCGCACGTCGCCTTTCGTACGCGGTCCGTGGAGGCCGTGCGCAGCCTCGTCGCCACGGGCGCCGGCATCGCGCTCCTGCCCGACCTCGTCTACCGCCCCTGGTCGCTGGAAGGCGACCGCATCGAATCCCGCGACATTTCCGGCGCCTTGCCCGTCGTCCAGGTGGGCATGGTCTGGCGCCGCGGCTCCGGCCTGTCGCAGACTGCCCGCGACTTCATCGGCATCGCCCAGGGACAGAGGGCAACGCGGCAGAGGTAGGGCGCGATTGGCGCGTGCGGCGTTCGGTGGTAACGTCAGCGCATGAACCAGCCGTTCCGATCCCCGGATCTTTCGCTGACGACCCAGGCCGCCGAAGGCCTGCCGCGCCGGCGCTGGAGCGTTGCCGAGATCGAGGAGGCGACCCGGCTTGGCCTGTTCGACGAGGACGAGCGTTTCGAGCTGATCGGCGGGGAGATCGTGCCGATGAACGCCAAGGGCATCCACCACGAGGTCGTGAAGGCGGCGCTGACCTATCATTTCGTCAGGACCATGCCCGATGAGGTGCGCTTCGCCGTAGAGACCACCTTCCGCCTCAGCGAGGACAGCTTCGTCGAGCCCGATTTCATCTTCTTCCGAAAGAGCGACGGCCTTGCCGCCCTCAATCCGCGCAACGCGCTGCTTGCCGTCGAACTGGCCGATTCCAGCCTCGGCTGGGATCTCGGCCGCAAGGCCCGGATCTACGCGCAGTTCGGCATTCCGGAGCTCTGGGTGGTCGAGGCGCGCTCGCGCCTCACCCACGTGCACAGGCGGCCGGGACTGGAAGGCTATCAGGAGATCGTCCAGGTGCCGGAAACCGAGGCGCTGCGTTCGAGCGTTTTCGCCGGGCTGACGGTGACCCTCTCCACGCTCGAATATCCCTGATGCCCGGCGACGCTCGTTGGAACGCACCGCCTCTTCGCTATCGGAATTTCCGATACCGCCTTTCTGACGAATGAATTTGCGAATACGACGGTTCTAAGACACGTTCATACTAGGGACGATGCCGCCGATTGGAGAGCGGTTCCCTCAATGGGAGACGACACGATGAAATCTTTCCTGAAATCCTGTACCGCGCTCGCCTTGGCGCTCAGCATTCCCGGCCAGGCCATGGCCCAGTTGAAGGAGATCGGCGCCGGCGAAGGCCAGGTCAACATCGTCGCCTGGGCGGGCTACATCGAGCGCGGCGAGACCGACAAGGGCTTCGACTGGGTGACCAAGTTCGAGGCGGCAACGGGCTGCAAGG
This sequence comes from Rhizobiaceae bacterium, assembly GCA_905339215.1. Taxonomy (GTDB): domain Bacteria; phylum Pseudomonadota; class Alphaproteobacteria; order Rhizobiales; family Rhizobiaceae; genus DUSC01. The sequence goes on from CAJPFN010000035.1 coordinate 79,911, forward strand.
TCAACGTCAAGACCGCCAACACCTCGGACGAGATGGTCGCCCTGATGAACGAGGGCGGCTTCGACCTCGTCACCGCCTCGGGCGACGCGTCGCTGCGCCTCATCGCCGGCAAGCGCGTCCAGCCGGTCAACATCGACCTGATCAAGAGCTGGTCGACCGTCGACGACCGCCTGAAGGATGCGCCCTGGCACACGGTTGACGGCGTCCACTACGGCGTCCCCTACATGTGGGGCCCGAACGTGCTGATGTATAATACTAATGCCATCAAGACCCCGCCGACCTCGTGGAAGGTCGTCTTCGAGGAGATGACGCTCGACGACGGCAAGTCGAACAAGGGCCGCGTCCAGGCCTATGACGGCCCGATCCACGTCGCCGACGCCGCCCTCTACCTGATGGCGCACAAGCCCGAGCTCGGCATCAAGGACCCGTACCAGCTGAACGAGGACCAGTATAAGGCGGCGCTCGACCTGCTGCGCCAGCAGCGCACCCTGGTCGGCCGCTACTGGCACGACGCCTTCATCCAGATCGACGACTTCAAGAACGAGGGCGTCGTCGCCTCCGGCTCGTGGCCGTTCCAGGTCAACCTGCTCAAGGGCGAGAACCAGCCCGTCGCCTCGGTGTTCCCCGAGGAAGGCGTCACAGGCTGGGCCGACACGACCATGATGCATGTCGACGCGGCCAACCCGAACTGCTCCTACATGTGGATGGAGCACACGCTCTCCTCCAACCTGCAGAGCGACCTCGGCGTCTGGTTCGGCGCCAACCCGTCGGTCCCGGCCGCCTGCACCGACGGCCGCGGCATGCTGACCAAGGAAGGTTGCACGACCAACGGCTTCGACAACTTCGAGAAGGTCCACTTCTGGACGACGCCGACGACCAAGTGCGCCACCCAGAACGACGCCTGCGTGCCGTATTACCGTTGGGTGTCCGATTACATCGGCGTCATCGGCGGCCGTTGATCTGACGTCGAGCCGAGGCCTGCCCCTCACCCTTACCCTCTCCCCGCCGGCGGGGAGAGGGGGTCGCCAGCGTTGAAGCAGCCCTTTCTCCCCACATGCGGGGAGAAGATCCCGGTAGGGGGATGAGGGGCTGTCGCGCCGGCAGCGATGTTTTTTAAGCCATGACCCCAGCCGTCTCCTTCCAGAAGGTCTCCCGCCACTTCGGCGCCGTGCGCGCCGTCGACGCGGTCGACCTGGACATCCGACCGGGCGAGTTCTTCGCCATGCTGGGTCCGTCCGGCTCGGGCAAGACGACCTGCCTCAGGCTGATCGCCGGCTTCGAGCAGCCGACCGGCGGGCACATCGAGATCTTCGGCGAAAGCGCCGGCGGCGTTCCGCCCTACCGGCGCAACGTCAACACCGTCTTCCAGGACTATGCGCTCTTCCCGCACCTGAACGTCATCGACAACGTCGCCTACGGCCTGATGGTCAAGGGCGTCGGCAAGGCGGAGCGGCGGCAATCGGCGGAAGAGGCGTTGAAGCTCGTCCAGCTGCCCGGCTACGGCGCCCGCCGGCCGGGACAGCTCTCGGGCGGCCAGCGCCAACGCGTCGCGCTCGCCCGGGCGCTCGTCAACAAGCCCAAGGTTCTCTTGCTCGACGAGCCGCTCGGCGCACTCGATCTGAAGCTGCGCGAGAACATGCAGGAGGAGCTGAAATCGCTGCAGAAGGCGCTCGGCATCACCTTCGTCTTCGTCACCCACGATCAGGGCGAGGCTCTGTCGATGGCCGATCGCGTCGCCGTCTTCAACGACGGCCACGTCATGCAGATCGGCACCCCGGAGGAGATCTACCAGCGGCCGGCATCGCGCTTCGTTGCCGATTTCGTCGGCTCGTCGAACGTGCTTCCGCCGGATTTCGTCCAGCGCTACTCGGGCCAGCGCCGCTGGGGCAGCCTTCGTCCCGAGGCGATCCGCATCCAGCGCGCCACGGGCGGCGACGGCGTTTCCGCTCGCATCGTCTCGACCAGCTATCTCGGCGCGACGACGCGCGTGGTGCTCGACGCCGGCGGCCTGCGCCTCAACGCGACGGTGCCGTCGGGTGCCGACCTGCCGCCCGCGGGCGAACCGGTCGTGCTCACCTTCAACCGCGAGCACCTGCACGTGATGGAGGGTGAGGCGTGACCGCCGCCAGTACCACCCCCGCCATCCTGCCGGCACGCGGCGGCGTGCTCGGAGCCTTGTCCGACACGTTCTGGCGCCGGCCCAGGCTGCTCCTCTTCCTCATGCTGACGCCGCCGGTGCTCTGGCTCGGCATCATCTATCTCGGCTCGCTGTTCGCGCTGCTCCTGCAGAGCTTCTTTTCCATCGACGAGTTCTCCGGCCTGATCAACCGCGAGTTCACGCTCAAGACCTATGGCGAGCTTCTCCGGCCCGCCAACCTCGACATCATCGTCCGCACGGTGACGATGGCGGCTCTGGTGACGCTCGTCTCGGCGGTCGTCGCCTTCCCCATCGCTTACTTCGCCGCCCGCTATGCGCGCGGCAAGTGGAAGGCGCTGTTCTACCTCGGCGTCATGCTGCCGCTGTGGTCGAGCTACCTGGTCAAGATCTACGCCTGGAAGCTGATCCTCGCCAAGGAAGGCATCCTCACCTGGCTGCTCGCCAAGCTCCACCTGCTCTGGCTGGTCGAGGCGTGGCTGGCGATTCCGATCGTCGGCGGTAACTCGCTGTCGGTCTCGGCGACCGGCACCTTCGTCGTCTTCGTCTATGTCTGGCTACCGTTCATGATCCTGCCGATCCAGGCCGCACTCGAGCGCGTCCCCGGCAATCTGGTCGAGGCCTCGTCCGACCTCGGCGCCTCGCCGGGCCAGACCTTCCGCAACGTGCTCTTCCCGCTGGCGCTGCCCGGCATCGTCGCCGGCTCGATCTTCACCTTCTCGCTGACGCTCGGCGACTACATCATCCCGCAGATCGTCGGCACGTCGCGGCTGTTCATCGGCCAGGCGGTCTACGCCCACCAGGGCACGGCGGGCAACATCCCGCTCGCCGCCGCCTTCACGGTCGTGCCCATCGTCATCATGGGCCTCTATTTGTGGATGGCCAAGCGCATGGGGGCCTTCGATGCGCTCTGATCGCAATGCCTCCGCGCCGCTCGGACTGAAGGTCGGGGCGGCCGCCGGCCTGCTCTTCCTTCACCTGCCGCTGCTGCTCATTTTCGTCTACGCCTTCACCACCGAGGAGAAGAGCTATCAGTGGCCGCCGCCAGGCTTCACGACGAAGTGGCTCGCTGTCACCTGGGCGCGGCCCGACGTCTGGCAGGCGCTCACCCTTTCCGTCCAGGTCGCCGCCATCTCGACGGCGATCGCACTGGTGCTCGGTACGCTCTGCGCCGCGGCGATCTCGGGCACGCGCTTCTTCGGCCGCGAGGTAATCTCGCTGCTCGTCATCCTGCCGATCGCTCTGCCCGGCATCATCACCGGCATCGCGTTGCGTTCGGCCTTCAGCCTGGCCGAGATCCCGTTCTCCTTCTGGACGATCGTGCTCGGCCACGCCACCTTCTGCGTGGTCGTGGTCTACAACAACGCCGTTGCGCGCTTCCGGCGCACCTCCGGCTCGCTCATCGAGGCGTCGATGGACCTCGGCGCTAACGGTTTCCAGACGTTCCGCTACGTGATCCTGCCCAACATCGGCACCGCGCTGCTCGCTGGCGGCATGCTCGCCTTCGCGCTGTCCTTCGACGAGGTCATCGTCACCACCTTCACCGCCGGCCAGCAGCAGACCCTGCCGATTTGGATGCTCGAGGAACTGGTGCGCCCGCGCCAGCGCCCGGTCACCAACGTCGTCGCCATGGTCGTCGTGCTCGTCACGCTGCTGCCGATCCTTGCTGCCTACTACCTCACCCGCGACGGCGACCAGGTCGCCGGCTCCGGGAAATGACACCGAAAGGGAGATGTTCATGGACACCCAGATGCTGATCGGCTCGGCCTTCGAGGCCGGTACCGAGACCGAGGAGGCGATCCTCAATCCGCGCACCGGCGAGACGATACTGAACATCCCCGAGGCCAGCCAGTCGCAGATCGAGAAGGCGGTAGCCGCCGCCGAGAAGGCCTTCGCCACCTGGTCACGGACCACCCCGGCGCAGCGCTCCGGTTACCTCCGGAAGATCGCCGACCGCATCGAGGCGGAAGCCGCCGGCTTCGCCGCGCTGGAGGCGCTCAACTGCGGCAAGCCGATCAACGCCGCGCTGAACGACGAGATCCCGGCTATCGTCGACTGCTGGCGCTTCTTTGCGGGTGCGGTGCGCTCCATGCCCGGCCAGGTCGCCGGCGAATACCTTCCCGGCCACACCTCGATGATCCGTCGCGATCCGGTCGGCATCGTCGCCTCGATCGCACCGTGGAACTACCCGCTGATGATGATGGCGTGGAAGCTGGCGCCGGCGATCGCCGGCGGCAACACGGTCGTCTACAAGCCGTCCGAGCAGACCCCGCTGACGGCCCTGAAGCTGGCCCGGATCCTCGCCGAAGTCCGGCCCGAAGGCGTGGTCAACGTCGTGCTCGGCCGCGGCGAGAGTGTCGGCAACGCGCTGATCAACCATCCCAAGGTCAACATGATCTCGATCACCGGCGACGTCGCGACCGGCAAGAAGATACTGCAGGCGGCCGCCAAATCGGTAAAGCGCACGCATCTCGAGCTTGGCGGCAAGGCCCCGGTCATCGTCTTCGATGACGCCGACCTCGACGCGGTGGTCAACGGCCTGCGCGCCTTCGGCTACTACAATGCCGGCCAGGACTGCACCGCCGCCTGCCGCATCTATGCCGGTGACAAGGTTTACGAGAAGCTTGTCGCCGATCTGTCCTCCGTGGTCTCCAGCATCCGGTACAACCGCAGCGACGACACCGAGAATGAAATGGGGCCGCTCATCTCCAAACGTCAGCGCGACCGCGTCGCCTCCTTTGTCGAACGCGCCGCCGAGTTGAACCACATCGAGATCACCACCGGCGGCCGCCCGGGCGAGGGCGGCGGCTTCTACTACCAGCCTACCGTGGTCGCCGGCGCGCTGCAGGCCGACGAGATCGTCCGCCGCGAGGTGTTCGGCCCCGTCGTCTCGGTCACCCGCTTCTCCGACGTCGACGAGGCGGTCGCCTGGGCGAACGACAGCGACTACGGCCTCGCCTCCTCGGTGTGGACGAAGGACGTCAGCAGGGCCATGGCGACGGCGGCGCGGCTGCAATACGGCTGCACCTGGATCAACACCCACTTCATGCTCACCAACGAAATGCCGCATGGCGGGCTGAAGCAGTCGGGCTACGGCAAGGACATGTCGCTCTACGCGCTGGAGGATTATACCGCTGTCCGCCACGTCATGGTGGCGCACGGCTAGGGTCTCGGCCCTCACATGGATGGGCGGGATCGCCCGCTTCGTGAGCGACGGACCGGACGGCACCGCGGGCGAGCAACTCCGGCGAGGACCGGGCGCCCGTCATCCGTTTTCGCTTCGCCCGACATCTTCCCTCGCGATGCGGGAAGGATACCGGACGTCGAAGAGGTAACTTTTTGGTCCAATGGGAGGAAGTCCACTATGTATCGTCGTCAGTTTTTGATTTCGGCGGCAGCCGCCGCGATGCTCGCCGCCGCGCCGTCGTTCGCAGCCGACAGCGCGCAATCGGTGGTCGAGGCCTATGTCGCCGCATGGAACGCCCACGATTCGGCCAAGGCGGCAGGCTACTTCGCCGAAAATGTGACCTATTACGATGCGTCGGTCGGGACGCCGATCGAAGGCAAGGAAGCGGCCAAGACCGGCGTCATCGACAATTTCCTCAACGCCGCGCCGGACGCCGTGTGGAAGATGAAGGGCGCGCCCGTCGTGCAGGACGACCGCGTTTCGTTCGAATGGGAATTCTCGGGTACCAACACCGGCGCCTGGGCAGACGGTACCGCGGCGACCGGGAAGGCGTTTTCCTTCACCGGAGCCTCGATGTTTACCGTCAAGGACGGCAAGATCGTCTCACAGAACGACTATTACGACGCCCTCGGTTTCTACAAGCAACTCGGGTTGATGTAGTCTTCGTACCGCCAAGGCGCCTGTCTCCTGCCGGAACCGAGGCTCCGGCCGGAGGGTCGCAAGAAACGCGGCGGCCGGCGGGTCAGGTCGGTCGCGATCTGCGGCCATCGCCCGCATTGCCTTGCGCGTGGCTCTCTCGTAGGTCCGGGCGAGGCCCTAACGGCGATTGCCGCCGCACACTAGACATGGCGGCATCTCAGTAACCTGCACCGCCTCTTTCGGAGTGATCGTCATGAATGCCAATGCACCGCTGCAGTCCCGCCGTGTCGCCGCCGTACCGCGCGGCGTCGGCAACGCCTTCGCCGTCTACGCCGACCGTGCGGAGAATTCTGAGGTCTGGGACGTCGAGGGCAAGCGCTACATCGACTTCGCCGGCGGCATCGCCGTGCTCAACACCGGCCACCGCCATCCCAGGGTGATCGCCGCGGTCAAGGACCAGCTCGACCGTTTCACCCATACCTGCTTCCAGGTCCTGCCCTACGAGCAGTACGTGCTGCTCGCCGAGCGTCTCAATGCGCTTGCCCCCTTCAAGGGCGAGGCCAAGACGATCTTTTTCTCGACCGGCGCCGAGGCCGTCGAGAACGCCGTCAAGATCGCGCGTGCGTCGACCGGCCGGCCGGGCGTCATCGCCTTTACCGGCGCCTTCCACGGCCGCACGGCGCTGACCATGTCGCTGACCGGCAAGGTCGCGCCCTACCGCAAGAAGTTCGGCCTCGGCGTTCCCGGCATCTATCACCTGCCGTTCCCGACGCCCGACAACGGCGTCACCGTCGCCGACTCGCTGCGCGCGCTGGAATTCCTGTTCCGCGCCGACATCGAGCCGACCCAGGTCGCCGCGATGATCATCGAGCCGGTCCAGGGCGAGGGCGGCTTCCACCCGGCCCCGGTCGAGCTGCTCGAGGCGATCCGCCAGATCTGCGACGCCAACGGCATCGTCATGATCGCCGACGAGATCCAGACCGGCTTCGCCCGCACCGGCAAGATGTTCGGCATCGAGGTTTCGGGCGTCGAGCCGGACATGATCACCATCGCCAAGTCGCTCGCCGGCGGCTTCCCACTGTCGGGCGTCATCGGCAAGGCGGCGATCATGGAGGCCGCCGAGCCGGGCGGGCTGGGCGGCACCTATGCCGGCAGCCCGATCGCCTGCGCCGCCGCGCTCGCGGTGCTTGACGTCATCGAGGAGGAGAAGCTGCTCGAGCGCGCCGACAAGGTTGGCGCGCGGGTCAAGGCCGCCGTCGTCAAGGCTTCGCAGCGCAACGACACGGTTCCGATCGCTGCGGTGCGCGGTCCAGGCGCCATGGTCGCGTTCGACATCGTCAAGAAGCGCGGCTCCGGCGAGCCCGACGCCGACGCCACCAAGCGCGTCACCCAGGCGGCCATCGCCGACGGGCTGGTGCTGCTGTCCTGCGGCGTCCACGGCAACACGATCCGCATCCTGGTGCCCCTCACCGTCCAGGACGACGTGCTCGACGAGGGCCTCGCCAAGCTGGAAAAGGCCCTGATCGCCGCCAACGGCTGAGGCTTAGGCCGGAGTAAACAAAAAAAGGCCCCGCGACGTCGGGGCCTTTTTCATGTCCGGTTGGCGAAATCGCGTTCAGGCGCCGGCAGGCGCCGCTGCGCCCGCAGCCGCCGCGCCGGCAGGGACGACCTCCTCCGCCGGCCGGCGGATGATGCCGGCGGCCGCGCGCACCAGCTCGTGCAGACCCTCGCCGCCGGAATCGACCAGTTCGAACAGGTGACGGCGCATGCGCGGCTCCCAGAACTTATTAATATGCTCGGCCACCCCGGCGATGCCTTCCTCGCGCGGCTTCGAGGCGAAGAAGGTGGCGATCTGGTTGGCCATGCGGGCGTGCTTGGCGAGGATCGCGGCGCGGTGCTGTTCGGCGGCGTCAGGCGACATGTCGGCTTCCTTCGGTGGCGACGCGGTCCGGCCGCGTGAAGATATCGAATTCCTCGCCGCGCGCCAGCGCGACGAGCGTGATGCCGGCCTCCTCGGCCGTGCGGATGGCGAGCGCGGTCGGCGCCGAGACGGCGATCAGCACGGCTGCGCCGATCGCGGCCGTCTTCTGCACCATCTCGACCGAGATGCGTGAGGTGACCACCACGGCGCCGGTCGACCCTTCGACCCCGGCCTTCGCCAGCGCTCCCGCCAGCTTGTCCAGCGCATTGTGCCGGCCGACATCCTCGCGCGCCGCGACGATGCCCTTGCCCCGCACATAGAAGCCCGCGGCATGCACGGCGCCGGTCTCGGCGTGCAGTGGCTGCGCCCTGGCGAGTAGTCGTACCGCGGCCGCGATGTCGGCTGCATCGAGGGCGAGCGCCGAGCCGGCGACGGAATCGACCGACCGCATCGCCTCCTCGATCGACTCGATGCCGCACAGCCCGCAGCCGACCGGTCCGGCGAGCCGCCGCCGCCGCGCCTCGAAGCGCGTGTTGGCGGCGTCCTTCAGCCTGATCTGGACATCGATGCCCGGCCCGTGATCCTCGATCGCGATCGCGGCGATTTCCTCTGCCGCGCCGACGATGCCTTCGGTCAGGCAGAAGCCCAGGGCGAAATCCTCGATGTCGGCCGGCGTCGCCATCATCACCGCATGCGTCGTTCCCGCGAAGGACAGCGCCACCGGCGTCTCCTCCGGCACGGTCCGCGCCGCCGCACTCGTCCCGCCTGCGCGGCGGGCGATGCGCGAGGTCGAGGTGAGGGGAGCGCGGCCGCCTTTCCCTCCCCCTTGCGGGGAGGGTCCGGCCGAAGGCCGGGGGTGGGGTAACCTCGGCAGCGCGCCGGCCTTGTCCTTCACGTCCTGCGCGAGATGCCAGGCATGGTCGAGTGCGTCGTTGGCATCGTACCGGATCACGAAGAATCCCGAGTTCCGCAGATATGCATCGCGATTGGCATCGTGCCTCTTGCCTTCGTCCGTTTCGTGACGATCACCATCGATCTCGACGACAATCTTGGGATCGAAACAGACGAAATCGGCGATGTACGGCCCTATTGGCGACTGGCGACGAAACTTTAGGCCTTCGGACTTGAGGTCGCGTAGGTGTTGCCAGAGCAGATATTCCCCCTTGGTTGCGAAGCCGCGCAATGACCTGGCCTTGATCCGCATCTCTGGTGTGACAAGCGTACGTGGCATTCGCTCAGTCCGATTCGCGCTCGGGTGCGCTCGGCGAAGAAGGCGCCGGCGCGCAGCAGAGGTTACCCCACCCGGCTCGCTTCGCGAGCCACCCTCCCCGCAAGGGGGAGGGGGAGGCCGCGCGTGTCGTCACTCCGCCGCCTCCATGTGGCCTTCGATGCGCCGCGAGCGCTTCGACAGTTCCTCGTATTCCTCCTGCCACTCGCTCGGGCCGTTGGAGGGCGATACCTGCACGGCGGTCACCTTGTATTCCGGGCAGTTGGTCGCCCAGTCGGAGAAGTCGGTGGTTACCACGTTCGCCTGCGTGTCCGGGTGGTGGAAGGTCGTGTAGACGACGCCCGGCGACACGCGGTCGGTGATCTCGGCGCGCAGCGTCGTCTCGCCGGCGCGGCTCTTCAGCCTCACCCAGTCGCCGTCGCGCACGCCGCGCTGCTCGGCGTCGTGCGGGTGGATCTCCAGCACGTCCTCGGCATGCCAAACAACGTTGTCCGTGCGCCTTGTCTGCGCGCCGACATTGTATTGCGACAGGATGCGGCCGGTCGTCAGCAGCAGCGGGAAGCGCGGCCCGGTCTTCTCGTCGGTCGCGACATATTCGGTGCGGATGAACTTACCCTTGCCGCGGACGAAGCCGCCCACATGCATGATCGGCGTGCCTTCCGGCGCCTTCTCGTTGCACGGCCACTGCACCGAGCCCATCTCGTCCAGCAGGTCGTAGGAGACCTTCTGGAACGACGGTGTCGTCATGGCGATCTCGTCCATCACCTGCGAGGGGTGCGTGTAGTTCCAGGAAAGCCCCATCGCCTGGGCGAGCTTCTGAGTCACCTCCCAGTCGGCCAGCCCGTTCTTCGGCGCCATCACCTTGCGCACGCGGTTGATGCGCCGCTCGGCGTTGGTGAAGGTGCCGTCCTTCTCGAGGAAGGTCGAGCCCGGCAGGAAGACGTGGGCGTAGTTGGCCGTCTCGTTGAGGAAGAGGTCGTGGACGACCACGCACTCCATCGCCGCGAGACCAGCCGACACATGGTGCGTGTCGGGGTCCGACTGCAAAATGTCCTCGCCCTGGATGTAGATGCCCTTGAACGTGCCCTCGACCGCGGCGTCGAGCATGTTGGGGATCCTGAGGCCCGGCTCGTTGTCGAGCTTGACGCCCCACAGCGCCTCGTAGATGTCGCGCACGGCGTCGCCGGAGATGTGCCGGTAGCCGGGCAGTTCGTGCGGGAAGGAGCCCATGTCGCACGAACCCTGCACGTTGTTCTGGCCGCGCAGCGGGTTCACGCCGACGCCGCGCCGGCCGATGTTGCCGGTGGCCATGGCGAGGTTGGCGATCGCCATGACGGTCGTCGAGCCCTGGCTGTGCTCGGTGACGCCGAGGCCGTAGTAGATGGCGCCGTTGCCGCCGGTCGCGTAGAGCCGCGCAGCACCCCGGATCGTTTCGGCCGGCACGCCGGAGATCTTCTCCACCGCCTCGGGCGAATGTTGCGGATCGGCGACGAAGGCCGCCCAGTCCTCGAACTCCGACCAGTCGCAGCGCTCGCGGATGAAGGCCTCGTCGAAAAGGCCCTCGGTGACGATGACGTGCGCCAGCGCGGTGACGACCGCCACGTTGGTGCCCGGCTTCAGTGCGAGATGATAGTCGGCCTTGGCGTGCACCGAGGTGACGGACTCCGTGCGCCGCGGGTCGAGCACGATCAGCTTGGCGCCCTGGCGGATGCGCTTCTTCATGCGCGAGGCGAACACCGGGTGCGCGGCCGACGGGTTGGCGCCGATCACCATGATGACGTCGCTCTCTTCGACGGAATCGAAGTCCTGCGTGCCGGCCGAGGTGCCGTAGGTCTGGCCGAGCCCGTAGCCGGTCGGCGAGTGGCAGACGCGGGCGCAGGTGTCGACGTTGTTGTTGCCGAAGCCCTGGCGGATCAGCTTCTGGACGAGATAGGTCTCCTCGTTGGTGCAGCGCGACGAAGTGATGCCGCCGATCGAGCCCTTGCCGTACTGGTACTGGATGCGGCGGAATTCCTTCGCCACGTGGGCGAACGCCTCGTCCCAGGTTACCTCGCGCCACGGATCGGTGATCTTCTCGCGCACCATCGGGTTGAGGATGCGCTCCTTGTGCGTGGCGTAGCCGTAGGCGAAGCGGCCCTTGACGCAGCTATGGCCGCGATTGGCCTTGCCGTCCTTCCACGGCACCATGCGCACCAGCTCGTCGCCGCGCATCTCGGCCTTGAACGAGCAGCCAACGCCGCAATAGGCGCAGGTGGTTACCACCGAATGCTCCGGCTGGCCGATCTCGATTACCGACTTCTCGGTCAGGGTGGCCGTCGGGCAGGCCTGCACGCAGGCGCCGCAGGAAACGCATTCCGAATCGAGGAACAGCTGGTGCATGCCGGGCGACACTCTGGATTCGAAGCCGCGGCCCTCGATGGTCAGCGCAAACGTGCCCTGTACCTCCTCGCAGGCGCGCACGCAGCGCGAGCAGACGATGCATTTCGACGGATCATAGGTGAAGTAGGGGTTGGACTCGTCCTTCGCCATCCAGCGGAAGTTCTCCGCCCCGTCGGCGCGGTCCTTGGCGAAGACGTGGTTGTCGCCCTCGTATCCGTAGCGCACGTCGCGCAGGCCGACCGCGCCGGCCATGTCCTGCAGCTCGCAGTCGCCGTTGGCGGCACAGGTCAGGCAGTCGAGCGGATGGTCGGAGATGTAGAGCTCCATGACGCCGCGGCGGATGTCCTTCAGCCGGTTCGTCTGGGTCTTCACCACCATGCCCGGCGCCACCGGCGTCGTGCAGGACGACGGCGTGCCCGCGCGCCCCTCGATCTCCACCAGGCAGAGCCGGCAGGAGCCGAAGGCGTCGACCATGTCGGTGGCGCAGAGCTTCGGGATCTGGATGCCCGCCTCCATCGAGGCGCGCATGATCGAGGTGCCCTCCGGCACCGTGACGGTGAAGCCGTCGACGGTGAGCGTCACCTGCTTCTCGGCCTTCGAGGCCGGGGTGCCGTAGTCGATTTCGTGGATGAGACCCATGGGATTGTTCCTAGCGGTCCTGTTTCTCTGCGAGCGTATGCGCCACCAGCGCGTTGGCGTGGCCGTGTCCGAGCCCGTGCTCGGCCTTCAGCCAGTTGACGATTTCCATGTGCTTCATGCCCGACCGGCCGCGGACGAGCGCCTTCCAGTGCTCGATCGGCTTGCCGTAGGTCTTCTCGATCGACGGGAAGTAGGAGGCGGGGCCTTTGATCTTTTCCGTCATTCCGCCGCCTCCATCGCCACAGGCTTCGGCGCGAAATCCTCGGGGAAATGGTTGATCGCGCTCATCACCGGATAGGGCGTGAAGCCGCCCAGTGCGCAGAGCGAGCCGAATTTCATCGTGTTGCAGAGGTCGGCGACCAGCGCGAGGTTCTTCTCCCGTTCGATGCCGGCGCCGATCCTGTCGATGGTCTCCACGCCGCGGGTCGAGCCGATGCGGCAGGGCGTGCACTTGCCGCAGCTCTCGATGGCGCAGAACTCCATGGCGAAGCGCGCCTGTTTCAGCATGTCGGCGGTGTCGTCGAACACGGTGATGCCGGCATGGCCGATCAGCCCGTCCTTCGCCGCAAAGGCCTCGTAGTCGAACGGCGTGTCGAACAGCGCAGGCGGGAAGTAGGCGCCGAGCGGGCCGCCGACCTGGACGGCCTTCACCGGCCGCCCCGTGGCCGTGCCGCCGCCGACGCCCTCGACGATCTCGCCAAGCGTCATGCCGAAGGCCGCCTCGAACAGGCCGCCATGCTTCACGTTGCCGGCGATCTGGATCGGGATCGTGCCGCGCGAGCGGCCCATGCCGAACTCCTTGTAGAAGTTGGCGCCCTTGTCGAGGATGACCGGCACCGAGGCGAGGCTGATCACGTTGTTGACCACGGTCGGCTTGCCGAACAGGCCCTTGATCGCCGGCAGCGGCGGCTTGGCGCGCACCACGCCGCGCTTGCCCTCGAGCGAATTCAGCAGCGACGTCTCCTCGCCGCAGACATAGGCGCCGGCGCCGACTCGCACCTCGATGTCGAAGGCGTTGGGCGAGCCCAGCACGCTGACGCCCAGCACGCCGGCGTTGCGCGCGATCCCGATCGCCGCGTTCATGGTGGCGACCGCGTGAGGATATTCCGAGCGGATGTAGACGTATCCCTTGGTCGCACCCACCGCGATGCCGGCGATCGCCATGCCCTCGATCAGCACGAAGGGGTCGCCTTCCATGATCATGCGGTCGGCGAAGGTGGCACTGTCGCCCTCGTCGGCGTTGCAGACGATGTACTTGCGGTCGTCGACCGCATCCATCACCGTCTTCCACTTGATGCCGGTCGGGAAGCCGGCGCCGCCGCGCCCGCGCAGGCCGGATTCCGTCACCTTGTCGACGATGTAGGAGGGCGGCATAGAGACCGCGCGCCTCAGCCCGGCCAGCCCGCCATGGGTCGCGTAGTCGTCGATCGACAGCGGGTCGATGATGCCGCAGCGGGCAAACGTCAACCGCGTCTGCCGGGCGAGGAACGGGATCTTCTCCGGCTTGCCGAGCCACAGCCTGTGCTGGTCGCCGCGCAGGAAGCCGGCGTCGAACAAGGAGCGCACGTCGGACGGCTTCACCGGGCCGTAGGCGATGCGGCCCTTCTCGGTCATTACCTCGACCATCGGCTCCAGCCAGTAGAGGCCGCGCGAGCCGGTGCGCACGATCCGCGCCTTGACGCGGCGGCGGGAAAGCTCCTCGCCGATCGCGGCGGCGACCTTCTCGGCGCCGAGCGCCAGTGCGCCGGAATCCTTGGGGATGTAGATCGTCAGGGTCATGCCCGCACCTCCGCGGCGATCGCTTGCAGCGCTTCCTCGTCGAGGCGGCCGACCGGCTCGCCGTCGACCAGCGCGGCGGGCGCGCAGGCGCACAGGCCGAGGCAATAGACCGGATCCAGCGTCACCGAGCCGTCCTTCGCCGTCTCGTGGAAGCCGATGCCGAGCAGTTCCTGCAGGCGCGCAGCCACCGCATCGCCGCCCATCGACTGGCAGGCCTCGGCACGGCACAGCTTGATGACGTGACGGCCCGCCGGCTCCCTGCGGAAGTCGTGGTAAAAGGTGACGACGCCGTGGACCTCGGCCTTGGAAAGGTTCAGCGCCTCGGCGATCACCGGCAGTGCCTCCTGCGGCACGTGGCCGAATTCGGCCTGCAGCTCATGCAGGATGGGCAGCAGCGGCCCTTCGAGATTGCGCCTCTCGGCGACGACCGTGGCCGCGCGGGCGGCGATGTCGGTACTTGCAGGCTGCATCGTCACGCAGCGCCCTCCCTGGATCGGCGCCCGCTCAGGCACCAGACTGATGCTAGAATCGGGAAAAAACCCGAGAAAATCAATAAAGGCGTCTCGTTGCTCGATAGAGGATTTCTATCGAATAACCTTCGCCGGTTTTCTATATCAGCCGCGCTGACCGAAATCGTGTGCCAGCGCCATCGCTTCGTCCAAAAGCGCCGAGACCAGCGGCGTGCGCGGCTCGCGCGGCGCCGCCACCAGCCCGACCACGTGGCTGGCGTCGGGTTCGACGATGGGAATGGCGCGGATCGGCTCGGCGAAGCCGAAGGTCTCGGCGAGGTTGAGCGGCATGATCGACGACCATTTCCCTGTGCGGATATGCGAGAAGAGCACGATCATCGAGTTGGATTCGAGCGTCGGGCGCACCTGCACGCCCGCCTCGGCCAGATGCTGGTCGATGATGCGCCGGTTCTGCATGTCGGGCGTCAGCAGGCAGAGCGACAGGCGGCTGACCTCTGCCCATGTCACCGAGGTCCGGTCGGCGAGCGGGTTTCCCGCCGCCGTGATCAGCTGGTAGCGCTCGGCGTAGAGCGGAACCGAGACGACGCGGCCCAGCGGCTCGTTGTCGAGATAGGTGATGCCGGCATCGATATCGAGATTGCCGAGCAGCGACAGCACCTCGATCGAGGTGCGCGACAGCACCGAGAACGTGACGCCCGGATGCTTCTCGCGGAACGGCGTCGTCAGCCGCGCGACCATGGCCAGCGCCGTCGGGATCGCCGCGATGCGGATGCGTCCCGACAGGCCGCGCCGGGCGGCGCGCATCTCCTCGCGCATGGCGCGCGTGTCGCCGACGATGCGCCGCGCCCAGCCGAGCACCTGCTCGCCTTCCGCCGTCAGGCCCTGGAAACGCGAGCCGCGATGCACGAGCATCACGCCGAGTTGATCCTCGAGCTGCTTGATGCCGGCCGACAGCGTCGGCTGGGTGATGCCGAGTTCCTCGGCGGCGCGGCCGAAATGCCGGGCCTTGGCCAGAGCGATGAAATATTCCAGCTTGTCGATCATGACGCCCGACACTACTGTCCGGCGCCGGGAGACGCCAGCGCGCTTTGGACGTGGATGCCGCGCAAGGCGCCAGGTCCTGCGCGGCGGGACGCCAATCAGACCGGATCGGCGAATGGCGTGTCCGGGTTGCAGACGTAGAAGATCGCCATCGACGTCGGCTGTTCGGCATCGAGATTTCGTCCGGTCATGCGTACGCCTGCCGGCTCGACGAACGCCTCGCCGGCGCGGATCGTCACCGGCGGCCGGTCGTCGAGCTCCAGGGTGAAGGCGCCAGTCAGAATGTACACGGTGACCGGAAAGCGATGAGAGTGGTAGGGCGTACGGTCGCCCGGTTCGAGCGTGGCGAACAGCACGCGAATTTCCTGCTCGGCGCTGGTCGGCATGCCGGCAACCGTTTCGCGAAACAGCGGCGTCAGCTTTGCCGCGCCGGTCTTGCGGGCGCTCGTGGTGACGCCGATGGCAAGTCCGGCGATCGCGGCCCGCGTATCTGCTGTGTTTTGCATCCTTGTTCTCCCTGCTGGCATTTTCGGCCGCAATGTATCCGCGTCCCCCGGACGCCGGCAGCCGCGAGGTTGCGCAACGGACACGCAGAAGCGCATAACTCGCGCATGTTCGAATGGAGCGACCTGCGCTACTTTCTCGCCGTGGCCCGGCACGGCAGCACGCTCGCCGCAGGTCGGGCGCTCGGCGTCAACCAGTCCACCGTTCAGCGGCGACTCGGTGCGCTCGAGCGTGCGCTCGGACGGGACCTCGTGCACCGCCACCCGACCGGTTATCGCCTCACCGAACTCGGCGAGGCGCTGTGGCCCTATGCGGCGCAGGTCGAGGCTTCCGTCGAGGCTTTCGACCGTCAGGCAAGAGCATCCGGCGACGGGCTCGTCGGGGTCATCCGGCTGACCTGCCCGGAACCGATCGTGGCGCGCATCACGGCGTCGCCCCTGCTCAAAATGTTCGGCGCGCGGTACCCTGGCCTGCGCGTCGAATTCGTGATGAGCGACCGCTATCTGGATGTCGCGCGTGGCGATGCCGACATCGCGCTGCGATCGGGCGAGCCACACGACGAGACCCTGATGGGCCGCAAGATCGCGGATTCCATATGGGCAGTCTACGCCAGCGCCAGCTATGTCCAGCGGCGCGGGCGTCCCGAAAGCATCGCCGATCTTGACCGGTTCGAGATCATCGGTTTCGAGGGCATCATGACGGGGCATCGTGCGGCAAAATGGCTGGCGGCCGTGGCGCCGAACGCGACGGTCGCCGCGCGCAACGACAGCGTGCTGGGCGTGATGCTGGCGGTAAAGTCCGGCGTGGGCGTCGCGCCTCTGCCGACAACGATCGCCGACGCGGAGGAAGGCCTCGTCCAGGTCCTGCCGCCCGTTCCCGAACTGTCGCGCGGCTGGTATCTGCTGACCCATCCCGACCTGCGCCGGACGCCACGCATTGCCGCGTTCTTCGATTTCGTGGTGGAAAACCTCGACGTGATGCGGCCGATCCTGATGGGCTAGGGCGCATCGCGCTCTGGGCCAGCGATCTGTAGGCATTTCCGCCGCGACGAGTTGGCGGCATGCCGTTTCCGCCCTATTCAGTGGGTGCGGAAACGGACACGGGGCACGGAAGTGGGCAGGCACATCGTCGTGGTCGGCGCCGGCATCGTCGGCGCCTCGATAGCCTGGCATCTCGTCAGCGCCGGGGCGCGAGTCACGATTGTTGCGGCAGGCGGGGCGGGCGGCGTCGCCACGCCCGCCACCTTCGCCTGGATCAACGCCAGCTGGGGCAATCCCGAGACCTATTTCCGTCTGCGCTCCCGCTCGATGCGCGAGTGGACGCGGCTCGCCGCCGAACTGCCGGCGGTCGGCCTGTCGTGGTGCGGTGGGCTCTGCTCGGACCTGCCGCCCGCCGATCTCGAGGCCTATGCCGCGCAGCATGCCGCCTGGGGCTACGATATCCGTCTCGTCGATCGCGCCGAGGCGCTGCGCATCGAGCCGGCGCTTGCCGGACCGCCGGCGCTGGCCGCCTATGCCGCAGGCGAGGGCGTCGTCGAGCCGGGCACTGCCGTGGCTGCACTGGTGGGTGATGCGGTCGCCCGCGGCGCGACGCTGCTTGGCGGAACGACGGTCCGCCGTCTGGCGACGCTCGGCGGGCGGGTGACCGGCATCGAGACGGACGGCGGCACGATCGCCGCCGACGAGGTCGTGCTCGCCGCGGGCGTCGCTGTGCCCGCGCTGGCCGCCGGCGCCGGCGTCGATGTGGCGATCACCGCTGCGCCCGGCCTGCTCGTCCACTCGAAGCCGCACCCGCGCCTGTTGAACGGCCTCGTCCTTGCCGAGGCGGCGCATCTGCGCCAGGCCGCGGACGGCCGCATCGTGGCCGGCGCCGACTTCACCGGCACCGACCCCGGCGAAGACCCGGGGGCGACCGCGCGCGAGCTCTTCGCCCGGGCGAAGGCAATGCTGGCCGGCGCCGATCGTCTCGAATTCGACCATTTCACCATCGGCCTGCGTCCAACTCCTTTCGACGGCTTCCCGATCGTCGGCCGGCCCCAGGATTTGCAAGGCCTCTACCTCTCTGTCATGCATTCCGGCATGACCTTGGCACCCGCTGTCGGCGTTTTTGCATCGCAGGAGCTTTTGACCGGCCGACGCGACCCGCTGATCGATCCCTACGGGCCAGACCGCGCAAGGCTTTGAGCGCTTTTCGCCCGCCTGCCGTAGCCGCCCCGGTCGAGCAGCCATGCATTCTGCGAATGCCTTCAATCCCGCGCACAGCGCTTTCGTGTGAGCGGGACGTGTCGCCGGGTTCCGTGCCGGATGAAGCGCGGGAGGGCGATCGCGCGGAGCATGGCGGCGGGGCGCGTCGCCTCCCGGCGAATTTCCCTGAATCGCCAGTCGCTTGCCGGGAGTCGCCCGCGGGCGGCGCCATGTCGCTGCCGCTGGCGCTTGGTTCTTTGCGGCATATCTATTATCTCATTGCCCGAAAATCAGGGATAGCGAACATGGCAGTCACCAAGGAAGCCGTCGTCGAGAAGCTCAGGACGGTGAATGGACCCGATTTTTCCGGCAACATTGTCGATCTCGGCCTGGTCTCCGACGTCTTCATCGCCGACTCCAAGGTGTTCTTCTCCATCACCGTTCCCGCCGCCCGCGCCCCGGAACTCGAGCCGTTGCGCGCCGCTGCCGAACGCGCGGTGAAGGCGATCCCCGGCGTCGCCGGGGCCATGGTCGCCCTCACCGCCGAGAAGAAGGGCGGCGGCATGGAAGCCCCGGTTCCGCCGCGCCCGGCGCCTGCTGCGCCCCGCCCCGCGGCGGCAGCCCCGCGCCCCGCGCCTCACGCACCCGCCTCGCACAGCCAGGGCAAGCGCGGCGTACCCGGCATCGCCGCAATCATCGCCGTCGCCTCGGGCAAGGGCGGCGTCGGCAAGTCGACCACCGCCGTCAATCTTGCGCTCGGCCTCGCCGCCAACGGGCTCAAGGTCGGCATCCTCGACGCCGACATCTACGGCCCCTCCATGCCGCGTCTGCTCGGCATCAAGGGCCGCCCCGAGACGGTCGACGGCAAGATCCTGAAGCCGATGGAGCGCTACGGCCTCAAGGTCATGTCGATGGGCTTCCTCGTCGACGAGGAGACGCCGATGATCTGGCGCGGCCCGATGGTCATGTCGGCGCTTACCCAGATGCTGCGCGAGGTCGCCTGGGGCGAACTCGACGTGCTCGTCGTCGACATGCCGCCCGGCACCGGCGACGCCCAGCTGACCATGGCCCAGCAAGTGCCGCTCGCCGGCGCCGTGATCGTCTCCACTCCGCAGGACCTCGCCCTGATCGACGCGCGCAAGGGACTGAATATGTTCAGGAAAGTCGACGTTCCGCTGCTCGGCATCGTCGAGAACATGAGCTATTTCCTCGCCCCCGACACGGGCAAGCGTTACGACATCTTCGGCCATGGCGGGGCGAAGAAGGAGGCCGAGCGGCTCGGCGTGCCCTTCCTCGGCGAGGTGCCGCTCACCATGAACATCCGCGAAACCTCCGATTCCGGCGCCCCCGTGGTCGTCTCCGAGCCCGCCGGACCGCAGGCGGAGATTTATCGCGGCATCGCCGGCAAGGTGTGGGAGCGCATGAAGGCCGAGGGCGCCGGCGCCGCGGCGTCGGGTCCCGCGATCGTCTTCGAGTAGGGGCCGGCCCCGCATCCATGAAATGCCGGCGCGTTGATCGCGCGCGGCCGCCATGCCACAACGGCGCCTCTGCGAGGGGAGGACGCCGATGAGCGAATCCGTTGTGTTGCATGACAGGCGCGACGGCTATGCCGTGCTCACCCTCAACCGCCCGCATCGCCTCAATGCCTTCACCGAAGAGCTGCATCTGACGCTCGCCGGCGCGCTCGACGCCTGCGCCGCCGACGACGATTGCGGCGCGGTGATCCTCACCGGCGCCGGCCGCGGCTTCTGTGCGGGCCAGGACCTGGCAGACCGTGACCCCACGCTGCTCGGCGCCAGTCCCGACCTCGGCCTGACGCTAGAGACCTATTACAATCCGCTCGTAATCAGGCTTCGCAATTTCGCCAAGCCGGTGATCTGCGCCGTCAACGGCGTCGCCGCAGGCGCCGGAGCCAACATCGCGCTCGCCTGCGACATCGTATTCGCCGCGCGCTCGGCGGTATTCATCCAGTCCTTCTCGCGCATCGGCCTGATCCCGGACGCCGGCGGCACGTGGTGGCTGACGCAGAGGCTGGGCGAAGCCCGCGCCAAGGCCCTGGCGCTCACCGGCGACCCGCTGCCGGCCGGGCAGGCCGCGGACTGGGGGCTGATCTGGAAGGCCGTCGATGACGACAGGTTGATGGAGGAGGCCGAAGCCCTCGCTGCCCGCCTCGCGGCCGGACCGTCACGCGCCTACGCGTTGACCAGGCAGGCAATCCACGCCGCATCACGCAACACGCTCGAGGAGCAGCTCGCGCTGGAGCGCACCTTGCAACGGGAGGCCGGACGATCGGATGACTACAAGGAAGGTGTCGCAGCCTTCCTTGAGAAACGGACGGCGAACTACCGGCGAAAGAAGCGGGAGTAGGGAATCGGGAGCTACGCCGCCGCCGGCAGCGGCGATGGATGGCAACTGTCGAAGTGTGCCTGGGTGCTGCGTCTTTGCTCGGCGCGTCCAGGTTAGGTCTTCGCCGCTTCCCTTATCCGCCGCTCACCGTCTCGTTGAAGGTCGAGAAGAACTGGCCGGCCAGCTTCTTCGACGTCGACGTGATCAGACGGCTGCCGAGCTGGGCGATCTTGCCACCGACGTCGGCCTTTGCGGCATAGGTGAGCACGGTGGCGTCTGGGCCGTCCTCGGCGAGCGTGACGTCGGCGCCGCCCTTGGCGAAGCCGGCGATACCGCCCTTGCCTTCGCCGGAGATCGTGTAGCCGTGGGGCGGCTTGAGATTCCCGAGCGTCACTGCGCCGGTGAAGGTCGCCTTGATCGGCCCGATCTTGAGGACGACGGTCGCGGCCATCTCGTTGTCCGAGGTCTTCTCCAGGTTCTGGCAGCCGGGGATGCAGGCTTTCAGAACCGCAGGGTCGTTCAAAGCCTCCCAGACCTTGGCTATGGGGGCGGCGATACGCTCTTCGCCTTCGATGACGAGTGCCATGGCTTCCTCCTCCCTGGAACTGTCAGCGGGAGTAGCCGAAGCGTCCGGGGCTGTCCATGGCACAAAGGTACAGGGTCCCGGCGTCGGGGAACCGGCAAGTTCGCACCTCAAAGCCGCTTGTCGGCCCGGCTTCGCTGCCCTAACGATGGCGCTCCGAACGACGGGAGGGGCGCATGGCCGGTCACACGAAGAAGAAGTTCCGCTCGCAGGAATGGTTCGACAATCCGGACGATCCCGGCATGACCGCGCTCTACATCGAACGCTATCTCAATTACGGCCTGACTCGCGCCGAGCTGCAGTCGGGCAAGCCGCTGATCGGCATCGCCCAGACCGGCTCCGACCTGTCGCCCTGCAACCGCCACCACCTCGAACTCGCCAAGCGCGTCCGCGCCGGCATCGAGGCGGCGGGCGGCATCCCGTTCGAGTTCCCCTGCCATCCGATCCAGGAGACGGGAAAGCGTCCGACGGCGGCGCTCGACCGCAACCTCGCCTACCTCTCCCTCGTCGAAGTGCTCTACGGCTATCCGCTCGACGGCGTCGTGCTGACCATCGGCTGCGACAAGACCACGCCGGCACTGCTGATGGCCGCTGCAACCGTCAACATCCCGGCGATCGCGCTTTCGGTCGGGCCGATGCTGAACGGCTGGCACCGCGGCGAACGAACGGGCTCGGGGACGGTCGTGTGGAAGGCGCGTGAAAGGCTCGCCGCCGGCGAGATCGACTACGAGCAGTTCATGGACCTCGTCACCTCGTCGGCGCCGTCGGTCGGCTACTGCAATACGATGGGTACCGCGACGACGATGAACAGCCTCGCCGAGGC
>CAJPFN010000036.1 GCA_905339215.1 Rhizobiaceae bacterium
GGAAACCGATGGCGTCGGACATCGACAAAGCATTCGCCGATCTGGGCGCCGCGATAAGGATGCGGCGGGTTTGGATCGCGCTCGCCAACGAGGACATCGGCGACCAGCATCGCCGCACCGCGCTCGGGCCGGTGTGGCTTCTGCTCAACTACCTCGCCTTCGCCGGGACCTTCATCTACGTGTTCCATAGCGGCGGCGACGGCGGCTACGTGCCGCATGTCGCGACCGGGCTCCTGGTCTGGTTCTACATGATGGAGACGATCAGCAGCAGCGTCTCGCTGTTTTCGCGCGAGGAGAGCCTGATCAAGGGCACCGTCCTGCCGCTCACCGTCTACATCATGCGGCTGACCATGCAGTCGGTGATCCGCTCCAGCTACGCCTTCGCCGGCTGCCTCGTCATCCTGGCGCTGCACGGGATTCCTGTAACGCCGGGCTGGGGATGGGCGGTCCTCGGCCTGCTACTCATCGTCGCAGTCACGCCGGCGGCCGTAACGATCTTCGCCTTCCTCGGCGCGTACCTGCCGGACAGCCAGTACATCGTCAACAACATCATGCGCATCGGCATGTTCCTGACCCCGGTCTTCTGGGTCTACGAGGGCACCGGAGGCGTCCGCCACGCCTTCTACTACTGGAACCCGTTCACCTACTTCATCGAGATCGTGCGGGTTCCGGTGATGACAGGCGAACTGCCACTTCGCTCGCTGCTGTTCTGCGGCGTGATCGGCATCGTCGCCTGGCTGGTGGCGATCCTTCTGCTCGGCCGCTACCGCAAGAAGATCGTGTTCGTGCTCTGATGGTGTCGATCCTCGCCGAAGACGTGAAGCTGGTCTACCGGCTGCGCCGCAGGCTGTCGCTGGCCATGCTCGACCGGCGGGTGCCGGCGGGCGGCACGATCACCAGCGCCGGCCGCTCCAGCTTCGTCACCGCTCTCGACGGGGTGAGCTTCTCCCTTGAGGCCGGCGACAAGCTCGGCCTGGTAGGCGCCAACGGCGCCGGCAAGACCACCCTCCTCAAGGTACTCTACGGAATCTACGAACCGACGGCAGGCCGCATCGTGGTGGAAGGGCGGGTCGATGCGCTCTTCAACATTTCTCTCGGCTTTCGGCGCGAGGCGACCGGCCGGCGCAACATCGTCCTGCGTGGCCTGATCAACGGCTGGAGCATGGCCGAGATCGAAGAGCGCATGGAAGGGATCATCGCCTTCAGCGAACTCGGTGACTTCATCGACCTTCCATACAAGACCTATAGCCAGGGCATGGCCAGCCGCCTCGCCTTCTCCATCGCGACCAGCTTCGAGCCGGAAATCCTCCTCATGGACGAGTGGATCGGCGCGGGCGACCCGCCGTTCCAGGAAAAGGCGCGTGTGCGCATGCAGGATATGGCGGAGCGCGCCGGCATCATCGTGCTCGCCTCGCACAGTCACGATCTGGTCAAGCGGACCTGCAACAAGGTCCTCGAGCTGGATAAGGGCAAGGTGAAGTTCTTCGGATCGGCGGACGCGTGGTTCGCCGAGCGGTGACGACGTCCAAGCCGGACGAGCGGAACTGCAGATCAATCTCGAGGGGACGGCAGGCATGCTGGTGACAATTTTCGGGACGGGGTATGTGGGGCTCGTCCAGGCCGCGGTACTGGCGGAGGCCGGACACGACGTGCTGTGCGTTGACGTCGACCCGGCCAAGATAGAACGCCTGCGCGCCGGCGAGGTACCGATATACGAGCCGGGGCTGGAGCAACTGGTGCGCCAGAACAGCGCTGCGGGCCGCCTCTTCTTCACCACGGATCCGCGGGAAGGCGTCGGCTTCGCCGGCGTCCAGTTCATCGCCGTCGGCACGCCGCCCGACGAGGACGGCTCGGCCGACCTGCGCTATGTGCTTGCCGTCGCCGACACGATCGCCGAATACATGGAGGAGAGCAAGATCGTCGTCGTCAAGTCGACGGTGCCTGTTGGCACCAGCGACAAGGTGCGCGCCCAGATGGAACACCGGCTGGCGGCGCGGGCGCGCGGCGACCTCACCTTCGACGTCGCCTCCAATCCCGAGTTCCTCAAGGAAGGCTCTGCCGTCGCCGACTGCACGCGGCCGGACCGGATCATCATCGGAACCGCGAGCGAAGAGACCGAAGCGGCGCTGCGTGAACTCTACGCACCGTTCAACCGCAATCACGAGAAGATCATCGTGATGGACGTGCGCAGCGCCGAACTGACGAAGTACGCCGCGAACTGCATGCTGGCGACAAAAATCAGCTTCATGAACGAGATGGCGAATCTCGCCGACCGGCTCGGCGCGGACATCGAGAAGGTGCGGCACGGCATCGGCTCTGATCCGCGCATCGGCTACCACTTCATCTATCCCGGCATCGGCTACGGCGGTTCGTGCTTTCCCAAGGACGTCCAGGCGCTAATCCGCACCGCCGACGAAATCGGCTTCGATGCGGCGGTGCTGCGCGCTGTGGAGACGCGCAACGCGGCGCAGAAGAACTATCTCGTCGAGAAGATCCTCGGCCATTTCGCCGGCGACATCGCCGGGCGGACCTTCGCCCTGTGGGGACTGGCCTTCAAGCCGAACACCGACGACATGCGCGAGGCGCCCGCCCGCGTGATCATGGAGGCGCTCTGGGCGGCGGGCGCGCGCGTCCGCGCCTTCGACCCGAAGGCGATGGACGAATGCTGGCGCATCTATGGCGAGCGCGAGGATCTGATGCTGTGTGCGAACCAGGACGCCGCCCTCGATGGGGCGGACGCCTTGATCGTCGCCACGGAATGGAACTCGTTCAGGGCGCCGGATTTCAAGGAGATGCGCGCCGCGCTCTCCGAAAAGGTCATCTTCGACGGGCGCAACATCTATGATCCCCTGACGGTCGCGAAGTATGGGCTGCGGCTCTACGGCGTGGGGCGGGACGCAAAATGAGCACCCTCGTAACAGGTGCCGCCGGCTTCATCGGCAGTCACGTCTGCCACAGGCTCCTCGACCGCGGCGAGGCCGTGGTGGGCATCGACAACATGAACGACTACTACGATCCCGCGCTCAAACGGGCGCGACTCGACCAGCTGCTGCCGCGCTCGGGCTTCCGCTTCCGCCAGGCCGATATCGCCGAGCGCGAGACCTTCGACGCGCTGAAAGGCGAAGTTCCGATACGGCGGATCGTGCATCTGGCCGCCCAGGCGGGCGTCCGCTATTCCCTCGACAATCCGCGCGCCTACATCCGCTCCAACGTCACCGGCCATCTGGAGGTGCTCGAGTTCGCCCGGCACCTCGATACCCTGGACCATCTCGTCTACGCGTCGTCCAGCTCGGTCTATGGCGGCAACACCAAGGTGCCATTCAGCGAGGACGACCGCGTCGACCAACCCGTATCGCTCTACGCCGCGACCAAGAAGGCGGACGAGTTGATGAGCTACACCTACGCCCATCTCTACGGGATTCCGCAGACTGGGCTGCGCTTCTTCACCGTCTATGGTCCGTGGGGCCGGCCGGACATGGCCTACTGGATCTTCACCAAGGCCATCCTGGAAGGCAAGCCGATCAGGGTGTTCAACAATGGCGAGATGTGGCGTGACTTCACCTATATCGACGATATCGTCGACGGCGTGGTGAGCGTGCTCGACGCCCGCGCCGAAGGATCACCGCCGCATCGCATCTTGAACATCGGTAATAACCGGCCCTGCAAGCTCGTCGACATGATCGACATTCTGGAGAGACTACTGGGACGGAAGGCGAACCGCGTCTACGAGCCGATGCAGCCCGGCGACGTCGAGCGCACCTATGCCGACATCGAAAAGATGCGGCAAGCGGTCGACTTCGCGCCGCGCACCGACCTGGCGGCCGGGCTGGCGGCGTTCGTCGAATGGTACCGTACGCAGTTTCCGACAGCGCGACTTGAACAAGGTTCGGCTTCGGGGTAATTCGTCCTGACAACCCTGGGAGCGGAGAAACTGCCCATGAGCGCTACCGATGCGGAACTGGAGCCCCTCATCCGAGAGGTCAACGATTCCCACAGGGCACTACGGCAGAAGATCGAAGCTCTCGTCAGAACGGCCGGGGGAAACCGCAGAATCGTTTACAAAACCACCCTGTCCGACGGCGGCGAAGTCAAGCTCAGGGACGATGTAACGCCTCTTTTCGAAGGTGCTCGCGTGTTCCAGGATCGCTGGAAGCTGAGCGAGCACTGCGCTCAGCTTCTGAAGCAGGCAACAGGGGCGGTCGACTGCATCGCCGAAATCGGCGTCGAGACGGGGATTTACTCATCCTTTTTATGGGAAAAGTTTATTCCTGAGCGAATGATCCTTGTCGATGTGAAGTTCTCCAATTTCAGGGCAGAAAACCAGCGGACCGGCATGGAAAAGTACGAGGGTTATTCTTCCGCCGTCATACCGACCCTGGATGACAATTCGCTCGATTTTGCCTATATTGACGCTGCTCATGACTTTGCGAACGTCTCGGCCGACATCGAAGCCATCCTTCCGAAGATGAAGCGGAACGGCATCATTCAGTTCAACGACTACGCCACCTTCAACCTGAGATTCGCCCTGCCGTATGGCGTCAAGGCCGCCGTCAACAATCTCATCAATTCGCGCCGGGTTTCCGTCGTCGGGCACGGTCTGTGTCCGCTCGGATTCGACGACGTCGCGGTAAGGGTACTTTGAGTCAGCGCGGCTGAAGCGGAGAGATTATTGTCGGACTACCTTCATTTTCACGGCTTCGATATACCGATATCATTGGTGCATAGAACCGGTGGAACAGCCGATTCATTTCAGAAGGTCTCGGATTGGCACACAGCCCAAATCGAGCGGCACATCGGGCCGGTAAGGGCAACAGACAATGTCGTCGAGATCGGCTGTGCGTGCGGCCGTGATGCGATACCGCTCGTATCTGTTCTAACCCATGGCACCTATCTGGGCACCGACACCCAGAAGCCTCAGATCAAATGGTGCACGGAAACGATCACTGCGCGCCACCCGGACTTCACCTTTATTCATCACGACATCCACGACACCCTTCACAATCCGGAAGGAACCTTGCACGCCAAGGACATATACCTACCGTCCGCGGACAAAAGCGTCGACCTGATCCTTCTATACTCGGTTTTCACCCATATGATGGGTGATGAAATCGCGCACTATCTCCGCGAATTCCGGCGCATTCTGAAGCCAACCGGTCGGGTCTTTGCAACGTGCTTCCTTGTCAACCAGCCGATTCTCGATGTAATCCGAGCAAGCGAGAAACCGAGTTGGAACCTGCGTTTTCCGCATGTCTTCGGCAACGGCTACATCAATTCCGACAAGGAGCCGCGCGGCGCGGTCGCCTTTGACGAGGACGTGTTCTTCCGGATGGTCGAGGAAAATGGCCTTGCACTGGAAAAGGTCTTATGGGGACAATGGTCTAGCCAGCGACAGACACCTTCGTCGGGCCAGAATGCCGTGATCCTGAAAGCGCAGTAGACCAGCAGTTCTCTCCTTTCGGCTTCCTGTCTTCGCTGAGCAGTAACCTTCGGCCATGGGGCTACTGCACGTTTTTATCTGGATAGGATCGCGTTGAAAGAGAGACTGTTTGTAATTGTATTATAACACTGGTTCACCCTGAGCGGGCTAATTCCAAGGGTGTACAGGCCATTAATGACTTCGACGAACGCGTCTTCGTCGAAGATCCACCGGTGATAGCCACTACGCGCGACCGGCCTGCTCTTCACGCCCTCGTACTTTGTCCTCACCTGATCGATGTTACCGCTGATACCGCGCGGGGCGCCGTGGTCGCCGATCCAATGCGTGCGGGCCGTGTTGTGCGTGCGCCGGAACTCCTCGAGCAAGAAGCTGCGCAGGAAGATGGTTTCGGCGCCGTTCGGGTCCAGGTGCGCGGCCACCACGTCCTCCAGAACGGTCCTCGGCTTGAAGTAGTCGAAGGTAAATTTCTTGTTGGGCACAACGAGAAAGTAATAGCCGCCCTCGTTCAGGAGTGACTCAATCTGCATCAGATGCATCACGAGATCGGGCGTGTGCTCGATCACGTGCGCCGAAAATACGACGTCGAACTTCCGGTCGATGATGCTCATGTCACCGTTCGGCTCGACGAAATGAATCTCCCGCGGCACCGCCTCGTTGCAGCCGTCGTTCCGATAGCGATCGCGGAGCTCGTCAGCGGTCTTGACGTCGAAATAGAACACATTGGGGCCGATGAGCTTCGGCGCCGCGCCTGGTCCGAGTTCGAGTACCGACTGCGGCTTGATATGCTGGATCATCCGCAGGAAGTAACCCTGGTCACAGCCTGGCGAACCCTTCAGGCCCGCTTCCTTTCCTTCACGAAGGAAGTGTTCGTAGGCTTCCTCTTGCGAGCGGAATCCACGATTCCCCTTTGCATAGAACTCATAATCAAAGCTGGGAGCGATAGTCACGCCTCGGTTTCTCCATGTGAGTACTCGTTGCAGTCGCCCTGCGAGGTCAGACGCCTTCCCATGGAGAAACGACATATCGCCTGCGCTCCAATCCTGCCGCCGGGCCGACCGCAACACAAGAGGTCGAATGTTTCCAAAATCAGCGTGCCGTCAATTGCGGGCGATCGAGGCATGCTCGTGCGTAACATACTGAATCCTGCCACCTTCACCACCGGTCCCGCGTTTCCCTAGACGCCACGGATCTCGAAGCCCTCGTTCTCGATAACGATTCCAAGCAGCCGCTCGAGGGCGTGTGCCGTATTCTTGTAGTCTTTGGTGGCCATGTGGGCCGACTTGAAATCCTCCGGGCGCATGCGCAGCCCCTTCAGCCGTTCGAACGGATAGGCGCGCGCCAGGAACATCGAGCCCCCGACATAGTGTTGCCCGCCGGTGATGCCGCAGCGCTTGCGCCAGTCGTCAAGCTTGTAGGTCTGCTCCTCCCGGTTCTCACCGGTCGAGAAGATGAAGCGTTTTGCGCCGAGGCTACCGAGCTTCTTGTCGGCCACGAGCATGTCGAGATTGCGCTGGAAGATCTCCTTCGAGCCGGCTAGAACGCCGATCAGTTCGTCGCGCCAAGCGTAGCCCGGCACCTTGATGCCGTAGACGGTGTCCTGTCCCGGCGCCCGCTGGTTCTTGGTGTGGATCTTCAGGATGTAACCGAACTGCGCCAGCCTGACCTGCTGCAAGACGTGCAAGAAGGGGTAGATGTCGTAGCCGACATTCGGCACCACGAGCACGGTCGCGTCCTTCGACGCCTGCCGGATCCGCTTCTCCACCTCCTCGTTCTTCTCCACCATGGTCACGAACAGCGAGTATTCGCAGCCGGTGACATTGGCGAGAGCGGCAAGCATCGTCTCCAACTGGTCGACATAGAACAGGTGGATGTGGACGAGCAGGCGCGGCGCGACCCGATACCAGTCCTTGCCGCCTACGGCCCGCATAGCGCGAGTGACCTCGTTATCCTTCTCCTTGAGGTCTTCGAGGATCTCGTCGATGAACGGCGAGCCGTAGGCATACTTCCAGAAGACATCGCCCAGTTCCCAGCCGTATCTGGTTTGCGGCTTGTCCTTGCTGGCGAAGTGTACGATCTTCGGGTCGATGCGGGCATGCGCGTAATCGAAAAACACCTCGTCCGGCACCGAGCCGCGCAAGTACGAGTAGTTCTGCATGTACCAGACGTGGTTCCAAGCGTTGGAAACGAGCTTGACGTTCTTGTAGAACAACTTGTTGAAGATGCACTGGTCAAAGAATACCGGCTGCCTGACCTCCTTTAATGCCTGCGTGGATCGGGCCAGGAGATTCATCCGGTTCAGCGCGTTCATGTCGAAAACGAGAATGCCGGCCTGGAAGTACTCGTTCGGGTTGAGGACGCCGAGTTCGTTGCGGATGTACTCGTCGAACCTGCGCCCCTTGATCTCTTTCTTGGCGTAGGCCGCATTCACGTTGGCGACGTTGACGGTCGAGCCGATGGCGCAGCCGTCGAGGTCGATGTCATGCAGCTTCTGCACGTCGTCGAGGATGACGATGTCGGAATCGAGATACAGGCACCGGTCGTAGCCCGACAGGATCTGCGTGATAAAGCACTTGTTGTAGGTCTCGACGGGTACATAGCCCTCGACGTGGAAGATGTCCTTCGGCAAGGCGGCGTAGATGTCGCCCATGTCGTAGAACCGGATCGAGACGTTAGGTGCGATCCCGGCAAGCCCGCCGAGCTTCGCCTGCGCCGCTGCGGACAGCCCGTTGCCGAGCACGATGATGTCATAGTTGTAGCCGGCGCTGCCGTTCCTGATCAGCGAATGGATCGCGACCCCGAGATACGGCACAAAATATTCATTGGTAGAGAAGACGACGCCGATGTTGTTCTTCGCGAACGCCGGACGCAGCGCTTTCGCTGCGATCTTGTCATGCGTCGGCGGCACGGCGACGGCGGTGGGCTTCGCGGGCGCCGGATTGTGCTTGACGATCCAGAAATCGCGGTAATTCACGCGGCAGTTGGCGAACGTGAAATCCATGATGTTCCTGCGATTGTTCCAGAAAACGTACGCCAGTGTCGTCTGGTCGCGGGGCGGGTACTTCGTGAACAGATCCCACCACTCATCCATGAGCTTCGCGACCGCCGGTGCGTGGTGTCGCCGGTAGATCACGTTGTTCTCGGTCAGGCCCTGATCGGCAGGGAACTTCTCCCGCTCAAGAAACGCACGACATACCTGAAACTGACGCCTCTGCGCTTCGCCGAAGCGGCTGCTGTGAAGAAGGGCCTCGATCTCCTTGTAGACGCATGCGCGGATGAAATGCATCGGAAGCAGAATGTCCAGGTCACGTCTCTCGATCTCGCTGAAAATGTAGTTCGAGATAACATTCATGTTTCCGTCAACATAAAGGCTCTCGTCGTATTCGGGGAACAACGCGTGAGGCCGCATCTTATGCCAACGATTGATGTATGAACTTTCGCTGTTACTGTAGGCGAGCGGTTTTATTTGCCACACACCTTCGGATTTCCTGCTCAGCAAATCCGGATCGTCGGTGAAGCAAACGTAGTCCCAATCATCGGAGATGTAGTAGGGCTGCATCAATCGGTCGTAGCCGCTTGCGATGCACGTATAGACGACCCGTTTGGACTTTCGCCCAGCCTTGTGCGCGAGGTATTCCGCTACGCGCTCCCGTTTCGGTATCCACAGGTTCTTGTCAAAGTGGTAGCCGTCGAAGCGCAGCTTGTTAAGAAAATAAGCAACCTTGTTCTCGCGAAGTTCCGACAGCGGCACCTGTAGCGGCAATCTATCAGAAGGCTCGAAACCCCGTTTCCAACCTTGCTGCAGGTAGTGATCGAGAGGCGCAAGGAACTCGTAGCCGCTGAACTGTTTTTTAAATTCCCGGTACTCGAAGTAATAATGTGCGAGATACCACCTTTCATCCCAAAAACCGGAATTTTCTACGTCCTGACGCATCGCCAGGTAGGAATTGCCCCGGACGGCGAAATCGCTTCTCTCCGCGGCAATGGCAGCGCCCGCAGGCGAGAATGACAGTGGCGGGACCGGAGCGGTCGCTCGGCCATCGGTTTCCGCGGAGGCGGTTGCGGCCGCGCCGAGAGCACGGACCGCACTGCCGGACGTCGCGTCTGCGATGGGCTGCGTTACG
Organism: Rhizobiaceae bacterium; assembly: GCA_905339215.1. Taxonomy (GTDB): domain Bacteria; phylum Pseudomonadota; class Alphaproteobacteria; order Rhizobiales; family Rhizobiaceae; genus DUSC01. The sequence continues at coordinate 9,559 of CAJPFN010000036.1, forward strand.
GCCTTCGGCGAAGGCCTTCGCCCAAGTTTCGCGCCGAACACCAGATAGTGTTCCACGGGATCTATCCTGAGTTCCTTGACGTCAGGATATTCCCGCAGATACCAGTCTTCATCCATCTGGCCCGACTTACGAAACTCCTCGATTTCCTTTTTGGAAATATTCGCCATCCGCCACTCTCTCAATACCTTAATCCTCCGCGTCTAGCGACGACGGCTTCCCCCCAAACCTCCCACAGTATTATTCTTCCGACGCGGCCCGCTTAAGTTCGGCCAGCGTACTATTAGGCTCACGCCCTTCCAGAGCACCATGCGCCACGTAGTGTCGTAGCGGATCGGCCGCCGCCTCCGCAACGTCTTTGTACGTTTTCAGATACCATTTGGCATCGAACAAACCGGTCCGTCTCAGGAGGGCCATCTGCCAGAAAATGCGGACGCGGCCCGGTACAAAGCGCCACGTCCGACTGTCGAGCAGGGCCGCGACGGTCTTACCCATCTCCTGAGCGACGGCGTCGCGCATGGAAGCGATCTTCTCGTCCTTCACGTAGACGCGACGTTCGGCTTCCGAATACATCTTCGTCAGACTGGCGATCTCGCTGAAGCGCTCGCCCAAGCGCTGCTCCAGCCTAGACTTTTCGTCCTGAGCCTTTCTCTCGGCGTCCGCCTGTACCGAGCGCAGCCGCTGGTTTTCCGATTTCATCCGCGCGAGTTCCGCGTCGAGCCCGGCCGTGGCCTTGCCAGCTTCGATCTTTGAGCGCTCGGCCTCGGCCGCCTGCTTGCGTATCGCGTCGGTCTCGACCGTCAGACGATCGAGTTCGGCGCGCACTCGGACTATTTCATCGTCTTTCGTCCGCTCGGTCCGCCTGTAGTCGTCAGCCTGGCGGGCGACCTCGGCCTTCAGCCGCGTGATATCCGCCGTCAGGAAGACAACGTGTTCCTTCAGGCCGGCGATGACCTTCACGCCCTCGTCGCGCGCTGCCTCGATCTCTCTCCTTTCATCGCGCAGTCCAATCAACTCCGCGGCTAGATCTTCGTAGCGAGTCCGCGCTTCGGTTTCGGCTTCGGCCAAGCGAGCACCCGCTTCCAAAGCGCGGCGATTCGCGGCATCGAGCTGATGGTGGAGGTCGCGACTGGAGCTTTCCAGCGCCTCAAAGGCGCTCTGCCGCGCATGGATGTCGGCTTTCAGATCCCGGATATGGTCGTGCAGCCTTTCGGCGATCTTGTCGGCTTCCGCGCGCAGCACTGCTCCGTGCTCCAGCTCGGCGCGCGCATGCGCCAACTCCGCCGCGGTCTGCTCGGCTTCCAAGCTGCGTTGCCTCAATGCGCTCTGCGTCTCCGACAGGCGATCCCGCATTTCCACGAAGCGCCTCTCGGCTTCAGCCGTGGCCGCGGTCTTTGCCTCCAACTCGTTGCGCAGCGAGGCGAGATTCCGTTCGGCCGACGCCTTCCCTTCCTCGATCCGCTCGACCTCCTGGCGGCGCCGCATGACCTCGTCGCGCAAGGCCGAAACGCTCTGTTCCGCTGCCGTAGCCCGCGCCCCGAACCCTTCGATTTCGGTTCCGAGGCGTCCGCTCCGCTCGCGCTCCTGTGTCAACGCCGCATCGCGCCTTGCAAGTTCGGCCCGGAGTTCCGACAGGGCCTTCTCGCGCTCGGCGATGCCGCTTTCCGCTGTTGTCGCCCGCGTCTTCAAGGCCGCGATTTCCGTTTCTAGTTTTCCAGCCCGCTCGCGCTCCTGTGCCAGGTGCGCGGCCCGCTTCTCGAGTTCGGCCCGCAATTCCGACAGGGCCTTCTCGCGCTCGGCGATGCGATCTCGCGTCGATGCGAGTTCCTGTTCGGCCTGTCGTATCTTCTGGTCCTTGGCTGCGTTCTCTAACTGTGCCGTCTCGATTCTGCTTGCACTGGCTGCGAGCGCCTTTTCCAACGAGGCGGCTTTGGCGCCGGCTGCGCGACCATCGGCGATCAGCCGGGCGAATGCTGGCGCCGCCGCGTTGAACTCACCGCGTATCCGATCCAGCGTCGGCCGGTCCTTCAGGTCCTCGCCCGTCTCCGCCCATCGGGTCAGGATGGCGAAGGTCTCGCGCACCCAGGCGGACAGGCTGGGATTTTCGAGGACGTCGTCGGGATGGTCCTGGTGATGGCGGTGGCCGTCGGACAGGAACGACTCGATCTCACTGGCGGCCCGTTCGGAGAACCGTGGCCAGTTGACGCCCAGGATGTTCTCCGCCCTCTTCGCCACGCGCGCCCAGCCGTTGACGAGTTGGTCATAGGTCGAGAAAACGCGCCGCGCGCCGCGCGAGGCCGCCTCGGCGTCGAGGACGTTGCGAAGCCAGAGCAGATTGCTCAGAGCGGGTTCGAACCCGTTGCGCTTCTCCAGCGATCCGGCCACCTCAAGCGGATTGCGCAGGGGCACCCAGACGAGCGGCAGCACGTCGCTGCGCTGAAGGACGTCCAACCAGAACGGGAACAGCCGGCAGATCCGCGGATCCTTGAGGACGAACAGGCGCGAAGAACCGAACTCCTCCGCCAGCGCAACCGTCGCCTCCTCGCGGAACTCATCTGCCTTCGGGGAATCGAACCACTTCGGGTTAAGCTCCAGCCAGTCGTGCCAGGCTGAGCCCGCAGACTCCAGTATGCGGTCATTGAGCTTGTACATGGCCATGGATTCCCAATGGCCGGGCTCGTTGGCGGGGCTTGGCGGCATGAGAGTTTTGGGCAGGTCGCAGCCAAGCAGGCTGAGCACCCTCGAGAGCGCGCTGGTGCCCGACCGGTGCATGCCGAGGACGACGACGCACGTTCTTCTCGACGCCGGGCGGGTGGGTTCTTTCGCCGCGGAAACTCGCTTCTGCACTGCTCTCGCCATAGTCAGCATTCCACTTTCTTGGTGCCCGATCAGCTACAGGGTTTGGTAACGGATTTCAATTTCGCGAGAAGCGGGGCGCGAGCCAACCACGCCGCTTGGCCAGGACGAAATACCGCGCTTTTTCCGCGCAGACCTGTCCCGTCACGGTTCGCGGCGTTTAGTGCTCTTTTGCCGAACTCCCCTACCCCATTCATTTTGTTGTCGCGACAGTCGGCCGCATCCGTCGCGATGCGAGATGGTCCCGATAGCGGGCCGCCGCGGTCTCGACATGTACAGCCGGCGATGGACCGTCGGCGATGCGGTCCCATTCCAGACGCACCGGTAAATACCCCTTCCGCACCAGGATCGAGATAATTTCTGGTTGGTGTTCCCTCGGGATGAAACCGTCGAACGCGAAGTCGCCATCTCCCGCGTTGCGCAGCAATAGATCCACATATTCCTCGGCGATCCTGCGGTTGAATATCTCGCGTACGCTCACATCGATACGGCCGGAGGAAAAATCCTTCGCCAGAATCGCCTCGATACCGGCCGGAGCTCTAATCGTTCCGTTCGCAGCCAGACAAAGCAGGTAATCGCCGCTCACGGACGGGACCTTGGCCTCCCGGAAGAGCGAATTCGAAATGGTTGTCTTCCCGTGCCCGGATGGTTGCATGAGAAGATAGGCAATCGGCACACGCTTCAGCACGTGGATCACCTCCCTCGGAATGGGATCGCCGGCCTGCGGGACGCTGGCGCCGATCTTCTTCCAGGCGTATTCGGCGAGCAGGGATTCGATCTTGGCCCGCGTCGGAAACTCGCGTTCGTCGATTGCCCGGGTCACCTTCACCCAGGCATCGCCGGCACCGGGAGCGATGCCGAGTTCCAGCACGAGCGTACCCGTCGGGGAAAGATGGTCGATGAGCCTCTTGATCAGCGCCGGTTGGTCGGACGCGTAGTGAAGCGCCGACGCCAGGAGGATGACGTCGAATTCGCCCTCGGGCAATTCGTCCCACGAGCGTGCAAGGAACTCGCAGTCGGGGAACCGCGCCTGCGCCGCCGCGATCGACTTCGGGTTGTTGTCGATGCCGACCACCCGCGCGGCGCCCTGGAACTTCGCGAACCCGCAGAAGAAGCCCTCGTTGCAGCCTACGTCGAGGAAGGACTTGCCCGCCAGTGGAGGCAGGCGCAGCGCCTTGAGCTTTTCCAGCGAATTGGAGGAGCCGCGGGCCTCCGGAAACGACTGGTAGTGCGTGATCGGGTCGCGATTCCGGTGGGCTCTCCTCGCATTCGCCAGCCGTTCGCGGAGCCCGCGAACGTCGCCGCGCACGAGATAGCCGAGGGCCACGCCCAGCTTCCTCGACAGGGAACCAATCCCCACACTTCTCCCCCTGCTCACGTTCTGCGACATTGCGCATTTCCTTTAGTCAATACGATTTCCTGATGTTCCAACATCCACGCCCGTGGCAACCTAGGCCTTACAGCGCGCCCGGCAATGCGGCAATCGAACTTACCTGGCAGCCAAAGCCCGCTGGACTAGGCCGACGGCGTGGTATTTCAAGTGAGTACACCGCGCCTTCGGCCCTACCCGCCGGCGATTTCCTCCGGCTCGTTCACACGGCAATCGAGAAATCCTCCCTCAGCCGGGTCAAGTGCGGTGAGTAGAACGGATCTACGCTCAGATCCCAACGGCGGTGCATGTAGGAGACTTCCGAGGCATAGCGCTTCGCCTTCAGGCTGGTCCGGTCGGAACCGCGAGACAGGCTTTCGAGGTGGTAGAGTTCGGCGAAGGGCGTCCAAACATTGGCATAGCCGGCCTCGCGTACCTTCAGGCAGAAGTCGACGTCGTTATAGGCGACCGTGAGGTCGTGTTCGTTAAAGCCGCCGACCTCTTCGTAGACGGCCTTGCGCACGATGAGACACGCCGCCGTGACGGCGGAAAAGTTTTGGACGAGCTTGAGCCTGTCGCAGTACCCGGTATCGGTTCGCGGGGAATGGCGATGAACGTGGCCGGCGACGTCGCCGATGCCGAGGACGATGCCAGCGTGCTGTATCGTGTCGTCGCCGTAGTAGAGTTTTGCGCCGACGCAGCCGATATCAGGCTGGACGGCCCACGCGACCATTTCGCCCAGCCAGTCCGGCGTTATCGCGACGGTGTCGTTGTTGACCAAGCCGATGATGCTGCCCCCCGCCTCCCGCACGGCGAAGTTGTTGATACGTGAGAAGTTGAAGGACTGCCGGTATGAAAGCACGCGCACCCGGTCCCGACCGGCAAGTTCAGCTAGATACGCGACGGCCGCAGTATCCGTGGAGCCGTTGTCCACGACGAGGATTTCGTAGTTGTCGTATGCCGTTAACTTCAGGATCGATTCCACGCAGCTGCGCAGCAGGTGCACCTTGTCGCGGGTTGGCACGATGAGGCTGACCATGGGGACGGGCTTCGGGAGAGCGTGGCGCAGCCGCAGGGCGGCGATCCCCTGTACCACGTCGACGCCAGCAACCGTACCGGTGCGCGCCAGGTGCTCCCGCAATGCACGCCGCATCGCCTCCACCTTGCGCGCGTCGGATCGCGCCGCAGCACGATGGTGGAGCACTTTCGCGATGTGCCGGATGCCGCCTCCGCCGATTTGTTCGTAGGCCCGCAAAGCGAGGTCATAGTCGTGCGCATATCCCAATCCCGGCCGCCAGCCGCCCAGACTCCGCACGAGGTCCGTGCGGACGAACAGGAGATCGCCCATGTAATCGTGCGAGCGCAGCAGTTCACGCGAGAAATCCGGCTTGAAGCGCGGCAGTCGGCGGCCGCCGCATTCGTCGAGGCTGTCGTCGTCGGCGTAAATGAGCCAAGCCTCCGGACTAGCCGCCGCATCAAGCACAACGGCGGCGAGTGCAGTCGGCGCTAACCGGTCCGCCGCGCCGAGTGGCGCCACCCAGGCGCCCGAGGCAAGCCCCAGCGCGGCGTTCCTGCAGGCGGCAAGGTCGGTGCCGGGTGCGGTTTCGATCGAGCGTATGCGCTGATCGCGGCCACGCGCCTCCTCGACGGCGGCGCGGGCCGCAGCAGATGCGGAGGCCGCAAGCACAACGATCAATTCCCACGACGGATGGACCTGATCGACGACACTCGCGATGGCTGTGGCCAGGTGCCCGGCATCGCCGTCTTCGACAACCATGACGAGGCTCACTGTCGGAAGCGCAGCGGACGACGCCGCGACGAGCCTTGAAAAGGTCCGCTTCTCAGTCTCCAGCCGCTCGTAGGCCTCAATCCAGACGGCATAGGCGGCTTGCGGCGAGAGTTGGTCGATCCGCCGCAGATCGGCTGCAAGGGCGCGTAAACCACGCGTGCGCAAGGTATGGAGAAGGCCACCCAGCACGGTCCGAGCCGAGGTCTCCTGCCGCCGTGCGCTCGAAAACGCCTTGCGCAGCAGCTTTCCATAAAATTCCAGCCGTGTGAGACGCCTCAGATGAAGAGGTCCACAGCGGATCTCCCGCCCACCTGCGTCGGGTACGAGGCGCAGTGCCACGGCGTCGCCGACGAACGCAACGTCGCAGCCCAGAATGTCGCCGCCGGCTGCCCCGGTGTTCCTCAGGACGATCGAGCGGTCCCGCGCGGTGTGAAAGGAGAACACCTGCAGGATCGGCGAACGCATGACGGTCGCGCCGTCTTCGATCTGAATACTCGCGCGGTAATGGCCCACAGGAAGGGCCCGACCACCGGGTAGGCGCGCGTCGTAGACGGGTTCCGCTTGCCCGCCATCCGCCGACGCCGGAACGCGTGGTTCCATCGGGAGGGTCCGGCCGAGATAGTCGCGGACAATTTCCAGGCGGTCGGCCAATGCTCGGCGTCGTGCCGGCAGTATCTCCCCTTGCTTTCGCGGAATGTCGCGCATGTCGGCGGCGTCATTCACCTCGTCCAGCCAGCAGGCGCCGGACGACCTCGCCGCAGGAGACCCGCCAATCCGGCGCTCGCCATCCATACACGTCGTGCAGGCGGTCGGTCGACAGGCGCGAATTCGCGGGACGGCTTGCCTTGGTCGGGAAGTCGGCGGTGGCGATCTCCTCGACCCGGGCCGAGGGACCGCCGAGGGCACGGCTGGACTCGAGCGCATGGGCGGCCAGACCGGCCCAATGCGTGGTGCCGGTCCCGGCGAGGTGGAAGACGCCGAACCGCGCTGGCGGCGCGTCCTCGCCCAGCCGTGTGGCGACGGCGAGGATGCCGTCGGCGATGTCGAGCGCCGAAGTGGGATTGCCGAACTGATCGGCCACTACCCGCAGTGTGTCGCGATCGGCGGCGAGCCGCAGCATCGTCTTGACGAAATTCTTGCCGAACGGGCTGTAGACCCAGGCCGTACGCAGGATGACGTGGTGCGGATTGACGGCCGCAATGGCCACCTCGCCGGCAAGCTTCGTCCTGCCATAGACGCTGCGCGGCCCGGTCGGGTCCGCCTCATGATAGGGCCGGTCGCCGTCGCCGGCATAAACGTAATCGGTCGAAAGGTGAATGACCGGCGCGCCTACCGCAGCCGCTGCCTCAGCAACCTTGCCTGCGCCCGTCTCGTTGACGGCGGCAGCGACTGCTGGCTCGTCCTCGGCCTGGTCGACGGCGGTGTAGGCGGCGGCCGATACCACGACGTCCGGGCGCGCGGCGCGGATCGCCGGCAGGATCGTCTCGGGCCTAAGCAGGTCGAGTTCGGGGCGGCCGAGCGGGATCACCGTCACGCCGGGGTGGCCGGCCGAACGTTCGACCAGGCTGCGAACGACCTGGCCATCGCGACCGGTGACGGCGATCCTCATGCCGCGCCTTTCGAGCCCAGCCGCTCGCCGGCATAGCGCTCCGCACGGATGGGCTGCCACCACCAGCCATTGTCGAGATACCAGTCGATCGTCCTGGCAAGCCCGGTCTCGAAGGTGACTTCACGCTGCCAGCCGAGTTCGCGCTCGATCTTGGAGGAATCGATCGCGTAGCGCCGGTCGTGGCCGGGCCGGTCGGTAACGAAGGTGATCAGGTCGCGGTAGCGAGCTCCGCCGCGACGCGGCCGCTTGGCGTCGAGGATGTCGCAGATCGTCTCGACCACGGACAGGTTCGTTCGCTCCGCATGACCGCCGATATTGTAGCTTTCGCCCGCGACGCCACGGGTTGCGACGAGTTCGAGTGCCCGTGCGTGGTCCTCGACATAGAGCCAGTCGCGCACGTTGGCGCCGTTGCCATAGACCGGCAGCGGGCGCTCGTCGAGCGCGTTGAGGATGACGAGCGGGATCAGTTTCTCGGGGAAATGATAGGGACCGTAGTTGTTGGAGCAGTTCGACAGCACGACGGGCAGCCCATAGGTCTCGTGCCAGGCGCGCGCCAGGTGATCGGAGGCGGCCTTCGACGCCGAGTAGGGCGACGACGGCGCGTAAGGCGTCTCCTCGGTGAAGATGCCGCTGTCAAAAGGCAGGTCACCGAACACCTCGTCCGTCGAGACGTGGTGGAAGCGGAATCGCTCCCGCGCGTCCGCGGGCAACTCGCGCCAGTAAGTCAGGGCGGCGTTGAGCAGGCGGAAAGTGCCGACGATGTTGGTTTCGATGAAGGCCGCCGGACCGTCGATCGAGCGGTCGACGTGGCTCTCCGCGGCAAGATGCATGACGATGTCGATCTTCTCGGCACGCAGGAGGTCGAGGACGGCGGAGTCGTCACAGATGTCGCCTCTCACGAACCGGTAGTTCGACAGGTTGTCGATCTCGCGCAGCGAGGCGAGATTGCCGGCATAGGTGAGCTTGTCGAGATTGACGACTCGGTGGTCGGGATTGCGCGCTAGACGCCGACACACGGCCGAGCCGATGAAACCGGCGCCACCGGTCACGAGAAAGTTCATACACGCCCTCCTGATCAGTCGAAGATGTCCGCGGCTTCCAGCAGCGGCGCCGCGCGATCCTTGTCGGACAGGATCATCGCCTCAGGCGTGACCGGCCACGTGACGGCGATCCGCGGATCGTCAAATCGGATGGCCCTGTCGTGCTCCCGCGAATAGGCGTCGGTCACCTTGTATACGACCTCCGTGTTGTCCACGAGTGTGACGAAACCATGGGCGAAACCCTTCGGGACCAGGAGCTGGTTCCACTTCTCCGCCGACAACTCGATACCCACCCACTTGCCGAACGTCGGTGAGGACCGCCTGATGTCGACTGCGACGTCGAAGATCGCGCCCTTGACCACACGGACGAGCTTGTCCTGCGCGCGCGGCGGCAACTGGTAGTGCAGGCCGCGCAGCACGCCGCGCGGCACCGACAGGGAATGGTTGTCCTGGACGAAGACGAGGTCGATGCCGGCGTCGCGAAGCACTGCGGCGTTATAGGTCTCCGAGAAGAAACCCCGGCTGTCGGCGAACTTGCGCGGAACCAGTTCCAGGACCCCGTCCAGCCCGGTTTGCCTTACCTCCATCAGCCTACCTCCAGTTCCCGGATACGCCGGCGCAGATAGACCGCGTACTCGTTCTTGCCAAGGCGATCGGCCCGCTCATAGGCGCGCGCCGGCTCCAGCCACCCCATCTCGACGCCGATCTCTTCCGGGCAAGCGATCTTGATGCCTTGCCGGTGCTCGATGGTGCGTACGAAAGACGACGCCTCGTGCAGGCTGTCGTGCGTGCCGGTGTCTAGCCAGGCATAGCCACGGCCGAGCCGGTGAACATGCAGCGCGCCGCGGTCGAGGTAGACGTTGTTGACGGTGGTGATCTCGAGTTCGCCGCGCGCCGAAGGTTTAATCGAGGCGGCGATGTCGACGACGTCATTGTCGTAGAAATAGAGACCAGTGACCGCCCAGTTCGACTTCGGCTGGACGGGCTTCTCCTCGATGGTCAGCGCCCGTCCAGTCGGGTCGAAGGTTACCACGCCGTAGCGTTCCGGGTCGTTGACGTAGTAGGCAAAAACGGATGCTCCGTTCTCCTGCGACGCGGCACGCTGGCATATCGCCGACAGGCCCTCACCGAAATAGATGTTGTCGCCCAGGATCATGGCGACGTTGTCAGCGCCTATGAATTCGCGGCCGATGATGAAAGCTTCCGCCAGCCCATTGGGATGCGGCTGCTCGGCATAGCTCAGGGAAATGCCGAACTCGCTACCGTCGCCGAGCAATTCCCGAAAGGCCGGCAGGTCGCGCGGCGTCGAGATGACAAGTATCTCGCGGATGCCAGCCAACATGAGCACGCTCAGCGGATAATATATCATCGGCTTGTCGTAGATTGGCAAAATTTGCTTCGAGACGGCGAGCGTCAGTGGGTAGAGACGCGTACCGCTGCCTCCGGCCAGAATTATGCCCTTGTATGCCATGAGCCTGGATCGACCTCGGATTGCTGTTGTGGGAATGCCGCCGGCGCCCGCAGATTGTTCGCGTCCAGCGCATAGCCGGAACGTCCGCCCGAATCAATTAGTCGCGACTAAAGTACCTCCCTCGACGGGCGCGTGGCGAACCGGAGCATCGACTGCCTGCAGGCATTTTATTTTTAACATCATAAGCCCTTTCCGTGCTTCCGGCAGCGGCACTTGAGGTCGCAGCTTCCCAGCTTGCCGCCGGATCGCCCGGGGTCATAGTCGCCGAACAATGCAGGCAAGGTAGAGTCCCCATCCGCCGAGGATTGTCTGTCGATAGACCCCGGAGCGCCATAGTGACAGCAAACGTGTGGAAAACCGACCTTCGCGAGACCGCATGAAAAGACCCAAAGTCAGGCGTGCGTCATCGGTGAGGAGATCAGAGCAGGCAGCCAGCCCGGAGATGTTCCTGTCATTCCACTCCTTGAACCGCCCTCGCATCAGGTATCCCAGCCGCGACATGCGGGCTCGCCAGGTATTGTTTTCCCCGACCAGATTGCCGTCATGCTGACGATAGCCGACCCGCGGCTGAGAGCAGTAGTGGACATTCCCGCCGGCGCCGCTGACGATCATGTAGCACCACCAGTCATGGCTGACGAAATCCGTACGGCGCGATGCCTCCGCAACAAGATCGCGTGCGGCGCGGTTCATCACCATCGTGTTTCCGCCAGCGATGCTCTGAACGATGGCGTTGCGAAAACCCGGCGGACGCGGAAAACGTGGCGACTGCCCGATGACTTTGCCGCTAGGCGCAATGATCCTCGTGCGAGAACAGTAGAGAGCCGGTTTTCCGACAGGTTGCGTCTTCAGCCACTCGATCGCATGGGCAAGCTTGTCTTCGTCCCAGACATCGTCCTGGTCGCAGAAGGCGTAGAAATCGGCCTTGATTTCGGTGCGCACGATGAGCGAGCGGAAATTCTCAGCGAAGCCGCGCCGTGGTCCGTCGACGAGTTCCACGCGGCCAAGCGTCCCGGAATTCGCGCAACGGCGGATCAGATCGATGCTCGCGTCGCTGGAGCCGTCGTCCGATATCCATAAGTCGACGCCGACCGATTCCTGCCCGGCGAGAGAGTCCAGTTGCTGGGACAGAAAGCGTTCGCCATTGCGGACGGCCATGAGCACCGCGACCTGCGGTTTGAAGACCGTATCAGTCGCGGCCCGGACCTCCATCGACCGAATCTCGGCCGGACCATTCCGCTTGGTTGCGGTAGAGCTCATGAACAATACGTGCTTTGCTTGTCGGCAGTAAGAGCATCTTTCCTGGGGCGTCGAACCCCTGGCGCGCAATGACGTATATCAACGCGTGCGCTTGCACATGCAACCGCGAACCAAAAAAAGTGAAATCGACCTCTTCAGCCCTGTCCGCGCACGTGGTCGCCTTTCATGACGCCGGTTCGTTAAGTTCGTGTTGCGCATCTGCGCCGTATCCGTGTAACAGGGCGCGTTCGTTTCCATCAGGATGGGGCGTCGCCAAGCGGTAAGGCAGCGGTTTTTGGTACCGCCATTCCCAGGTTCGAATCCTGGCGCCCCAGCCAAATCTCAGTTGGGTCCGTTCCGGACACATAGATTACATTTCATTCCGACGACATGGGTAGCACCTTTGACCCGAATGGGTTTTGAAGGGGTTCCAGTCTGCATGTTCCATCGTCGAAGTAGTCCAGATCATAGTCCATGAAGCTGACATGATCCTGGCGCCGGAAGTGGCATGGCGTCGCCGCCATTGACCGACTCTCGGCGAGGTATGTACCAGGCGACCAATGTTACTGAGAAGCCGGCCGAATTTGGGCCGTTTGCTCCACCTTGATGATCGCCTTTGCGACACGGTCTGCGACAGCAGCCGATATGTTCGTCGAGATGTGCGATCCGTCGAAAAGGAGGAAATCGCCGGCTTCGGTGACAATGGGGCAGCGATCGTTTTCGCAGAAGAAATCCAATCCTCTGACTTCCTCGTACGGGACTCCTGCGCCCTCCAACGCGGCCACTAACAATTCGCGAAACTTGGCAGCCGAAGGATAGTCGGCGAAAATCTGGTCCTCATCCCCAAAGAACACCGCCATTTTCTTGGCCTGGAAACCGGAAACGATCGGATGAGGCGTCACGACCACAACGGCCAATCCGGCATCCGTCAGTCGCTTCACCGTTCGCGCGAGGGCGCGCGGAACGGTCGTGTGCGGCGCTTCCTCATTCAGAGGGTCTTCGACGAGAATCGGCTCCTTTCGGCCGTTCCTGGCCGAGGCATACCAGAGGTAGGCACTGGTCAGAACTACCGTGTCGTAGCCGGCGTTTCAGTTCACGTTTGTTGCATGACGCCAGGGATCGTGGGGAAGGAGGTTGGTCAGGGGAACGGCGAAGCGGCCACGCAATGCCGGCAGGGTCGGCCGCACTCCGCGGCGATCGGGATGGGCGGCGCCGGCTTCAGGGGTCTCGGCGAATGCGCTGGCGCTCCGACCGGCGCTGGACTAGAGTGTCATTGCGGGTGGGCATCGCAGGGTACAGGGTCGGGGCCGGGCATAAAACCGGTACATCGACGAAACTGGGCTCGACTGCTTGGGGAAGCAGGCCGGCCGCGAGGAGCGCTCTCCGTGGCGGTTGCCACTATTTACGACGTCAAGCCCGACAGCGCCGCGTCGTCGCGCGAAATGCGAGCGGCCCCCTTTAGCCGGCGCGTCGATGCCTGCCGCGCACGCATCACCCGGACGCCAGCGAACTGGCTTGCGGAAAGATTCTCGGCTGTGGCGGAACACGCGTCTCATGCCGGATTCTTTTCCGCGGATCCCGATTCCGCCCATGACGCATGGGGCGGTGCTCTGTGGCCGGCCGCGACAATCCCCTCCCGGCCCTCCGATCCGGGTCGAGACGCTCGGGCGAGGCCGTCGTTCGTCGAGACCCTGATTTGGACGATTGCGGGGCCGGCAACCGCCGCTCCGATGCATGATGCCGTACGGCCAATGGGAGAACGAAAATGCCACTGAACCTGATTTTCATTGCGCCCGGCAACTATACCATCGACGACAATGGCATTCCGGGCGACAACACCTCGGTGATCCGCGACGGCACCGGCGCCGTCATCTTCACCTTCGCCCATCCGGCCGACAGCCTCGGCTTCACCGTCAGTACCCCGGGAGTTCACCTGACGGTCAATTTCACGGATTCCCTCGGCGCCGCGAACTTCACCGTCGGCGACCTGACGTCGGCGGGGACCTCGCCCGATTCGATCACGATCGGCAATGTGCGCACCACCGGCCTCGTTACGCTGGTGTCGAATGGCGCCATCACCGAACTTGGCGGCGACGCCGGCGCGGACATCATAGCCGGCCAGCTGATCCTCAGCGCGGCTACCGGTGTCGGATCGGGGGCAAACGCGATCGAGACGCAGACCTCGTTCATCGAGGCCGAGACCGATACGGGCGGGATCAACATCAGGAACTTGGGCCCCGTCCAGATCGGCGGACTGAGCGACCAGGTCAGCGGTCTGAACGTCGGGACCTCCGGCGATATCAATCTCTGGGCGGCGGGATCGATTTTCCTGTCGGATGAGACGGGACTTGAAACCATTCACGGAGGCAGCAGCTCCGGAAACGTCACGCTGACCGCAGCCGGTTTGACCGCGGACATCATCGCCAACGTCAATCAGGATTCGATCGCGGCCCCTGGCGGCAATGTCGTGCTGACTGCCGGGCGCGACATCGCGTTCGGCACCGCCGGCGTCGACTTCGACAACGACGTGCGCGCCCGCGGCAGCATCACCATCGATGCGGGCCGCGATTTCGTGGTGGACGGCTTTGCCGACATCGCCTCTGACGGTTTCGGTGCGGCGACGGGCGGCAACCTCGTCGTCAATGCGGGCCGTAACATTGAGGTGCGCAACCTAACAGGCAGCGACGGCAGCATCGGGGCGGAAGGAACGGCAGGCGCCGATGTAATCCTGACGACGGGGGTAGGCGGCGCGCTCATACTCGACGCGCCCGTCCCCGCCGCGGTGTTTTCGTCCAGCGGCGACGTGATCGTCAATGCGGACCGGGCGCTGATTGCCGGCACTTCCGGCATTTCCGCCAATTCCGGCCAGATTTTTCTGCGCCCGGCCATGGTCGGACGGGAGATCGACCTCGGCAGCGCGACTGACGCGGCCTTCGCGCTGGAACTCTCCGACGCGGAACTCGACCGCCTGTTCACGCCGACGCTTGTCATCGGCGACGACAACTCTGGCCAGATTACGGTGAGTTCCGCCCTCTCGCCGGCCAATGCGGCCGACATGGTCCTGCGCAGCGGCGACAACATCTTCATCCAGGCAGCGATAACGACGACAGGCTCGCTCGAATTGCGGGCGGGAGAGAACGTCGTGCTGAGCGCCGCGCCGACCTTCAC
>CAJPFN010000037.1 GCA_905339215.1 Rhizobiaceae bacterium
CAGTCCCTATAATGGGTCATGGAAAAGAGAATCTACCCGACCCCCATCGAATCGATCGCCAGTCCCGAGCCGTATGCGCGGCAGAGCTTTGACGATCCCCTGGAAGCCGTCGCCGCTCTGAAACGGCTTTATGAACGCAACACGCAGTTCCTGCGCGATTCCTTCAAGCATCTCGCCGCCGGGAACGTCGACCGGCGCTTCCGCGCCTACTACCCCGAAGTCAGCGTCGTAACCGCGTCCTTCGCCCAGATCGACACGCGCCTCGCCTACGGCCACGTGCCTGCGCCGGGCATCTATGCGACGACGGTCACAAGGCCCGACCTCTTCGAACGCTACCTGGTCGACCAGCTTCGCCTGATCATGCGCAACCACGGCGTTCCGGTGACGGTGGCGGAATCGGAGACGCCGATCCCCGTCCACTTCGCCTTCCTCGAGGGAACTCACGTCGACGGGGCTTTCGCCGATTCGATCCGCCGGCCGCTGCGCGACATCTTCGACGTTCCGGACCTGAACGGCACTGACGACCAGATCGCCAACGGCACCTTCGAGCCGATTCCCGGCGAACCGCTGCCGCTGGCGCCGTTCACGGCACAGCGCATCGACTATTCGCTGCATCGGCTCGCACACTACACGGCGACCAGCCCGCAGCACTTCCAGAACTTCGTACTGTTCACCAACTACCAGTTCTACGTCGACGAGTTCTGCGCGCATGCCCGCGAGCTGATGGCCAAGGGCGGCGGCGGCTATGCCTCCTTCATCGAGCCGGGTAACGTCGTCACCCATGCCGGCAGCCAGGAACCCGAGGGCGGGACGCCGCTGGTGCGGCTGCCGCAGATGCCCGCCTATCATCTCACCAAGCCGGGCCACGGCGGCATCACCATGGTCAACATCGGTGTCGGCCCGTCCAACGCCAAGACCATTACCGACCATATTGCCGTGCTCAGGCCCCACGCCTGGCTGATGCTCGGCCACTGCGCCGGCCTGCGCAACACCCAGGCGCTCGGCGACTACGTGCTCGCCCATGCCTATGTGCGCGAGGACCATGTGCTCGACGACGACCTGCCGGTGTGGGTGCCGATCCCGCCGCTCGCCGAAGTGCAGGTGGCGTTGCAGGAGGCGGTCGCCGAAGTCACCGGCTTCTCCGGCTACGACCTGAAGCGCATCATGCGCACCGGAACCGTGGCGACCATCGACAACCGCAACTGGGAACTGCGCGAGCAGCGCGGGCCGGTGCAGCGCCTGTCGCAATCCCGGGCGATCGCGCTCGACATGGAATCGGCGACTATCGCGGCCAACGGCTTCCGCTTCCGCGTACCCTACGGAACCCTGCTGTGCGTCTCCGACAAGCCGCTGCACGGCGAATTGAAGCTGCCCGGCATGGCAACCGAGTTCTACAAGCGCCAGGTCGCCCAGCATCTGACGATCGGCATGCGCGCGGTGGAAAAGCTCGCCGAGATGCCTCCCGAGCGGCTCCATTCGCGCAAGCTGCGCAGCTTCTCCGAGACCGCGTTCCAGTAGGCGATGCGTCGGAGGCTCGGCTCCTTGAGAAGGCCGTATTTCTTGCCAAGGTGAGCGCCATGCACGCCTCTCGCCGCGCCAGCTGGATCGCGTTCGCCTTCGTCCTGCCGGTCGCGGTGTCGCTGCCGCTTGTGGCGGGCTTTCTCGGCGCGTGGCACCCGGCGCTGGATTCGGTCGCGCATTTCCGCGCGCATCTCGCTGTCTTGCTCGCCTTGGTGGCGCTGCCAGCCCTGTTTCTTCCCGGCATACGGCGGATCGGCTGGACCGCGCTGCTGCTCGGCGCCGCCGCGTTTGCCTCGACGCTCCCCGGCCTATCGTTGCCGGGCATCTCGCCGGTCAGCGCGGCTTTCCAGCAGAAGGACACGCGAAACGCCGTCTACCGGCTGCTGCAGCTCAACCTTCGCTTCGACAACCGAACGCCCGAGAAGGTGCTCTCCCTGATCGGCCGGCTGTCGCCCGACGTCATCACGCTGAACGAGGTGTCGCGATACTGGGCGCCGAAGCTGGCGCTGCTGGAGAAAGCGTATCCCTATCGCATCCTCTGCGCCGTCGACAGCAACGTCGGCGCGACGGCGGTCCTTTCGCGCCGTCCCTTCGATGCGGGAACCACGGGCGAGTGCCGTGTCGACGGTTCGATGTCGACGGCGACGATCGACTTCGGCGGGCGCGCGATCGCGGTCGCGGCGCTGCATCTCGAATGGCCGTGGCCTTTCGAGCAGCCGGAGCAGATCGACCGGCTGGCGCCGCATCTTGCCGCGCTCGCGCCGACGGCGCTGGTGGCAGGCGACCTCAACGCCGCGCCGTGGACCGAAGCCGTACGTCGTGTCGCGGCGGCGGGCGGCCTGACCCGCGCGCCGGCGGCCGGACCGACCTGGCTGTGGCGGCGGCTGCCCGTAGGGCTCAGGCCATGGCTCGGCCTCACCATAGACCATGTCTTCTCGAAAGGCGGGTTGGTCATCCACTCGGTGACAATCGCCGAGCCGGTCGGCTCGGATCATGCGCCGTTGCTGGTGGAATTCTCTGTGCCCTCCGCGCCGGGCGACGACCGCGAGAAGGCGCTCGTGCGGGGCCCG
Organism: Rhizobiaceae bacterium; assembly: GCA_905339215.1. Lineage (GTDB taxonomy): Bacteria > Pseudomonadota > Alphaproteobacteria > Rhizobiales > Rhizobiaceae > DUSC01. The sequence goes on from CAJPFN010000037.1 coordinate 2,592, forward strand.
GGCGATGGCGAACGAGCGGAACAGCCGGCGCGGTTCAGCGCTTCTTCAGAAGGCTGACGACCAGTTTCTCGACGTTGCCGCCGTCCTTGTGCTCGACCTCGTCGAAGCGGATCTGCTTCTTCTCGTATTCGGCGTAGACGGCGTTGACGCGCCGCTTCACCTCGCTGCGGACGCGCACGCAACCAGGGTCTCCGGTCGTCGAGATCTTGGCGATGGCCTTTTCGGCGGCGGAGACCATCTGGCGGGCGATGGCGCCATGGGTCTCCTCGTGCTTGCGCACGCCGCTCATGAACCGCGCCCAGCGCTTGCCGAGCGCCGGATCGATCGGGCCGCTGACCTTCGGGTAGATGTAGGTAATGCTCAGATCGCCGGCGACCTTGCGGACGCGGCACTTGCCGGCCTTCTCCGTCCATTCGAGGTCCCAGCCGACCTCGTAGCGGGTCTGGGCGATGGCGCGCGCCAGGAAGCCATGCTTCGGCCCCTTGCGATCCATGGCGGTAACCAGCGCCTCGCCGCTCTTCCCGGAAATCTCGTAGTGCTCGGTCTTGACGCCGACCTTGACGCCGGCCGCGGCGGAACTTGCCACGGCACACGCCGCACCGGCAATGCAGGCGATGATGAGACAGTGCATCCGAGCCTCCCGTGACCTCAGGACAGCATATCTCGAAGCGCGGTTCAACCGTCTCGGCGGCGACGACGCCATGCAACCCGGTCATTCGGTCCCCTACCGGGGGTCGAAGCGGCCCCGGCCACCCTCACATGTTCGGGTAGACCGGCCCTTCGCCGAAACCTCTCCGGGCGGCGGCGAGACGGCCCGGCCACCCTCACATGTTCGGGTAGACCGGCCCTTCGCCGCCTTGGGGCGGCACCCAGTTGATGTTCTGGTTCGGGTCCTTGATGTCGCAAGTCTTGCAGTGGACGCAGTTCTGCGCGTTGATGACGAACTTCACGTCGACGCCCATGCGATCGGCGGCGGCGTTTCCGTCGGCATCTACCCACTCGTAGACGCCAGCCGGGCAGTAGCGCGACGACGGACCGGCGAAGACGTCGTGCTCGGAGCGCTTCTGCAACTCCGGGTCCTTCACCTGGAGGTGGATCGGCTGGTCCTCCTCGTGGTTGGTGTTCGACAGGAACACCGAGGACAGCCGGTCGAAGGTGAGCACGCCATCGGCTTTCGGGTAATCGATCTTCTTGTGCTTCGAGGCCGGCTCCAGCGACGCGGCGTCGGTCTTGCCGTGTTTCAACGTGCCGAACGGCGAGACGCCGAACAGCGTGTTCAGCCACATGTCGAGCCCGCCGAGGCCGATGCCGAGATAGGTGCCGAAGCGCGACCATAGCGGCTTCACGTTGCGTACTTTCTTCAGGTCGCGGCCGATGTCGGTGTCGCGCCATGCGGCCTCGTAGCCCGAGACCTCGTCATGGGCGCGCCCCTCGCCGATCGCCGCGGCGACATGCTCTGCCGCGAGCATGCCCGACAGCACGGCATTGTGCGACCCCTTGATGCGCGGCACGTTGACGAAGCCGGCCGAGCAGCCGATCAGCGCGCCGCCGGGGAAGGTCAGCTTCGGCACCGACTGCCAGCCGCCCTCGGTGATGGCGCGGGCGCCGTAGGAGATGCGCTTGCCGCCCTCGAAGGTGCCGCGGATCGCGGGGTGGGTCTTGAAGCGCTGGAACTCCTCGAAGGGCGAGAGATACGGGTTCTTGTAGTTCAGGTGGAGGACGAAGCCGACGGCGACCAGATTGTCCTCGAGGTGATAGAGGAACGAGCCGCCGCCGGTGTCGGACTTGAGCGGCCAGCCGAACGAGTGCTGGACGAGGCCCGGCCGGTGGTTCTCCGGCTTCACCTGCCAAAGCTCCTTCAGCCCGATGCCGAACTTCTGCGGCTCGCGGCCGTCCGACAGGCCAAACTTGGCGATCAGCTTCTTCGCGAGCGAGCCGCGCACACCCTCGCCGATGAGGACGTACTTGCCGAGCAGCGCCATGCCCGGGGCGAAGGCCGGGCCGCGCGAGCCGTCTCGCTCGACGCCCATATCGCCGGTGACGACGCCGGTGACGGCGCCGCTGTCGTCATAGATCAGGTCGGCCGCAGCGAAGCCGGGATATATCTCGACGCCCAGCGCCTCGGCATGGCCGGCGAGCCAGCGGCAGACGTTGCCGAGGGAAACGATGAAGTTGCCGTGGTTGTTCATCAGCGGCGGCATGAAGATGTTCGGTAGCCGGATGGAACCCGCGGGGCCGAGCAACAGGAAGTGGTCGTCCGTCACGGGGGTCTTGAACGGGTGGTCGCTCTCCGAGCGCCAGTCGGGCAGGAGCCGGTCGATGCCGATCGGATCGACTACGGCGCCGGAGAGGATGTGAGCGCCGACCTCGCTGCCCTTTTCGAGCACGACGACCGACAGATCGGGATTGAGCTGCTTCAGGCGGATCGCCGCAGCAAGGCCCGCCGGCCCCGCACCGACGATCACCACGTCGAATTCCATGCTTTCGCGTTCGATATCGCTCATCGAAGGACCCCTTGCGTTCGCCCGTGGGCGCTCATGCCCCAGCGCTCATAGCGCATGATTCGACGCCGCGAAACCTTCCGGACGGACGGCACGCCGCCTCACCCGCAGTAAGACGGATGTGCGAAAAGGCTATATTACTTTTACGTAAACGTCAATATTCGATATCGCGAGCTGCGAAGGGTGACGATTGCGGGTCGGCGCGTCCCGGCCCACGCGGCCGGGACGCGTCTCGGGATCGCCGGGCATATCGCTGCGCGCCGTCAACCCAGCGTCGAGCCGAGATTGGCGAGGATGGCGCTCCAGCCGCGCTCGTGACCGCTGCGCGCTTCCTCGCTGCGGAACTTGACATGGCGCAGCGTGACGTCGGTGGTGGCGGCGTCGACCTCGACGAAGTCGATGGTGACGACGCTGTCGTCGAGCGAAAAAGGCGATTCCCATGTGAAGGAGAGGTGCGCGTGGGGATCGATCGCGAGATACGTCCCGGAATGCGGAATCTCCTTCTCCGCCGACCTCATCACGATCGAGAACCGCCCGCCCTTGACCGGGTCGTTCTCCACTCGGGCCGGCAGGACCATTTCGGGCGGCCGCATGAACTTCGCCAGGGTCGCCGGCGCGAGCCAGGCGTTGAACACCTCCTTACGAGGCGCCGCGATCCTCCTGCTGACCGTCAGTTCGAGTTCCGTCATTGTCGTCTTCCCTTGCAACCAGAGCATCTTCGAGCGCCGCAAGGCGCAGTTCCCAGATCGACTTCAACTGACCGAACCAAGCTTCCGTCACCCGCAGGGGCTGAAGTTCGGCCGCGATGAAATGCTCGCGGCCGATGGTCCGGCGGGTGACGAGCCCCGCCTCCTCCAGCACCTTGATGTGCTTGGAAACGGAGTTCAGGGACATGTCGAAGTGCGCGGCGAGAGCCGTCACCCTCAATGTTCCTTCATGGACGAGCAGCGTCAGGATCTTGCGCCGCGTGGTGTCACCGGCGGCCTTGAGGATTCGTGACAGCGCTTCGTCGTCCATTCATTCACCCTTATGGTTGAATATAACGAGGCAAGACTATTAGTCAACCACCTGGTTGAATAATTTCTCGGCTCTCGTCAACGTGACCGTCGCGGGCTTGCCCGGACTTCATCATTCCCTGTCGCAACGCTAGCATGGCAGCGGGAGGAAGCGCATGGGAAGGACCCTGCCTGCCCTGTTCGCAATGGCCGGCGTCGCCGTCATGTCCCCGGCGAAAGCTGCCGACGACCTCGGCCGCTGGTATGCCGGGGCCTATTCCTTCTCCGACGAGCTCGGTGGCTTCCGCATCCTCGGCGTCAGCGGCACCGGCGCCCGCGACGACCCGTTCGTTGTCGTCGAGGAATTCCACTCTTCCAGCCCGGTCACGCTGGTCATCCGCACGGCCTTGCCGATCCGTCCTTTCGACCCGCGCGGCCTCTTCGCCAGCGGTCATCTCCACATGCGTGTCGAGGCCGTCAACGGCAGCGGCCAGGCGTGGGTGGAGTTCGAGTTCGAACTGCAGGAGGTGCGCGACCGGCCGAGCATGTTTGGCGACGGGCTCTCCTTCGACCAACGCAAGGAGAACACCGAGACCATCGGCTCTGACAGCTTCGCCCGCTTCAGCCGCGACTTCGAGCCTTACGACCGCCTGCTCTACCGCGACGGCCATGTCGACCCGGGCGCTTCGGCGGGGTTCTCCTTCTTCATCACCGACTTCACGCCGCGGAGCCAGTTCTATCTGGTGCAGGACCCGCGCATCCCCTCCTCCTGATCTTGCATTCGGACCCGCGATTTGCGACGCGGGGTATTGGACAATGCGATGACGGCAGACATCACCCACAGCCCCGCGGCGCTCCGCGACATCCTGCGCTTCCTCGCCGACGCCGGCGCGGACGAGGCGCTGGACGAGGTCGCGGCCGACCGGTTCGCGCAAGCGGCGCCCGCCGCCCAGCGGCGGACGGCAGCGCCGGAGCGCGCGGCGGAGCGTCCGATGCCCGATCGCAGCCCGCCCGCCGGCCGAACGGTTGCGCCACCCGTGCCGCCGGAAGCCAGGGACGAAAGGTCCCCTTCCCTGCCCGACATGGCGGCGGCCGAAGCCCTGCCGGCGGCGCGGCCGCAGACCGCGGCGATCCCCGACGAGGCGCAGGCAGCCCGCGCCCGCGAATTGGCGCGCAGCGCCGCGACGCTCGAAGAGCTGCGCGAGATGCTCGCCGGCTTCGACGGCTGCAACCTGAAGTTCACGGCAAAAAGCCTGGTGTTCGCCGACGGCAATCCGGACGCCGACCTGATGCTCGTCGGCGAGGCGCCGGGCCGCGACGAGGACATCGAGGGCCTGCCCTTCGTCGGCCGCTCCGGGCAGCTGCTCGACCGCATGCTGGCGGCGATCGGGCGCGACCGGACGTCGGCCTACATCGCCAACGTCATCCCGTGGCGACCGCCGGGCAACCGCACGCCGACTCCGCTGGAAACGGAGATCTGCCGCCCGTTCATCGAGCGGCAGATCGAGTTGGCGCGGCCGAAGGTGCTGGTTTGCCTCGGCGGGCCGTCGGCGAAGACGCTGCTCAACACCACGGAGGGCATCCTCAGGCTGCGCGGCAACTGGCGGGTCCACGTCACCGCGTCGGGCGTCGCGATCCCGGCCATGCCGACGCTGCATCCGGCCTATCTGCTACGCAACCCGGCGCACAAGAAGCTCGCCTGGCGCGACTTCCTCGAGGTCAAGGCGAAGCTGCGCGAGTTCGCCTGACCGGCAGGGGAGCTTCAGCCTCGGGCCGCGACCGGGGCGCGGCGCATGCCGATCGCCTGGAGCACGGCGAAGACAGCCACGGCGAGCGCTTGGGCAACGACGAAGGCTATGCCGGGTGCAGTCGGCTGGACGAGCCCGAAGGCGAGCAGGCCGAAGCTCGCCGCCACCCAAAGTGCGTTCAGCGCGACGATGTCGACGAGCACGAGTCGCAACACGGCGGCGCGGCGGGCGACGACCACCAGAGCCGCAACGAACGGCATCAGAGCGACGCCCGACCAGAACAGCAGGCCCGCCGGCAGCCCGGTAAACGGTGCGAGCGGCGACGCGCCGCCGACGAACAGGAGAGCGGCGGCGCCCGAGACGCCGGCGTCGAGGCGAAGCGCGTTGCGCAGGAATGGGGTGATGGCGATGGTCATGTCAGCTTCCTTTCCGGTTTTCTCGGCGCCCGGAACCGGTCTTGGCCGGCGGCGGGACGACGCGACCATCGCAGGCGCAACGCCGGCCGGCGATTACGCGCCAGGTAATGGAAGCGGCGACGCGCCCGGTTTATGTTACCGGCCATGACAGCCACCCAGCCCTCGGTCGGCGGCATGATCCGCGAATGGCGCTCCCGGCGCCGTATGAGCCAGCTCGACCTCGCCGCCGAGGCCGACATCTCGCAGCGCCACCTGAGCTTCGTCGAGAGCGGCCGGGCGCGACCCTCGCGCGACATGGTGCTCCATCTCGCCGCGCGGCTCGACGTGCCGCTGCGCGAGCGCAACCGGCTGCTGCTTGCCGCCGGATTCGCGCCCAGCTTTTCCGAACGGCGGATCGACGACCCTTCGCTCGAACCGGCCATGGCGGCCGTCAGGCTGGTACTCAAAGGTCACGAACCGGCGCCGGCCGTCGCCGTAGACCGCCACTGGACGCTGGTCGCCGGCAATCGGGCGGCGGAGCCGCTGCTTGCGCTCGCGGAGCCCGCCCTGCTCGCGCCTCCGGTCAACGTGCTGCGCCTCAGCCTGCATCCGCGCGGACTAGCGCCGCACATCGTCAATCTCGGCGAATGGCGGGTCCACATCCTCGAACGCCTGCGCCGGCTTGCGGAGTCAACCGCCGATCCGGCGATCGAGGCGCTCATCGAAGAGCTGCGCGCCTATCCGGGCGAGGCCAGCCGCACGCCGGTCCTTCACGACGCCGGCACGGCGATCGTCCATCCGCTGAAGCTCAACCTCGGCGGAACGGTGCTATCGTTCATCTCGACCATCACCGTGTTCGGCACGCCGCTCGACGTGACGCTGTCCGAACTCGCGGTCGAGTCCTTCTTCCCCGCAGACGAGGCGACCCGGTCGGCGCTCAAGCGGATGGCTCCGCCCGCCCCCTGACGGCCGCTGCAGGCTCTCCGGTCTACTGCGGCGGTGCGACCTTTGGCGTCTTCGCCCGCTCGATGCCTAGCCTTTGCTCGCGCCAGACGATGAAGAGCCCGGAAACGACGACGATGGCGCCGCCGACGAGGGTGTACATGGTCGGCACGTCAGCGAAGAGCAGGTAGCCGACGACGAGGCCGAACAGGATCGAGCTGTACTCGAAGGGCGCCACCGTGGCGACGCTGGCGTAGCGGTAGGCCTCGGTCATCATGATCTGCGCGATGCCGCCGCAGATGCCGCTCATGACCAGGACGAAGATCTGCCAGCCGCTGAGCGGCGCCCAGCCGAACGGCATGGTGAGAAGGCCGGCGACGCTGGCGGTGAGCGAGAACCAGATGACGACGGTCGACGAGCGATCGGTGGCGACCAGGCTGCGCACCTGCAACAGCGCCACCGCGGAGATCGCCGCGGCCGCGAGCGCGGCGAGCACGCCCAGCGCCTCGTCGCTGCCGATGCCCTCGGGCGATCCGAACAGTGTGAGCTTCGGCCAACTGATGATGAGCACGCCGACGAAACCGACGGCGACCGCCGTCCATCGGAAGACGCGTACCGTCTCGCCGAGCACCAGCGCGCTGATGACGACGACCAGCAGCGGCTGCGCGTAGTTGAGCACGATCGCCTCCGGAAGCGGCAGGCGCGTCAGGGCAAAGAAGCCGAGCGCCATCGAGCTGACGCCGACGAGGCCGCGCACGATGTGGCGCCCCGGCCGATGCGTCTGGACAGCCGTCCTGATCTCGCCGGTCCAGGCGAGCAGGATCAGGATCGGAACCATGGCGAAGAAGGAGCGGAAGAAGACGATCTGGCCGGCCGGCAGGATGCCGGCGAGCTTGATGAACGCCTGCATGCCGACGAACACCGCGATCGACGACACTTTGAGGACGATCGCGGCGAGCGGACGGTGAGCCGCGGGAGACGTCCCGGTCAAGAGCGCGCTGCGTCCCGGATCGCCTGCCAGATGCGCGCCGGCGTCGCCGGCATGTCGATGTGCCGGATGCCATAGGCGCGCCAGAGCGCGTCGGTGACGGCGTTGAGTGCCGCCGGCGTAGCGCCGATCGTGCCCGCCTCGCCGGCGCCCTTGATGCCAAGCGCGTTGGTCGTGGACGGCACGTTGCGCGTCTCGAAGCTGAACGACGGCACGGTGTCGGCGCGCGGCATGGCGTAGTCCATGAAGCTCGCCGAAAGGAGCTGCCCGTCCTCGCCGTAGACGGTGTTTTCGGTCAGCGCCTGGCCGATGCCCTGGACGACGCCGCCATGCACCTGTCCGGCGAGCAGGATCGGGTTCACGGTCGCGCCGAAATCGTCGACGATGGTGTAGCCGACGATCTCGGTCGCGCCGGTCTCGGGCTCGATCTCGACCTCGCAGATGTGGGTACCGTTCGGATAGGTTGCCTCGTTCTGCACGAACTCGCCGAACCCTTCGAGATCCTCGGGCTTCTTCGCCACGCGGGCGATTTCTGCGAAGGTGAGCGAACGGTCGGTGCCGACGATGCGCGCCTCGCCGCCGACCAGTTCGATATCGGCAGCCGACGCCTCCAGTTCGTCGGCGGCGAGCTTGCGGATCTTGGCCGCAAGGTCCTCGCCGGCGCGCGCGGCCGAGACGCCGCCAAGCGGGATCGATCGCGAGCCGCCGGTGCCGCCGCCCGATTTCAACTGGTCGGTGTCGCCCTGCTCGACCTTGATTCGGGCGATGTCGAGGTTGAGCTTCTCGGCGACGAACTGCGCGTAGGCCGTGGCGTGGCCTTGGCCGTTCGACTGGGTGCCGATGCGCATCGTCACCGTACCGTCACCCTCGAGCCGGAGGAAGGCCGGCTCGGAGCCGGCGAAGGCACAGGCCTCGATATATGTGGCAAGCCCGATGCCGCGGATTTTCCCGGTCGCCTTCGATGCCGCGAGACGGGCACCGAAGCCCGCCCAGCCGGCCTTGTCCAGCGCCCGCGTCAGGTGGCCGTCGAACTCGCCGGTGTCGTAGAGCCGGCCGGTCTGCGTGCGATAGGGGAACTGCTCCGGGCGGATGAAATTGCGCCGCCGGATCTCCTCGACGCCGACGTCGAGGTCGCGGGCGCAGGCGTCGACGAGCTTCTCCAGGAGGAACGCCGCTTCGGGCCGACCGGCGCCACGATAGGCGTCGACCGGGCAGGTGTTCGTGTAGACGCCGGTCACTGCGACGTCGAGTGCGGGGATGTCGTAGACGCCGGTCGACATGGTGGCGCCGACGTAGGGAATGAAAGGTCCGTATTGCGAGACGTAGGCGCCGAGATTGGCGGTGAGCCGGACGCGGAGCGCCAGGAAGCGGCCTTCGCCGTCCATGGCCATCTCGGCGGAAACGACGTTGTCGCGCCCCTGGGCGTCGGTGAGGAAGTGTTCGGTGCGGTCGCCGGTCCACTTGACCGGCCGCTTCAGCCGCGAGGCCGCATCGATGACCAGCGGGTACTCGCGATAGACGAAGGATTTCGGGCCGAAGCCTCCGCCGACATCGGGCGTCACCACGCGCAGCTGCGATTCCGGCATGCCGAAGAGGCCGCAGACGATCTTGCGGACCGAATGCACACCCTGTGTCCCGGTGGTGAGGACGAAGCGCTGTTCGTCCTCCTTCCACTCCGCGATCGCGGCGCGCGGCTCCATGTAGTTGCAGACCAGCCGGTTGTTGACGAAGTCGATGCGGGTCACCCGCTCGGCCTTGGCGAACGCCGCGTCGGCCTTCGCCGGATCGCCGAGCTGGTAGCGGAAGGCGCGGTTGGAGCCGAGTTCGGGCCACACCAGCGGCGTCCCGGCGTCGAGCGCCGTCGCCGTCGCCGCGGCTGCCTCGTCGGCCTCGTAGTCGATCTCGATGAGCTCTGCCGCGTCCTGGGCGAGCGCGCGCGTGTCGGCGACGACGAAGGCGACCGCGTCGCCGACATAGCGGACCCGGTCGCGGCACAGCACCGGGATGTCACGCGTCGGGGCGCGGGTCCCGTCCGGCTGCTTCTGCATCACGCCCGAGGCGAGGTCCTTGATGTGGCCGAGATCGGCGCCGGTGAGCACCAGATGGACGCCCGGCGCAGAACGGGCCGCTTCAGTGGAGGCAATGCGGAAAGCGGCGCTGGCGACCGGCGAACGCAACACGTAACCGTGCAGGAGGTTCTCCGGCGCGATATCGTCGGTGTAGCGCCCGCGACCGGTGATGAAGGCGGCGTCCTCGAGGCGCAGGACGGACGCGCCCATCCCGAATTTTGGCGTGGCGACGGTCATGACTGCCTCATCGATGGAACGGGGGGTTGGAGCGGGATTTAGCCGCTCCGCCAGTTTTGTCGAGTGACTGTTTCGTGTAAAGAGCAGCCCTTCGTTTTCGTTGTGCCAGGATCGGGCACGTTCGGGCGCCCGACATGCGGCCGCCGGAAGTAAAGACAGGAAGCTCGGCATGCGAACCGACACCGGACAGGTCTTCCGCCTGGAGGACTACCGCCCGAGCGACTACCTCATCCCGGAAACCCGCCTGGATTTCAACCTTTCGCCGGACCGCACGACCGTCGTCGCCGACCTCCTCGTCGAGCGCCGCGCCGACGTTCCCGCCGGAACACCGGTCGTCCTGCAGGGCGACGGCTTGACCCTGAAGCGGCTTGCGATCGACGGCAAGCCCGCCGACGACAGCGCTTACACCCACGCGTCCGACCGGCTGACGATCGATCGGCCGCCGGCCGGGACCCGCTTCCGCCTGACCGTCGAGACCGAGATCGCGCCGGCCGCAAACCTGGCGCTGATGGGCCTCTACCGCTCCGGCGGCGTCTACTGCACCCAATGCGAGGCGGAGGGCTTTCGCCGTATCACCTACTTCCTCGACCGGCCCGACGTGCTTTCGGTCTACACGGTGCGCATCGAGGCCGATCGCGCCGAAGCGCCGCTGCTTTTGTCGAACGGCAATCCGCGCGAGGCGGGCGGACTTCCCGGCGGCCGGCATTTCAGGGTCTGGCACGACCCGTTCCCGAAACCATCCTACCTCTTCGCCCTTGTCGGCGGCGACCTCGGCTGCCTGAAGGACCGCTTCGTCACCGCGTCCGGCCGCCCCGTCGAACTCGGCATCTATGTCGAGCACGGCAAGGAGGAGCGCGCCGCCTACGCCATGGATGCGCTGAAGCGCTCTATGCGCTGGGACGAGGAAGCGTTCGGCCGCGAGTACGATCTCGAGGTGTTCAACATCGTCGCCGTCTCCGACTTCAACATGGGCGCGATGGAGAACAAGGGCCTCAACATCTTCAACGACAAGTACGTGCTGGCCGACGCCGACACCGCCACCGACGCCGACTTCGCCAACATCGAGGCGATCATCGCGCATGAGTACTTCCACAATTGGACAGGCAACAGAATCACATGCCGCGACTGGTTCCAGCTCTGCCTCAAGGAAGGGCTGACGGTCTTCCGCGACCACGAGTTCTCCGCCGACCAGCGATCGCGGGCGGTGAAGCGTATCGCCGAGGTGCGAACGCTGAAGGCGCACCAGTTTCCCGAGGACCAGGGGCCGCTCGCCCATCCCGTTAGGCCGCGACGCTACCGCGAGATCAACAACTTCTACACGGCGACCGTCTACGAAAAGGGCTCCGAGGTCGTGCGCATGATCCGCACCATCCTCGGCGCCGACCTCTTCCGCCAGGGCATGGACCTCTACTTCGAGCGCCATGACGGCGACGCCGCGACCGTCGAGGACTTCCTCAAGGTGTTCGAGGACGTGTCGGGCAAGGACCTGTCGCAGTTCGCGCTGTGGTACCATCAAGCCGGCACGCCCAACCTCTCGGTCAGCGCCTCGCACGATCCGGCGGCGCGCGAACTCGTCGTCGAGATCGAGCAGTCGGTGCCGCAGACGCCGTCGGAGAGCCGCAAGCGGCTGATGCACATCCCGCTCGCCTTCGGCCTGGTCGGGCCGAACGGCCGCGACATGGCCTACACGGACGTCGAGGGCGCGACTGTCGAGGACGGCGTCATCCACCTGAAGCGGCGGCGTCACGTCGTGCGCTTTTCCGGCATCGGCGAACGGCCGGCGCTGTCGCTCAACCGCGGGTTCTCCGCGCCCGTCACCCTTTCGGCGGCGCAGCGTCCGGAGGACCGGTACTTCCTCGCCCGCCACGACAGCGACACCTTCTCGCGTTGGCAGGCGTTCAACACCATCCTCACCGAGGCGCTAATCGCCGCCTCACGCGACGTCCGCGGCGGCCGGCAGCCGGAATTCATCAAGGAAATATCATCACTTGCGGCAGATTTCGCCGATGACGGTTCACTCGATCCCGCCTATCGGGCGCTGGCTCTGACGCTGCCGGCGGAAGCCGACATTGCCCGCGAGATCGGCAACAACATCGATCCCGACGCGATCTTCGCCGCGCGCGAGCAGCTCGCCCGCGCCATCGCCGCGACGAACGCCGAACTGTTCGCGCGGGTCTACCACAGCCTCGCCGACGGCAACGCCTTCAGCCCTGACGCGGCGAGCGCCGGACGCCGGGCGCTGCGGAACGTGCTGCTCGACTATCTCTCGGTCGAGCCCGGCGCGAGCGAACGCGCCGAGCGTCAGTTCCGCGCCGCCTCGAACATGACCGACCGCGCCGCCGCGCTCACCGTGCTCGCCCACCGCCATGCCGGCACCGACGCCGCCGCGGGAGCGCTCTCCGACTTCGAGCGCCGCTACCGGTCGGACCACCTCGTCCTCGACAAGTGGTTCCAGATCCAGGCGACCGTACCGGGCCACGCCACCGTCGATGCGGTCGCGGCGCTGACCCGGCATCCCGCATTCTCGATGACCAATCCCAACCGGGTGCGCGCACTGGTCGGCACCTTCTCCAGCGCCAACCAGACCGGCTTCCATCGCCCCGATGGCGCGGGCTACGCCTTCTTCGCCGATGTGGTGCTGAAGGTCGAGCGCACCAACCCGCAGATCGCTGCCCGCCTGGCGACCGCGATGCGATCGTGGCGCTCGCTCGAGCCCGGCCGTCAGCACAAGGCGCGCGAAGCGCTGCTGTCGATCTCCAGGACGAGAGAACTCTCGGCGGACCTGCGCGACATCGTCGAACGGACTCTCAGCTGAGTCGGCCCGGCAACAGGATTCTACATTTTCGCCCAAATGCCTGAAAAGGCTCTGGACAAGCCGAATCACGAATGATTCCTTGTTGACGATTCGGATGTGCGGCGTTGCCGAATCACCAGCGGCGGAAATCGGGATTTCGGGAGCCACAGGATGGCAAACACGGACGCGTGGGGCGCGCCCGAACGGATCGACTTTGCCCGGCGCAGAGGCGATCCCGGACAGGGGCCGACGGGGAACGCCAGGATCATCGCGGAACCCGCCTACCGGCGCCTTCTCGCGGCCGAGCCGATCCTGAAGCGGTCCATCCCGACGCTGATCATCATCTTCCTGCTGGTCGTCGCCGCGGCGCGATGCCTGTCGCTCGCCAACTGGCGCGACGACATCGACCGCAATGCCAGGGCCGTGCTCGGCCTCGCCGCGGGCGACCTCGTTCATGCCCTGACGCTTGCCGAAAACAGGCCCGGCGCGGACCGGCCGAGCGGCTACGAGATCATCGAGGACGTCGCCCGGCACGGTGCGATCGGCGCACGGCACCTGCTGGCGATCGCCGATCGCGACCTGTCGATAACCGCCGCCGGCCCCGCCGGCGCCGCCTGGGAGGGCACCCGGCTCGACACGCTGGTTTCCGGCGGCCAGCCGCTGTTCATGTTCGGCGATCGCGCCGGCGTGATGGACGTGCGCATCGGCGGCCGGGACTGGATGGCGGCGCTGTCGCTGACGCCCGGCCGCACCGCCGCGGTGGCGATGATTTCCCATGACGCGGTCTTTGCCGAGTGGCGCAAGGCGGTCTCGCTCAACGTCACGCTCTACGTGCTCACCGCAGCCGTGCTTCTGGTCATCCTCTACGCCTACTTCAGCCAGGCCGCGCGCGCCCAGGCCGCCGACCGCATCTATCTCGAGGCGCACCAACGCATCGACCTGGCGCTGGTGCGCGGCCGCTGCGGCCTGTGGGACTGGGACATGGTGCGCGGCAAGATGTACTGGTCGCGCTCCATGTACGAGATGCTCGGCTACAGGCACTGCGAGGCGATGCTGTCCTTCGGCGATGTGGCCGACATCATCCACCCCGAGGACGGCGACCTGTTCGATCTCGCCAACCGGATCGTGTCGCGCGAGACCGACCAGATCGACCAGGTCTTCCGCATGAAGCACGCCGGCGGCCACTGGGTGTGGATGCGTGCCCGCGCCCAGGTCGTCGATCCCGAGGCGCCGGAGATCCAGCTCATCGGCATCGCCGTCGACGTCACCGAGCAGCGCAACCTCGCCGCGCGCTCGGAGGCGGCCGACCAGCGGCTGCGCACCGCCATCGAGAGCATCACCGAATCCTTCGTGCTCTGGGACGCCGCCTGCAAGCTGGTCATGTGCAACACCAAGTACCAGCAGGACAACTGCCTGTCCGAGACCGACATCGTTCCGGGCACGCCGCGCGAAGCCATTGAGGCGCGCATGGCGCCGTTCGTTTCAGAGCGCAGGCTGGTGACGCCGGCCGGCCAGCGCGGCGTCGAGACCTTCGAGCGCCAGCTCGCCGACGGCCGCTGGCTCCAGGTCACCGAACTGAAGACCAAGGACGGCGGCATGGTCTCCGTCGGCTCCGACATCACCCAGATCAAGCAGCACCAGGAAAAGCTGGTCGACAGCGAGCGGCGGCTGATGGCGACGATCCACGACCTCAGCCTGGCGCGCAAGGCCGAGGAAGAGCGCGCCCGCGAACTCTCCGAGCTGAACAAGAAGTACATGAACGAGACCGAGCGCGCCGAGGCCGCCAACCAGGCCAAGTCGGAGTTCCTCGCCAACATGTCGCACGAGCTGCGTACGCCGCTCAACGCGATCATCGGCTTCTCGGAGCTGATGGAATCGGCGCCCTTCGGCCCGCTGGGGTCGAAGAAGTACGAGGAATATGTCGGCGACATCCGTTCGAGCGGCACCTATCTCCTCGGCGTCATCAACGACATCCTCGACATGTCGAAGATCGAGGCCGGCCAGTTCACCATGGACTGCGAGGAGATCGATCTGTGCCCGCTGATCCGCGAGACGGTGCGCGTCGTCGCGCTTCAGGCGGCGGAGAAGAAGATCACGGTCGAGACCGAGATCGCCGACACGATGCGCCTCTATGCCGACCGCCGCGCCATCAAGCAGATCGCCATCAACCTCCTGTCCAACGCGGTCAAGTTCACCGGCGAGGGCGGGCACATTTCGGTCAGGGCGCGCAACGTCGCCGGCGCCATGATGCTGTCGATCGAGGACACCGGCTGCGGCATACCGAAACACGCCCTGAACAAGCTCGGCAAGCCGTTCGAGCAGGTGCAGAACCAGTTCTCCAAGAATCACACCGGTTCCGGGCTCGGACTCGCCATCTCGCGCTCGCTGGCCGAGCTGCACGGCGGTGCGTTGAAGATCCGCTCGACGGAAGGCGTCGGCACGATCGTGTCGGTGCGCATTCCCGGCAAGCGGCTGCTGAAGAAGGCGGCCTGAGGCGGCGGTCCTTTCCTCTCCCCCGCCGCGCGGGAGAGAGGTGGCTTGTGCAGCAGACCGGATTGGCGATCGACACCCAATCGAAAGCCGGTTGCGTTCGCCCCGGCTCGGCTGGTTCAGCGCCAGCCGTGATGGCGGCCCTTGCGGCCGTCGCCGCGGCGCGGCATCTCGTCCCTGACGATCTTGCCGTCGTCGTTGCGGTCGAGCAGCGCGAACATCTTCTTCTGTCGCGAATCGACTTCGGCCTTGGTGAGCGCGCCGTCGCCGTCCGTGTCGAAGCGCTCGACCATACGCTGCGCCATGCGCTCGGCGCGCATGCGTTCGATGGCCGCGGCGATCTCACCCACGGTCATCTTGCCGTCGCCGTCCGCGTCGGCATCGACGAGGCGCTTGTTGATCGCTTCGGCGAACTCCTCGAAGGTGACTTCGCCGTTGGCATCGGCGTCGGCGGCCTCGAAGTGGGCCACGGAACGCGGTCCCTGCCTGTCGCCGCGCCGGCCGTCGTCCGCCTGGGCGGACGCGGCAAGACCGGCCAGCGCCAGGAACGCGGCGGCAATCGTCGTGGTCTTCTTCATTGCATTCTCCTTTTGCATCGTCACCCCCGATGCGGGACGAGGCGCGAAGGCGGGCTTCCCATCACCCGCGTTTGCGCTTCGCTCGAAGCAGACGGTCGAAATCCTCTCGAACCTTCCGCGACGTCTCCTGAATATGGGCCTCCAATACGGCGAAATCGGGCAGGTCGGTCGAGCGCAACAGGAGGTCGCGCAGGCCGGGCGGCACGTCGGCGCGGTCGAAGGCGCCGGTCAGGCATAGACGGATGATCTGGGTCAGCATCGAATAGAGCCCGTGTGCCTCGACCAATTCGTCGCGCACCTGCGCGTCGGCGAAAGCGTCGGACAGGTGGGCGAGGATGTCGCGCGTCGCCGTCAGCCGACCCGGCGCGTCGACGCGTCCGGTTAGCGCCGCGCATTGCGCCACGAATTCGAGGTCGATCAGCCCGCCGCGCACCAGCTTCAGGTCCCAGAGATCGCGCGGCGGCTTCTCCGCCTCGATCGTGTCGCGCATCTCCGCGGCGTCGGCCGCGACCCTGGCGAAGTCGCGCGGCATGGCGAGGATGTCGCGGACCTCTTCCTCGATTTTCGCGGCGAGGCCGGCATCGCCGGCCACCGCGCGCGCCCTGGTCAGCGCCATGTGCTCCCAGGTCCACGCATCCTCGCGCTGGTACTTGCGGAAGGAATTGACGTGCGTGGCGACCGGCCCCTTGTTGCCGGAAGGCCTCAGCCTGAGGTCGAGCTCGTAGAGCACGCCTTCGGACGTCGGCGCCGAGACGGCGGCGATCAGCCGCTGGGTCAGCCGGGTGAAGTAGTGCGAAGGCGCCAGCCCCTTGGCGCCGTCGGACTCCTCGGCGTCGGCGTCATGATCGTAGAGCAGGATCAGGTCGACGTCCGACCCGGCGGTCAGTTCGCGGCTGCCGAGCTTGCCCATGCCGAGGATGACGACGCGGCCCCCCTTCACCCTGCCGTGGCGCACGGCGAACTCGGCGAGGACGGCGTCGAGAGCCGCGCCGATCGTCAGGTCGGCCAGGTCGGAGAAGGCCTTTCCTGCACGCACCGCATCGATCGCGCCCGAAAGCAGGCGCACGCCGATGAGGAACTTCTGCTCGGCGGCGAAGATGCGCAGCCGGTCGAGTACTTCCTCGTATTCCACCGTCTCGCCGAGGAAGGCCTCGAGGCGGCCGGCGAGATAGGCCCGGTCGGGCAGCTCGGACAGGAGCAGCGGGTCGAGCAGGCCGTCGAAGACGTGCGGCCGACGCGTGATGATGGCAGCGAGCCGGGGCGCCGCCCCCATGATCGTGGCGATCAGCCTGAGCAGGCCGGGGTTCGACTGCAGAAGCGAGAACAGCTGGATGCCGGCCGGCAGACCCTTGAGGAACTCGTCGAAGCGCAGGATCGCCTCGTCGGCGCGGCGCGTCTCGCCGAACGCCTCGAGCAGTGCCGGGGTGAGCTCGGTCAGCCGCTCGCGCGCCTCCGCCGACTGGGTGGCGCGATAGCGGCCGAAATGCCAGGTGCGGATGACGCGGCAGATGTCGCTCGGCCGCTCGAAGCCGAGGTTGGAGAGCGTCTGCAGCGTATCGGGGTCGTCGACGTCGCCGGTGAAGACGAGGTTGCCGACGCCGGCCGAGAGCTGGGGCGCAGTCTCGAACAATGCCGCGTAGTGCTTCTCGACCATCTGCAGCGAGGCGCGGAAGGCGTTCGCGAACGCGTCCGCGCCGTCGTAGCCGAGCATGCCGGCGATGCGCTCGAGCCCTTCCTCGTCCTCGGGCAGCGTATGGCTCTGCTCGTCGGCAACCATCTGGATCGCATGTTCGACGCGGCGCAGGAACCAGTACTGGCGGGTCAACCCGTCGCGGGCCTCGTTGGTGATCCAGCCGCGCTGGGCGAGCTCGGCGAGCATCGCCGCGGTGCGCCGCCCGCGCAGCTCGGGGAAGCGCCCGCCGGCGATCAGCTGCTGGGTCTGGACGAAGAACTCGATCTCGCGGATGCCGCCGCGGCCGAGCTTGACGTTGTGGCCCTTGACCGCGATCTCGCCATGGCCCTTATGGGCGTGGATCTGGCGCTTGATCGAATGGACGTCGGCGATCGCCGCGTAGTCCATGTACTTGCGCCAGACATAGGGCTGGATCTCCTTCAGGAAGCGCGCCGCGGCCGCCATGTCGCCGGCTACCGGCCGCGCCTTGATCATGGCGGCGCGTTCCCAGTTCTGCCCCCTGCCCTCGTAGTAGATCAGCGCCGATTCTACCGGGATCGCCAGCGGCGTCGAGCCGGGATCGGGGCGCAGCCTCAAATCCGTGCGGAAGACATAGCCGCCCTCGGTGCGGTCCTGGAGGATGCGCACCAGCCGCCGCGTGAGGCGCGAGAACAGGTCCACCGCCTCGTAGGGGTCGGGGATCGCCGGCGCGTCGGGTTCGAAGAAGACGACGAGGTCGATGTCGGAGGAGAAGTTCAATTCGTGGGCGCCGAGCTTGCCCATGCCGAGCAGGATCCAGCCGGCGCCTTCCGCGGGATTGGCGGGATCCGGAAGCGTGAGCTTGCCCTGCTGGTGGGCGTCGCGCAGCAGGTAGGAGACCGCAGCGCCGACGCAGGCATCCGCCAGGTCGCTCAGCCTGCGCACGGTCGTCTCGGTCTCGACCGCGCCGGCGAGTTCGTCGAGCGCGATCAGCACGTGAGCTTCCAGCTTCAGTGAGCGTAGCTGAACCATGAGGCCTGCCTCGGTCGCCTCGGCGTCAAGGCCGGCGGCGGCCGCTGCGGCGTTGATCGCGGCCAGGCGCTCCTCGAGCGGACGGTCGAACAGGCCGTCGAGGATCGACGGGCGGCGGCGCAGCGCATCGCGCAGGAAGGGCGACAGGTCGAGCACGGCGGCGAGAAAGTCCTGGAGCGAACCCCTGTGCCCCAGCAGCGTCGCAAGCCGCGGCAGCTCGGCCTCGCGCGCTTCGGCCGCCAGCCCGGCGAGCTGCGCCCTCGCCGCACCCGCGTCCAGCGGCGTCAACGGCCGCGAGATGTCGCCGAACCAGCGGGCCTCGCTCTTCGTCGCGCTCGGGGCGGCTGCCGTCATCCGTCACCTTTCACGTCGGGAAATACCATGGCGACGGATAATCCCGGATCGCGGGCGTCGAGATCAAGCCTGCCGCCGTGGAAACGCATCACCGCCTTTGCTAGGCTCAGGCCCAGCCCCGAACCCGGCTGCGACCGGCTCTTCTCCAGGCGGACGAAGCGCTCGGTGGCGCGCTGGCGGTCGGCGGCGTCCGGAATGCCGGGGCCGTTGTCGTCGACGGACAGGCGCAGTCCCGCCTCCTCGCGCACCAGCCGCACCCTGACGCGCGGCGTCTCGGCGCCGGCGGAATATTTTATGGCGTTGTCGACGACGTTCGACAGTGCCTGGGCGATCAGTTCGCGGTTGCCGTCGACCGCCGCCGGCCCGGCCGTCTCGGCCTCCAGCACGACGCCGACCTCCTCGGCCGCCGGTTCGTAGAGCTCGACGACGTCAAGCACCAGTTCGGCCAGGTCGACCTTCGCCGTCGCCTCCGTCGAATAGCCAGCCTCCAGCCGCGAGATCATCAGGATGGCGTTGAAGGTGCGGATCAGCTGGTCGGATTCGGCGATCGTGCCTTCCAGCGCCTCGCGGTACTCGGCACTGTCCCGGGCGCCGGCCAGCGCGGCCTCGGCGCGGTTGCGAAGCCGGGTGAGCGGCGTCTTCAGGTCGTGGGCAATGTTGTCGGAAACCTGGCGCAGGCCTTCGTTGAGGCTGGCAATCCGGGTCAGCATGGCGTTGAGGTTCTCCGACAGGCGATCGAACTCGTCGCCGGCGCCGGACACCGGCAGGCGCCCGGCGAGATCGCCGCCCATGATGCGCACGCTCGCTTCCGAGACGCTGTCGATGCGCTTCAGCGCGCGCCGGCCGACGAAGTACCAGATCAGCAGCGCGCCCACCCCCATCATGCCGAACGCCACCATCAGGGCGCGGCGGACGACAGCGCGGAACCGCTCCGGCTCGCCGAGGTCGCGCCCGACGAGGATGATCATCTGGTTTGGCAGCCTCAGCACCAGCGCGAGTGCGGCATGGCGCATCTCGGTGTCGCCGGCGCGCTGCGCCTGGCCGGCGGCGCTGCGCTCGGCGCTGCCTTCGCCGTAGCGCTGGTAGGAAAACGGCCGTTCGGTCCAACCGTCGATGTCGAGCACGCCCGGCTCCAGGCTCTCGACGTTGCCCGACAGGATGCGGCCGTTGGGATCGGCGATCAGGTAGAGGTTGGCGCTGGGCTGCCGCGCCCTGCGCTCGATGGTGCGCACCAGAAGCGGCAGGCCGCCGCGCTGGTAGGCGGCGGCAAGGCCCTGGACTTCCTCGTTGATCGTCTCCTGCGTCTGTGCCGTCAGCATGCGCACCGACAGCGACGTCATGTAGAAGACGAGGAAGACGGCGCAGGCGGTGAACAGGATGAGATAGAGCGCCGACAGGCGCGCCGCCGTCGTGTTCATGATGGCGAGCAGCCGTCGGCCCATCGATCAGCCGGCCTTCAGCATGTATCCGGCGCCACGCACCGTGTGCAGCAGCGGGCCGTCGAAACCCTTCTCGATCTTGCTCCGCAGTCGCGAGACATGGACGTCGATGACGTTGGTCTGCGGGTCGAAATGATAATCCCAGACGTTCTCGAGAAGCATGGTGCGCGTCACCACCTGGCCGGCGTGGCGCATCAGGTATTCGAGCAGGCGGAACTCGCGCGGCTGCAGCACGATCTCGCGGCCGGCGCGCTTCACCGAATGCGACAGCCGGTCGAGTTCGAGGTCTCCGGCGCGGTAGACCGTCTCGACCTCGCGGCTGCCGCCGCGGCGGTTCAGCACCTCGACGCGCGCAAGCAGTTCGGAGAAGGCATAGGGCTTGGTGAGATAGTCGTCGCCGCCGGCGCGCAGGCCGGTGACGCGGTCATCGACTTCACCCAGCGCCGACAGGATCAGGACCGGCGTCGCGTTGCCGCGGGATCGCAGGCCGGCGATCACCGAAAGCCCGTCGCGGCGCGGCAGCATGCGGTCGACCACCATCACGTCGTAGTCGCCGGCGTCGGCCATGGCGAAGCCGGCCTCGCCGTCGGCGGCGAGATGGGCGGTGTGGCCGGCCTCCGCGAACGCCTTGGAGAGGTAGTCGGCCGCCTCGCGGTCGTCTTCGATCACCAGAATCTTCATGGCCGTTTTATACGCGGATTCTCCAGCGGAAATTGCGGCAGACTGCATGGCTTACCTCCGGCATGTCGGCAGAAGCGTGGCACTAAACAAGAGCGGCAGCAGGAGATGGGGCCTGCTGCCGCTGGAACCGATGCGAGAACTGACGATGGCACCGGTCCCGGGCCTCTCCCGGCCGGCGGCCCGGGGGTGTTACGGCCGCCCGCCGGAAGTGCTTTCCAGGATCAGCCCTTGGCGACCGGAAGCGCCACGAAGCGGCTGGTGTCGTCGCGCATGATCTGCATCAGCACGGCCTTGCGGCCGGCCTTGGCAGCCTCGGCTACGGCGGCGGTGACGTCGTCGCCGCTGCCGACCTCCTTGGAGTTGACGGCAACGATGACGTCGCCCGGCTGGATTCCGCGGCTCGCCGCCTCGCTGTCGGGATCGACGGCGGTGACGACGACGCCCTTGCCGTCATCGGCACGGGTGACGGTGAGGCCGAGGTCCTCGAGCGCGTTGGCGTCGGCCGGGGCCGGCTGGTCGATCTTCGCCTGCTGGTCGGCGCCGGGCAGTTCGCCGAGCTTGACGGTGACCTTTTCGGTCTTGCCGTTGCGCCACAGGGAGACTTCCACCGACTTGCCCGGCTGGATGCCGCCGATCAGACGCGCCAGTTCCTTCGGCGAGGCGACGGAACGGCCGTCGACCGCGGTTATCACGTCACCGGCAACGACGCCGGCCGCCTTGGCTGGACCGTCGGCCTGCGCCTCGGAGACCAGCGCGCCCTTGTCATCGGCGAGCCCGAGCGATTCGGCGATGTCCTTGGTGACCGGCTGGATCTGGACGCCGAGCCAGCCGCGCTGGACGGTGCCGGTCTGCATCAGGTTCGTCACGACCTCCTTGGCGGTCGAGGCGGGAATGGCGAAGGCGATGCCGACGTTTCCACCCGACGGCGAGAAGATCGCCGTGTTGATGCCGACGACCTCGCCGTTGAGGTTGAAGGCGGGTCCACCCGAATTTCCGCGGTTCACCGCCGCGTCGATCTGGATGAAGTCGTCGTACGGGCCGGCGCCGATGTCGCGGCCGCGGGCCGAGACGATGCCGGCGGTCACCGTGCCGCCGAGGCCGAACGGGTTGCCGACGGCGACCACCCAGTCGCCGACGCGCACCTTCGAATCGTCGGCGAAGGCGACGTAGGTGAACTTGCGCGCCTCCTCGACCTTGAGCACGGCGAGATCGGTGCGCGGGTCGGTGCCGACGAGCTTGGCGTCAAGCTCGGTGCCGTCGTCCATGACGACCGTGAAGGCGGAGCCGCCCTCGACGACATGGTTGTTGGTGACGAGATAGCCGTCCTCGGAGATGAAGAAGCCGGAGCCCTGCGACACCGGTCGCGGCTCGGCGTTGCGGCGCTCGCGGCGGTTGTTGCGGCCCTGGCCGTCACGGTCGCCGAAGCCGCGGAACTCGCGGAAGAAGCGCTTCATCGGATGGTCGTCCGGCAGGTCATCGAAACCGGGGCCGGAGAACAGCTGGGCGCCGCGGTCCGACGCCGGTTCGATCTTGGCCTTCACCTGCACGCTGACGACGGCCGGCGAGACGCGTTCGACCACGTCGGCGAAGCCGAAGGTCTGCTGCGGGGCCTCGATCCTGACCGCTTCGGCGTACACCGGAGCGGTGCCGGAGGTGACGGCGCCGAGGCCGATCGCGCCGGCGATGGCGACCGAAGCGGCCGCGGCCATCAGGCGCCTGCTGGTACGCGATAGGGAACGGGAGGGGGTTGTCATGGGTCCAAAATCCTCTTGGCTCGGGACGCGCTCGTCTGCGTCCGGTGCCAGGAGAGATAGAGAGCCCGACATTACGGCGCCATTTCCGGCAGATGAAAAATTCGTAATGTTGGGGGGGTGGACCGGTCAGGCGGGGTAGCGTTCGGCATCGGCCGAAGTGACCGACATGCGCAGCCCGAGCGCCTTCATCACCTTCATCACAGTCGCCAGCTCGGGATTGCCGTCGCTGCTCAGGGCCCTGTAGAGGCTTTCTCGCGACATGCCGGCCTTTCGCGCGATCTCCGTCATGCCGCGTGCGCGTGCCACGTCGCCGAGTGCAGCCGTCAGCAATGCCGGATCACCCTCTTCCATGGCCGCGTTCACGTAGGCGAAGACTATTTCCTCGCTGTCGAGATACTCGGACGCGTCCCAGACTTTCAGATCGTCGAGCTTGAGATCATTGGTCATCGGACTACTCCTTCAGTCTCTGGGCCAGCGTCTTGGCGGCGATATCGTTCTTCTGCGTGCTCTTGTTCCCGCCGCCGAGAAGAACGATAACCGTTGCCCGCCGCCGGACAAAGTAGACGCGATAGCCGGGCCCGAAGTGGATCCGCAACTCGCTGACGCCTTCGCCGACCGGTTCGACATCGCCTGCGTTTCCCAGGGCGAGACGCTTGACGCGCACCAAGATCCGGGCGCGGGCCTGCGCGTCCCTCAGTCCGTTGAACCAGTTCGTGTAGGCCTCGGTCTCGCGGACTTCGAACATTGCGCGCAATGTAGCCTATGAGCTACATTGCGGCAAGAAGGCACAAGCCTGCCGATGACCGGCAATGCGATCGGCGTGCGCCGCCCCTACCCCTCGCCGTCGAGCACCTTCTTCAGCGCCGCGTTCTCCTCCGCGGTGAGGCGCTTCGTCGCCGGCCTTTCCCGCCGGCGAATCGACACGGCGAGCACCACTCCGCCGATGACGAGCAGCACCAGGGGCGTGCCCCACAGAAGCGCGTTACGCAGGCTGAAGCGCGGCTTCAGCAGCACGAACTCGCCGTAGCGCGCGACGATGTAGGCGAGCACCTGCTCGTCGCTGTCGCCGGCCTTGATCCGCTCGCGCACGAGGATGCGCAGGTCGCGGGCGAGCGAGGCGTCGGAATCGTCGATCGACTGGTTCTGGCAGACCATGCAGCGCAGCTCGGCCGAAAGCGCACGGGCGCGCGCCTCGAGCGCGGGATCGTCGAGCACCTCGTCGGGCTGCACCGCGAAGGCGGCGCCCGACAGCGCCAGTGCCGCCGCGACGACGAAGGCCCGGAGGATAGCGAACCTCACGACACCGCTCCCGCAACGGCAACCTTGTCCCGGCGCTTGCGCGCGGCAGGCGCGCCGACTCGCAGCCGCCGGTCGAGCAGCGAGACGCCGCCGCCCGCCATCATCACCAGCGCGCCGAACCAGATCAGCGTCACCATCGGCTTCCACCAGATGCGCACGACGATGCCGCCGTCGCTCGTCACGTCGCCGAGCGACACGTAGAGCTGACTGACGCCGAAGGTGCGGATGCCGGCCTCCGTCGTCGGCATCTGCCGGGCCGGGTAGATGCGCTTCGCCGAGACGATCTCGCCGAGGTCGCGGCCCGCCGTAGTGCCCAGCGCGAAGATGCCCTGGTCCTCGGTGAAGTTCGGACCCTTCACCGTGCGCATGCCCTCGAAGCGCAGCGAATAGCCGGCGATCTCCGCCGTGTCGCCCTGGCGCATGGCGACGATGCGCTCGCCCTGGAAGGACGTCACGCCGACGATGCCGAGCACGGTCAGGCCCAGTCCGAGATGGGCGAGCGCGGTGCCGTAGGTCGAGCGCGGCAGGCCGGCAAGGCGGCGCAATGCTACGCCCGGCCCGACGCTGCCGATGCCGGCGCGAAGCGCAAGGTCGGTCAGCGCGCCCAGCACCAGCCAGACCGCCAGCCCGATGCCGAGCGCGGCTGCGACCGAGGCGCCGTCAACCACGGCCAGGACCGCCAGCACGACGAGCAACGCGCCGCCGAATGCCACGAAAAGGCGCTGCGTCGCGGCGTAGAGGTCGGCCCGCTTCCAGGCGAGCAGCGGCCCGAACGGCACCATGACCAGCAGCGGTACCATCAGGGCGCCGAACGTCATGTCGAAGAACGGCGCGCCGACGGAAATCTTGTCGCCGGAGAAGGCCTCGATGAACAGCGGATAGAGCGTGCCGACGAAGACGGTCGCCGTCGCCGTCGTCAGGAACAGGTTGTTCAGGACCAGCGCGCCCTCGCGCGAGATCGGGTGGAAGACGCCGCCGGGCGTCAGCGCCGCCGAGCGCAGCGCAAACAGCGCCAGCGATCCGCCGATGAAGAAAGTCAGGATGGCGAGGATGAAGACGCCGCGGCTCGGATCGGTGGCGAAGGCGTGCACAGAGGTGAGCACGCCAGAGCGCACCAGGAAGGTGCCGAGCAGCGACAGCGAGAACGTCAGGATGGCGAGCAGCAGCGTCCAGATCTTCAGCGCCGAGCGCTTCTCCATGACGATCGCCGAGTGCAGCAGCGCGGTGCCGGCGAGCCAGGGCATGAACGAGGCGTTCTCGACCGGGTCCCAGAACCAGAAGCCGCCCCAGCCGAGCTCGTAATAGGCCCAGTAGGAGCCCATGGCGATGCCGCCGGTCAGGAACACCCAGGCGGCGAGCGTCCATGGCCTGACCCAGCGCGCCCAGGCCGCGTCGATACGCCCGTCGATCAGCGCCGCGACGGCAAACGAGAAGCACACCGAGAAGCCGACATAGCCGAGGTAGAGCAGCGGCGGATGGATGGCCAGGCCGACATCCTGGAGGACGGGATTCAAGTCGCGCCCCTCGATCGGCGCCGGCACCAGCCGGGCAAAGGGATTCGACGTGACCAGGATGAACAGGAAGAAGGCGGCGCCGATCAGCCCTTGCACGGAAAGAACGTTGGCGCGCAGCGTCGCCGGCAGGTTCCGGCCGAACGCCGCGACAAGGGCGCCGAAGAAGGTGAGGATCAGCACCCAGAGCAGCATGGAGCCCTCGTGGTTGCCCCACACACCGCTGACCTTGTAGATCATCGGCTTCAGCGAGTGCGAATTCTCCCACACGTTCGCCACCGAGAAGTCGGAGACGACATAGGCGTGGGTCAGCGCGGCGAAGGACAGCGCCGTCAGCGCGAAGCCGGTGACCGTGACCGGTCCCGCGACGGCCATCAGCCGTTCGTTCGCCGTCACCGCGCCGAGGAAGGGCAGGACCGCCTGGACGAGGGCCAGCGCGAAGGCCAGCACCAGGGCGAAGTGACCGATCTCAACCACGGCGGTTCTCCTTCGCGGCGCGCGTCATTCCTGCCACACGCCCTTCTCCTTCAGACTGTCGGCGACCTCCTTGGGCATGTAGGTCTCGTCGTGCTTGGCGAGCACGCTGTCGGCGGTGAAGACGCCGCCCGCCCCGAACGCGCCCTCGGTGATCACGCCCTGGTTCTCGCGGAAGAGATCCGGCAGGATGCCGTTGTAGACGACCTTCACCGTATCGGTGCCATCGGTGACGGAGAAATCGACTTCCGTGCCCGCGCCGCGCTTGATCGATCCTTCGGCGACAAGCCCGCCCAGGCGGATGCGCTGGCCTTCCGCCACCGGGTTCGCGGCGAGATCGCCGGGCATGTAGAAGTACGACGCCTTCTGGCCGAGCGCATAGAAGACGAGCAGCATGGCAAGGGCGAGGAAACCCATGCCTCCGCCAATCACCGACAGTCTCTTCTGCTTGCGGGTCATCATTCTACTCTGTCTTGACCAGTCCGAGTTCCGCGGCGAGCGCCGCAATGGCGCGAGCCTCCTGCGTATCGGCCGGGAACGCCTCGCCGGCGCGCTTCAGCGCCTCAAGCGCGTCGTCCTTGCGGCCGAGCACCACATAAGAACGAATGAGACGCTGCCATCCTTCCCCATCCGCGGGATTCTGTCGCAGTCTCTCGTCGAGACCCGCGACCATCGTCTCGATCATCGCGGTGCGGTCGGCCGGCGCCATCGTCTCGGCGGCGGCGACGTCCTCGGCCGACGGGCCTGCCGGTCCTTCACCTGAAGGCTGCGCAGGACCTTCGGCGAGACGGCGCTGCGCCTCTGCGACCGCTTGCTCGGCGGCGGCGCGCCAGGGCGAATCGGCGGCGCTGTCGGCTGCGAGCGCGCTCCAGGCTTCCGCCGCCTCGGCGAGCCTGCCCTCCTGCGCTTTCAAAGTCGCCAGGAAGAATCGGGCCTTCGGGTTCTTCGGTTCGAGCGCGAGTGCCCGGTTGAAGGCAGCGGCCGCCTCGACGGTGACAATGCCGTCGGCCTGCGCAGCGATCGCTTCCCCGAGCCCGGCCTCGCGACCGGCGCTCGGTCCTTCGAGACGGATCGCGGTGGAAAACGCCTTCGCCGCCTCGGGATAGCGGCCCAACCTGAGATAGATCGGCCCGAGGACGTCCCAGCCCTTGCCGTCGTCCGGATTGGCGGCGAGGTGGCGTTCGGCCCGGGCGACAAGCTCTTCCATCGTGTTGTTCGCCGGATTGCCCGACAGGCGCGCTTCCAGCGGCTGGCCCGGCAGGTCGGGCGAACCGACCGCCGCGTAGCCGACCCAGCTGACCACTGGAACCGCCAGGACGGCCGCCATCGCCGCAAATCGCGCCGCGGTCCCGCTGCGCTCCTTCGCTGGATCGGTCGGGGAAGAGCTGCCCGTGAGCCTGAGGATGCGGCGGCCGATCTCGGCCTTCGCCTCCTCCGCCTCCGCCTGGCCGATCAGGCCGCGGCCGTGGTCGCGTTCGATCTCGTCCAGCTGGTCCTTGTAGACTTCGAGGTCATGCTCGCTCGCATGCGCGGCCCTTGCCGCGCGCCGCGCGAACGGCAGCAGCACGGACAGGCACGCGCCCAGGGTCAGCAATGCTGCCGCGATCCAGAAGAACATGACGACCTCAATAGTCTGCGCAGTCGTTCGTGCCAACTCCGGCACGCCGCGGCCATTTGCCGGGGCCACGTCGGAACCGCACTGATTTACGTCAAAGGCGTCCAGCTGCCGTCGGCATTGCGGCACGCCGTGCCGCGAGCCTGGCCGGTCTGCCCGCCGATCGTGACCTTGTGGGTGTACTGCCGGCAATCCTGAGAGCCGACGCGATAGGGTTGCGCGGCGACCACCTCACCCGAGCGGCCGGCGTCGCCGCTCCAGGCGACGGCCTGGCCGCTCGGCGTGTATTCGAGCGCCCGGTACTCCGCCTCGAGCGCCGCGCGCCGTTCCC
Organism: Rhizobiaceae bacterium; assembly: GCA_905339215.1. Lineage (GTDB taxonomy): Bacteria > Pseudomonadota > Alphaproteobacteria > Rhizobiales > Rhizobiaceae > DUSC01. The sequence goes on from CAJPFN010000037.1 coordinate 30,470, forward strand.
GCTCGCTAAGCCCCGTGCCGATCGATCCGCCGATCAGGCCGCCGGCCATGTTGCGCAGGATGGCCGCCCTGCCCGCGTCCCCGGATGGCGCGGCGAGGCCGCCTCCGTCGGTGCGGGAAAGGGCGGTTGACGAGCAGCCCCCCAGGACCGAAAGCGCAGCAATCAGCGCAATCTTGGATTTCATCTCGGTTCTGGCCTCGGATCGACGGCGGGCGGGCGTACGTTCCCCCGCCGCATAGGTTTGATCTTTGACCGAAGTTGGGCCGCGAAGGGAAGCATCGTCCTTACACCGCCTGCTTCAACTCGACGACGGCGCGCAGGCCGCCGAGTTCAGACCGCTCGAGGCCGAGGCGGCCGCCATACTCGGCGACGAGATCGGCGACGATGGCGAGGCCGAGCCCCGTCCCCGGCTTGGTCTCGTCGAGGCGGCGGCCGCGCTTCAGCGCCTCGCGCGCCTTGTCCTCGGGAATGCCCGGCCCATCGTCCTCGATCGCCAGGACGAAGGCGCGGTCGGCCGTCCCGGCGGCCGGCGCGAGCGAAACGCGGATTTCGCCCTTCGCCCACTTCGCCGCGTTCTCCAGCAGATTGCCGACGATTTCCTCGAAATCCTCGCGCTCGCCGGCGAACAGGATTTCTTCCTGAGGCAGGTCGAGCCCGATACGGGCGTCGGGATTGAGCTTGCCGACGACGCGCACCATGCGGGCGAGCGCCGGCGCGATCGGCGTGCGGTAGACGACGCTGTCGCGTTGCGCGGCGATGCGCGCCCGCTGCAGATAGTGCTCGAGCTGCTTCTGCATCGCCGACGCCTGGTCGACGATCAGCCGGCCCTTGTCGCCGCCGATCAGCCGGCCCTCGTTGGCCAGCACGGCGAGCGGCGTCTTCAGCGAATGGGCGAGGTTGCCGACCTGGGTGCGCGAGCGTTCGACGATGCGGCGGTTGTTCTCGATCAGCGCGTTGGTCTCGTTCGCCAGCGGCTCGATTTCCGCCGGAAAGCTGCCGTCGAGTTTTTGCGCCGTTCCCTCGCGCACCATCGCCAGCGCGGCGCGCACGCGCTGCAGCGGCCGCAGTCCGAGCAGGATGGCGAAGGCGTTGATCGCGATCATGCCTGCGCCGAAGACCGACAGATAGGTATAGAGCCGGCGCTGGAAGGCGCCGATCTGCTCCTCCAGCTCGCTCAGGTTGCCCATGACGCGGAAGCGGGCGACGCGGTTGTCGGAATCGAGCACGAACTCGCTCTCGAAGACCGCGATCTCCTCGCCGGCGATGCCTTCGCTGGAATAGCTGCGCTGGAAACCGGAATCGAAGGGAACGTCGGCCACCGGCGGCGAGGCGATCGGCCGGGTCATCGACGGCGAGCGCAGTTCACCGGTGAGAACCCCCGCCACCGGCTCGACCGACCAGTACCAGCCGGACCCGGGCTGCGAGAAGCGCAGGTCGCCGAGGTCGGGGCTGCCGGTCAGCGTTCCGCCGGTGACGCCGACCGAGCCGATCAGGTTGAACAGGTGCGCGGAGAGCAGGCTGTTGAAGCCGTTCTCGCTCGCCTGGCGGTAGAGCGTGGTGATCACGGTGGCGATGGCGATGAGCGCCAGCACCGCCCAGACGGTGGAGAAGGCGATGACCCGGAAGGTCAGCGAGCGCGGCACCGTCTTCACGACTCGCGGCCCCGATCAGCCGCGGCGCCGCGCGGGCAGCGCTCGCGATAGTGCGGCCTCACGCATCGGGCTCGCGCATGCGATAGCCCATGCCGCGCACCGTCTCGATCATGTCGATGCCCATCTTCTTGCGCAGGCGCCCGACGAAAACCTCGATCGTGTTGGAATCGCGGTCGAAGTCCTGGTCGTAGAGGTGTTCGACGAGTTCGGTCCGCGACACCACCTGGCCGGCATGGTGCATCAGATAGGCGAGAAGCCGGAACTCGTGCGACGTCAGCTTGAGCGGAACGCCGTTGACGTCGGCCTTGGACGCCTTGGTGTCGAGGCGCAGCGGCCCGCAGGTCAGTTCTGACGAGGCGTGGCCGGCGGCGCGGCGGATCAGGGCACGCACCCGCGCCAGGACCTCCTCGATGTGGAACGGCTTGGTGACGTAGTCGTCGGCGCCCGCATCGATCCCGGAGACCTTGTCGCTCCAGCGGTCGCGTGCGGTGAGGATCAGCACCGGCATCTTGCGGCCGTCGCGCCGCCAGCGCTCGACGACGCTGATGCCGTCCATCTGCGGCAGGCCGATGTCGAGCACGACCGCGTCATAGGGCTCGGTGTCGCCGAGGAAATGGCCTTCCTCGCCGTCGAAGGCGCGGTCGACCACGTAGCCGGCGTCGATCAGCGCGTCCGAAAGCTGCCGGTTGAGATCCTTGTCGTCCTCGACAACCAAAATCCGCATGAAACTGTCCGCCGGCTGTTGTTTTCAGGAGTGCACCTATAGGCCAATTTGGCGGCCCGGGGAAAGCGCGGCCGTCAGTTCGCCGGCACGACGATCTCGGTGCGCCGCGGCCGCTGGCCGTCCTTGCCGGGCAGGAGCACGACGATGCGGCAAACCGGCTGGCCGCCCTCCGTGTCGGGGCTGGCCTTGGCCAGCGTCCCGCCCTGTTCTGCGGCGACCTGCTGGCCGATGGCGTAGCAGTCGGCGGCGACAAGCTGGAACGCCGCGGCGGATGGCGGCGCAGCAGGCAGGGAAAGTGGTGCCGCAGCAGCCGGCGCGGCGTGGGCGAGGACCACGCCCAGGAGAGCTGCCATAGTCCTTCGAATGGTCGGAGCGTTCATCATGGCGCTCTTTCTAGCGCGTTCCGTCTGAATGCGGAATGAACGCAATGGCATTGGTCCCGTCTTGCAGTCGCCTGCCGCTGTCCATACTACATTGACGAGGAATCTCGCCAGTCGCGCCGGGGGCGGCGTCCAATGACACATGCGACGGAATATAGGTCCGGCCCTTGCCGGGACCATCACGCCGAACCGGCAGCCGGGCGCGGCAGCGCGCCGCTCGCTTCCTGAGCGCCGGCGGATGGCGGCCGCGTCTGCGCGTTCGACGCCGCGAATCTCCGTCCTGATTCCCGTCAGGAACGGCGGCGACTATGTCGACGCCGCGATCGCCAGCATGCGCCGGCAGACCTATCGGGACCTGGAGATCGTCGTCGTCGACGACGGCTCGTCCGACCGTACCGCTGCACTGCTGGCGCGGCATGCGGCCGAAGACGGTCGCATCCGCGTCCTGTCTGCGGCCGGTGCCGGTATCGTCGACGCGCTCAACCAGGCGCTCGCCGAAGCCCGCGGCGATCTCGTCGCCCGCATGGACGCGGACGATCTGTCCCACCCGGACCGCCTGGCCCGCCAGGTGGCCGAAATGGACGCCCGTCCCGATCTGGTGCTCCTCGGCGCCGGGGCGGTCGCCATCGACGCGCGCGGGCGCATCGGCGCCCCTGTCACGGTCGAGGCCGACCCGGCGAGGCTCGTCGAGCTTCTGCGCGTGGAGAACCCCTTCCTCCATCCCACCGTCGTCATGCGCCGCCTCGCCGTCGAGGCGGCCGGTGGATATCGCCGGCAATTCGCCCTGGCCGAAGACTACGACCTGTGGACGCGCATGGCGCTGCAGGGCGTCGTCGCCAACATCCCTGATGCGCTGCTCGGCTTGCGCCGGCATCCCGGCCAGTCGTCGCGACGGCACCGTATGGAGCAGCGCGCCGTCCACGCTCTGGCGCGCCTGCTCGCTTATGGCCGGCCGGTCGACATGCCTTCGCTGTCGGCGTTGCCGACGCCGCTTGCCGCCGTGACCGCCTATCTTTCGGCGATGGGGAGCCCCGGCCCGGAGTTCTCGCAGAACGAGCGGCGCGACATCGAGAAGATGCTGCGCTGGTGCGTTGCCGCTGGTACGCTGTCGGTGGAGAGGCGCCGCGAAATCGCAGCGGCGCTGCGCGGCGGATCGACGTTCCTGTCCGCACTATCGCTCGAATGGCGGCTCAGGCTGGCGCGATGAGCCGTCTGTTCATCGATCTCGCCAGCCTGATCCAGTGGTACGGGCCGCCGGTCGGCATCGCGCGCTGCCAGGAGCGGTTCGCGCTCTATGCCCGACGGCATCTGCCCGGCACCGTGTTCACCGTGTTCGATCCGCGCACAAACCGGCCGCGGCCGATCCGCCCGGAATTCGTCGACGGCGTGTTGGCCGGCAGGATCAAGCTCTATCTCGGCTTCCTGCCGGTTCCCGGCAGCGCACGGATCCACACGATCGATCGCGTGCCGGCCCGGCTCCGGCCGCACTACTGGTGGGTGATGCGCTTCCGCCGCAAGCTCGTGCTGGCAATCGAGCGCCGGCGCCTCGCCGCGGCAACGCCTGATGCGCGCGCGCGCTGGTCGGCGATGCAGGAGGCGCTGCTCACGCCGAAGCTCAGGCCGATGGTCGAGGCAAGCGACGGCAGCCGCGTCGACGTTCCCGACATCGACGACCTGCTCCTGCCGCCGGTGGAACTCGGCCCCGACGACGTCACGCTGGCCATCCAGTCCGACTGGACCCACACCGACGTCGCAGCGATGCTCGCCCAGCGCGACCGCGCCGGCTCGCGCTACGTCGCACTCTGCCACGACGTCATCCCGCTGATGTTCCCGCAATGGTATTCCGCAAGCGACGTCCGCTCGGTCCGCCGCCACTTCGAGCAGGCTTTCGCGCGCGCCGACCGCATCCTGTTCACGTCGCAGCGCGCCGCCGGGGACGCGCTTTCCTGGTGCGCCGAAAACGGCATCCGCTGCGCGGACCATCGCTGCGTGCCGCTGGGGGCCGATCCGTTCCCGGCGACGGCGCCCTCCGGCCTGCCGAAGCCGCTCGAGGCAGGACGCTTTGCGCTCTATGTCTCGACGGTCGAGCCGCGCAAGAACCACGCCACGCTTGTCGACGCATGGCGCGGCCTGGTGCGCGACGGCACGGTGGCGCGCGCGGGCTTCAGGCTCGTCTTCGTCGGCCGCAAGGGCTGGATGATGGGGGATTTCTCGGCGCGGCTCGCCGCCGACCCGGAACTCGCCGGCACCGTCGTCCACCTTCAAGGGATCGGCGACGATGCCCTCGCCGCGCTCTATCGCGACGCCGCCTTCTGCCTCTACCCGTCCATCTACGAGGGCTACGGCCTGCCGCCGATCGAGGCGCTGGCCCGCGGCAAGGCCCTGATCGCCTCGACCGGCGGACCGATCCCGGAACTGGTCGGCGACTTCGCCGTCTGCCTCGATCCGCATGACACGGCAGCATGGGAGAGCCGCCTGCGCGCATGGATGACCGGCTCCGACGAACCCGCCCGTCTCGCCGCGCGGGCTTTGCGCGACTACCGCGCCGTCACCTGGGAGGAATCGGCGCGGGCGCTGTTCGAGGCGGCGTTGTCGGCCGGCCACAAAGGCGCGACGCCGGTCGCCTGAGCGGCCGGCGGCCATCGCGGTCTCGTCAGCCGATCCGGCTGCGGGCGGCGAAACGTCCGGCGATGGCGACGATGCCGGCCACCGCCGTGGCGGCCTGCATCAGCGTGTCGGTCAGCGCGCCCTCGTCGATGCCGTCGAGGCGGATCCCGGCGAGGCTGCCGCCGGCGATCAGCACGGTCACCAGCGAGGCCCAGATCGTGCGCGACAGGTACCAGGGTTTCATGTCGGTCATGGAAGTCTCCGTTTCTCAGTTGAAGATCATGCGGGCGACGCCCGGCAGGCCCCAGCCGCCGGCACCGAGCTGGCGGATGGCGACCTCGGCCTCCGCCGGCAGGCCGGTAAAGTCGGCGGCGAGGTCAGCCGCCGCGTAAATCCAGTTCGTCTGCGCCGCCGTCGCGCTGCGCCGGACCGGCCCGCCCGGCGGGCCGATGTCGATGCGGTAGCTCTCGTCCCGTTCGCCGAGCGGTATCTCGGCGCCGTCCCAGCTGTCGGCGTCGACGCGGCCGCGCCGGATCCACGAAAGCGCCCAGTCGCCACCCGCAATCCGCGTCCCGCGGATGTGCACGGGCGACAGGGGCATGCGCGCGCGCACGCCGCCGGAGATCTCTGCCTCGACGCAATGCGCCGCCGACAGATCGCGGCCCGAAGGGCCGACGCGCCAGCGCAGCTGCAGGCCGATCTCGGAAGCGGCCAGGCCCGCCGGCACCACCGCGTCGTCGAGCAGCACGAAGGCCGCCCCCGCCGCCGCGCCGGCCGCCGCACAGTCGCCGGTGCCCGACTGGCCGCGCAGCAGGCCGGTGAGCCGCCACACCGACGCCGCGACCTCCTCCGCGCTCTCGAACTGCAAAACCTCCCACGCGCCGGCCTGGGAACGGACCGCCGCCGCATTGGCGCCGTTCAGCAGCCGGGCGCGGCTGACGCTCGACAGCGCGCCGTCGTTCAGGCGCACGACAAGCGCGGCGCTGTCCACCACCCTGCCTTCGAAACCCGGCGGCAGCAGCTCGACCAGTTCTCCCGTCCTCGCTGGCCGCGCCGCGGTGGCACGGCGGACGAAGCCCGTCGCCTCCGGCGAGGCGTGGATCGCCTGGCTGCGCCAGGGCTTCGCCCAGGCGGCGATGCGCAGGCCGCGCTCGGCTGCGTCGCTGCCGGGCGGCGTCGGCAGGTCCATGAACTGGACCGCCGGCGCGCCGAACACGGTGGCCGCCGCCGCGTCGGAAGGGATCTCCGGATCGTCGACGGACGGTACGACGCGGACGATGCGCCGCGCCGACACCCGTCGCAGGAGGCCCTGCTCGACGGCTTCGACGAGGAACTCGGCCTCTCCGGCATGGTCGGGCAGCCTGACCGCGCGGCCCGGGATGACGCCGACCGAGGCCGGCGGCAGGTCGAAGGCGACGGTATCGCGCCCGGCCCACAGCCGGCGCAGGCGGTCCTCGGCCAGGCTCCTCGCCGCGCCCGCCTCGATTGCGCCGGGAAAGGCGATCGTTTCCTGCCGCAGTCCTTCGACGCCGAGGCGGACGGCGCGCGCGGTGCGCGCCTGATGATCCTTGAGCGGATCGTGGAAGGCGACCGAAAGCTCGGTGGGAAGATGGTGATCGGGCGTGCGTTCGGCTCTGAAGACGGTCTCGCCGTCGGCGACGAGCACGTCGGCGACGAACGGCTCGCCGGCCGCGGCCTCGCTCGCCAGGCGCAGGGTCCCGCCGGCGTCGCTCGCGGCAAGCCCGAACAGATCGGCGAGCGGCTCGAGGGCGGCGCGCGCCGACTGGGGCTCGGCGATCACATAGCCGTGCAGCGTGCCGTCGGCCTTGTCGGCGTCGGCGCCCGGCAGGCCATGGTCGGCAAGGATCGCCTGGACCACGTCGCCGGCCGTCGCGCCGTTCAGCCGGCCGTTCAGCCAATGGCCCTTCGCCCAGTTGCCGCCGTCGCGCCACACCGCGCCGGCCAGCGGAAAGGCGGGAAACGGCCGCGCATCCCAGGCCCACAGATAGATCCGCTCGGGATCGACCATGCGCCCGTCATAGCGGTCCGACGATGGATTGGCTTCCGGTTCGAAGCCGGCCGCTGCAGGATCCCAGTGCGCCTGATGGGCGGCGAGCAGGCGCTGCTGGGCGAGGTCGGAGCGGCCGCCGCTGGAGAAATGCGGGATCGCGCTCTCCGAAGACTTCGGATCGGGAAAGACGTTCGGCTGGTTCGGCCCCTTGTCGACGGCGGGGCAGCCGAGTTCGGTGAACCAGACCGGCTTGCCGCGCGGCTGCCACGCGGTCGGCGCACCCGACTCGACGCCGCCGGCGCGATCGAAATGCTCGTTCGACCACCACGCCACCAGATCCTTGTAGCGATAGACCCAGGGTTTGCCGTGGGTGCCGTCCCCGATCGGCGTGCGCAGTCGCGCGGCGCGGTCCGCCTCGCTCGCATAGTGCCAGTCGAAGCCCTCGCCCCCGGCGATGCCGCGGCGAAGGCCGGCAAGATCGTAGGGCCCGGAGCACCCGTCCGGATTGCCGCCTGCATGGTCGCCGTCGCGCCAGTCGGACAGCGGCATGTAGTTGTCGATGCCGACGGCGTCGATGTCGTCATGCGCCCACAGAGGGTCGAGATGGAAGAAGACGTCGCCGCTGCCGTCCTGCGGGTGGTGGCCGAAATATTCGCTGCAGTCGGCCCCGTAGGTGATCTTCGTTCCGGCGCCGAGTAGCGCGCGCGCCTCCGCCGCCAGTTCGCAGAGTTCTTCGACGAAGGGAAAGGCGTCGGTTTCGTCGCGCAGCGTGGTCAGGCCGCGCAACTCGGAGCCGATGACGAAGGCGTCGACGCCGCCGGCCAGCGCGGCGAGCCGCGCCTGGTGCAGGACGAAACGGCGGTAGCCCCAGTCGTCCGCCGGGCCGGAATAGGTCACCTCGCCCCCGGCGACGGCGAAATCCGCCGCCACGGCATCGCCGCAGAAGGCCTCGACCTGCACGCGCGCCGCAGCGCTCTCGTCGGCCGTGCCCGGCTGGCCCGGTGCCGGATCGCAGGTGATCCTGCCGCGCCACGGATAGGGCGCCTGCGCGGCGCCGCCGTAGGGATCGGCAAGCTCGTTGCCGGCGGGAACATCCATCATGACGAAGGGGTAGAGCATCACGCCGAGGCCTCGTCCGCGGATCTCGGCGATCGCTGCGGCGATGCTGTCGTCCGACGGCGTGCCGCCATAGGCGGCGCCGCTGCCGTCCGACGACACGGTCGGCGCGTCGGCCCGGCCGAGCCCCGCCGCCCGCCATGGCGCGGAAAACCCGTCCGTCGCCGGATCGGCGAGCGCCGGCCTGATCCGGCGCTCCGCTGCGCGCAGGTCGGTGCCGAACCACGTGACGACGAGGCCGACGTTGGCGAGGTTCGGGCAGAGCGCCTGCAACTCGTCGAGGGCAGCCGTCAGGTCGGTCTCGCCGTGGAGGACATGGCGGTTGAGGGACACCGTCTCGCCCGCCCGCGGCGTGCGCGTGACCGGCGTCGGCGAAAGACCGTATTCGGTTGCGCCGGGAATGAGGCAGACCGCTCGCAGGTTCTTCGCCAGCGTGCCGACGGGGCGGATCGTCTCGAACTGGAACTGCGGAATGCGGTTGCCGTAGTCCTCGAGCGGAAAGCGCTCGAACACGATGTAGGCCGTGCCGCGATAGGCCGGCGCGTTGCCCTCACCCTGCTTGGCGGCGATCAACGGGTCGGGATCCTGGTCCTCGGTGCCGCGATGGACGCGGATCTCGTGGAGCGTGCGGTCGAGTTCGCGGCCATCGGCCCAGATTCGCCGCACCCCGGCGATCTCGCCTTCGCACAGCGCGAAGGCGGCGCTGACGAAGTAGGCGTATTCCGTGACCCGCGGCCCGCCCTTGAAGCCCTGTCGCGTCGTCGTCGACGCCTCCTCGAAGCGGGTCGCCCAGATCAGCGTGCCGCCGAGCCTTGCCGTGCCGTAAAGCCGCGGCAGCGGCGCGCCGTCTTCCGCCGTGAAGGGCGGAGCGGAGGCGAGCCGCGGTCCCTCGATGCGGCGGGTCGAATTGATCAGGGCCCGGTCGAGCGTATAGCCGGCGATCGCGCCGACCGCCGTGCCGATCGCCGCGCCGGTCGAGCCGAGGAAGCCGCCGAGGAAGGCGCCGGCCGCCTGGAGCACGATCGTGGCCATGTCGCGTTGCCTCGCTCAGTCGGGGAAGGTTCAGTCGGGAAAGGTTCGGTCGGGGAACGAGAAGACGGCGGCGATCCGCCGTCGCCATTGCGGGACCAGCGCGGAAATCGTCACCGCGTGGCCCTCGTACGCGTGCAGGAAGCGCCGCGCGTCGAAGAGGATGCCGGCATGCTTGGCCGGCAGATGCGCCAGCCAGCGGAAGAGCAGAAGGTCGCCGGGCTGCGCCTCGCCGATCGGCCGCTCGCGGCAGTGACGCCGCGCCGCCTCGGCCAGCGGATCGGCGCCGCCCGCTTCCGCCCAGTCGGGCGCGTACGGCCCCGGCGCCTCGGGCTCGCTGCCGTAGAGTTCCCGCCAGATGCCGCGCACCAGGCCGAGGCAGTCGCAGCCGACGCCCTTCCGGCTCGCCTGGTGGCGGTAGGGCGTGCCGATCCAGCCGATCGCCGCCTCGAGCACGCGCCGCCCAGTCTCGTCGTCGCCGCCCGTCGTCATGGCACCAGCGCTCCGCCGTCGAACTGGCCGCCCTCGGCGACGTAGCCGTAGGCGGCGTCGTTGCCCGGCAGGTGCGGGAAGCCGCGGAAGTTCGCCGCATTGAGGAACTTTGCCTTGCACGTGGAGAACCGCTTGTCGCAACCGGCGGCGACCGTGAACGTGTCGCCGGCGGCCGGCGGCCGGCGGTCGGGATCGCGCAGGATCAGCCGCACGTCTGCGCCGTCCGGCCGGTGCTCGGCGACGCGGGCGGCGCGCCCGGCATTGGCGCCCGTCGTCCAGGTCAACACGCCGCCGGCGAACCAGCCGGTTTCATGTCCCGCGAGCCCGTCGACGACGAGCACCAGCGGCGCTTCCGTCGCCAGCACGGTTGCGCTCGCGGCAAATCCCGGCTGGCCGAGGTCGAAGCCGCAGCGGCCGTCGCCGAGTTCGGCGTCGCAGTCGCGGCGCACGATGCGGCCCGCCGGCCGGTCGAGGCCGTGCATCAGACCCTCCAGCTCGGCGACGAAGCGCCCGTCGCTGCGCGTCATCCTGCCGATCGTGGCGGTGCGGATGATCGCGTGCTGGTCCGGCGCGCGCCAGTTGACCAGCAGCGTCTCGACGCCGGCGCCGTCATAGAGGCCCGCGGCGATGTCTTCTTCGGCAATGTCCGCCGAAGATAGCACGCCCTCGACGTCGACCGTGTCCACGGCGAAACCCAGCGTGTCGCGCGCCTCGCTCGCGGAAAATCCCGAGCGCGGTTCGAAGACGGTTGCCCCGATCGTCAGCGGCCGGTCGTGGTCGGTGAAGCCGGCCACCGCCCCGTCGCGCCGCACCAGGCGCCAGCAGTGGCAGAGCGTCGTCACCTCGCGCGAAAGGTGCGCGATCATCTCGTCGGAATACGCGGTCACGGCGCCACCTCTACCAGCGGGATCGACGGAATTTGCCCGGCCCGGAACGCCGTCAGGCTGGCCGACAGCTGCGCGGTGTCGAAGCGCACCGGCACGTCGAACTCGAAGCCGGCGCTGATCGCCGCTCCATCTGCCGGTGCCTCGGCGAAGACGATCTCGCCGGTCGCATCGTCTACGGCGAACGCCACCGTCTCGGCGCCGTCGAGGGCGACCCGCACGCTGTCCGCCACGGGTTTCCCGATCGGCCGCCGGTAGGCGTCGGCGCCCTCGCCATAGGCCTTGGCGAGCGTAAAGCGCAGCGTCTCCCCGTCGCCGGTGCCGACCGCCTGGTCGAGCGGCGACGGCGTCGCGGCGAAGGCGCACGACTTCATGTCGAACGGATCGCGAAAGCGGAAGGCGTGAAGCGAGCCGCGCCGCGCCTCGAAGAAGGCGATCACCTCGGCGAGGTCGTCGGCCGAACGCACGCCGGTGCCGGCGTCGTAGCGCCGCCGCGACAGGGCAAACCGCGCGTTGCGCCGCTCGCGGCCGGAGGTCAGCGTGACGATCTCGTTGATCCGCTCCGGCCCGCCGGTTGCGCCGAACGAGACGGCGAGCGGGAAACGCACGTCGTGGAAGGTGGCGAAGTCGCTCATTTGCTCCTCGTAAGGCCGCGGAAGTGATTTTCGCCGGCGGCGGCAGCCCCGCCCCCTCCACCATGCTTCGCATGGTTCCCCTCCCCGCTTCGCAGGGGAGGATTGGAGGTTGCGGACGGCCGCAGCGCCGGATCCTCCCCCGTTTACGGGGAAGGGGGACCGCTGAAGGCGGTGGAGGGGGCGGACGATCTTCTGCCCCGCCCGTCGTTCACAGCGTCCGCGCCCCGCGCGACACCGCGCGCGCCAGCATGCCGGTGATCTGCGCCTCCGACTTGCGGAACGAGGCGGCGTCGGGGGTCGAGACGTTGAAGACGACGTTGACGGGCGCGCCGCCGCCCGAAGCGGCGACGCCAAGGCTGCCGTCGGCGCCGCGGCGCAGCGGCAGGATCGCCTCGGCGCCCGCCTCGCCCATCAGGCCGATGTCGCGGCCCATCGGGAAGTAGCTCGGCCGCGACACCACGCCGCCCGCCGCGAACGGCACGATCCGCCCGGGAACGCCGCCGTCGGCAAAGGGGACGATCGACCGCAGCGCCGAGAAGATGCTGGAAAACGCGTCGTTCGCCAGCCCCTCCAGCGGCTGCAGGCCGCGGCTCAACGCCATTCCGGCGAGGTTCATGCCGATGCCGCGCAGCACGTCCTCGAGGTCGCGGCCGCTGACGACCGCGCTGCGCAGCGCCCCCGTCAATTGCGCCCCGAACGAGCGCGACAGGCCCTCGAGCCGCGCCAGCGCGTCGGCGACCGGGGACACGTCGACGTCGATCGCAAACGTGCCCCCGGCTTCGGTCTCGGCCATTGCCGCCCTCCTCTTCGATGTCGGTTCATGTCATGTCGGGGAAGGCGCGCATCAGCGCCTCCAGCGCGGCGCGGCCCGGCGGCTCGCGGCGCGGCGCGGAAAACGCCGACAGCGCCCGTTCCAGCTCGCGCGGCGTCATCGCCCAGAAATGAGCCGGCGAAAGCCGCAGCAGGCCGAGCCCGGCCGCCATGGCGGCCTCCCAGGGAAAGGCATCGGGGCTGCCGGCTGCGGCGTTCAAGGGTTTTGCCGCGCGGCACCCCCGCCCGCCGCGGCGTCTGCCGTGGATCCGCCGAAGGTGGCGACGAGAAGATCTGCTGCTATGCGGGCGAAGCCGGCCGCGCCGTCCTCGCACTGCATCTTGGCGACCTCGTCGTCGGAGACCGCCTCGCCGGCGCCGCGCAGGCCGGCACCGATCAGCCCGATCAGGTCGCGTGACGAAAGCCGCCCCGAGGAAAAGCGCGCGGCGAGTGCGGAAAGGTCCTGCGCGCCCAGCCCCGCTTCCAGCTCGGCCAGCGCTCCCAGGGTGAGGCAGAGCCGCCGGCTCTTCCCGTCGAGTTCTGCGACGATCTCGCCGCGCCTTGCGTTCGGCCTCATCACGCGGCCGCGAAGCTGACGGCGCCAGCCGATTCCAGCGCCAGTTCGAAGGTCACCTCGCCGTCGTGCTCGCCGGCATATTCGAGCGCGGTGATCTGGAACGGACCCTCGACCGTGCCGAAGCCCGGCACGACCACCTGCCAGTCGCCGATCTCGCCGGCGAAGAACCGGCTGCGGATCGCAGCGTCGGAAGCGGCGTCCTTGAAGATGCCAGTGCCGGCCACCGCGGCGCGCTGCACGCCGGCGCCGGCGAGCAGCTCCCGCCAGCGCCCGGCGGAATCGGCGTTGGTCACGTCGACCGTCTCGCTGTTGAAGGAAAGCCGCTTCGAACGCAGCCCGGCGACCGTGGTGAAGGCGCCGAGCCCGTCGGCGTCGATCTTCAAGAGCAGGTCCTTGCCCTTCTGAGCGACCATCGTCCTCTCCTGTGGTGATATGGGGATTTCGCCCGCCGGCGGTCTGCCGGCACGGCCCTTGCGACGCGGGAAAGCGTGTGTTTCCTATGCCGTCTCGGTCACGGCGCGGAAGCGCACCAGGCCGTGGTAGACGTCGTGATCCTCGTCCTGGCGGACTTCCGAGAATTCCTGGCGCAGGTTGACCAGCGCATGGCCGTCGAGCGCCAGCGGCTGGTCGTGGAGCAGCGCGCCGATCCGCTCGATGATCGCCAGCGCCTCGGCCCTGCCGCGCGCCTTCGACCAGACATGCAGCGTGAACAGCTGCTCGGTGCCGCTCTCGGTCGCCGTGCTCCAGTCGTAGACGCTGGTGCGGCCGAAGGTGACATAGGGAAAGGCGGTCCCGGCCGGCACGTGGTCGTAGATCTTGCCGCCGCCGAGTGCGGCGACGATCGCTGCGTCGCCGGCGAGCGCGGCGAACACGGCCTTCTGCAGTTCAGCGGCCGGGGCGGTCATCGCGCGGCTCCTCGATCCTCGACTGCGGTCTTGACGGACGCCGGCGGCCCCGACTCGGATACGCCGGTTCCCTGGCTGGACGGTAGTCGCGTTCGCCGGGGTCCGCCAGTACATGGGCGCGCCAGCGCAAGGCCCGCACAAGCCCCGCCAGCGTCAATGCCACGGTCGCCTTCATGCGCCCTCCTCCCGCGTCCGCAGCACCAGGTAGCGGCCGCTCTCGTCGGGATCGTGCACGCTGACGATGGCGAAGCGCCGCGCCCCCTTCTTCAGGCGCATGCCGCTCGAGACGCCGTCGCGGTGGCGGATGGTGACGCGGTGCGTCACCGTCTCCAGCGCCTGGCCGGCGCCGAAGCGCACGCCGGCGGACACCGGCTCGATGCGGCCGAAGACGGTCGCCACCTCGTTCCACTCTTCGCCATGGCCGCCCATTCCGTCGGCGACCGGCGTCGCCTGTTCCAGCGCGAATTCCGTGCGCAGCCGGCCGGGGTCGATCGTCGTCGTCAGCATCAGAGCCGCGCCCTCCTGTAGGCGGAAACCAGGCGGTCGAAGCCGGGCGGATGGCCGACCGGCTGGTCGGCGGCGCCGGCGACGCCGCGGAACTCGAACCAGTGCGCCACCAGCATCAGGATCGCCCGCTTCAGCATGTCCGGCACGTCGGTGCCGGCCTCGCCGTAGCCGGCGCGGAAATCGACCTCGATGCCGTTCAGCGCCGGGCCCGGCGCCGGGCGTTCGGCGAGCCACAGCCGCGCCGGCCGCGCATGGGGATCGAGCCGGCAGGCGCTCGCGTCGACCACGGAGGCCTCGCCCTCGCTGCCGTAGATTGTCACCGACAGGATCTCGCGCACCGGATGCGGCGTCAGCGCCACCGTGCCGCTCCGCGGCCAGGCGTCCAGCGCCAGCCGCCAGTCCTGCTCGATCAGGGCGGTGCCGGTGGTACGCTCGACCGCGTCGCGCGCGGCGCGGACCAGCCCGGAGATCAGGTCGTCCTCGCTGTCATGGCCGAGCCTCAAATGCGCCTTCGCCTCGGCGAGCGTGACGGGCTCGAGCGCCGGCTCGACGGTTCTGAACAGGGTCATGGATGGCTCCGTCGGGTGGAGATAGGACGGTCGTGCGCCGCCGCGGTCGACCCCCGCTCCGCCTCGATTCGCTCGGCATCTCTCCCCCGCTCGGCGGGGGAGAGGAAGCCAAGCCGGAGAAGCGCCGGCGCCGCGGCAGCGCATTTCCTCTCCCCCGTCGACCGGAGGAGAGGTGGTTTGCGAAAGCAAACCGGAGTGGGGGTCGACCGGGATCGGGGCGGTCAGGAGGCGCGTGTCCCGCCGAAAGAAGGAAACGGCCCCGGCAACGGGAATCTGCCGGGTCCGCTACGGCACAGTCCGGGCGGGAAGGAGGGAGGAGGCCCGCCCGAGCGAGTGATGTTACTCGGTGCCGAACTTGACCAGCTTGATGGCGTCGAAGTCCTGGACGCCGCCGCCGACGCGCTTGGTCGTGTAGAACAGCACGTAGGGCTTGGCGGTGTAGGGGTCGCGCAGCACCCTCACCCCGGTGCGGTCGACGACGAGATAGCCGCGCTGGAAGTCGCCGAAGGCGATCGGCGTGGCGTCGATCGCGGCGTCGGGCATGTCCTCCGCCTCGACGACCGGAAAGCCCATCAGCATCGCCCGCTGGCCGGGGGCGGCCGGCGGCTGCCACAGATAGTTGCCGTCGGCGTCCTTCAGCTTGCGGATCGTCGCCTGGGTCTTCCTGTTCATCACCCAGCTGGCGTTCTGCCGGTAGCCGGCCTTCAGCGCGTAGATCGTGTCGATCAGCGTGTCCGACGGATTCGACGCCGGCAGTGCCCCGTCCACCCCCGTCGCCACATAGCCGATCTTGTCCCACGCCCAGCTTGCCTCCGCGACCTGGTCGTAGTCGAGGAAGCCGCGCGGCTTGTTCGTCCCGTCACCGGCGACGAAGGCTGCCCCCTCCTGCTCGGCAAACGCGGTCTCCACCTCCCCGGCGATCCAGCGGTCGATGTCGACCGCGGCGTCGTCGAGCAGCGATGCCGTCGCCGCCGGCATGGCGTAGAGCTCGACGGTCGGGAACGACAGCTCGGCCAGCGTCGGCGTCGCCGTCTGCGGTCTCGCCGCCGTCTCGCCCACCCAGCCGACCGCCGGGCCGGACACGGCGAAGGGCTTCTTCAGCACCGCCCCGGTCACCTGGCGCACCGAGGCGATGGAGCGGATCGGCGAGATCAGCGCCAGCCGGCGGCCGATCTCGGCCTCGGTCTCGTCGGGTACGAGGTAGCCGCCGTCCTGCGCCGAGCCGTAGGACATCGCCTTGCTCTCCAGCGCGCGCAGATGGCGGTCGTCGCCGGAGCGCACATAGGCCTCGAAGGCGGCGACGTGCTCCGACTTCACCGAAAACCCGTCGGCCGGTCCGCCGGGGCGCCCGAGTGCGGGCCGCGCTTGGCGCAGCAGCAGCCGGTCGAGCGCCCGCTTCTGCTCGTCCAGCGCACCGGCGATGCGCTCGACCTTGTCGCTGGTGACGACGTCGGCGACGGCCTTCCGCTCGATCTCGGCCAGCCGCTCGTCGTTCGCCTCCCTGAACGCCTCGAAGGCGCTCGCCAGCTCGGCGAAGACGGCCCCGGCGTCGCCGCCGGCCCGCGCATTCGCCCCGGTTCCGGCCCCCGGATTGGCCCCGATGCTGGCCCCGAAGCCCGCCTTGTTTTCCAGTGCTGCGATGCTGTCGTTCATGCTCTTCCTTCCTTTCCGTGGAGAGTTCTCGTCGCCGATCTCAGGCCCGCCGCGAGCCGCAGCGCGGCAATCCGGCCGCCATCGTCGCGCGGCGATCCGCCGTGCGATGCCCGGTCGGGCAGCCGGCCTTCGGGCCGTCGACCGATGGACCCTGAATGCTCATGCAAGGCCCCGCCGGCCGACTTGCCGTCGGGCAGCACTTTGAGCCGCGCGCCGGGCAGCATCGGGAAGGTGACGATCGACACTTCCCACAGATCCGCCTCGACGATGCGGCGCACGCCGTTCCGCCGGTCGTTCGCGGCGCGCACCGTGCGGAAGCCGATCGACAGGCCGTCGAGCGCGCCGGACGAGATCAGCGCGGCGAGCTCGTCGGCCTTCTGCACGCCGGCGGTCAGCCGCCCCTCGACCCACAGCCCGGTCGCGTCCTCGCGGATTTCCGTCCAGCGGCCCACCGGCTCGGCCGGGTCGTGCTGGAAAAGCATGCGGATTCCGGATGCCCCGCGCTTGGCGAGTGCCGCGGTAAACGCCCCCGGCTCGACCGCGTCGCGCCCCAGGTCGACGACGCCGAACAGGCTGGCGTGGCCGCCGATCCGGAAGCCGCCGGCGGACCGGGCGACGTCGATGCGCAGGTCGGCGGTCATTCCGCCGCGCACGGCCGTCTGCGGCCCGGCGATCCCGGTTCCGTTGTTCATTCTTGTCGCTCCGTTGATGGTTGGCCACGGCGCCGGATGCCGTCGTTCCTCTCCGCTCGGGGAGAGGACGGCGAGGGCGAAGCCCGAGCCGAGTGAGGAGGGTGCGCGTATGGACGCACGACGGCGCCGTTCCCCTCCCCCTTGTGGGGAGGGGTCAGGGGTGGGGGTATCGCCGCTCAGCCTCGCCCGGAAAGGACCCCCACCCGCGCCTCCGGCGCGACCTCCCCACAGGGGGGAGGTCGCCGCCGCCGCTCACTCCGTGCGCCGCTTCCCGCCCCGCTCGAGCATCCGCATGACGAAGCCCAGCGCCCACCAGGCGCAGAGACTCGCGGCGGCCGAACCGAGCAGCATCGTCTCGCCCGCCCCGATCGCCCCGGCGATACCCAGCTCGGTCACGATCTTCAGCCCCGCCGCGCCGCCGAACACCAGCCCGCAGGCGATGCCGACGGCGAAGCGGATCGCCGCCTCGCGGCGGCCTTTCGGCAGGATGTAGGCGAGCGAGATCGCCGAGCCGGCGACCGCGCCCGTCCCCTTCGCCGCCCACAGCCAGGCGGCTTCCGCATAGTCGGTCATGTCATGCGGTCCCCTATGTTCGGATTGCGGGCGCGGAGTGCTCGGAAGCCGCCGGAACCGGCGGCGCCGGCCGGTCTGTCGGCGCGTGGTTCATATGGTGTATGATATACGATCCTATATGAGGAGCGTTGATATATGAACCTATATTGACATGCTCTATATACACTCGTATATCGTGAACTTGAATATAGGAACGTATATCATGCGCATCCGGACCGCCCGCGACATCGGGCTTCTCCTGAAGGAGGCCCGCAAGCGGCGCGGCCTGTCTCAGGCGGCCCTGGCCAGGATGATCAATACAACCCAGACATGGGTGTCGTGGGTCGAGAACGGCAAGCCGGGCGCAGAGATCGGCAACGTGCTGCTGGCGCTCACAACGCTCGGCGTGGAGATGAACTTCGACCTGCCGGCACCGCCGCCGGACGGCGACCAGCCCGGCAACCGGCATGTCGATGATGACCGGCATGTCGATGGTCGACATGCCGACGACGACGATGCCCCGCCCTACAAGCTCTGACGGTGCCGATGATGACGATGAGAATCGTCGATACGCTTGACGTGTACATCTCCGGCCGCCACGTCGGCGAACTGCACCACCTGCAGGGTGAAAAGCTCTCGTTCTCCTACGACGAGCAATGGATGAACGGCCGGGTCGCAATCCCCCTGTCGCTCTCGATGCCGACGATTGCCAGATCCTACGACGGCAAGGTGGTCGAGGCGTTCCTGTGGGGGCTGCTTCCCGACAACGAGCAGACCATCGGCCGCTGGGCACAGAGGTTCCAGGTTCCCGCCCGAAATCCGTTCGCGCTGCTCAGGCATGTCGGGCGGGATTGCGCCGGTGCCGTTCAGTTCCTGCCGCGGGGAACGGAGCTCTCCCGCGGCGAAACGTTCGAACCCCTCACCGACGCGCAGATCGGCGATCGTTTGCGCGATCTGCGCCGCGACGGTGCGGCGACGCGGCGGCTTGGCGATCCCGGCCAGTTCAGCCTCGCCGGCGCCCAGGCCAAGACTGCCTTCCATCTCGACGCAGCGACCGGTCAGTGGGGCATACCGCGGGAAGACACGCCGACGACGCACATCTTCAAGCCGCCGATGCCGCATCTGCACGGTCATACCGAAAACGAACATTTCTGCCTGCAACTCGCCGGGATGCTCGGATTGGATGCCGCGCATAGCCAGGTTCTCGAATTCGCCGGCGAGAAGGCGATCGTCGTGAAGCGCTATGACCGTCGCATCGTCGACGGCAGGACCATCCGCATCCATCAGGAGGACATGTGCCAGGCGCTGTCGGTCATGCCGACGCGCAAATACGAGAACCAGGGTGGTCCAGGCGTCGCCACCATCGCCACCAGGGTGTTGTCGGCCGCGAACGATCCGACAAGGGATCGACAGGCCTTCATGCAAGCCAACATCTTCAATTGGATCATCGGCGGTACCGACGCCCACGCGAAGAACTACTCGATGCTGCTGGGCGCGCAGGGCGAGGCGCGCCTGGCGCCGCTTTACGACCTCTCCAGCATCCTGCCGCACCTTGGCGAGGGCGAGATCCAGGCCGGGACGCGCGATCTGAGGCTGGCGATGAAGATCGACCGAGTGTACCCGATCGACGAGGTC
Source organism: Rhizobiaceae bacterium (assembly GCA_905339215.1). Taxonomy (GTDB): domain Bacteria; phylum Pseudomonadota; class Alphaproteobacteria; order Rhizobiales; family Rhizobiaceae; genus DUSC01. Next base: position 49,900 of record CAJPFN010000037.1, read on the forward strand.
ATGCCCCGCGACTGGAAGCGCTGCGCCTCGTCCGCCAAGGTCGGAAGCGAGTTCACCCTGCAATCCGTCCGCAACCAGATCGCCGTCATGCCCGACCTCGCATCAGCCTGTGCCGCCGCACTGCGGGCGCAGGGCATTTCGCACGAGATCGTGAATCGCCTCGTCGACACGATCGCCGCACGTGCCAATGGTCTTTCGAGACTCTACGGCCAGGAAGCGGCACGAGATATGCCCCAACTACTGACGTAGGCTGCCGTCCGCCTGCAAGACCACGGAGGGATGCCGGCAAGCGCTCATGCCGGGGTCGCCCGCCATTCGGCGGGTTCCCTGCCTCCACCTCCTGAATCACGGCCGTCGGCCATTCCATGGCAAGGCTGGCTTGTCGTCGCAATAGCCGTAGGTTCCCTCAAAGGCGCGAGGCGAAAAGGTCCAGCGGATACGACCCCAGTAGCGCGACCCAAGCCTCTCGGTCGCGCACTCCTTGTCCGAACGGGTCTCGGACCAGAAGCCGGTCAGCCCGTTGCCGTCGAGCGCGGCCTCGATCTTCCCATTCTCGTCAGGCATGTACGTTCCGGTAACGGTCGCGCCGTCCTGCCAAAGGATCACCGCGCCGTAATCGGTGTTCCAGCCGCCGTTGAGATCGAGCTGCTGCACCTCGCCGTTGCCGTTACCGTCGATCGCTACGACCTCTGCGCCGAAGACCTCGACCCGCAATTCCTGCCCCTCTTGCCAGTAATCATAGTCGACATGCGATACTGGCCAGCATTGAGGGTTGCCCCTTACGTCTACCGTAAACGACTCGGACTCTTCGATGACGTAGGTGTCCTCGAGGATGAGGGGAACCCCATCCACCCAGTCACCGGTTTCCTTGCCTCCCTGGGTTGATTTTCTCGGCAACGCGCCAGGCAGCGGGCTCGCATAGGCGAAATCCTCCTTGTTGGCCCACCAAGTCGACCGGTTCGAGACCGGGATATTGGGGTGGTAACCCAGGCTCATGTAGGGGTTGATCGTCGTCCTGACAGAGACCCGTGCGGGTCCGGTCACGGTGAAGCGCCCGATCACGGATTCGCTGCAGTGCTGCCTGCCGCCCTCCGGAAACGTCACCCAAATCACGTCGTCGGCCTGAGCACCGACCGTCAGCACAAGCGTGAAGATACCGGTCAGGATAGCAGCTGGACTTCTCATCTTCTACCTCCTGCCCCGCGAAAACGATTAAATAACAGCCGGCGGCGCCGGTACGACATGATCTGCGTCAAGAAGGAAAGGGAGGGGCCGGTTACTCCCGTCCATACCCCACCGCTTGGCGCTTCTCGGCGTCGCTCAAAAAGTCCGCGCCGCCCACCCACGCGCAGAGCGAGTCGGGTTCAGCGGAAAGCCCTTCAGACGGTCCTCAGCCACACCAGCGTCGTATTCGTATCCCCTTCCGTCCAGACTTCGACGCGAACCTCCTGACTCTCGACCGGCACTTCCAGGATCGTCTGGCGCGGCACGACCTGGACTGCCAACCGGCGGCTCGGCGTCAAGAGATCGAATTCGCCCAGCAGCGACAAGCCGGCCGGAGGCTCAGTGCTCCCGTTGATGCCGATCTTCGTCTCGCCGGCGATCTCGTGGCGACACGCCAACGCGAGGCCGTTGTTGTTCCACCAGTAAAGTCCCCGGCCGTCGACCTTGGGGAGGGCTGAAGCTTCGGGATCACAAATATAGAGGAGTCCGTGCGGCACAGGTAGGCGGACTGTATTTCGATCATCGAACATTAGCGGCTCCAATGGTTCGTTATCCACCCGCCCTGCTTCCGACTGCAGATGACGCACTGAGGAAACAGACTTTGCGGGCGTGAGAGATGATTTGTCGCCGTTGGCGGCTGATGATCGAGAACAAACCTATTGTCCGGCAATCCCGATTCCTTTGTCCCACACGTATGGCATCCAAACTTGGCGCCAATCCGGTTGTTTTCTCGGATTTCCGCTGCCGTCCAGTTCCTCTCCGGCCCACGCGCCGGCTGCCATTCGACACAGAACCGGCCAGGTGCGATGCCCGCGTCCTGCAGCTCACCGTAACGCCTGAGGGCTTCTTTATACGTCGCCTTGTTTGCCCTGATGAGTTCCCGTACGGATACGTAGAGTTGCGGCGTAGGTCGCCAGTTCGGCTCGATTTCGCGGACCTTGGCTATCGCCCCCAGCATTTGCGAATGCGTGGTCGCGATAGCCGTCTCTTCGCCGGGAGACACGCGCTGCATGCGGCCCGAGATCATCATGCGGCCGCTTCCGCCGCGACTTCCCGTCGTCCTCGCCTGGACCGGGATGACCTGGGCGGTGCCGCCGCCCGTGTCCGCCCATCGCCCGCCTTCCGGTTGCCCTTACGGCACGCGGGGCTGGTCGGCGCGAAACCCCGCCTTTTCTTCGCTCTCCCCCCGCGCCCCGTACCCCACCGCCTGGCGCTTCTCGGTGTCGCTCAGGAAGTCCGCACCGCCGACCCGTGCCCACAGCGAGTCGCGCTCGGCCGACAGCCCTTCCACCGCGTCGGCGTCGTACCAGAGCCGCAATCCGGCGCCGTAGGCCGGCGCCAGGAAGCCGGTCAGCTCGGCCAGCGTGCGGCCGACCAGCGGCAGGATGGTCAGCCGGTAGAAGGCCCGGTTGGCCTCGGCATAGTTGGCGTAGGTGTTGTCGCCCTTGATGCCGAGCAGCATCGGCGGCACGCCGGCGGCGAGCGCGATGTCGCGGGCCGCGCCGTTCCGCGCCTCGACGAAGTCCATGTCCTTCGGCGACAGCCCCATCGTCTTCCAGTCGAGCCCGCCTTCCAGAAGCAGCGGCCTGCCGGCGCGGGTGGGACCGAAATAGCCGTCCTCGAGCTCGGCCTTCAGCCGTCCGTACTGTTCCTCGGTGAGGCCGCCGCCGTCCTTCGGCGCATAGACCAGCGCCCCCGACGGCCGCGCCGAATTGTCGAGCAGCGCCTTGTTCCAGCGCCCGGCGGCGTTGTGCGTGTCGAGCGCGGTGAGCGCCGCCTCCAGCGGGGCGAAGCCGTAATGGTCGTCGAGCGGGTGGAAGAGCCTGAGATGCAGCGCCCGCCCCTCCTCGCCGAGCGGGATCTTTCGCCGCGCCGAGCCCACCCGGTGCTCCAGTGCCTCCGGCCAGCCGGCGGCGTCGCAGAGAACCGTCACCCGGTCCGGGCGCAGCAGATGCAACTCGCGCCCGCCGCCGTCCGTCTCGACCCGCTCGACATAAGCGTTGCCGGCGAGCAGCAGCGTGCCGTAGAGCGCCTCCAGGAACGCGGCGCCCTGCTGGCGCGGGTTCGGCCGCCGCAGCAGATCGAGCAGCGGGTGCCGGGCGAGCTCGGCCGTCCCGTCATAGAGCACCAGCGGCACGGCGGCCGCGGCCTCCGAGACCAGCCGCACCGCGCGATGCCCGACCGGATTGCGCATGAAGCCCTCGCGCGACAGGCCGGCATAGTCGCGCCGGGTCCAGCTCGCCTCGCCGGTCAGCTGTAGCGCGACGAAGCCTGCGCCGGCGTGCTTGCGCTCGGCGGGCGCCTCGTTCGCGCGCGCCGCCGCTCCGTCCGGGCGAGCCGCCCACGGCCAGGTCCATCGCATCGGGAAAATCCGTCCGTTGTTCGTGAAAATTCAGTGGCTTGCGGATCCTCCCCTGCGAAGCGGGGGAGGGGGACCATGCGCAGCATGGTGGAGGGGGACTTGGCCCGCTCCCCTCAGCCGAAATCGCGGATTCGCGGCGCGGCGCGGCCGGCATCGGTCAGCGCCGTCACCGCCCAGACCAGCGCGTCGACGCGGTCGGGCGAGCGGCCGCCCGACAGCCCGTCCGCGCCGAAGTCGCACATCTCGTCCTCCAGCGCCGGAAAGCGCCCGGCATGCACCACCCTGCCCTGCTCGTAGAGGGCGGCCACCGGCTCGGCGCGCAGCCATTTGCCGCGCGTCGCGCGCACCGGCCTCACCGGTGCCGCCGGATCGACCGTGCGGATCACCGCCGCCACCATGTCGCCGCCCTGGTTGACCTCGGCGACGATCCGGTCGGCCTGAAGCCGCCGGTAGAGCGCCACCGCGCGCAGTGCCCAGTCGCGCGGTGCGGCGGCCTCCACCGTCGCGTCCTCCAGCACAGCGACGCGCCCGTCGGGCAAAAGCCCCGCCGCGACGATGCCGCAGGCGTCCGAGGCGCGGCCCGAGCCCGCCGGCGGATCGACCGCCACGACGATGCGGCCGATCGCGTCCCTGTCGACGCCGGCAAAAGCCTCGGCCGCCTTCTCGATCATCGCCCGCGTCCACAGCGCGCCCTGGCGTTCCTCGATCATCTCGCCGTCGAGCTCCTGGCGGCCGAGCGGTGTGCCGCCGTAGCGGCGCTTGAGCGCGGCGATGAAGCCGGGCGACAGGTTTTGCGCATTGTCGCTGGTCGAAAGCCTGGTCACCGCCACCGCCGGGTCGGCCATCAGCCGCTTCAAGAGCGGCCGCGGCCGCGGCGTCGTGGTGATCAGCTGCCTCGGCGCCGGCCCCAGCCGCATGCCGAACTGCAGCATGTCCCAGCAGGCGTCGATGTTCTTCCACTTGGCCAGCTCGTCGAGCCACGCCGCCTCGAATTGCGGCCCGCGCAGGCTCTCGGGATCCTCCGACGAATAGACCTGCGCCACCGCACCGCTGGGCCACAAGAGCCGCCGCCGCGTCGGCTCGTAGCGCGGCCGCGCCCCGCGCGCGATCGTCCTGATGCCCGACGGCCCGTCGATCATCACCTCGCGCACGTCGGCCAACGTCTCGCCGACCAGCGCGATCTGCCCGTGGCGGCGCCGGGCGAAGGGGGCAAGCCCGCGCGCCAGCGCGTTCACCCATTCGGCACCCAGCCGCGTCTTGCCGGCGCCGCGGCCGCCGATGACGAGCCACACCGGCGGCTCGCGATCGCGCGGATACTGCCCCGGCAGCGCCTGGACGAACCATTCCGGCCAGATGCGCTCAACTCCCGGCCCGATCCTTTGCCGCGACCAGCCATTCTGCGTGGAGGTGGGCGAGCTCGACGACGCGGTCGTCGAGGGCGGCGAGCATTTGGGCGAGTTCGTCATCGCTTCTCGTTTCTTGTGTCTCGTCGGCGCCGCGCCCGCCATCGGCGGCGAGCGACAGCGCCTTTTCCGAAAGCCTGAGCAGCGCGGCCACCTCATCGATGCCCTGCCGGTCCAGCCGGGCGCCGGCGCCCTCCGCGGCGTCGACGATGGCGTCCACCTGCCGCGCCAGCAGCCCGGCGAGCTTCTCCAGCTTTTCGCCGAGCAGGGCGCCCTCGCCCGCCGCGGCCGCAGGCAAAGCGGCCCCGCCCGCTCCCGCACCGTAGGCCGCGCCGTAGGCCGCACTGGGGCCCGCCTCTGTCGCGCCGCCCGTCTCCGCATCGTCCGATGCCGTGCCGCCCGGCGCACCCGCTTCCGCCTCCCGTTCGGCGGCGGCGAGCAGCGCCAGCACGGTCAGCCGCCCTTCGGCCCAGGCGAGCACGGCGCGCGGGTCGGCGCGGCTGCGCTCGAGCGCCATCGCCCGCGCCGCGCGCTGTACCGCGCTCTGGAAGGGCTGCTTCTTCCAGCCCTCGCGCGAGGCGCGCTCGCGCAGCGTCGAGACGTTGAAGCCGGTGGCCGTGGCGAGAAGCGGAAAGGTCGGCAGGGCATCCTCGCGCAGCGCGCGGATCGCCGCCCACTGCTCCGCGCCGATGCCGCGCTGCATGACAAGCCTCCGCAATGTCCTGGGGTTGAGGAAAGTCTGTGTTCTTGGGGAATCTTCGCGGTGCCGGCCGCAGCCGTCGCGACCGATCGCCGGTGCCTGTCGCAGACACGTGTCGCGGACATCTGTCCCAGACCTGGCCGATCCGCCGCGGCGCTCCGGAAGAACCGGCCCGCTGCCCGCCCGGCGCATTTATCCGACGATACTGAAATCCTACCTGATCGGCGTCACGGTGTCAAGGACTTTTTTCCTATTTGTATACTCGACGTGCCAATGGCCAAATAGCGAATGCAGCCGGGACAGGCCAGCACTGAAAACGAGTTCGAGATCACGCCTGAGATGATTGAGGCGGGAAAACGGGCGTTCTATCGTGAAATGGATATGCTCCCGTTCTCAGACGCGACCGTTACGGACTTAGTTTCAACAGTTGCTTGTGCAGTGATCTCGGAATTTCGTTCCGGTGGATCAGCCCGTGGAGTTCAGCGGTAATCCGGCGTAGGCGAATTATATCTGCTTGGAAATCAGCCTCGGTCTGTTCGATTTGCTCAGGACCCCGGTTGTAATCGCTGCTGAAGGTTTTCAAGATAATCGACTTGCGCGTGGTGCTGTAAGTCGCGTGAGCATACTTGTTTCGAATGCGGTTTGCCTCGTTTAGCAGGCCGACATAATGGCTTCCAACGATAGCATCCACGGAACCGATTCCTCGCGGTTTATAGACGGCCTTGATGAGGTCGAGACGGTTAGAGAACGCTCTGAACGTACCCATGATAGAATGAGCGTCTTGGTAAGACAGGCCGGTGAGGCGAGAGAGGAATTGCGGGGCATAGTCCTCAATCAGGGCAAACATGCTTACAATGGAGCCCACCATCGCCGCATAAGCAGGTTCATCGTCTAGCGCCACGTTGTAGGCTTTAGCCTCATGAGCCAGCGCGGCCTCATTCTCTTGAAAGTCGGAAACCTTCATGCCGGACACTCCCAAAGACAAAGACCAGGAAAAGGGCGACGAAATCCTGCGCCGCGCGTTGAAGCCCGCCGGGTCATAAGCCCTGTAAGCTGACGGGTAAGCCAAAAGCCAAGCCGAGAAAGGAGAAGCCCGTCAAATAGGAGGGCTTTCTGTTAGTAATGGTTCACCGAACGGAAATCAGGCTGGGCGCTCTCGAATGCCCGTTATTAGGTCAGTGTACCGCGCGCTCGCCATCTCAAGAAACATCGGCAACTGATCGTCTGGAATATCTGGGTACCTTGTCGCGGACAAATCCCGTAAACCGGTCTCCAGAATGCGAGACAGGTAGTCGCCCTTTCGCCCAGTCTCTGTGGCGGCGATCGCTGCAAGGCCGCTAAGTGCCTTCATGACTGCCATGTTGAGACAGGCAAGTTCGGCAATCATGTTCATTTCAAATCTTGTTGTCATCACTTCCTCCCGTTCTTTCGAATCAGAAGGATCTTACGCGCTTTTTGTTTAGGCGTGACCGGATTCACCAATCCACCAATAGGTCAGGCGCTTGTCGCGGGCGTTGCGCGGCAGGTCTTCGGCGCATTCGCGTCGCTAATCTTGAGCGCGATGCGGCGGTTTTGTCTGAAATCGAACGCGGCACGGCAGCGGTTAAGGTGGGCCCGCCGCGCTTTACAATCCCGCCGCCGCACGTTTGCCAGGCCCCTCATCTGGCCGCTTTGCGGCCACCTTCTCCCCGGCGGGGAGAGAGTGGCGAGGGCGAAGCCCGAGCCGGTTGAGGGGCGGGTCCCCTCGCCAACGGCGCAGCCCCTGCGGCGCCCGCCCCCGGCCCGCAGCCGGTAAAAACCGTGTAGTGTCGGCCTCTCGCGAATCCTTCCTGCGAAAGGCGCCCGCCATGGACATCCCCCGCATCTTCACGATCAGCGAGAGCGCCCACCGCATCCACAATCCGTTCACCGCGGAAAAGCTCGCCACGCTCGGCGCGGCGCTACGCATGGAGACGGGGACACGCATCCTCGACCTCGGCAGCGGTTCGGGCGAGATGCTGTGCACCTGGGCGCGCGACCACGGGATTTGCGGCACCGGCATCGACCTGAGCCCGCTGTTCACCCAGCAGGCGAGGCAGCGCGCGGAAGAGCTCGGCGTCGCCGGCCGGGTCACCTTCGTCCACGGCGACGCCGCCGGCCATGTGGCGGCGCAAAAGGTCGGCGTCGCCGCCTGCCTCGGCGCCACCTGGATCGGCGGCGGCGTCGCCGGCACGATCGCGCTCCTGGAAAGGAGCCTCCTGCCCGGCGGCATCGTGCTGGTCGGCGAGCCCTACTGGCTGCGCCTGCCGTCTACCGAAGACGTCGCGCGAAGCTGCCTCGCCGGCTCGATCGCCGACTTCCGCGCGCTGCCCGCCCTGCTCGCCTCGTTCGCCGATCTCGGCTTCGACGTCGTCGAGATGGTGTTGGCCGACCAGGACAGCTGGGATCGCTACGAGGCGGCGAAATGGCTGACCATGCGCCGCTGGCTCGACGCCAACCCGGACGACGGTTTCGCTGGCGAAGTCCGCGCCAAACTCGCCTCCGAGCCGGCGCGCCATGCCGCCTTCACCCGCGAATACCTCGGCTGGGGCGTGTTCGCGCTGATCGCGCGGTGAGGCGCCGCCCGCCGCGCCTCGTCGGGGTCCTCGCCGGACGCCAAACTCGTGTAAGGTGACGACCGACCAACCGCGGAGGAGACGCCATGACGCCCATGATCGAACGCCCCCTCGCAATCCTGCTCCGCCTGGAAGGCCTCGCCGCCTTCGCCGCGGGTCTCGCCGGCTACGTGCTCCTCGCCGACGGCTGGCTCCTCCTCGCCGTCCTGGCGCTGGCGCCCGACCTCGCCATGGCCGGCTATCTGTTCGGCCCGCGCGCCGGCGCCCTCGCCTACAACGCCGCCCACACCTATCTCGGCCCCGCGCTGCTTGCCGCGGCGGCGTGGTTCCTCGCGCCGGCGCTGCTGCCGGCGGCCTGCGTCTGGGTCGCCCATATCGGCATCGACCGGGCACTCGGCTACGGGCTGAAATCCTCGGCCGGCTTCGGCATCACCCATCTCGGCCGCATCGGCAAGGCCGCGTGAGGCGGTCCTACCCGAACGCCACGTCGAGGAACATCATCAGGGCGAGTCCGATCACCAGCCCGAAGGTCGCCTGGCGCTCGTTGCCGTGACGGTGGGTGTCGGGGATGATCTCGTGGCTGATCACGTAGATCATGGCGCCGGCGGCAAAGGTCAGCGCCCAGGGCATCGCCAGCGACGACAGGCTGACCGCCCAGGCGCCGAGGAGCCCGGCGACCGGCTCGACCAGCCCGGTCAGCGCGGCCACCGCGAAGGCGCGGCTCCGCGTATAGCCGATCGAGACCAGCGCCAGCGCCACGGCAAGCCCCTCCGGCGCGTTCTGCAGGCCGATGCCCACCGCCAGCGCGGTGCCGCCGGAAAGATCGCCGCCGCCCAGCCCGACGCCGACCGCCAGCCCCTCCGGCGCGTTGTGGATGGTGATCGCCAGTACGAAGAGCCAGATCCGCGCCAGCGTCTCGGCCTCCGGCCCCTGGCGGCCCTGGAAGAAGTGCTCGTGCGGGATTTTTTCGTTCATGACCGCCAGCGCCGCCGCCCCGGCCAGCACGCCGGCCACCGCCACCGCCGCCGCGGCGATCGCCGAACCGTGGATGGTCCGCGCCGCCTCGATGCCGGGCAGGATCAGCGACAGGAACGAGGCGGCGAGCATGACGCCTGCGGCGAAGCCGAGCAGCGTGTCGTTGGCGCGCTGCGCCACGCTGCGGCCGAACAGCACCGGCAGCGCGCCGACGCCGGTCATCAGCCCGGCGAGCAGGCTGCCGAGAAAGCCGATCAGCACGGACGACACGTCTTTTCTCCCCCTCCGATTCGCCGCCGCGCCGCGCGCCTATGGCGTCGACCACGCCCCCTCCACCGCCTTCGGCGGTCCCCCTCCCCCGCTTCGCAGGGGAGGATCCAAGGTCGCGGACGGCCGCAGCGTGAATCCTCCCCCGTTCACGGGGGAGGGGGACCATGCGAAGCATGGTGGAGGGGGCGTACAATTCTCCACATGCGGTCCCCTCCCCACCAGGAAGGCCCCCCTCAGCCCTTCGTCTTCGCCGCGGCGAACTGGTCGAAGGCCTCGATGGCGTGGCCGGCATACATGGCCGACGGCCCGGCGCCCATGTAGATCGCCATGCCCAGCGTCTCCAGCACCTCCTCGCGCGTCGCGCCCTGATCGACGGCGGCCTTGGCGTGGAAGCCGATGCAGTCGTCGCAGCGGATGGCAACGCTGATGCCCAGAGCGACCAGTTCCTTGGTCTTGGTATCGAGTGCCGAGGGCTTCAGCGCCGCCTGCGCGATCGCCGAAAAGCCCTTCATGACGTCGGGCGCCCCGCCCCTCAGCTCGCGCAGCGGCCCGCTGAGGCCGTGGATGAAGTCCTTCCAGTCGATGTGCATTCTCGTCTCCGTCGCGTTCGTGCCGGCGATGGCGGATTGCGCCCGTGCCCTTCCCTTTCCCTAGCCTCCCCGGCGGCCCGCGCCTTGATCGAACGCAAGCGCCCCCCTTAACCCTGCCGTTCAACATTCGCTGAAGTGTTGCTGTTCGATGCTTGTGGCGGGAGGCGGAATGGGCCAAGACAGGGCCCGGCGGCGGCGCCGCGAAAATGCCCTCATGCGTCTTCATAGGTACCGCCATCCTAGGGCCGGGCAGCTTTTGATGGACAACCCGTTCGAACCGCGCAAACCGCGTGCCCCGAAGGCGGGTCGCCTTCTGGCGCTCGACGCGTGGATCGATTCGACCCTCTACGACGCCGGCTTCAAGGCCGGCGAGATGTGGGAGGCGATCACCATCTTCTTCCGCCGCTTCCGCGTCAGCGGCTGGCGGCGCTGGATCGTCGAGCTTTTCAGCGAGGCGGCGACGATGGGCGCCGGCGGCGCGGTCGTCATGCTGGCGCTGGCCATGCCCGCCTTCGAGGAGACGACGAGCGACTGGCGCAACCAGGGCGATTTCGCCGTCACCTTCCTCGACCGTTACGGCAACGAGATCGGCCAGCGCGGCATCATCCAGCGCGATTCGGTGCCCGTCGACGAGTTCCCCGAACATGTCGTCAAGGCGGTTCTGGCCACCGAAGACCGCCGCTTCTTCGAGCACTGGGGCATCGACTTCTTCGGCCTGGCGCGGGCCATGAGCGAGAACGTGCGCGCCAATTCGGTCGTTCAGGGCGGCTCGACGATCACCCAGCAGCTCGCCAAGAACCTCTTCCTCACCAACGAGCGGACCTTCGAGCGCAAGATCAAGGAAGCCTTCCTCTCGGTGTGGCTGGAGATGAACCTCACCAAGAAGGAGATCCTCCAGCTCTATCTCGACCGCGCCTACATGGGCGGCGGCACGTTCGGCATCACGGCCGCGGCCGACTTCTATTTCGGCAAGCAGATCAAGGACCTGACGCTGGCCGAGGCGGCGATGCTGGCCGGCCTTTTCAAGGCGCCGGCGAAATATGCGCCGCACATCAACCTGCCGGCGGCGCGCGCCCGTGCCAACGAGGTGCTGACCAACATGGTCCAGGGCGGCTTCATGACCGAGGGCCAGGTGCTATCGGCGCGGCTGCACCCGGCCGGCATCGTCGACCGCGGCGACCGCAAGAGCCCCGACTACTTCCTCGACTGGGCCTTCGAGGAGGCCAAGCGGGTCGCGGCGAAATCCGGCATCCACACGATGGTGGCGCGCACCACGTTCGACGCCAACCTGCAGGCGGCCGCCGAGGAATCGCTCGAGTTCCACCTGCGCCAGTACGGCAAGGAATACGGCGTCACCGAGGGCGCCATCGTGCTGATGGAGACCAACGGCGCCGTGCGCGCCATCGTCGGCGGCCGCGACTACGGCGCCAGCCAGTTCAACCGCGCCACGCGGGCGCTGCGCCAGGCCGGCTCCTCGTTCAAGCCCTATGTCTACGCCACCGCCATGGAGAACGGATTCACGCCCGATTCGGTCGTCTCCGACGGCCCGATCACCTGGAACGGCTGGACGCCGAAGAACTACGGGCGCGGCTATGCCGGGCGCGTCACGCTGACCACGGCCTTGGTCAAGTCGATCAACACCGTGCCGGTGCGGCTGGCCAAGGAGAAGCTCGGCATCGGGCCGATCGTCGAGAAGACCAAAGCGATGGGGGTCGAATCGCCGCTCAACGCCCACAAGACCATGGTGCTCGGCACGTCGGGCATGACCGTGATGGACCAGGCGACCGGCTATTCGGTGTTCGCCGACGGCGGCTATGCCGGCATGCGCCACGGCATCACCCAGCTCGTCACCCATGGCGGCAACGTCGTCTGGGACCATTCGCGCGATGCGCCCCAGCCGGTGCGCGTGCTCACCGAGGAGGCGCTGGCGTCGATGAACTCGATCCTCGTCCAGGTGCCCGAGATCGGCACGGCGCGCCGCGCCGCGCTCCCCGGCATCCGCTCGGCGGGCAAGACGGGCACGACCCAGGCCTACCGCGACGCCTGGTATGTCGGCTTCACCGGCAACTACGTCGCCGCGGTGTGGATGGGCAACGACGACTTCACCTCGACCCGCAACATGACCGGCGGCTCCCTGCCCGCGATGACCTGGCAAAGGCTGATGGCCTATGCCCACCAGAACATCGAGCTGAAGCCGATTCCGGGCATCGAAAAGCCGTTCCTCGACGAGACGGCCGTCGCCAATGCCAAGGCGGATGGTGACACGAAGGCGGAGGAGGCCAGCGCGGCGGAGGCGGAGCGGCCGCCCGTCCTTTCCGCGGCGACCACCCGCGTGCTGCGCGAGATCGCAGAACTGTTCCGCAAGTCGCCGGTCCTCGACGCCCCGCCGGAGCCCGAGACGCTTTCGGCGCTATGACGACCGCACCGATCCCTGGGGACCGCGCTTGCGCCGTCTCCTGATGCTGCGCTATCCCGAGCGGGAAACCGGCCGTCTCGCCACATGATCCTGCGCATCCTCCTCTTCCTGATCGTGATTGCGATCGCCGTCGGCGGCGGCACTGCCAGCGTCTGGTACGTGCTGCGCGCGCAGGACGGGATCGGGGCACTCACCGTCGGCGACTGGACGGCCTTTCCGTCCATCGGCACGCCCGCGGCCGATCCCTACGCCAGGGCCCGCATCGCCCGCGACGGGATCCTGCCACTCGGGCGAGCCGAGGGGCTCGCCTTCATTGCCGAGCGGGATTCCGCCGGCAACCGGCTTCGCCGCGACTGCGACTACCGGGTCGAGGGCGCGACGCCCACGGCGCGTTTCTGGACCCTCGTCGCCGCGGACCCAACCCTTGCCGCGCTCGACCACGGCGGACGGCCTTCGGCCGTCCAGTCGCGCCAGATCCTGCGCAAGGCGGACAATTCCTTCGCCATTGCCGTTGGCCCCCGCCCGGCGCCCGGCAACTGGATCAGGATCGACGGCACGGGTTCGCTGGCGCTGGTGCTCACGCTCTACGATACGCCCGTGACCGGCGGCGCCGGACTGGGCGAATTCGAGCTCCCGCAGGTTCTGAGGACCGGCTGCGATGCTTAGGTTGCTCTACGCCGTACTGCTTGGCCTCGTCGGTGCCGGGATCGTGCACATCGCGGTTCTGCTTCTGCTGCCGGTCGTTTCGGACCGCGACGCCTGGTCGCGACTGTCCCAGGCCGGCGGCCTCTATGCCGTGCTGCCGCTCCATGGGGCCGAAGCGGACCGGCGCGTCCTGCGCTCTGCCGACCCGCTGTTCCAGGCCGTCGCCTGCCGGTTCGATCTCGCCGACGGGGTCACCCACATCCGCGGCGTCGGCCACCTGCCCTACTGGTCGGTGTCCGTCTACGATCGCGGAGGCCAGAACGTCTATTCGTTCAACGATCGGTCCTCGACCGCCGGCACCCTCGATCTCGTCGTGCTGACGCCCGCCCAGATGATCGAGGTGCGCAAGGACCTGCCCCAGGCCTATGCGGAATCGGTGTTCGTCGAAGCGGAAATCGGCGAGGGAATCGTGGTGGTCCGGGGTTTCGTCCCGGATGCGAGCTGGGCACCGATCATCTCCAGTGAGCTCGGCGCGGCGGTCTGCACTGCCGAATAGGCAACCCGTCGCATGGCCGCGATGACGGCCGTCGCGAAGGGCGCCGGTCAGTGTTTCGACGGCCCCTTTTCCCCGGCAATCGCGGAAGACGGCTTTGCCGGCAGTGCGGCGTCGCCTGCCTTGGCCGGTCTCTCGTAGCGGACACCGGGAAAGATGATGATCGCCCCTGCCCCTTCCGCAGTGGATTTGGTGGATTTCCGCGCCGCGTTGCGCGGCACGAACGACAGTATCGCAGCCATGACTTCGCGCCCTCTCGGTCAAACCGGAGCACCAACGCAACGCCTCCGATGCGATTAGGACACCACAGGGTTAACAGCACCTTAAGGCCTCGGCGCGGTCCTGCCCGCGATCCCGCCATGGCCCGCGGCGGCGGATGAAGGGCGCCTCGCGGACGGGCAAAGACCGTGCATGCCGCGAGAAGGGACCGCGCCGGGAAGCCAGGTCGCACGGCTCGATAGGGCGGCCACGGACCGCAGGCCTGTCGTCCGGCCGCCCATGATTAACAATCGGCTAACGGGTATCGGATAAAGTCGAGATCGGGAGAGGGCGGAAGGCGGGATACGGCCGGCCTCCAGGCCTTTCCGAGCGTAGAGTAGCGTCGGGCGTATACCGTGCCATCCTCCGATTTCCGGCAGATCGCCGAACGATCACTGCCTGCCAGGACCGACCGCCTGTTCCGTGCGGCCGTTTCCGCCTATTGCGCCCTGCCGCGGCCGTCGCGGCGCGAAACCGTGCAGCTGGAAGACCTCGTCCTGCCGCTTTTCGATTCGGTCAGCGCGGAGTCGCGGCGCTACGTCGCCGCGGTCCTCTCCGAACTACCCAGTCCGCCCGCGACGCTCGTGCGCCGGCTATGCGAGCAGCCCGTCGATGTCGCCGCGCCCCTCCTGATACGGTCCCCGGCACTGACCGACATCGATCTCCTGGCGGTCATCAGCCGCCACGGCCTTGCCCACGCGCGCGCCATCGAGCGCCGCAAGGACCTCAACCCGGCGATCGCCAATCTGATCCGGGTCCTCGATCGCACGAAGCGCATGGAAGAAGCGCCGCCGCCCGAGCCTGCGGACGGCGAAGCCCACCAGGAAGAGCAGAGCCCCGCCATGGCCGATACCGACTTGCCGCAAACGCCGGCCGACTTGCCTGCCCGGACCAGGGCCGAGGATGTTCGCGACCGATTGCGCTCGATGATGCTGCCGGCCGGCGACCTGGCGCCGCTGAGTGCGCTTCCCGCAGAGGAGCGCATGCCTCGCTCCGGCGCCTATGACCGCTTGCGCGCCACCGCCCTGACCGGAAATGCCGCGTTCTTCCATACCGCGCTCGCCGATGCGCTCGGCATAGGTTTCCGCCAGGCGAAGGCGATCGCGAGTTCGTCCACCTATGCGGACCTGGCAATGGCTCTGCGCGCCCTCGGCATCGACACCGAAGGCGCGTTGCTGATCGTCCTTGCGGCCTATCCGTCGATGTTTGGCCACGCCGAAAGCGTGCGGCTGTTCGTCGACCGCTACGAGCTCTGTCACCGGGAAAAGGCCCGCGACCGGCTGCGCGGATGGCGGGCCGAGACCCTCGCCGATGCGATGGCCGGGGCGCCGGCGATCAAATCCGGCGCCAACGGCAACAAGCCGGACAGCGACAGTCGCCTCAGGGCTTCGTGAGCTCGACGAGGTCGGCGAGCGCCGTCGATCCGGGTTCCAGTTCGACGACCCAGATATCGCTGTCGAAACGCTGCTCCCGCGCCAGCCGCGCGTCGAGCGACGGCTCGTCGAGGCTCTCGCCCACCAGCGTGAACTGCCGGCCGCCCGGCGGGCCGGAACCGTAGGCGGTCTGCGCCGCCGGACCGTAGAGTGCGGCCTCGCCCATCCGGTTGCGCGTCACGATGAACACGGCGCCCGCCTCCGCGGCGCCGCGGCGCAACACGGCGGCGAAGCCTCCGTCGCCGAACACGCGCCGCATCAGGGCCGAGACGAAGATCTCCGTCGTAACTCGCATGGGCTCCGGCGTCGTCCTTGCGCGGTGGTGGTTGCGGGTCGGCCTGCCGTCTTCCCGAATGACAGCCGCTACGGTGCCGCGTCCGATTGGCAACCGGCGGCGTCAGTTCGTCAAGCCGGTCTCGCGCATCTTTGCATAGAGCGCCTCGTCCGGCTCGCCCGTGACCGGCAGGCCGAACAGCGACTGGAACTCCTTGATCGCGGCCCTCGTCCGGGAGCCGACGACGCCGTCCAATTCGATGCCGTCGTTGCCGAAGGCTTTCAGGCCCGCCTGGATCCTGACGACACGCGGATCGGATTCGCGCGCCGTCCGTGCTGCGGCGGCGCCCGGAGCAGGCGGTTCACTCGGCAGGACGACCGGAACCGCCGCCCTTGGCGCCGCCTCGGCCCGCTCGCCGCGCGGCGCCGGCGCCGGACGCGGCGCGATCCCCGCGGTCGTGGTCCTCGCGCCGAGATGCTCGAGCAGCGCCGCGTCGATCTCACCTGTCTGATCGAGGCCGACCGTCTTCTGGTAGGCGACGACGGCCGAGCGGGTCGCCGGCCCTGTCAGTCCGTCGACGGCGCCCTTGTAGAAGCCCAGGTCGTGCAGGATGCTCTGCATGCGCTCGACGTCAGGGTCGGCGGTACGGGCCGCGACAGGCTTTTCCGGCCGCTCGATGCGAATGGTCGTCTCGCCGGCCGGCGGCGCCGGGGCGCGATCGTAGCGCGGGCCGATCTCGACCCGGTCGCGGGTGGCGAAGAAGGCCCCCGCATGGAAATGCGGCTGGTACCACAAGGCGTTGGCGGAAACATAGCTGAGAGCCACGAGGAACGCGGTCATGCCGCCGACGAGGGCGGGATTGCGCACGATCGCGCCGCCGACCGCGGCTGCGCCGCGGCCGACGAAGCCGTCGGGCTCGTGGTGGAAATCACGCGATCTTGCGGAGCGTGGCATCTCGGTCGTCTCTTCTCTGCGGGGGTGCGATCGGCACGATTTCACCGTTCGCCTGTGCGCGGCAGCCGTCGACGGGCAGCGTGATGGCGACGGTGGTGCCGGCGCCGGGTGCGCTTTCGATGGTCATCGTGCCGCCGTGGAGCCGGACCAGGCCCTTGACCAGCGACAGTCCGAGTCCGGTTCCCTCGAACTGGCGCGTGTAGTCGTTCTGGACCTGGATGAACGGCTCGCCGAGCCGTTCGAGATCGGCCGGCGTGATGCCGATGCCTGTGTCGCTAACCTGGAAGTGGAGCCTGTTGCCCAGGCGGTTCGCCGAAAGCGTGACCCGCCCGCCCGCGGGCGTGAACTTGATGGCGTTGGAGATCAGGTTGATGAGCATCTGGCGCACGGAGCGCTGGTCGGCAACGATCTCGCCGACGGTGGGCGCCACCTGGAGTTCGAACGCAACGCCCCTGGCTTCGGCCTGCTGGGCCATCATCGAGCGGCACAGCTCGGCGGCGTCGCGGAAGCGGAAGGCTTCCGGCGAGACGTCGTAGGCGCCCGATTCGATCTTGGAGACGTCAAGGATGGCGTTGACGACGTCGAGGAGATGATTGCCGGAATCCTTGATGATGCCGACATATTCGCGCTGCCGCGGATCGGCGACGGGTCCGCACATGCCTTCCAGCATCATGTCCGAGAAGCCGATGATGGCGTTCAGCGGCGTCCGCAGCTCGTGGCTGACCGCCGCGAGGAAGCGGTCCTTGGCGATCTCGCCGCCGTCCGCCTTCGTCAGCGCGGCATCGATCGTAGCGCGCAGCTCTGCGACTTCGCCGCGATCGCAAAGCAGACCGACGAAATCGTCGTCCGACGGCGGCCGCACCAGATCGAGCCGGAAGGGATGGAAATTCTCGGCTGCCGTCTCGCCCGGTGCGCGCGGCAGGCGGATGCGAAGTTCGCACCGGCGGCGCTGCTCCCCTTCCCGCAGGTCGGCGACGGCCGCGAGATACGCGATCCTGTCGGCGACATGGATGCGATCGAAGAAGCCCGTGCCGAGCAGCAGTTCGGGAGCAAGGCCGAGCAATCCGCGTGCGTCGTCCGAGGCGTCAGCCACTTCGCCGGAGCGGGAGAGTTTCAGCACGACGCCGTCGAGCAGTTCCTCGACCGCGACCGCCGCGCGGCCGCTCGTCGCGTCGGCCGGGCCATGGGCGTTCATGCGAACGAACACCGAGGCGAGGTAGACCAGTCCGGCGATCCAGTGCCAGGCCGCCGGCGTCGCCGCCGCGACCGGCGCCGCGTCGGCGAGCAGCGCCTGCAGAACGACGATTGCGGCTCCGGCCGCCGCGCCGGCCATTGCCGACGACCGCGTCCCGCGGATCCAATGCGCCTCGATGACGGGCGCCAGCGCAACGAGTGCGAGCGGCGATGCCAGCCCGCCGCCGGCGACGATGATCAGGCCGCCGGCGACGACGGCGAGGACCAGCGCCGCGGATCCCGCCGTATTGTCGTCGCCCGTCGCCGACAGCGACGCGATCGCCAGGAACGCGCCGGCGAAAATCGCGCACATCAGGGCCATGGCGACCGCGGCGCCGAAGACGGGAATGAAGAGGGGCGCAGCCGCGGCGGCAAAAAGGAAGGGCCCGGCCAACAGCACGCCGGCCAGCCGGCGCTGGCGGTCGCGTTTGCGGCCCGCCGCAACCGAAGGATGCAGCAGGCGGTCGCACCCGGCTGAAAAACCGGCCAGCAATTCCGATATCCTGGTCGCCGACACGCTCAACGCACGCACTCGCCTCAGCCCGCTTCGCGGATCGCTCTTTGTTGCCTCGACCCTCTCATCCCAGCGTTTAAGGAATGGATAAGGCACGGCCATTGAGAGGGCGGATCGCGGCGTTTATCCGGCGCCACGCGGCCAAACGGACCGTGAGTTGACGCCATGGTAAACGCCGGGTGAACGGCCAACGCCTGCTCGCAGCTTCCGCGTTTGCGGCCGCGGTTCCCCGTCCCGGCTCGTTTTCGACATGAAATCAGAGACTTCAATGGTTAAGGGGAAGTTGAGCGAACCTTCGGCATTTGGTTCGAAATCGATTCAAATCCGAACCTCTAGAATGCAGATAAAACTCTCGGAAAAGTCGAACCGGCGAGGCAACCGCCCATTGGCAGGCGCCGTGCGAGCGTCCCCGGTGAAAGAGGCCGCAACCCGCGTGGTACGGCCCGCTGGGGATCGAGAGGGCGGCGGATGTTCTTCCTCATCAGGATGGTTTTCTGGTTCTCGCTGGTGTTGCTGGTGCTTCCGCTCGACACCGGAAGGACGCCCGGCAGCCCGCCGCCGGTCAGCCCCTTTCAGGCGCTTTCGGCGGCGCGCGAGGCGATCGGCGACGTCGCAGGGTTGTGCGAGCGCAAGCCCGACGTCTGCGTGACCGGGAGGGCCGCCTTCGAGACCATCGGTTCCAGGGCGCGCGAAGGCGCGCGCATCGCCTACGAACTTCTCGACGACGGTTCCGCCGACACCGACGCGTCCATCAGCACCGGCAGCGTCCCCAACCCGGCGAAACCGGCCGCGGCCGCGTCGGCGGACTGAAGTCGAGAGGAATTCGCTGCCGGGCGGCCGGCCTACCGCAAGGCCCCTGCCCGCTACCCCGCGGCCTGCCTTCTTCTTTTTGGCCCCGCCGGCGCGACTGTCGACGCGTGAGCGGTTCCATTCGCCGGCGCCACGCTCTATATGCCGGCCATGGTTTCGATAGATACGATCCGCGACGACTTCGCCGTTCTCGACGAGTGGGAAGACCGCTACCGCTACATCATCGAGCTCGGCCAGGACCTGCCGCCGTTCGCCGAAGCCGCGCGCACCGACGCGAACAAGATCAGCGGCTGCGTCAGCCAGGTCTGGCTCGCGACGCGCCGCGGACCGGGTGCGGATCCGGTGATCGAGTTCGCCGGCGATTCCGATGCCCACATCGTGCGCGGGCTTGTCGCGATCATGCTGGCGCTGTTTTCCGGGCGCCGGGCGAGCGAGATACTCGCCGTCGATGCCGAGACGGTTCTACGCGGCCTGGGGCTCGACGAGCACCTGACGCCGCAGAGGGCCAACGGCCTGCGCTCGATGATCCGCCGCATCCGCCGCGAGGCCGAGGAAGCCCTCGCCCCGGCCTGATCCGACCAGCCGCGCCGGTGCCTCTCCGCGGCGCTCCGGAGAACGGTCAGCCGATGCGCGGGCGGTAATCCTCCGCGCCCCAGTGGAGCAGGCGGGCTTTTTGCGCCGAAGCAGGCGGCCGGTAGTGGCGCGCGAGCGTCGACAGCGCGGTCTTCAGCATGAGTTTGGCCGAACGCGCCGGCCATCCACGCTCGAACTCCACGATCTCTATTCCTTTCAAGAAGCAGCAGATGTCGACGAGCACGCCGGCAAGCTCCGGCCCGACCGCGACGAGGGCCTTCTCGACCCTGAGGCGCGCGGCAAGCGCGGCGTCGGTGAGGTCCGCCGCTCCGCCTGCGCCGCCGTCGCGCCGCGCGGTTGCCACCGAGGCCTCCCAGTTGGCGCCCAGCCGCGGCAACATCTGGCCGCGGGTGAAGTCGCTGCGCAACCGCTCGCCGGCTTCCCTTTCTTCCGGGGAGATGAAGGGCGAGCCGTCCCGGCCTTTCAGCCTCGCCAGGAGCGACAGCGGCGATTCGGCGGCGTTGATCGGGACGGTCTCGGCGCCGGAAGGGCCGACGACCGTTCTACGGTCGATCTCGCGCGGTCGTGCGGTGAGCGGTTCGCTGCGCTTCGCCTCCTCCGCGGCGAATTCGCGTCCTGCCGCAGTCAGCGTCAGGATGGCCCCCGCCCTCGTCGCCAGACCGCGCGACGCCAATGCGCGGAGCAGCACCTCATCGACCGCATGCGCCCCGCGCGGGCCGCCGTCGAGGAGCATCCGCCCGCGTCCGCGTTGGCCGTCGCTTTCGCCTCCGATCGCCGGTCGGCATATCTCGGTCCGGCCGCCGCCGACGAAGCGGCAGGCGGCGCGCAGGCGCCCGTCGCCGTCCACGGTCGGCACCGTCTGCTGTTGCCTGTCGACGCTCATGATGGCCTCAGCGCAGGATGCGGTCGCGGAAAGCGGCAAGTGCCACCTTCTCCGTCATTGCCACAAGACGATCGTATTCTTCGTCGTCGCGCAGGTCCTCGACCGCATGGCAGGCATAGGCCACCGTCGTCCTGTCCCGGCCGAAGCCGCGCCCGACGTCCTTCATGCTGATCCCCAGAGAGACATGGGCGACATACATCGCGATCTGGCGGACGCGGACGACCTCCGATTGGCTTCGGCCCGGCCGGCGAAGCTCGCGGCCCGACACGTTGAAGAGCGCGGCAGCGATGTCGATCATCCCTTCCAGGACGTCCAGGAGGCGTTCCTCCCGGCGCTTGCCGATCGCCAGGGAACGGAATGGGGCTGCGTCGCAGATCCGTATCTGGCCGCCCGGCTGCTGGTCTTCTCTCGTCGGATATACTGCGTGCACAGGGCGGGTCCTTTTGCTCGATAGGAATATCTTCCTTATAGCGAGGTTCTGGGACCGTGTGAATAAAATGCCGGCGTCCGCGATCGTAAAAATTCAGTAATCGGCTGTTTTTTCGAGATTTTTTACTACAGCGACACGCGCGGAACGACGGTTTTATCCCCCTGCCCGCAATCCGCGGGACACTGGCGGCCATCGAGTCACCGGTGGAGGATCATCATGGACGAGGTTTCGCGCGAGGCTTTCCTCAGGCGCAAGGAAGCGGAAGTCGCGGAAAGCCGGCAACGGTCGGCGCTTCAACTTCTCGCCGGGATCGACCTGGACGACATGGCCGGAACGCTGGGTCGGGAGCGGGAGCGGATGACGCTGCGATTGAAACGCACCCTGGAACGCGAACGCCAGAGGGGTCTGCGCCGCCACTGGAGCTATGACCTCAACCGGCACATCGCGCTCAAGCAGGCGCTGGACCGGTTGTCGGGGAACGAACCGGCACCCCGAAACGGAAGTGCCGCGAAACCGCGGCAGCAACGGCCGCGGGCCCGCACCATCGCCGCTCGGGCAGGCGAGCGCGGCTAGCACCTTCCGCGCCCGACGCCGGGTATGCCGGCGCGACGCAAGAACGCATCGCGCCGGAAAGTATTTGTCTCTGTTAGCGGCCCTTGCGCTTGCGGCCGAGACCCATCTTCTTCGCCAGCTGCGAACGGGCCTGGGCGTAATTCGGCGCGACCATCGGATAGCTGGCGTCGAGGCCCCACTTCTCCCGATACTGGTCGGGAGACAATCCGTAGTGGGTCATCAGGTGCCGCTTCAGGGACTTGAACTTCTTCCCGTCCTCGAGGCAGATGATGTAGTCGTCATGAACCGATTTCTTCGGATTGACCGCAGGTTTCTGCTTTTCAACCATCGGTTGCTCGACCGCGCCGCCAACGCGACCAAGTGCCGCATGTACGTCCGCGATGAGGTTCGGAAGTTCCCCGACAGGAACCGGGTTGTTGCTGACATAAGCCGCCACGACGTCCGCGGTCAGTTCTATCAGCATTTCGCTGTTTTTTGCCGGTGTTTCTACGAGATTCATTTTCTTCATGGCCCCAATTAAAACTCTTGGCCGGACCTCCGCCTAGGCAGATGCCACGTGCCATTCGACGCAAGGCCAGCCGCTACGCCGACTCGCATCTGGACTTCTTTTAGGTCGCGTACGCAGTAAATCAAGTCTATCTTGCTAGTTTTCTCTACAAAGTGATAATTTTACTAGAGGTTCTTGCCGTCTGATAAATACAACTAGGAGGCGACTCTGCTGCCCTGCGTTGAGATTTCGCAAGTGTCGGCGTGACCCGTCGGATAGCGGATTTCGGCATCGAGCGGGCCAGGGCTATCGACCGCCGGCTCTGCGGTGGCAGTCGGTTGTTGTTCATGACTTCTGCCCTTTTCTCGAAGCCGGTTCCTACCGGGCAGGTCATCGGACCCGGCCCGGCAAGACCTTTCATCTCGGCGACATGGCTTTGCTGCCATTCGTCGGCAATATCCGCCCGTTGTGAGCGACGGATGCATACCAGAGGATCTCCGACGCCCTCCCGGGCAGATACGCATGGGAAGCGCAACCGGTTTTGCGTCAGCAACAGCTAGTGCAAGATCGTCGGCGGTTCGTCTGTCGTTCAATTGCCCTGTATGGTACCGGCGACAGCAACGCCGAAGCCGAGCGGAGACATCATGGCCGATCTGAACAGGGGACCGAGTCCTCATGCGCCGGCGGACGGGCCGGCGTCCGCCGATCGCCGCACCGCCCGTACGGAGCAGGCCTTCACCAGTCCGCACTGGGACCGGATCGACTCCGGCGTCTATCTTTGCAGGCAGTGTCGGCGCGAACTTTTCTATTCCTCGGCCAAGTTCGAATCGTCGACGGGCTGGCCGAGCTTCACCGAGCCGGCCCTGCCGGCGTCGGTCGCAGAATCCCCCGAGAAGAACCGGTTCTTCACGCGCACCCGGATCCGCTGCGCCGGCTGCGAATCCCATCTGGGCTACCTGTTCCGCGACGGACCCGACCCGACGGGCTTGCGCTACTGCATCAACGGCAGCGCGCTGGCGTTCGTGCCGGCGGGCGGGGAAGAGCGCGCCGATCAGTAGGGGCGGATATACTTGCCGTAGACCCAGCCGGTGACGAAGTTGCCGTTCTGCGCCGGGTCGTGCCAGACCTCGCACCAGCGGTAGCGGACAACCTGCTGCTGTTTCCAGGCCGGCCAGTGGGCGATGTCGCGCAGGTCCGGCGCGCCGCCCGTGCAGCGCCCCGTCATCTGCAGCACCGTGCCGTTCGGATAGGCCGCCTGCTTCTGCGAGGTGTTCGCCGGATACTTGCGCACGTTGAGCACGTCGCCCCACGGGACGTTGGCGACCTGCCAGGCGGCGAAGGTGGCGGCGTCGGCATGGCCGGCAAAGAAGGCGACCGTGGAGGCCACGGCTGCGGCGGCGACGGTGTTGACCAGCGATTTCATCGTTCCTCTCCTGAACTCTCTGTCGGTTTCAGCACATGCACTTTCCCATCGCGGCCTTGAACATCCCCTGATCGGCGTGTTCATTCGCAGTTCACGATTCCCCCGGGTCCAGTTTCCGGGACAGACTCCTCCGAGCCAGGACGCCATGACCACGAACAGAGCCTTCCCGGACCTCACGCCTCCGGACACCGAGAAGCGCCCGCTGACCGACGAGCGCCACGGGATTGCGCGCATCGACGAGTACGCCTGGCTGCGCGCCGGCAACTGGCAGGACGTATTCCGCGACCCCTCGTTGCTCGACCCGGCCATCCGCGCCCATCTGGAGGCGGAGAACGCCTATCAGGCGGCCATGATGGCCGATACGGAGGAACTTCGGAAGACGTTGTTCGCCGAGATGAAGGGGCGCATCAAGGAAGACGATTCCTCCGTGCCGATGAAGGACGGCCCGTTCGCCTACGGCTCCTCCTACAAGAAGGGCGGCGAGCAGCCGCGCTACTTCCGCACGCCGCGCGACGGCGGATCCGAGGACATCATCCTCGACGGCGACGCCGAGGCCGAAGGCAAGGCCTATTTCCGCATCGGCGACGTCGACCACAGCCCGGATCACCGCCGCCTGCTCTGGGCCTATGACGACAAGGGCTCGGAGTTCTACTCGATCCGCGTGCGCGACCTCGACAGCCGGCAGGACCTTGGCGACGTCGTGCCCGACACCGGCGGCTCCGGCGCGTGGAACGCCGCCTGCGACGGCTTCTTCTACACGCGGCTCGATCCCAACCACCGCCCCTCGAAGATCTGCTACCACGCAGTCGGCTCCGATCCGGCCGGCGACCGCGTCGTCTATGAGGAGGCCGACCCCGGCTTCTTCATGAGCGTCGGCGAAAGCCGCACCCACCGCTGGATCATGATCTCGATCAACGACCACGAGACGTCGGAATACCGCCTGCTCCCGGCCGGCGAGCCGTCTGCCGAACCCGGGATCGTCGCGCCGCGCGAGACCGGGGTGCAATACGACATCGAGGACGGCGGCGACGTCTTCTTCATCCTGACCAACGCCGACGGCGCCAAGGACTTCAAGGTCGTCACCGCCCCCGTACTCGAACCCTCGCGCGCCAACTGGCAGGACCTCGTCCCGCATGATCCCGGCCGGCTGATCCTCTCCATCCTCGCTTTCGCCGGCTGGCTGGTCCGGCTGGAGCGCAAGGATGGCCTGCCGCGCATCGTCGTGCGCGAACGCGCCACCGGCGAGGAGCACATCGTCACCTTCGACGAGGAGGCCTTCTCGCTCGGCCTGTCGGGTTCCTACGAATACGACACCGACACGATGCGCTTCTCCTATTCGTCGATGACGACGCCGGCGCAGCTCTTCGACTACGACATGCGCACTCGCGAGCGGACCCTGCTCAAGACCCAGGAGGTGCCTTCCGGCCACGACCCCGAACACTACGTCACCCGCCGGCTGATGGCGCCGGCGAAGGATGGCGAGCTGGTGCCGATCTCGCTGCTCTTCCACAAGGACACCCCGCTCGACGGCAGCGCGCCGTGCCTGCTCTACGGCTACGGCTCCTACGGTATCTCCATTCCCGCCGCCTTCAACACCAACTGCCTGTCGCTCGTCGACCGCGGCTTCGTCTACGCCATCGCCCATGTCCGCGGCGGCAAGGACAAGGGTTTTACCTGGTACGAGGACGGTAAGCGGCAGAAGAAGGCGAACACCTTCACCGATTTCATCGCCGCGGCCCGCCATCTCGTCGCCGAGCGCTACACGTCGCACGACCGCATCGTCGCCCAGGGCGGCTCGGCCGGCGGCATGCTGATGGGCGCGGTCGTCAACATGGCGCCGGAGGCGTTCGGCGCGATCGTCGCCGAGGTGCCCTTCGTCGACGTGCTCGCCACCATGCTCGACGAGACGCTGCCGCTCACCCCCCCGGAATGGCCCGAATGGGGCAACCCGATCGTCTCGGAGGCCGACTACCGCACGATTGCCGCCTATTCGCCCTACGACAACGTCGCAGCGAAGGACTACCCGCCGATCCTGGCGCTCGCCGGCCTCACCGACCCGCGCGTCACCTACTGGGAGCCGGCCAAATGGGTCGCCCGCCTGCGCGAAAAGAAGAGCGGCAAGAATCCCGTCCTCTTCCGCATCAACATGGACGCCGGCCATGCCGGCGCCTCCGGGCGTTTCTCACGGCTGGAAGAGATCGCCTACACCTACGCCTTCGCGCTCAAGGTCACTGGGAAGGCGGGCTGAAGGTCAGGTGCAGTGTGCACTGAGGGCGCGGCGGGCGGCCTGACGGCCGTGGGGCGCTCGCGCTTCGTCATCCACGGGCAAGCGCCTCGGCGCTTCATCGTCCTGCGGAGCCCGTGCCTCACCGCGGACAAGGGCCCCCGTCTTTCGTTGCCCCCTTGACTCCTGCGCCATTCTCCATCAATTGATTGATTGTCTCTCCATCAATTGGTTGATTGCCCGATGACAACCACCCCCGAACCGGCCCGCCGCGACACCGACCATCGCCGCACGGAAATCGCCGCGGCCGCGCGCGCGCTCATCGCCGAGCGCGGCTTCGAGGGTCTGCGCACCCGCGACATCGCCGAGCGCGTCGGCATCAACATCGCCACGCTGCACTACCACGTGCCGTCGAAGGAGGCGCTCGTCGAGCTCGTCGCCCAGTCGCTGCGCGACGAATTCAAGGCCCAGCACCTGCGCCGTTCGCGCGACGGCCTGGCCGCGCTGGAGGTCCTGCGCCTGGAGTTTGCCGACTTCCGCGAGACGCTCGCCGGCCGCGAGGCCTTCGTCGTCATGTCGGAACTGTCCGAGCGCGCCCGCCGCGACCCGAAGGTGGCCGCCGTGATGCAGCCGCTACAGGCGTTCTGGCACGGGCAGATCGCGGAAATCCTCGCGCGCGGCCGCGCCGACGGCAGCTTCCGCGCCGACCTCGACCCGGCGGCCGCCGCCTCGATGGTGATCGGCGGCATGATCGCCTCACAGCGTTCGCCCGGCGACAACCTCGTCAATTTCGACCGCGTCGCCGCCGAACTGGAGCGCGCCGTCAGGAATCCCGCCCCCCAGCATTCAGGACTTCTCCCATGACCCCTCCCCCTTCCGCCGCCGACGCCTATCCGCGTCGCTGGTTCGCGCTCGGCATCCTGCTGCTCGCCGGCTTCATGAACCTCGTCGACGTCTCCATCGTCAACGTCGCGCTGCCGCGCATGCAGGCCGGCATGGGCGCCACCAGCGCCCAGATCGAATGGGTGGCGGCGGCCTACGTGCTTGCTTTCGCGCTCGGCCTGTTGCCCTTCGGCCGGCTCGGCGACCGCATCGGCCGCAAGCCGATGTTCATCGCCGGCGTCGCCGGCTTCACCCTGTTCTCGCTCCTGTGCGGCGTCGCCCCGACGATGAACACGCTGATTGCCGCCCGCGTGCTGCAGGGTTTTGCCGGTGCCGCGATGATGCCGCAGGTGCTGGCGCTCGCCCAGGTCATGTTCCCGCCGAAGGAGCGCGCGCTCGCCTTCTCGCTGTTCGGCCTCTCCGCCGGCCTCGCCTCGGTCGCCGGGCCGCTGACGGGTGGCCTTCTCATCGAAGGCGACCTGTTCGGGCTCGACTGGCGGCCGATCTTCCTCGTCAACATCCCGATCGGCCTGTTCACCATCGCCGCCGCCATGGCCGCAGTGCCCGCCACGAAGCCGCATCCCGACATGAAGAACGACTGGGGCGGCATGGCGATCGCCGGCCTGTCGGTGTTCCTGCTCGTCTTCCCGCTGATCGAGGGCCACACGCTCGGCTGGCCGGGCTGGACCTTCGCCATGATCGCGGCGTCGCTTCTCGGCTTCGTCGCCTTCTTCCTCCACGAGCGCCGGCAGGCCCGGCGCGGCGCCAGCGAACTTCTACCAGTCGCGCTTCTGACAAACGGCAGCTTCCTCCTCGGCTCGACGATGACCATCGTCTTCTTCTCCGGGGTCTCCGGCTTCTTCCTGGTCCTCGCCGTCTTCCTGCAGAGCGGCTTCGGCTTCTCGCCGCTCGAATCAGGCCTTACGACGACGCCGTTCCCGGTCGGCGTGCTGATTGCCTCGATCGCTTCGGGCCGGCTCGGCACGCGTTGGCCGCGCCGACGCATCGCCGTCGGCGCGCTGTCTCTCGTCGTCGGCATGGCCGTCCTGCGCTTCGTCGTGTCCGGCACGGGCGATGCCGTCGACCACTGGGACCTCGTCGCGCCGCTGGCGCTGTGCGGCTTTGGCCTCGGCGTGGGCATCTCGCCGATGTTCCAGACGGTTCTCTCGACCGTACCGCCGCGCGACGCCGGGTCGGGTTCGGGCGCGCTCCAGTCCTTCCAGCAGATCGGCAGCGCGGTCGGCATCGCCATCACCGGCCAGATCTTCTTTTCGACCCTCTCCGGTCAGTTCGCCGCGGGGTCGATGCCCCATCCGGCCTTCATCAACAGCCTCGAGGCGGCGCTGCTCTACGAAATGCTTGCGTTCCTCGTCGTGGCGGGGCTTGTGCTCGTCATGAAGGCGCTGCCCGCGCCGGGCAAGGCGGCACACGGCGCGCCGGCCGGTCCTCGCGCCGCCGAACCCGTCACTGCCGACATCTGAAGGAAAACGCATGCTGCTCGTCGAAACCTATCTCGACAAGTCTCCCATCCAGGGCATCGGTCTCTATTCCCGCCAGCCCATCGCCAGGGGAACCTTGATCTGGCGGCTCGACGAGCGCTTCGACCGGCTGATCCCGGTCGAGCTCTGGGAAGCGCAGGATGGCGCGGTCAAATCCTATCTCGACCGCTACTGCTATCCACGGCGCAAGGACCCGCGCTTCATCGTCTTCGAGGCCGACGACGCGCGCTACATGAACCACGCCGACGATCCGAACACCGACTTCTCCGACGGCGACGTCGCCTACGCCGTGAAGGACATCGCCGCCGGCGAGGAGATCACCTGCAACTACAACGTCTTCTTCGAGGACGGCTTCGAGTTCCTCGGCGACCGCTGAACGGGAAGGCGGATCAATAGCTCGCCTTTGTCCTCACAGCGCGGTTCCGGCGCATTGGGCGGAGCCGAGCGCGCGACCGAGCACGACGCGGTGGAGAGGATGGGGCCCGTGGCAATGCGCGCGGACGCGGGCGGGACAAAACGCCGTTTGCCAAACTTCCCTAGCGTCAATAAGGTCGAGCTGCGCGGTCGTATTGCCCGGCAGTCATATCGCGCATTCGCACCGCCGACAGCGCGGTGCCTTGGGAGGTCAGTATGCGACGGCATACCCGTTTCTATGGCCTGATCGCCTTTTTCCTTGCCGTGTTCGCGTCAGCGACCGGGGCCAGGGCTCAGGAATGGCGCGAATACACCGCCGCCGACTACGGATTTTCCATGCTGATTCCGGCGGGAACCAAGATGGCGACGCGGGAGTTCGGTGGCGGCTGGGGTGGCCTCGTCGGCGAACATGAGGGCACCTCGGTCATTGGCGTCGCCAAGCTGGGCACCCAGGAACAGGCCGCCGACATCGAGGCATTCGGGGTCAGCGTGACCGGCATTCCGGCGGCGCGTTGGACCCTGATCGACGAAGGCGCCGGCAACGGCTGGAAGTGGTATCGCACCGTCAGCGCAAAAGAAGGGTCGAAGCAGGTCTTCGGCGGCTATGGCGTCGGGCCGCGCGGCAGCTACCTGCTCATCCTGGTCACTACGCCGGAGGATTTTGGCGCCTACCGGTCGGATTTCGACGCCTGGTACGAAAGCATCAAGCTGTTCTGAGCATATGCCCGGTTCGCGCCGCGCTACGACGCCGGCTTCGCCGCCGCCGGGTAGCCGTTCGGCCGCGGCGGCACCGCCTTCAGATAGGCGGCGATCGCGGCGCGGTCTTCCGGGGCGAGCAGCGCGGTGTTCTTGATCACTTCCGCCATGGCGCCGCCCGCCGAATCGAAGTCCGGCGTGAAGCCGCTTTCGAGGAAGAAGGCGATCTCCTCGGCCGACCAGGCGCCGATGCCGCCGTCACCGGACGTGATGTTGGGAATGTTGCCGGTCCCCTCCGCGGCGACCGCGCCGGCCAGCCATTCGCCCTTCTTCACGCCGCCCGAGAGGTCGCGCGGCGTGTGGCACTCGCCGCAATGGCCCGGACCCTCGACGAGGTAGCGCCCGCGGCGGACCGCTTCGGACGCGTCGTCGGCCAGCGTGATCACCGGCTCGCCGCCGAGGTGCAGCAACTTCCACAGGCCAAGCCCGCGGCGGATGTTGAAGGGGAAGCCGAGCCGGTGGTCGGGTGCGGCGCCGGCGATCGCCGGCAGCGTCTTCATGTAGCTGTAGAGGT
Source organism: Rhizobiaceae bacterium (assembly GCA_905339215.1). Taxonomy (GTDB): domain Bacteria; phylum Pseudomonadota; class Alphaproteobacteria; order Rhizobiales; family Rhizobiaceae; genus DUSC01. Next base: position 79,787 of record CAJPFN010000037.1, read on the forward strand.
CGGCGACGTCGCCCGGCGCCATGCGCGCATACGAGGAATAGGGGAAGGCCGGATAATAGTGCTCGCTCCCGGGCGAGACGCCGCGCAACATGGCGTTGGCGAAGTCTTCCAACGACCACAGCCCGATGCCGTCGCGCGGATCCTGGGAGATGTTGGGCGCCACGAACGTGCCGAACGGCGTGTTGAGCTCGACGCCGCCGACGAGCTGCAACCGCGCCGCGCCCTCCGACTTCGGTCTGGCGTGGCAGGACGAGCAGCCGCCGGCGTTAAAGACCTTCTCGCCGCGCGCGGAATCGCCTGTCCCGAGCGCGGCGATCTCGCCGCCGTCCAGCGGATGGGGCGTCGTCAGCAGCCAGAACGCTGCTCCCCCCGCGACGGCGAGGAGGATTGCAGCGGCGCTGACCCTTCCGACGAGCCCCATGCGCGCCGATCAGCTCTGCGGGAGCCTATAGGTCTGGTGGCAGGTGCCGCAGTTCGAGGCGATGGCGCCGAACTGCGCCTTGAAGGCGTCGAGATCCTGCGGCGGCGCGGCGATGGCAGCGTCGACATCGGCTTCGAACTTCGCCTCGACCGCCTTGAAGCCGGCCATGTCTTCCCAGATCTTCGGCGAGGCCTTGGTGTCGCCGGTGTCGCTGCCGGCGGGGAAGAGGGCGTCGGCGTCGAACTTGTCGCCGTTCGCCGCGAGGCCCTGGAGAGCGGCGAGAACGGCCGCCGCGTCGAAAGGCTTCTCGCCCTTCGCCACCGGCGCCAGCTGGCCGACGAGGCCACCGCGTTCCTTCATCAGCGCCTTGCGGTCGGCGATCGGGTCGGCGACGGCCGCGCCCGAGACGAGCGCGACGGCCGAGATTGCGAGTATCAGTCGTTTCATGAAGTCCCTCCGGGGTGCATTGAATGCTGCACGAGAACCAACGCCATCGTGGCGGAAATCATCCCGCCCTGCCCTTCACGGTTGCGTGAAACCGAACGCTGTTTGCGAAAATGCGGAAACCCCGGCGCGGCCGGGGTTTCCGTCGGTGCGATCGAGGCGGCGCGGGCCCGTCAGCCCTTCGCCTTCTCGTACATCTCCAGCACGTAGTCCCAGTTGATCAGGCTGTCGACGAAGGCTTCCAGGTATTTCGGCCGGGCGTTGCGGTAATCGATGTAGTAGGAGTGCTCCCACACGTCGACGCCGAGGATCGGCGACGCGCCGTGCACCAGCGGGTTCTCGCCGTTCGGCGTCTTCGAGATGGCGAGCTTGCCGTCCTTCACCGACAGCCAGGCCCAGCCCGAGCCGAACTGGGTGACGCCGGCGTTGATGAAGTCGGCGCGGAACTTGTCGTAGCCGCCGAGGTCGGCGTCGATCGCCTTCGCCAGCGCGCCCGGCAGCTTGGTGCCGCCGCCGCCCTTCTTCATCCACTTCCAGAAGTGGATGTGGTTGTAGTGCTGACCGGCGTTGTTGAACAGGCCGGCATTCTTGCCGAATGACTGCTTGACGATCTCCTCGAGCGAAAGCCCGTCCATGCCGGCTTCCGCGGCGAGCCTGTTGCCGTTGTCGACATAGGCCTTGTGGTGCTTGTCGTGATGGTATTCGAGCGTCTCCTTCGACATGAAGGGCTGCAGCGCCTCGTAGTCGTAGGGGAGTTCAGGCAGTGTGAAAGCCATGGATCATGCTCCTTCTTGGCATTGGACGGGCGGGGGGTGCCCGGGAAAACGGCGATGCGCCGGCAGCCGGCAGTCAGGCCGCTGCGCACGGGGACAAATCTAGTGCCTTACCGGGCGGAAGTCGAATGCGCCCAGTCCCAGTAGAGCTGTCGCGCCTTCTTGGCGACCGGGCCGGGCTGCAGGTTGCGCTCCTCGATGCGCGTCACCGGCACGACCTTGGAATGGTTGCCGGTCGAGAAGATCTCGTCGGCCTCGAGGAACTCGCGCACGGTCAGTGCCTTCTCGACCACGTCGATGCCTTCCTCGGCGAGCAGCGAAATCGTGCGCGCCCTTGTGATGCCCGACAGGAACGTGCCGTTGGCGCCCGGCGTGTAGACCTGGCCGTCCTTGACCATGAAGATGTTGGACGACCCCGTCTCGGCGACGTTGCCAAGCATGTCCAGCACCAGCGCGTTGTCGAAGCCGCGCATCTTCGCCTCGATGATGGCGCGGCCGTTGTTCGGATAGAGGCAGCCCGCCTTGGCGTTGGTCGGCATGGTCTCGATGGTCGGCCGGCGGAACGGCGACACCGTCACCGAAAACCCGCTCGGCGCGATCATCGGCGATTCGTACAGGCACAGGCAGAAGCGGGTCGACGCCGGGTCGGCGGGCACGCCCATGTAGCCGCCGTGCTCGGCCCAGTACATCGGGCGGATGTAGACGGCCGTCTTGCCGTCGAACTTCTTCAGGCCTTCCCAGGTCAGGTCGACGATGTCGGCGGGGGTGCGCGTCGGGTCGAGGCCGAGCGCGATCGCCGAGGAATTGACGCGGCGGGCGTGTTGGTCGAGGTCCGGCGCCACCCCTTCGAACCAGCGGGCGCCGTCGAAGACGCTCGAGCCCAGCCACATGGCGTGCGAGCGCGGGCCGACGATCGCCACGTTACCCTCGTACCAGTCGCCGTCGACGAAGGTCCACGTCGTGGACAGGGCGGGCACCGCAAGCGTCATGTCAGTCTCCCTCGGATAGTCCGGAGCCATGCAAGAATACCTTCCGCCGGCGTCCGTCAACCGGCTAATGCGCGGGAATCGCTGATGCCAGGGCGCGACAGCGACGTCGCTTGACGGGGCGGCCGCATTCGCGGACCCTCTCGCGACGAGAGGGACCGATGCGCCATTCCGCCTATGTCTTCGACGCCTACGGGACGCTGTTCGACGTCCATGCCGCGGTGCGGCGCCACGCCGAGCGGATCGGCCCCGACGGGCAGCTGTTCTCCGAGATCTGGCGGGCCAAGCAGCTCGAATATTCGTGGACACGCACGCTGATGGGCGCCTACCAGGATTTCTGGCAATTGACAGAGCAGGCCCTCGACTTCGCCTTCGCCCGGGTGCCGAGTGCGGACCGGTCGCTGCGCGCCGACCTGCTCGACGCCTACTGGCATCTCGACTGCTACCCGGAAGTGCCCTCGGTGCTGCGGGCGCTCAAGGCGGACGGGGCGCGGATTGCCATCCTCTCCAACGGCTCGCCGGCCATGCTCGACGCCGCGGTCCGCTCGGCAGCGCTCGACCAGGTCCTCGACGAGGTCTTTTCCGTCGACGCCGTGCGCCGCTTCAAGACCGATCCGGCCGTCTACGACATGGTAGCGACCCGCTGGCGGCTCTATCCCGACGCCGTTTCTTTCCAGTCGTCCAACCGCTGGGACGTCGCCGGCGCGGCGCGCTTCGGCTTCCGCACGGTGTGGATCAACCGGGCGAACCAGCCGGACGAGTATCTCGACCTCAGGCCCGACGTCATCCTGCCCTCGCTCGAAGGGCTGATCGCGGCCGGCTGAGGTCCTGTTGCCGATCGGCAACAGGACGCGACTGCCACATGGCCGCCCATCTTTCTTCACCCTCAGGCCGAATTCGGAACCCCCTCTGCGGTCCGCGCATTGGGAGGGTTGCGCCTGCCGGTGCGTCGCCGCCGGCAGTTCACCTGACGCAAGAAAAACGGACCGACATGACCTCAGAAACGCCCATCGCCGATCCCCTCACCCGGCGCCGCTTCCTCGGCCTCTCCGCTGCCGGCGTCTCGGCCGCGGTCCTGTCCGCCTGCACCACCGTCCGCCAGGAAGAGGCGCCGCCCGCGCTGCCGCGGGTCAGCGTCGATTCGGCCTTCGGCGGCTATGCCGCCATGTACGCGGCGCGCGAGGACGGCGGCTTCATGCTCCCGGCGATCCCGATCGACAAGATGGACCGGCGCTACCTGCGCCAGATCGTCCCCGACCCGACCGGCGAGCGGCCGGGCACCATCGTCGTCGACACGTCGATGCACTACCTCTACCTCGTCCGCGAAGGCGGCGAGGCGATCCGCTACGGCGTCGGGCTGGGGCGGGCCGGCTTCGAATGGGCCGGCCGCGCCATCATCCAGTGGAAGCAGGCCTGGCCGAAGTGGACGCCGCCGGACGAGATGATCGGCCGGCAGCCGGAGCTCGCCAAATACAGCGCCGCCAATGGCGGCATGCCGCCCGGCCTCGACAACCCGCTCGGCGCCCGCGCTCTCTACATCTTCCAGGATGGTGAGGACACGCTCTACCGCCTGCACGGTTCACCGGAATGGTGGTCGATCGGCAAGTCGGTCTCTTCGGGATGCGTGCGCCTGCTCAACCAGGACATCATCGACCTCTACGAGCGCGTGCCCAACAAGACGCCGATCCTGGTGACGTCGGGGCTGGCGGTTTCCTGACCGGGCCGGGTGTTGTTCCAACAGTTCGGCGCGATCTGGAACCGGACTGTTGTAACTTGCGTCCCTGCTGGAGCTGCGTGGGCGCCTCTTCGCCGCTCAGCGCCGCGACAGGCTCCCCAGGATGCCGCGCACCAGGGCGCGGCCGACCGAGGAGCCGACCGAGCGCACCACCGACTTGATGGCGGCTTCGGTCACCGTCTGCCGGTTCGACGGGCGCGGCTGCCGCGGCGCGGTTGTGCGCGGCCTCGTCTGCCTGCGCGGCTCGTCGTAGCGGTCGTCGCGCCGATCGTCACGGCCGTCGAAATCGGGCAACGTCCAGCGTCCCCCTCCCCGCTCGTCGCGCTCGTCGTCGCGTTCCTCGTCGACCGTGGCGCGCGCGTGCTCGGCGCGCTTCTGCAGCATCTCGAAGGCCGATTCGCGGTCGACCGTCTTGTCGTACTGGCCGGAGACCGGGCTTTCGGCGATGACGGCGCGCCGCTCCTGCGGCGTGATCGGGCCGAGCCGCGACGACGGCGGCCTGACCAGCGTGCGCTGGACCATCGAGGGGATGCCCTTCTCCTCCAGCGTCGACACCAGCGCCTCGCCGGTGCCGAGCTTGGTGATCGCCTCGAAGCAGCTGAAGTCGGGATTCGGCCGGAACGTGTCGGCGGCCGTCTTCACCGCCTTCTGCTCGCGCGGCGTATACGCGCGGAGAGCGTGTTGAATCCGGTTGCCCAATTGCGCCAGCACCGTTTCCGGCACGTCGAGCGGGTTCTGCGTGACGAAGTAGACGCCGACGCCCTTCGACCGGATCAGGCGCACCACCTGCTCGACGCGCTCGATCAGCGCGCGCGGCGCGTCGTTGAAGAGAAGATGCGCCTCGTCGAAGAAGAAGACCAGCTTCGGCCGCTCCGGGTCGCCCACCTCGGGCAGTTCCTCGAACAGTTCCGACATCAGCCAGAGCAGGAAGGTCGCGTAGAGCCGCGGGTTCATCATCAGCCTGTCGGCGGCGAGCACGTTGATGGCGCCGCGGCCGTCACGCGTGGTGCGCATGATGTCCTCGATGCGCAGCGCCGGCTCGCCGAAGAAGTTGGCGCCGCCCTGCTGCTCGAGCACCAGCAGTGACCGCTGGATGGCGCCGACCGAAGGCTTGGTCACGTTGCCGTAGCGCGCGCCGATCTCCCCGGCCCGCTCGGCGATGTTGGCCAGCAGCGCCTGCAGATCCTTCAGGTCGAGCAGCAGCAGGCCCTCCTCGTCGGCGATGCGGAAGGCGATGTTCATCACGCCTTCCTGCGCGTCGGTCAGGTTCATCAGCCGAGACAGGAGCAGCGGCCCCATCTCCGACACCGTGGCGCGGATCGGGTGGCCCTGCTCGCCGAACAGGTCCCAGAAGATCACCGGGAACTGCTGGAACTCATAGGGATCGAGCTTGATCGCCTCGGCGCGCTTGAGGAGAAAATCCTTGGCCTCGCCGGTTGCGGCGATGCCCGACAGGTCGCCCTTGATGTCGGCGCAGAACACCGGCACGCCGGCATTGGAGAAGCCTTCCGCCAGGATCTGCAGCGTCACCGTCTTGCCCGTGCCGGTCGCGCCGGTGACGATCCCGTGCCGGTTGCCGTATTTCAGCAGCAGCTTCTCCGGCCTCTGGTAGCTGTCGTCGGGCTTCCGGCTGGCGCCGATGAAGAGGCTGTTGTCGTCGGCCATGGAGATCTCCGCTGGGGCGCGCCGTTCGGGCGGGCAATCCGTTCGCCGCGCCGCTCCCGCCGGTATAATCAGCGCCGTGCCGGGCGACAATGACGTTGCGGCAAAATGCGGCGGCGGGCGGCTTGCGTCCGCGCCCCGCCTTTGGCAATTCAGACCCCGGATCGATCGCCCTCGGGCATCGCGCGGACCCGGTTGCGGCAATTGTTGCATTGCGGCACGGAGTGCCAATCCCTAAGGTCGATCGCGACGTTGGAAAGTGGCAGTGCGGGAGGAACGATGGAGGGCCGGAGACTGCTGGCGGAAACCGGGTTCGCACCGTCCGATCGCGAACGGTGGCGTGCGCTCGCCGAGAAGGCGCTGGGTGGGGCCTCGTTCGAGGCGGCGCTGACGGCACGGACCGACGACGGTATCGTCGTCGAGCCGCTCTACGCCCGCGCAACGGCGACGCTTGTCCCGCGCAGCGATCCGGCGGCGCGCTGGGCGGTCGTTCAGCGCATCGACGATCCCGATCCCGCCCGCGCCAACGCCCAGGCGCTCGACGACGTCGCCAACGGCGCCACCGGTCTGGCGCTCGTCTTCGAGGGCGCACCCAACGCCTTCGGCTACGGCCTGCCGGCGAATGCCGAGGCGCTGGCGCAGGCCCTCGACGGCGTCCCGCTCGGCAAGGTCCACCTGCGCACCGACGTGCACCCGATGAGCCGGGCCAGCGTCGACTGGTTCGTGGCCCTTCTTTCGGCGCGCCGGGTCGATCCGACGCGGTTGAGCCTCGCCTTCGGCATCGATCCGTCGGCGATCTTCGCCGCCACCGGCCGGCTGCGCATGTCGATCGAGGCGCTGCAAGCCTCGATGCCGCAGTCGCTGGCGCATTTCTTCGCCCTCGGCGTGCCCGGCGCGCTGCTCGAGGCCGACGGCCGCGTCTATCACAATGCCGGCGCCACCGAGGCGCAGGAACTCGGCGCCGTGCTCGCCACCGCGGTCGCGCACCTGCGCATGTTCGAGGCCGCCCGCCAGCCGCTCGTCTACGCCGCCCCCCATATCGGCTTCGCCGTCGCCGTGGACCAGGACCAGTTCCTGTCGACGGCTAAGCTGCGGGCACTGCGCCGCCTTTGGACCCGCGTCCAGGAGGCCTGCTCGATCCCGCCCGCGCCGGCCATGGTCCATGCCGAGACGTCGTGGCGCATGATGACGGTGAAGGACCCGGAGACCAACGTCCTGCGCGCGGGGATCGCTACCTTCGCCGCGGCGACCGGCGGCGCCGATTCGATCTCGGTGCTGCCCTACACCATCGCCCACGGCCTGCCCGACGATTTTGCCCGCCGCGTGGCGCGCAACATCCAGCTGGTCATGGCCGGCGAGAGCCACATCGACTTCGTCGCCGATCCGGCGGCCGGCGCCGGCGGCATCGAGGCGCTGACGGACGCGCTCTGCGAAAAGGCCTGGGCCGAGTTCCAGGCGATCGAGGCGGAGGGCGGCATGCTCGCCAGCCTGTCGGTCGGCCGCTTCCAGGCGCGCGTCGGCGAAGCGCGCGAGCGCCGCGCTGCGCTCTACAAGGCCGGCGAGCGCGTGATCGTCGGCACCACGCTCTATCCGGCCAAGACCGAGCGCCCGGTGTCGACGCTCGCCGCCGGGCGCCGCCCCGTGCCGACCGACGGTGCCGTGTTCTGCGAGGCGATGCCGGCGCTGCGCATCGACGAGACGATCGAGGGCTGATCATGATCCCTGACTTTTCCAAGATCGGCTGGACCGCCCCCGCAGCACCCTCGCCCGAGATCGAAGCAGCCGAATGGCAGACGCCGGAAGGCATCTCCATCCGCCGCGCCTATTCTGACGCCGACCTCGCCGGCCTGCCCTTTCTCGACAGCTATCCGGGCCTCGCGCCGTTCATCCGCGGCCCCTACCCGACCATGTACGTCCAGCAGCCGTGGACGATCCGTCAATATGCCGGTTTCTCGACGGCGGAGGAATCCAACGCGTTTTACCGCCGCAACCTCGCCGCCGGGCAGAAAGGCCTTTCCGTCGCCTTCGACCTCGCCACGCACCGCGGCTACGACAGTGACCATCCGCGGGTGGCCGGCGACGTCGGCATGGCAGGCGTGGCGATCGATTCCATCCTCGACATGCGCCAGCTCTTCGACGGCATCCCGCTTAACGAGATGACCGTGTCGATGACCATGAACGGCGCCGTGCTGCCGATCATGGCGCTCTACATCGTCGCCGGCGAGGAACAGGGCGTCGCGTTGAAGGATCTCGCCGGGACCATCCAGAACGACATCCTCAAGGAGTTCATGGTCCGCAACACCTACATCTACCCGCCGAAGCCGTCGATGCGGATCATTTCCGACATCTTTTCATACACTTCGCGGAACATGCCGAAGTTCAACTCGATCTCGATCTCCGGCTACCACATCCAGGAGGCCGGGGCGACGGTCGACCTCGAGCTCGCCTACACCATCGCCGACGGCATCGAATACGTGCGCGCCGGCGTCGCCGCGGGCCTCGACGTCGACAGCTTCGCGCCGCGCCTCTCCTTCTTCTGGAACGCCGGCATGAACTTCTTCATGGAGGTCGCCAAGCAGCGCGCCGGGCGCCTCATCTGGGCGGCGCTGATGAAGAAGAACTTTTCACCGAAGAGCGACAAGTCGCTGGCGCTGCGCGCCCACACGCAGACGTCGGGCTGGTCGCTCACCGCGCAGGACCCCTACAACAACATCGTGCGTACCATGATCGAGGCGATGGCCGCGACCCAGGGCCACACCCAGTCGCTGCACACCAACGCCTTCGACGAGGCGCTGGCGCTGCCCACCGACCATTCGGCGCGGATTGCCCGCAACACGCAGATTGTCTTGCAGAAGGAGTCCGGCACCACCCGCATCATCGACCCGTGGGGCGGCTCGGCCTTCGTCGAGAGGCTCACCCACGACCTCGCTGCGCGGGCGCTTTCCCACATTGAGGAGGTGGAAAGCCTCGGCGGCATGGCGGCGGCGATCGAGAAGGGCATCCCCAAGATGCGTATCGAGGAGGCCGCGGCGCGCACCCAGGCGCGCATCGATTCCGGCGAGCAGGTGATGGTCGGCGTCAACGCCTTCAAGCCCGAGCGCGAGATCGAGATCGACGTGCTCAAGGTCGACAACGCCGAAGTCCGCGCCCGCCAGCTCGCCAAGCTGCAGCAATTGAAGGGTACGCGCGACGTCGCCGCAGTGGAGGGCGCGCTGGCCGACCTGACGCGCGCCGCGCAGGGCGACGGCAATTTGCTCGAATTCGCCGTGCGCGCCGCGCGCGCCAGGGCCACCGTCGGCGAGATCTCGCTGGCGCTGGAAAAGGTGTTCGGCCGCCACGTCGCCGAGGTGCGCACCATTTCCGGCGTCTACCGCAAGGAGATCGGCGAGAACGCCACCGTCGACCGCGTCCAGGACAAGGTCGAGGCCTTCGCGAAGAAGACCGGGGCGAAGCCGCGCATTCTCGTCGCCAAGATGGGCCAGGACGGCCACGACCGCGGCCAGAAGGTCATCGCCACCGCCTTCGCCGACCTCGGCTTCGACGTCACGGTCGGCTCGATGTTCCAGACGCCCGAGGAGATCGCGAGGCTCGCCGTCGAGCACGACGTGCACATCGTCGGCGCCTCCTCTCTCGCCGCCGGCCACCT
>CAJPFN010000038.1 GCA_905339215.1 Rhizobiaceae bacterium
GGCCACCCACATCCTCGCCTTCGAAGGCGACAGCCACGTCGAGTGGTTCGAGGGCAATTTCGAGGACTACGAGCAGGACAAGATCCGCCGCCTCGGCCCCGATTCGGTCAACCCGAAGCGGGTGACCTACAAGCGGCTGACGCGGTAGCCGTTCCTGTTTCTTGTCGGAAGGCGGCCTTTGCTATACATGTATAGCAAAGGAGTTCCCGCCATGCTTGCGCTGAGACTGCCACCGGATATCGAAAAGCGACTCGACGATCTGGCCCGCAAGACGGGCCGGACGAAGAGCTTCTACGCCCGCGAAGCGATCCTCGAATACCTCGCCGACATGGAGGACGCCTACCTCGCGGAACAGCGCATGCGCGACAATCCGGAATTCGTTGAGTTCGAGGATGTGCTGCGCAATTTGGACATTGATCTCGACGCGTCGTCCGACCGGGTTTGATCCATGCCTTGGCGGGTCCGTTTCGAAAAGCGCGCCGAGAAGGACCTGAAGCGCCTCGGAGCCGCGGACCGCGAAAGGATCGCCCGCTTCATCCGCGACCGCATTGTCGACCGCGCCGATCCCCGCGAGATCGGCGAGGCGCTCGCCGGCCCGCTCTCGGGCTTATGGAAGTATCGGGTCGGCGACTTCCGCAACGTCGCCGCTATCGAGGATGAAGTCGTCACGGTCGTCGTCGTGCGTATCGGCAATCGCCGCGATGTGTATCGGTGAGGGCGGGCCGGACGACTGGTATTCTCCATGCACTTCCCCTCCGCGGGCTACAGCGGCATCGAATCATCCGAAGGCAGTTTCGAAGGCGAGGGGAAGGACAATGATCGTCGCCTCGGCCCCGACGCGATCAAACCCGGCGGATTGCCTAAAGGCGGCTGACTCAGTAGGGCGCCTTTCCTTCCCCCTTGCGGGGGAAGGTGGCGGCGAAGCGGCCGGATGACGGGTGCTCGATGGAGCGCGACCTCCGCAGCGGGGAACAAAGGCCGCCCCGCCGCCGCCCGCTTGAAAATATTCCCTCGTCGTTTCAACCCCTTGACCGACTCCCGCGGGAAATCCGTATCATTTCTATCCCCCTCCCTTCGCCATGCATGACGATTCCGCCCTGGAAAGGAGGCGGCGATGGCGGTGGACTGGAACTGTGTGATCGAGCATAACCGCGACGCGCTGAAGCGCATCCTCGCCATGATGGTGGCCATGGTCGCCGCCGTCACGGGGGAAGTCGTCACCGGGGAGGCGGCCCGCCCGACGCTGCCGCGCCATCTCTACCGCGCGGTGCTCGCCATCCTGCACCCGGCCGAATCGGCGGCGCGGCGGCTGATCGTGGTCGCCGCGCGCGGGCTCAGCCTGCCGCCGCCGCGCCTTAAACCCTCCGCGCAGACGCCGAAACGCAAGCCGAGCCCGACCGCGATCGTCTTCCCCCACGGCGCGCGGTTCGCCCCGTCGCCGCCCCGCGCCGTCCCGGCCCGCATCTGCCTGCCGCTGTTCGACACGCTGCGTCCGCCGGCACGGCGTCTGCGCAGCGTCCCGGCGAGCGTCGCGCCGCGTATCTCGGTGCCGGGCCTCACCGTCCTCCACCGCCTGCCGCCGACGCCGACGCCGTTCGACCCCATCGACGCGACACGGCTGAATCTCCGCCTCGCAGCGCTTGCCGCCGTGCTCGACGACCTGCCGAAAGAGGCGCTGCGCTTCGCCCACTGGCGTGCCCGGCGCGACGCCCGGCTCAGCGCCATGCTCGAAGGACGGACACAGGAACCCGGTCTGCACCCGGATCCGCACCCCTCCCGTCATTCCGACGGTCGCCGCCCCGGCACTCGGCCCGCCGCCGTCCGTATCGGCCGCCTGTCGCCGCTGCGTCCCGGCCGCGCGCCCGGTTCCCGCCGCCGGGAAAGGCACGAGGTGCACCAGATCCTCGCCGACCTGCAGCATTTCGCCCTGGAAGTGCTGGAAGCGCCGGACACGTCATGAGAGCCGGCCTGCCGACATTCACGGATTCCGCGAACCCGCAATGCCCTCCCAGGCACGATCGCGCTTGTCTGCGAAGACGGGCGCCGGGGTTTCCCTCCCCTTCAGGGGAGGGTGGCCGCGAAGCGGCCGGGTGGGGCGCTGTCCCGCCGGCATCTCCGGTCGTTGAAGAAGGCGCTCCACCTTACCCCCTCTGGCCTTCGCCGCGCCGCGGTGGCATGGAGGCGCCGGAAACCAACGAGGAGCCGCCCGTGACCGCAACCCGCCCCGACTGGTCCGCCGCGCAGTATCTCAAGTTCGAGGACGAGCGCACGCGGCCGGCTCGCGACCTCCTCGCCCGAATCCCGCTCGACAGACCGCGCCGCGTCGTCGACGCCGGCTGCGGCCCGGGCAATTCGACCGAACTCCTCGTCGAGCGCTGGCCGGATGCCGAGGTCAGCGGTTTCGACACCTCTCCCGACATGATCGACAAGGCAAGCAAGCGCCTGCCGCGCGTCCGCTTCGATCTCGCCGACGCGGCCTCCTGGCAGCCGGCCGAGCCGGTCGACGTGATCTTCGCCAACGCAGTCTTCCAGTGGCTGCCCGAGCACCCGGCGCTGCTCGCCCGGCTGATGGATTGCCTCGTCCCCGGCGGCGCGCTCGCCGTGCAGATGCCCGACAACCTCGCCGAGCCGACGCACCGGGCGATGAGCGAGGTCGCCGCCGCCATGCCGTTTGCGGCAAAGATCGCTGGCGCGGCGCGCGAACCGCTGCCGCCGGTGCGCCACTATTACGACATGCTCAAGCCGAAGGCCGCACGCCTCGACATCTGGCACACGATCTACAACCACCCGCTTGCCGGTTCCGACGCGATCGTCGAATGGCTGATGTCGACCGGGCTGAAGCCCTTCCTCGACCCGCTGGACGATGCCGAGAAGGCGGAGTTCCTCGCCGGCTACCGGGCGAGGATCGCCGCCGCCCACCCGCCCGCTGCCGACGGCACGGTGCTGCTGCGCTTCCCGCGCCTCTTCCTCGTCGCGGTGCGCGGCTGATGGCGGAAGAAGCGCGCTCCCGCCTTGACGACGGCGCCGCGAGCGTGCGCTATGCGCGGCGTCCGGCATGCCTCCCGAAAGGACACTCCATGACCCTCCCCAGAACGCTGTCGCTCGGCGCCGCGTTTCTCGCCGCGGCGACGGCCGCAGCCGTGCTTCCCGCCCAGGCGAAGAAGGCGCGCTGCTTCACCACCGACGACGGCTATTTCCAGTGCGATTTCACCGCGCTCGACAAGCGCGGCTCGTTCCGCATCGAAGCGCGCGGCTATCCGGCCTACACGCTGGAGATCGACCAGCCCGGCTTTGCCTACGGGTATGTCGAGATCGGCGGCCGCTCGATCAGCCTTCCCGGCCAGTACGTGCGCTCCAGCGACGATCCGGCCTGCTGGTCCAATCCCGAGACGAACACGAAGATTTGCGCCTGGTGAACCTCCCCTCGGCGTTAAACCGGCTTAAACGGCTCGGACGCGACGATTGCGGGCGGTTGCCCGCGCCGGCTCGCGCCGCCCGACGGAAAAGAACACAATGAAGCGTGTCATCATCAGCGGCATCGGCGTCGACATCCCCGAAGCCGTCATCAGCAACGAGCAGCTCGTCGAGAGCTTCAACGCATGGGTCGACAAGGAGAACGCCCGGCGCGAAGCGGCGGGCGAGCCGCCGCTGCAGAAGTCGGATACCGGCTTCATTGAGCACGCTTCCGGCGTGAAGAGCCGGCACATGCTCTTTCCCGACGGCGTCCTCGATCCGGAGCGGATGACGCCGCGCATCCCGCCGCGCGCCGACGAGGAGCTGTCGGTGATGGCCGAGTTCGGCGTCGCCGCGGCCAGGCGGGCGCTGGACGACGCGGGCCTGGGGCCGGACGACGTCGACATGGTGATCTGCGCGGCCTCGCATCACCAGCGTCCCTATCCGGCGATCGCCATCGAGATCCAGAACGCGCTCGGCATGAGCGGGGCGGGCTTCGACATGGGGCTCGGCTGCTCGTCGGCAGCCGCCGGCCTGCACGTCGCCTACAACCTCGTGCGCACCGGGGCGCAGAAGCGCGTGCTGGTCGTCACGCCGGAGATCATCACCGCGCATTTGAACTTCCGCGACCGGCAGACGCATTTCATCTTCGGCGACGCCGCGAGCGCTGTCATCCTCGAGCCGATCGCGGACGGCGAGACGCGGCCCGGCCGCTTCGAGATCGTCGACACGCGCAGCTGGACGCAGTTCTCCAACAACATCCGCACCAATTTCGGCTTCCTGCTCCGCGCCGGCCAGGAGGACACTTCCGTCGTCGAGATGGAAGGCAACATGATTAAGCAGGTCGGCAACAAGGTGTTCAAGGAAGTCACCGTCGCCGGCCACCGCTTCATCGTCGAGTTTCTCTCCGACCACGGGCTGACGCCCGAGGGCGTGCGCCGCTACTGGCTGCACCAGGCCAATGCGCGCATGAATGCCATGATCCTGAAGCTCGCCTTCGGCCACGAGGTCGGCCACGACCGCGCCCCGATGGTTCTGGAACGGCTCGGCAATACCGCGGCTGCCGGCTCCATCGTGGCGCTAAAGGAGAACCACGAGGACATGAAGCCCGGCGACTACGGCCTGCTCTGCGCCTTCGGCGCCGGCTATTCGATCGGCAGCGCGCTGCTGCGCATGATGTAGGGGCATCGATGTCCGGCACCGCAATCGCCGCCGAAACCGACATCGTCCCGGCGAAGAAGCTGCTCGCCACCGTCGATGCCGTGCTGACGGCTACCGGCGCCGACTTCGTCACGCAGGCGGTCGACGCCCTCGACCTCGGCTTCGACGGCATCCTCGGCGATTTCCACGGCGGCTCGACCAGACGGTCGGGCGGCCGCGAGCCCTGGTATCCGCGCGGCACCGAGATGCGCAACGAGCGCCAGCTCTCCATCGTCGCCGCGGACGAATTGGCAGCGATCGCCGCCGCCATGGGCATTGCCCGCGTCGAGCCGGAGTGGATCGGCGCCAATCTGGTGCTCGGCGGCGTGCCGCGGCTCTCCATGTTGCCCGCCGGCACCATGCTCTTCTTCGCCGGCGGGGTGACGCTCAAGGTCGATGGCCAGAACGCGCCATGCCGTCTCGCCGGCCGTTCGGTGGCCCGGAACTCAGGCATGGAAGACGTCGACGCCGGCGCGCTGCTCTTCCCGAAGCATGGACGACGCCTGCGCGGCCTCGTCGCCTGGGTGGAGAAACCCGGCCGCGTCGCGCGCGGCGAGCAGGTTTCGGTGCGCATCCCCGAACAGTGGATCTACCGCGCCTGAATCCGCAGCGCCCGCCGCGACCTACTGAGCGTAGAGGTTGGTTATCGGCTTCGCCGCCTGCGGCGACGGTTGCGGCGTTTCCGCCGCCTCGACGAGGATCTCGATGTAGCGCTGCGCGACGACGCGCATCGGCGATCCGCTTTCGAACTCGAGGAATTTGCGATAGGCGGCGATCGCCTCGGCCTTGTTGCCAAGAATGCGGTGGCTGTCGCCGATCGACATGTAGGCGTCGGCATAAGCCGGGTCGAGGCGCAACGCCTCGGCGAGCGAGGCGAGCGCTTCCCCGTGGCGGCCGAGCGCCTGTAGCGCGCGGGCATACTCGTATCGGTACTCGGCACTTGCCGGCTCCAGTGACACGGCGCGGGCATAACTCGCCAGCGCTCCGTCCCATTCCGTGAGGATCGCCTGGATGCGGCCATAGGAGGCCTGTGCGTCGGCGTCCTCCGGCGCGTAGTCGGCGGCGGCGCGGTAGATCTTGGCCGCGGACGTGTAGTCGTCGTTGCCCACGTACATGGCGCCGAGCTCGGCGAAGGCGGGGAGATGGCCGGGATCGAGCTCCAGCGCTCGCTCGAGCAGCTTCACCGCTTCGGCGGTATTGCCCGCCGCCATCTCGAGCCGTCCGGCCTTGGAGAAGTAGCGCGGCGACTGCGGATCGAGCTCGGCGGCCTCGAGGAGCAGGCGCACGGCGTCGGCGCGGTTTCCCTCGGCCGCGGCGATATCGGCGAAGCCTTCGGCTGCGCGCACGTTTCTCGGATCGCGGCGGCGGATGGCTTCGAACTGGGATTTCGCTCCCGCCAGATCCTTCTTGCGGATCAGGGTGTTGCCGAGATTCGCGCGGGCGACGGCGAAGGTCGGGTCGAGTGCGATCGCGGCGTTGAATTCGACCATCGCGGCGTCGTCTTCGCCGGCGTCCGAACGGATGCGGCCGATCAGGTTGTGCGCCCATTTCGCATCCGGATGATGCGAGCGGATCATGCGCCGGGCGAGCACGGTCGCCTTGAAGGGCTCATCCTGCGAAGCCGCCGCAATGGCGACGAAAGGGTCGAGCACGGAGAGCACGCCTGCCGCGGCCTCGGCGAAATAGTCGCGGTCGGGTCGTTGGCCGACCGGACCGAGATCGATCACGTCGATGCCGTCACGGATGACGCGCAGCCTGAGGCGCATGCCTTCGCGGGCGCAGGCAGCGTCGCTACAGACGAACTCGCCGGATATCCGCGTTTCGTAGGCGTTGAACAGGCGGCGCACGTGGAAGACCAGCGATTCGATGGAGAAGCCGGAGTCGGGGAAGGAAAACTCGACCTGGCGCGAATCCGGAATGGCAGAGATCTGCTCCTTCGAAGTGCGCGCCTTGGCGGCGACGTCGCGCAAGCCGTCCCAGATCCTGCTCGCGGCGACTTCCGGAGTAAGGCCCTGAAGCGAAAGGGTTTCCGGAACCGCGATCGGTTCGATGATCACCTGGTCGCGTTTGAACTGGCCGAACAGGAGCGGCACGATCACGACAACAGCGACGAGGAACAGGGCATTGATGACCACGGTGCGGGCCGTCGTCGT
The DNA here is from genome assembly GCA_905339215.1 of Rhizobiaceae bacterium. Taxonomy (GTDB): domain Bacteria; phylum Pseudomonadota; class Alphaproteobacteria; order Rhizobiales; family Rhizobiaceae; genus DUSC01. The sequence continues at coordinate 6,807 of CAJPFN010000038.1, forward strand.
CCACTGCTCGAGCCGGGGCAGGTCTAAAGTCTCGCGCAGGCGCGCCCATAGCGAGCCTGCCGGCTGCGATGCCTCTTCTGTCTTCCGACGCTGGCGCGCCATCCGCAACGCCTCCCACCCGTATCGCGCGAAACTACCAGATGTTGCGGCTTTTATAAGGAGGGGGCCTGCCAGCGGCCTCAATCCAGGTCGTCGGCTCCCAACAACCGGGTCGCCCGCCATTTCGTCAGCCATTCGTTGATCTGGTCGACGACGAAAAACCGAGCGGAATCACGGTCGTAGCCCTCGGCGAGCAGGCGGTCGTAGTCGCTGTGCTCATGGCGAACATGGGCGATGGTTGCCAACCACACCGCGATCGACGGCGGCAGGTCGCGCAAGTGCCTGGCCGAGGCCTCGGCGCGGATCTTTTCCGTGTCGGCAAACGGCGCCATGGGCAGCAGCAGGGTGAGCGCCTTGTCGATAGCGCGGCGACGGCCGGTCGAGGCGATCATCCGGGACCGTCCGCGGTCGGGCGCGTGGCGTCCGGGAAGGCGTCGATCGACGGCATGTAGGGCTTGATGTCGATGACCGGCGTGCCGTCGAGCACGTCGATGGCGTCGAGGGTGAGCGTGCCCCTGTCGCGGTCGAGTCCGACGAGGCGCGTGACGTGAAGGCCGACCGGATTGGGCCGTGCCGGGGAGCGCAGCGCGAAGACGCCGCGCGCCGCGGCCGCGTGGCGCGGCTTCTGCACGATCAGGTCGCGCGGGCTGTGGTGCAGCCAGGTCAGGATGACGATGTGGCTGACCCCGTCGAGGCCTTCGAGGCCTCGACGGTAGGCCTCGTCGACGATCAGTTCGGCAGGCCGTCCGGCGGCGCGGGCCGCGCTCATGTTCTTGGGGCATTCCGCCCGGTCGGTCCATGGCGACCTTATACGGCCGATGAAGACCACGCGGCCGTCGCCGGCCCCGGCGCCGGGATTGCCGGCTAGTTTCACCTCGCCTTCGCGGGTCTCGAACATCGCGGTTGCTCCCATCGCGGGCATCGCTGTGACCGCCGCGCCGTTTTCTTGTCCGTCAGCGACATTCCGGCTTGCCAAATCGACGCGTCGCACATAAAGATATGTTTATATCTTTTTGGAGTTCGCGATGGCGTCCGATCGAAAAGCCGCGCTGGACACGGTCGTTGATACATTGAAGGCGGCAGCCGAATCCAGCCGCTTGCGTATCCTGGCGCTGCTTTCGGGCGGCGACCTGACCGTCTCGGACCTGACCGACATCCTCGGCCAGTCGCAGCCGCGCGTCTCGCGCCATCTGAAGCTCCTGCTCGAGGCGGGGCTGATCGAACGCTACCAGGAGGGGTCGTGGGCCTATTTCCGCCTGACGGACGCGGACGCCGCGCGCGACTTCGTCGCCGGCATCGTCGCCCGGCTTGACCGCGGCGATCCGCAGATCGCGCGGGACCACGAGCGCCTGTCGTCGGTAAAGCGGCGCCGGCAGGAGCGCGCGGCGCAGTATTTCAGCTCGAATGCGGCCAGTTGGGACCAGATCCGCACGCTGCACGTGCCCGACGACGCGGTGGAGGCGGCGCTGCGCAAGCTGGTCGGCAAGCGGCCGATCCAGACGATGCTCGACCTCGGCACGGGCACCGGACGCATTCTCGAGATATTCTCGCCGCTCTACCGTCGAGGTATCGGCATCGACATGTCTCGGGAGATGCTGGCCGTGGCGCGCGCCAACCTCGAGCGGGCCGGCATCACCAACGCGCAGGTCAGGCAGGGCGACATCTACGCCCCGCCGGTCGAGCGCGACGCCTTCGACCTCGTCACCGTCCACCAGGTGCTGCATTACCTCGACGAGCCGCAGGCGGCGATCCGCGAGGCGGCCAGGTTGCTGCGGCCGGCAGGCAGGCTCGTGATCGTCGATTTCGCGCCCCACGGACTCGAGTTCCTGCGCGACGAGCATGCGCATCAGCGGCTCGGCTTCTCCGACCGCCAGATCGCCGATTGGTTCGCGGAAGCGGGCCTCGACCTGGAAGAGACGCAATCCTTCGCGCCGCGCGGCGACACCGGCGGCGGGCTCGTCGTCAAGCTCTGGCTAGGCCGCGACCGCCGCCTGCTGATTGCCGATCCAACCGTTTCCCCGCTGCCGGAAAAGGAAACCGCCTGATGAACCAGTTCCGCCTTTCCCGCCGTCCCGACATTGGCGAGAAGATCAGGGTCTCCTTCGAGTTCTTCCCGCCGAAGAGCGACGAGATGGAGGAGCGCCTCTGGGATACGGTGAAGCGGCTGGCGCCGCTCAATCCGCGCTTCGTCTCGGTCACCTACGGGGCGGGGGGGTCGACGCGCGAGCGAACGATGCGGACAGTGCGGCGCATCCTCACGGAAACCGATCTGCTTCCGGCCGCGCACCTGACCTGCGTCGGCGCCGATCGCGACGCCATCGACGCGGTCATTGCCGAGTTCGCGGAGATGGGCGTCAATCGCTTCGTCGCCCTGCGCGGCGACCCGCCGGAGGGCGTCGGCTCGGTCTACCGGCCCCATCCGGGAGGCTACGCCAACGGCGCCGAACTGGTCGCCGGGCTGAAGCGCCACGGCGATTTCGACATCTCGGTCTCGGCCTATCCTGAAAAGCACCCGGAGAGCCCGGACTTCGCCACCGACATCGAGATGCTGAAGCGCAAGGTGGACAACGGCGCGACACGGGCGATCACCCAGTTCTTCTTCGACAACGATCTCTATGAGCGCTACGTCGAGCGGGCGCGCCGGGCAGGGATCTACATCCCGATCGTTCCGGGCATCCTGCCGGTCCACAACATCGGTCAGGTGGTCAATTTCTCCTCGCGCTGCGGGGCGCATGTGCCCGAATGGCTGCGCGAACGGTTCGAGGGACTCGAGCGCGATCCGCAGACGCACGCCCTGGTGGCGGCGGCAGTGGCTGCCGAGCAGGTGCTCGACCTCGTCGAGCGCGGCGTTGGCGACTTCCACTTCTACACGATGAACCGCGCCGACCTCGCCTTCGCCATCTGCCACATGATCGGTATCCGCCGCGAACAGGGCGGTGCCGACTCGGCGGCGGCATAGCCCGTCGAAAGCGACGGTCCGACCAGACGCAGAAAGCCCGCCTGGCGGCGCGTGACCTCATTGCGGGTCGAAGGAGCCGCCGCCGGCGTCCTGCATCAAAGAGAAAGGCCGGACTTTCGCCCGGCCTTTCCGTTCACCTGAGAATTCCAGTCTGTTCGAGTATCAGGGCAGGACCCCCATCACGAGGGCTCCGATGAAAGCGAACGCAGCACAGATCATCAATGCGTTGATTGGCCGTGTCAGTCCCATGTCATAGCCTCCTCTGCAGACTATGAGCCGGAGTCTAGGTGAGTTTTGGCAACAGGCAAGCGTAAAATTTGCTGCAATGCGACGCGTTTGTGAAAAAACCGACCTCGTTTCGCCCGTCTGGCACTGGAATTGCAAGGAATTTTCCGCCCGATCCGGCTGTGGGTAAAATCGCATTTCGGTTCGCAACAACGGCAAGAGAGACGAGATCAGCGGCGGCGCAGCAGGCGGCCGTCGATGGTGACCAGCCCCGTCGCGATCAGCGCCATGCCGGCGAATTCGACCGGCTCCAGATGCTCGCCGAGGAAGGCGATGCCGAGAAGGATGGCGCTGACCGGCACGATCAGCGTGACCAGCGAGGCATTCGTTGCGCCCGCGGAGGCGACCAGCCCGAAATAGAGGATGTAGGCGAAGGCGGTGGAGAGCAACGCCAGGGCGACGACGGCGGCCCACACCGGCGCACTCGCCGAAAACAGCCCATCCGCACCGACGGCAACAAGAACGACCGGGATCATCACGGCGGTGGAAGCGGTGAGCTGCGCCGTCGCCATGACCGCCGGCGGGATGGCGCGAAAACGCTTCGCCACCATCAGGGCGAAGGCGTAGGAGACGGACGCGCCGACCAGGGCAAGCTTGGCCCACAGCGGCCCGCCGAGGCCGGTAGCGAGGTCGGGACCGATCATGACGGCCGTCCCGGCGATGCCGAACAGGATGCCGACGACCTTGTTCCAGGTGAGCCGCTCGTCGGCGGTCAAGCGGCTGGCGAGCATAGCCGTCCAGAACGGCGTCGTCGCGTTGAGCACGGAGGCCAGCCCTGCGCCGAGCTCGGTCTGGCCGGCGAAAATCAACGAGAAGGGAATGACGTTGTTGAGCACGGCAAGAAGCAGGAAGCCGGCCGCATGGGGCAGGGCGAGCGCGAACGAGATCCCGCGCGCGGCGAGGTAGAGGTGGAGCGCTGCACCCGCGATGGCGACACGGAACAGCACCAGCGCCAGCGGATGGATTTCCGCGACCGCGATGCGGGCGAAGAAGAAGGAGCCACCCCAGATCGCGCCCAGCAACAGGAGCATCGCCCAGTCGCGAAGCGACATGGCAGGCGCGGCGGCCCGGCGGTCCATGGTCGGTGCGGTCACTGTACTCTCCGTCATCCACGATCTGGAAGGGCAATATGCACGGACGCGCGCCGCCGCCACCCGATTTCCGCGTCCTGCCGCAAGACGACGCTCCCGCTGGTGCAATCGAGGGACGGGAACGCGACCGTCGGCCGCAATGTTTCGCTTTCACATGGAAGTGCGGCTATCCTATCTAGTGCAGGCGGCGGGATATCAGGAGCCTCCATTGCAGCAATTCGAGAATGCGCGGGCCGCCGCGCTTGCCATGCGGCCCGACGATCCGGTCTACTGCTTCCGGCCGGAGGTGCTGAAGGCCGACGCCAGGCGCTTCGTCGAGATGTTCCCCGGCAAGACCGCCTATGCGGTGAAGACCAACGGCGAGCAGATGGTGCTGAAGACGCTGGTCGAGTCGGGAATCTCGGCCTTCGACGTCGCCTCGCCGGGCGAGTTCGCCGCGGTGCGCGCCGTCTCGCCCGACGCCGAGATGCTCTACATGCACCCGGTGAAGGCGCAGTCGCACATCCGGCTGGCGCTCGAGGACTACGGCATCCGCGTCGTTGCCGTCGACCACGAGGACGAGGTGACAAAACTCACCCGCGTGGTGCGCGCCCTCGACATCGACCCCGGCCAGATCGCCGTATTCGTGCGCATCCAGACCAAAGGCTCGGCCGCCTACGAGCTGTCGAAGAAGTTCGGCGCCGGGCCGGCCTATGCAGTGGAACTGGCGCAGCGGCTGGAGCGCACCGGCTATCGTGTGGGGCTGTGCTTCCATGTCGGCAGCCAGATCGAGGATCCCGACACCTACGAGCGGGCGCTGGCCTCGGCCGACTGGGTGAGGAACCGCGTCGGCTTCAAACTCTCCGGCCTCGACGTTGGCGGCGGCTTCCCGGCCGAGTACGGTACGGACCCGCGGAGCAGGGCGCCCGAGATGCCCTCGCTCGGGCAGATCATGTCGCGGCTCAGGGGCGACCTCGCGGAGTATCAGTTCTCCGACCTGCCGCTGGTCGCCGAGCCGGGCAGGGTGATCGTGGCCCGCGCCTTCTCGCTGATCGTCAGGGTGCTGCTGCGCAAGGGCAGGCGGCTCTATATCAACGACGGCATATGGGCGTCGCTGTCGGATTCGTGGACCGGCAAGCTGACGCTGCCGGCGCGCTTCATCCCCGACCCGGCGATCCGCACGCGCAATGGCGACGACAAGAACATCGTGCCGTTCAGGGTCTGCGGGGCGACCTGCGATTCGGTCGACATCCTGTCCAGGCCGTTCTGGCTGCCGGAGACGGTGGACACGGGCGACTGGATCGAGATCGGCCACATCGGCGCCTACTCGCTGTCGCTCAGGACCCGCTTCAACGGCTTCTACCCGGACACGTTCGTCGAGGTGACGACGCCGTTCGACGAGGGCGACGCACCGCAGGGCTTCGCCAGCCTGGAAACCATGGCGGGGGCATAGGGCATGGGTGGAGCTCCGAACGGTCCGAGGCAGCCGCGGCTGCCGAAACTAATCCGCTTCGTGCTGGTCAACTCGCTGATCGGCGTCGTCATCGGCTGGCTGGTGGCCGCCGGGCTGATCTGGTTCAACGTCGGCGGTTTCGGCCAGCTGGTCATGCATTCGAGCCAGCGCGGCGTGGCGCTGTTCATCCTGGCGATGTCGTTCGGCGTGACCTTCGGCTTTGCCTTCCTCGCAACAGCCGTGATCCTCCTGCCGCGCGACAAGGACGAGTTCGACCAGGTATGAGGCGCAGGCGCGCGCGTGCGCCCGCCGGTCAGGCCGCGCGCTTGCGGGCAACGAGGAACACGGCGGTCCCGTCGTCCGGCCGCCAGCGGTATTCGATGTCGAAGCCGTTGGCGACGAGGCAGCGTTCGAGGTCGCGCTGGCTGAAGACCCTGATCAGCGGCATCAGGCCGACGAGGCGGCCGATCGGCACGACCAGCTTGAACCAGGCCATGCGGTCGGCGAGACAGCCGGTGTTCGACACAAACAGGCCGCCGGGCTTCAGCATCGCAGCGATCTTCGCCACGGCGCCCTGCCAGTCGTCGATCAGGTGCAGCAGGCTCAGCGCCAGCACGGCGTCGCGGCTGCCGTCGCCGGCGGGGAACTGGTCGAGCGAGGCGGCCTCGAAGGAGGCGTTGGCAATACCGGCCGCGCGGGCCTTCGCGTCGGCGATCTGAACCATGCGGGGCGAGACGTCGACGCCGTGGACGTGGCGGACATGGGGCGCGTGCGCGATCGCCGTGGAGCCAGTGCCGCAGCCGATCTCGAGCACGTCCATGTCCGGGCTCAGATAGTCGCGGGTGATAGCGAGCTTGCGCTGGTAGATGGCCTCGTCGGGCACGGGCTTGCGCGAATAGCGGTCGGCGATGCGGTCCCAGAAACGGGCGGATTCGCGCGCGGCGGCGCTGGCGGCGGGGGCGTAGGTCATCGTTCTCTCGAAGGTGGCGGCCGACGGCTGCCGGCGTCTGCTGTTTCGTTGGCGGGGTTTCTACATCCGCGATCCGTGCATGGAAATTGACTAATTCTGTCTATTTAGTATGCGTTTCCGCATGGAATGGCGCAGCGTCACCTTCGACTGGAACAGGGCTCGGGCCTTCCTCGTCACGGCGGAGGAAGGATCGTACTCGGCCGCGGCGCGAGCGCTCGGCATGACCCAGCCGACGCTCGGACGGCAGGTCGAGGCTCTGGAGAAGGAGCTCGGCATCGCCCTGTTCGAACGCGTCGGGCGGGGGCTGGCACTGACGCCGAGCGGCCTCGAGCTGGTCGAGCACGTTCGCGCCATGGGTGAGGCGGCGAGTCGCGTCTCGCTCGCCGCGACGGGCCAGTCGCAGTCGATCGAGGGCACCGTCAGCGTCACCGCGAGCGAGATCGACTCGGCCTTCCTGCTGCCGCCGATGGTGGAGCGGCTGCGGCGCGACCATCCCGGCATCCGCATCGACGTCGTCGCCAGCAACAGCGTGCGCGACCTGCGCCGGCGCGAGGCGGACATCGCCGTGCGCAGCTTCCGGCCGACCGATCCGGAGCTGATCGCGCGCAAGGTGATGGACGGAGAGGCGAGGCTCTATGCTGCGCCGTCCTACATCGAGCGCGCGTCCGACCTCGACACGCCGCACGGCCTTTCCGGCGCCGACTTCATCGGCTTCGAGGACAATGAAGCCTACCTGAAGGGCCTGACGCGCCTCGGGCTGGATCTTTCGGAACGTAGTTTCCCACTGCGCAGCGGCTCGCATCTCGTGCACTGGGAACTGGCGAAGCAGGGCGCAGGCATCGGCGTCATGACGACCCGCGTCGGCGATGCCGAGCCGAAGGTGCGGCGCGTGGCGGAGTGGTTGCCGGCGTTCACGTTCGAGACATGGCTTGCGGCGCATCGCGAACTGAACACAAGCCGCCGCGTCAGGCTCGTCTTCGACCGGCTGGTCGAGGAGTTTCGCGAGCTCTGAAATCCCCCTCAGCCGGCCAGCGCCAGCCACAAGAGAACGAGCAGGCTGGTCAGCGCGCCGTTCAATCCCATCGCGATGCCGGCGAAGGTGCCGGCAAGTTCGCTCACCTGGAAGGCGCGCGCCGTACCGATTCCGTGCGAGGCGACGCCGGCGGCGAAGCCGCGCGCGGCGTAGTCACTGATCTTCAGCGTGTTCATCAGCGGCGTCACCACGATCGCGCCGGCAATCCCGGTGGCGATGACCAGCACGGCGGTAAGCGACGGCACGCCGCCGAGGCTCTTGGCCAGATCCATGGCGATCGGCGCGGTCACCGACTTCGGCGCCAGCGAGGCGAGCACCTCGCGCGGCGCGCCGAACAGGAAGGCGATGCCGACGGCACTGACGGCGGCGGTGACCGAGCCGGCGACGAGCGCCGCCGCCATCGGCAGCAGCGCGCGGCGCACCGTGGCGAGGTTGCGGTAGAGCGGGATGGCGAGGGCGACCGTCGCCGGGCCGAGCAGGAAATGCACGAACTGGGCGCCGTCGAAGAAGGCGCGGTAGTCGGTGCCGGTTGCGATCAGCAGGCCTGCGAGCAGCGCCGCGGCGATGACCACCGGATTGGCCAGTGCATGGCGGGCAAAGCGCGCCGAGACGGCGTCGCCGATCCAGTAGGCGCCAAGCGTCGCCGTCAGCCAGGTGAGCGGCGAGGCCGACAGGTAGACCCAGATCTGCACGATCTCGGGACTCATTTAGCCCTCCGCCGCTCGGTCCAGCGCGCCACGGCGAGGAAGGCGTAGACGGTGACGACCAAAGTCAGCACCGTCGAGGCGAGCAGGGCGACGATGAGCGGCAGGCCGAAGGCGGCAAGCACATCGCCCTGCTGGACGATGCCGACGGCCGCCGGCACGAAGAGCAGTGACAGGTTGCGCAGAAGCGCGCCGCCGGTCGCCTCGAGAGACCGCCCGGCGCCGCGGCGCAGGACGAGGACGGCGAACAGCAGGCCCATGCCGACGACCGGACCGGGGAAGGCGACGCCAGGAACGACCTGCCTGGCGGCGGCGACGAGAACCTCGCCGGCGAGCTGGCAGGCGAGCAGCAACGTCAGCGCCCGGACGATGCCGATGGGTCTCTGCTCCGCGTCGCTGGTCATGGCCGGCTCCCTCGCGGCCAAGCTGGCACAGGCGCTTGCGCGGCGCCAGAGCCGGAGGAGGACGGCCGGTGGAGATCAACCGACCGAGGTTTTTTTCGTCGACGCAATGGCTTTCGGAAACGCGGTGGGCGCATGTATGTTCGGCGCCGGGGCAAAGGGGCCGTTCTGTATTTATGGAATACCGTCGCGAAATTGACGGGCTGCGCGCGGTCGCGGTTCTCGCTGTCGTCCTGTTTCACGCAGGCCTGGACTGGTTCGCCGGCGGCTTCGTCGGCGTCGACGTGTTCTTTGTCATAAGCGGCTACCTGATAACGACGCTTGTCATAAGCGACGCGAGAGCGGGCGTGTTCTCTGCCGCCAAATTCTACGAGCGGCGCGTGCGCAGGATCGTGCCGGCACTCGTCACCGTGTGTGTTGCGACGTCGTTGGGCGCGCTTTTCTGGATGCTGCCGGACGAACTCACCGACTACAGCGAGAGCCTCGCCGCCACGGCGCTGTTCGTCTCGAACTTCCACTTCGCCAACGAGACCGACTACTTCGGCGCCGATCCGAGCCTGTTCCCGTTGCTGCATACCTGGAGCCTGGCGATCGAGGAGCAATACTACCTCGTCACTCCGCTGGCGGTCGTGTTCATCGCCCGCGCGGGACTGCGGACGCTCGGCCTGGCGCTGGTGCTGGCCTTCGCGGCGTCCTTCGGTTTCGCCGTGTGGCTTTCCGTGTCCGATCCGGAAAACGCCTTCTTCCACACAGGAGCGAGGGTCTGGGAAATCCTCGCCGGCGCACTCGCGGCGCTCGCCCTTCGGGCGAATCCCGGGCTCGGAAGAATGCCTGCCGCCGTGAAGGAGGTCCTTTCCTTCGCCGGATTGGCAATGATCGTCGTCGCGATACTTTCGTACCGCGAAGACCTGCCGTTCCCGGGCATCCCGGCGCTGCTGCCGATAGCGGGGGCAGTCCTGTTCGTCATCTTTTCCGACGGCGGCACCATCGTGGGGCGCCTGCTCTCGACGACGCCGATGGTCGGCATGGGGCTCATTTCGTACAGCGCCTACCTGTGGCACCAGCCGCTTTTTTCGTTCGCCCGCCTACACGGAGGGGCGCCGCTCGATGGCGCGCGTCAGTTCCTTCTCATCAGTGCCACGTTCGGTCTCGCCTATGTCTCATGGCGAACGGTCGAGACGCCCTTCAGAAAGAAGGGATTCCTCAGCCGACGTGCGGCGTTTGGTCTGGCGACGACGGGTATGGCGGTCCTGGTGGCAGCCGGCACATACGGCCAGATCAGCCGGGGCGTACTGCAACGCTACGAAGGGTCGGAGAGGGGCTTCCACGAGGCGATGCAGAGCCTTCAGCGCTATGCGTCGAAGTGCCGGTGGCAGTCGCTCTTCGGCGGCGGCGACGACGGCGTCTGCCTTGTCGGGGACGCGGACGCCGCACCATCGTTGATCGTGTGGGGCGACAGCCACGCCGAGGTCCTGCGGTCGGGACTGGACGAAGCGCTTGCGGCTCGCGACATGAGCGCGGTGGTGATATCCAGATCCGGGTGTCCACCGCTGTCCGGTACGACCTATACGGCCGGGGATGACGAAGGCCGCCGCTGCGCGGCGGACGCGAAGAAGGATATCGAACGGATCGAATCCGAGGGCACGACGCCAATCGTCATCGCCGCCCATTGGTCCTTCTATCGGAAGAGCGACCGCTACTTCACGGCAGGAAGCGCTGACAACGCGAACGGCTGCGCCCGCGTCGAGGGATCGCCATACGAGAGCGCCGCTGCGGAGACCGTCTGCCGGTTGGTCCGGCGCGGCAGGGACGTCTTCGTCATGCACAGCGTACCCCAACTGACGTTCAATCCGATCGATCGGCTCTACGACCGCAAGAGCGCCCAGTGGAATCCGGTGGACATCCTCATCCCCCGATCGCCTGTTGACGACGGTCTCGACGCGCTCGCCTCGTCGTACCCCCAGGTCCGGCTGATCGATCCTGCCGATGTGCTGTGCGCGACGGACAGCCAGGAGTGCGTCGTCTCGAAAGACGGCGTGCCGTATTATCGGGACGACAACCATCTCTCCGGCAAAGGATCGTCGATCGTTGGCGAATGGTTGGTTGAACTCGTCGCCGGAGCATCGATGTCACGTAGAGCGGCGCCCGCGGCAGACTTCTGAGTGGCGGACTGCTGCTATCGGGGGCACCGCCCCGGCGGTGCCGGGACAGTGGCGCCCCCCCTTACAGCATCGCCAGCAGGGCCTTGGTCGGCCAGCCGTCGATCGCGAGGCCGAGGCGCTTCTGCTCGGCGCGCACGGCCTCGCGCGTCATGGCGCCAAGGATGCCATCGATGCCGCCGACGTCGTAGCCCAGTGCCACTAGCTTCGTCTGCAGCGATTTCATCTCGTCTCGGGACAGGCCGGGCTCGGGGTCGCGCGGATCATAGGCGGGCTGTCCGGCGAAGCGGGCGGCGAGGTGCGCGGCGGTCAGCGTGTAGATCGCCGACTGGTTCCACTGCAGGTAGATGTCATAGTTCCCGAAGGTGAGGAAAGCCGGCCCCTTGCGACCCATCGGCAGGACGAGGCCGGCGGTTAGCCCGCCGTCGCCGCCAAGCGGCGCGCCGCTACGCTCGGTAACGCCCCAGGCGCTCCATTGGGCGAGGGGCAGCTTGTTGGTGCGGCCGGTTTCTTCCCACGGCATCTCGTCGGGAACGCGGACCTCGCGAATCCAGGGCTGGCCGGCCTTCCAGCCGCGCGACAGGATTTTGTTCGCCGTGGTCATGATGACGTCGGGAACGCTGCGCCGAAGGTCGACCCGGCCGTCGCCGTCGCCGTCGACGCCGCGCAGGAGATAGTCGGTGGGTAAAATCTGCGTCTGGCCGATCTCGCCCGCCCATGCGCCGCGCACGTCGGCGGGCAGGACGCCGCGGTCGATCAGGGTGAGCAGCGGGACGACCTGCGGCCGGAAAAGTTCCGGCCGGCGGCAGTCGTGGGCAAGCGTGACGAGCGCGTTGAGCGTGAGGAAGTCGCCCTGAACCGCACCGAAATCGGTCTCCAGCGCCCAGAAGGCGGTGATGACGGGACCCGGTACGCCGAACTCGCGCTCGGCGCGGGCGAAGGTCTCGGCATGCTTCTTCAGGTTCGCGGCGCCGTTCTTCAACCGGTAGTCGTTGATCATCCGGCGCGAGAATTCGATGAAGGATTGCGAGAAGACCCCTTGTGCACGATCCCGTTCGAGTACCTTGGGGTCTATCGCGGCACCTTCGAGCGCGTCGAGCCCGGAGCGGCCGACGCCGGCGGCCGAAGCCTCCGCTGCGATTGCGGTCTTCCAGGCAGCGAAGTCGCCGCCGCATTGCTGGGCAAAGGCCGGTCCGGCAGGGACGAGAAGGAGCAGGGCTGCGAGAAGTCCTCGCAGGCCGGAAGAGCGGCCTGCCGCCCGTCGGCTCCAGGCGGAAGCGCGCGGACGACCAGAGGCCGGCACGACGATCAAATCGTGTTCGCCTTCAGCCATTTGCCCCAGGCTGCGGTGCTGCCGTTGAAGACGTTGATGTCGGCGTTGCCCTTGATTCCGGGGACGACGCCGGTGCCGGTATACTGCCAGAAGGTGAAGGGGTGGCTGCCATACTTCTCGGTCGGATGGCCGGCGACGGAACGGAGCCAGTAGGGATAGCCCTTGAATCCGGAAAGGCCGTTGTCGTCGAAGAAGTCGATCGACGTATAGATGATCGGCTTCCTGCCGTAGTGTCGCTCGACGATCTCGAGGAAGGTGCGCATCTCGCTCCTGACGGTCGCCGCATCGGGCCTCAGCTTGCAGGTCGGCGAGGACGGATTCCATTCCATGTCGAGAACCGGCGGCAGGGAACCGCGCTCCCGCGGCACATTGCGGATGAACCAGGCAGCCTGTTCCGCGGCGGGTCGGCAGAAATAGTAGAAATGATAGGCCGCGCGCGGGACGCCGGCCCGTCTGGCGCCTGCCCAATGCTCGGCGAAACGGTCGTCGACGCGATCCCCGCCTTCGGTCGCCTTGATGAAGGCGAAGGAGACGCCGCTCGAGCGCGCCTTTTCCCAGTCGACGCCGGACTGGTACTTCGAAACGTCAATGCCGTGGACGTCATAGTGCCACGGTGTGCGGCCGCCCCAGTCGTGCGGGTCGTTGTCGTCGAAACGCGGCGCGCGGATCGCCACCATGCCGTACGAGGCGACGGTCGACGTGGCGGAGGAGGATGCCTGCGGCGCAATGTCGTAGTCGATCGCCGAGCAGGCGCCGAGGGCCGCAAGGAGCATCAGGGCTACGAGACGCCGCATCGCCGTTCCTTCGAGACTGGCCGCAGAAGTGGTGCTCCCCCGCAGGATCACATCCCCATGCAACACTAGAATACGGTCGCCGTGCCGTCACGCAGGATTTCGGCACGATACCCGTCGGTGATCGGCGATCAGGGTTTATTTTCCGTTGATCGCGTCGAAAAGGTGGTAGAAATCTGGCAGGCAAATTCCGGCATTTGTGGGGCCGGCTCAAGGACCGGATGAAGCGGCGAGGGACGTGATGCGGTTCATTTCCAAGGTCTTGAAATGGCTTCTCGGGCTCGTGGCCGTCGCTTTCGTGGGCGCGGTGCTGTGGCTTTACCTGGCGCCTCCGGCGCTGATCCGCGTCGCCGCCGGCTATTCGGCGAAGATCGTCTGCTCAAACGTGTTCGTCGCCGGCCGCGACGCTCAGCGGGTACTCGAACTGGACGTCCAGGCGCCCGGCCACCCGATCCTGAAGTTCATCGACGTCGACGTCGACCGCGAGCGCAAGACGGTGACGGCGGGCCTACTCGGCGTGTTCGGCCGTTCGATGGCGGTCGCCCATGACGGTTTCGGCTGCGCCACCGTCGCCGACGGCGACCTCGATGCAGTGCCGCCGATGCCGGCGCCCAACACGGCCGCTCCGCTGACGACGGGCATCTGGCCGGACGGCATTGCCGTCGATCCGTCGCAGGACCCCGAAGTCGTAAAGATCCTCGACGATCCGGCGATGACGGGGCCGGGCATGCGCGCCGTGGTCGTGGTCAAGAACGGCCGCATCGTCGGCGAGCGCTACGGCGAGGGGTTCACGCTGAAGACGCCGCTGCTCGGCTGGTCGATGACCAAGTCCGTCAATGCCGCGATCGTCGGCACGGCGATCCAGGCGGGCAGGCTTTCGCTCGACAAGGCGCCGGTCTTTCCGTCCTGGGCCGAGGACTCGCGCAGGGCGATAAAGGTCGCGGACCTCATGGCGATGTCGAGCGGTCTCGAATTCAACGAGGACTACGGCGATGTCACCGACGTCACCCGCATGCTCTATCTCGAGCCGGACATGGCGGGCTTCGCGGAGGACAAGCCGGCGGTCGCTGCGCCCGGCACGCTGTTCAACTATTCCAGCGGAACCGCCGTCATGCTTGCGCGCGCATGGCAGGACGCGCTCGGCGCCGATGCGCTCGCCTGGCCACGCAACGCGCTGTTCGAGCCGATCGGCATGACGAGCGCGGTGATCGAGACCGACGCGCGCGGCACCTTTGTCGGCTCGTCCTATCTCTATGCCACGGCGCGCGACTGGGCCCGTTTCGGCCTGCTCATCGAGCAGGGTGGCGTGTGGCGCGACACTCGAATCCTGCCGGCGGGCTTCGTCGACACGATGCGCGCGGAAGCCGCGGCGTCGAAGGGCGAATACGGGCAGGGCCAGGTCTGGCTGCACGGTCCCGAGGCGGGGACGCCGCCCGGCGAGGATCCCGACAAGGGCTTCGACCTGCCCGAAGACGCGTTCTGGTTTCTCGGTCATGACGGCCAGTCGACGGCCGTGATCCCGTCGCAGCGGCTGGTGGTGGTGCGGCTCGGCCTCACCCCGTCGAAGCTCGGCTACAAGCCGCAGGCGTTGGTCGCCGCGCTGGCGAAGGCGCTACAGTAGGAGGCGACGATCGCAGGCGCGTCATGCGCCGGCGCGGTCAGTCGGCGCAGAGGATACGCGCGACATAGCCTTTTTCGACGATGGCCATGCAGCCGAACACGGGCGTGACCGCGGTGCAGGCGCCGAGCAGCGCCAATTTCCCGCCATCCTCGACCTGGCCGCGCTCGGCTGGCGATAGCGCGGCGAGGCAGCGGCCTTCGCATTCGCCGTCGTCGGCGCAGGGCCGTCCGCCGTCCCCGGTCGGGACGCGGCAGATCGGCTGTGGGAAGATGCCGGCGGGACCCCAGCGCCCGCCTGCCTGTTCGCAGGCGGCCTGGTCGTCGGGGATGGCGATCGCGACGCCGCAAACCTTGATCGGCGCCGCCGTCTGCGGTTCCCCGACGGCGATCCACGCGCCGCCGCGGCAACTCCAGTAACCCGGCTCGGCGGCCGTGGCCGGACCGATCAGCGGCGCCAACGCGGAAGCCGCGAGCAGGGCTGCGAAAGGAATCCAATTGCGCCGCATCGTCGAGATCCACGGTTTTCCCGAGCATCTGACGGCAAGCGCGGCGATTTGGCCTTGACGCGCGTCAACCGGAGCGAGACGCGGACCCGGAGCGCGAATCGGCGCGCGGCCCGACGACGATCAGCCAGGCGTAGCCGCCGTAGAGAGGGGTGAAGACGGTGGCGCGGCCTTCGGCCTCGGCGCGGGCGCCGATCTCGGCGACGAGGCCGGCGCGCGGCGTGACATGGAATCGCGCCAGCCAGGCGCGCAGCGCCGCGGCGAACCAGCCGGGAAGCCGCTCCTGCTGGCCGAAGTCGACGACGTGGAGCGAACCGGTGGGCGCGAGCGCGGCGAGCGCGGCGTCGATCGCCTGCTCCCAGCCGGGGATCATGGAAAGGGCGTAGGAAACGAACACCCGGTCGAACGACGTCTCGCCGAAGAGGGCGCGGGCGTCGAAGCTCGTCGCGTCGGCGCGGGCGATCGCGATGCGGCCGCGCAAGCCGTGGCGCGAAAGCGTCGCGCCGGCCGTTTCCAGCATCGCCGCTGAGATATCGAGGCCGAAGAGGCGGGCGTCGGGATGGCGGCGGGCGGCGAGCAGCAGGTTGCGGCCGGTGCCGCAGCCGAGTTCGAGCACGGTGCCGCCGGGCGGAACGTCGAGGCCGGCGATCATGCGGTCGCGGCCCAGCAGGTAGTATTTCCGCGTCGCGTCATAGATATGGCGCTGCCAGCGGTAGACGCCGTCCATGAGCGCGGCGTGGCCGCCGTCGCGCTCGTGCCGTCCTTCGGCCGCGCTCATCGCGGCTCGAGCACGTAGAGGTGGAAGCCGCCGTAGATCGCCGAGCGATCACGCGCAGTGAAGGCGCGCGAGGCTTCTTCCTCGTAACGCCAGCGCGACAACAGGCTCTGGCGGACGCGGCCGGGAAGGAGCGTCGGCTCGGCGGCGGTGCGGAAGATGACGCGGGCGCCGGGTGCGGCCGTGCGCGTTATTTCGCTCCACAGCGCATCGAGCTGGGCGTCGCTCATCCAGTCCTGGGCGTCGAGCAGGACGAAGCGATCGACGGACGCCGCCGCCTTGCGCTGCAGGAGTTCGGCGAAGCCGATGTGGTGGACCTCCACGCGTCCGGCGTTGGCGCGCAGCACGGCGTGGTTGGCTGGTTCGAGATAGGCGGGCAACGCGCCTTCGCCGGGCTCCGGATAGCGGCGGGCGAAGGCCTGCCAGGCGAAATAGTTGTCGCGGAGGGGGAAATGACAGGCGAGCTTTTCCAGGCGAACCGCCAGAACGCCGGCCATCGTACCGTCGCCCGACGAAAGCAGCGCGTCGTACTGCGCCGGCGGGATGCCGAGGCCGAACAGCGAGGCCTTCATCGAGGTCGACCAGCGCAGCAGCGGCGCCTCGAACAGCGGCGCCAGATACTCCTCGTAGAAGCGGCGCTGCTCGCGCAGCGAGGTCGCGGACATGATCGCGGCGGGATCGACCCCATAGAAGCGGGCCATGCGGTGGCCGGCGGCGATGAACAGGCCGAGCAGTCCGGTGCGGTAAAAGTTGCGTTCGAAGACGGCGATGCGCCGGCGGCCGCGCCAGGTGCGCTTGTCCCAGTAGGCGCGCGAGGCCTCGTCGAGGCGAGGCCTGACGTACCGGTCGTAGGCCAGCGTGTTCGCCGGCGTACCGGTGCCGCCGAAGAAACGCAGGAGGTCGCTGTGGGCGGGGAGATGGCGGACGGCGGCGAGCTTCAGCCGGTTCAGCGCGACGTGGGCGGTGTTCAGGTCGACGGCGTCGATCTCGGCCGGCGAGCGGGTCAGGTAGGCGAGCACGTTGCAGCCGCCCGACGCGATGGTGACGACGCGGTGACCTTCGCCCAGCGCCATCGCCTCCATGTCGACGTCCGGGTCCTCCCAGATCTGCGGGTAGACGAGGCCGGAGAAGGCCAGGGCGAACAGACGCTCCGAGAGCCCCTCCTTTGACAGCGCCTTGTTCCGGTAGATGGCGCGGCCGAGCCGAGGGTTCCTGCGGAAGAGCCCTCGGTCTGCGGAAAGGTCTGTCATGGCGCGAATCCCCATCGTTCACCCTTCAGGACCGGCTATAGCCGTCGCATGACCGGCGGGTGACGGCGTGACGACCGTTCCGTGACAGGAACGGGTGGCCCGGTCGGGACCGGCGCGACGGGCCGTCAGGAGGCTCGGGCGGCCGTCTTGCGCGCCGGCCGAACCGCGGCCATTTTCCAGGCCTGGAGGCGATCATGACCCGACGAGATTTCGACCCAGCCACCGTCAGGCCGGACGGGCGCCGGCCCGCAAAGGCGCGGCTGTTCGACGGCGGGGTTTCAGGACCTTACCGAGGCTTCGTCAACGGCGAGGTGCTGGGAACACAGGTAACCGTTCTGACCTACGGCAATGACGAGCCGGGGACGGGACCGGTCCTCCACGTCCATCCCTATGACGAGGTGTTCGTGGTCCAGGAGGGGCGCGCGCGCTTCTTCGTCGGCGAGGAGGTGATTGACGCGGATGCCGGCGAGACGGTGCTCGGCCCCGCCGGCGTGCCGCACCGCTTCGTCAATCTCGGCCCGGGGCGGCTGCAGACACTCGACATCCATCTTTCGCCGCGCTGGATCCAGACGAACCTGGAATAGTGTGCGGGCCTCAGGCCTGCCCGTATCCCCCAGGCGTCGGCGTGGTCACGGTGACGGACTCTCCGGCCTCGACCACGGTCTGATCACAGGCCTTCAACGTCTCGACGCTGCCGTCGCGGCGGCGCACCGTGGTGCTGCCGGCCTGTCCGTCGCCGCCTCTGTCGAGCCCCTTCGGCGGGCGGTTCCTATGCGAGGAGAGGATGGCGCAATCCATCGTCTCGAGGAAGCGGACGGTGCGGCTGGTGCCGTCGCCGCCGCGGAAGCGACCGCCGCCGCCGGAGCCTTCGCGGATGCGAAAGTCCTCCAGCAGGACGGGGAATCGCAGCTCGAGGATTTCCGGGTCGGTGAGCCGCGAGTTGGTCATGTGGGTGTGTACGCCCGACGTGCCGGCGAAGCCGCTGCCGTCGTTCATGCGGCCGGCGGGCGAGCCCGAGCAGATCGTCTCGTAGTACTGGTGACGGGCGTTGCCGAAGGTCAGGTTGTTCATCGTCCCTTGCGCGTTGGCCATCGCTCCCATGGCGCCGAACAGCGCATTGGTGACATGCTGCGAGGTCTCGACATTGCCGGCGACGACGGCCGCGGGGTAGGCGGGGCGCAGCATGCAGCCATCGGGGATGACGATGTCGATCGGCCTCAGGCAGCCCGCGTTCATCGGAATCTGGTCCTCGACCATGACGCGGAAGGCGTAAAGCACTGCCGCGCGGGCGACCGGCTCGGGGGCGTTGAAGTTGTTCTTCATCACAGGAGAGGTGCCGGTGAAGTCCACCGTCGCGGTGCGTGCGGCGCGGTCGACCGCGATCTTCACCTGGATCACCTGGCCGGTATCGGTCGCGTATTCGTATTCGGCCGTGTCGGGAAGGCGGTCGAGCACGCGCCGCACGCTCTCGGCCGCATTGTCCTGGACGTGGCCCATATAGGCCTCGACGACGTCGAGGCCGAAATGCGCGACCATCTTTCCAAGCTCGGCGACGCCCTTTTCGTTGGCGGCGATCTGCGCCTTGAGATCGGCAATGTTCTGCTGCGGATTGCGCGCCGGCCACGGGTGGTCGGTGAGCAGCGCCAGCAGTTCCGCCTCGCGGAAACGCCCTTTCTCGACGAGGCGGAAATTGTCGAATAGCACGCCCTCCTCGTCGACGGTGGTGGCAAGCGGCGTCATAGAGCCCGGCGCAATGCCGCCAATGTCGGCGTGATGGCCGCGCGAGGCGACCCAGAAGAGGATCTTTTCCTTCCCCTCGAGGGGAAGGGAAAATACCGGTGTTACGACGGTGATATCGGGGAGGTGCGTGCCGCCATTGTAGGGCGCGTTGAGTGCGAAAACGTCGCCGGGGCGGACATCGCCGGCGTTGAGGCGGATGATTGTCTCGACCGAGCGGTCCATGGAGCCCAGATGCACCGGCATGTGCGGGGCGTTGGCGACCAGTGCGCCGGTGCGGTCGAAGACCGCGCAGGAAAAGTCAAGGCGCTCCTTGATGTTGACCGAATAGGCGGTGTTCTGCAGCGTCACGCCCATCTGCTCGGCGATCGACATGAACAGGTTGTTGAACACCTCCAGCATGACCGGATCGGCTTGCGTGCCGAGCGCGGCCTGCCGGCGCTTCGCCTCGACGCGGCGCAGGAGCACGTGGTCGCGGGTGGTGATCTCGGCTCGCCATCCGGGCTCGACGACGATTGTCTGGTGTGGCTCTACGACAAGGGCCGGCCCGACGACGCGGTCGCCGGAGCAAAGATCGCTGCGGAGGTAAATACCGGCCTCGCGCCAGGCGCCGTCGCAGAAAATCTTCCTTGTCACTGAAGGACTTGCGTCGCGCAGTTCGACTTCCGATTCCGTTTCTTCATGTCGTGCGGCAGCGGCGTCGTTGCCCTCGACACCTACGGCCTCGACGATCATCGGCTTCGCCTCGTAAACGAAGCCGAACTGAGCGCGGTGGGCGGCCTCGAAGTCGTGGCGCGCCGCGCCAAGGCCGCCGTCGCCGAGCGTTATGGGAAGGGCTGTGTCGGTACCGTCGTAGCGGATATGCAGGATCGGTCGCCACGAGACGTTTTCCGCGGCTACGCCCTGTGCTGCGAGTTCGGCGAATACCGCTTCATGCAACGTCGCGATCATGGAATCGATCGCCGGCCGCGCGGCCTCGGCGAGCGGCGCCAGAAGCGCTTGCTGCCGCGAGGCGAATACCGAAGCGAGGCCGATGCCGTAGGCCGAGAGCAGGCCGGAGAACGGGTGGACGAGGATGGCGCCCATGCCGAGCGCGTCGGCGACCAGGCAGGCGTGCTGTCCGCCAGCGCCGCCGAAGCAGTTCAAGAGGTACTCGGTGACATCGTAGCCGCGCTGGACGGAAATCTTCTTGATGGCGTTGGCCATGTTCTCGACGGCGATGGTAACGAAGCCCTCGGCGACCGCTTCGGGGCTGCGCCCGTCGCCGATTTCGGCGGCGAGCGACGCGAATTTCTCGCGCACCGCCTCGACATCGAGTGGCTGGTCCTGGGACGGGCCGAAGATCGCCGGAAACAGGTCGGGCTGCAGCTTGCCGAGCATGACGTTGGCATCGGTGACGGCGAGCGGCCCGCCGCGGCGGTAGCAGGCCGGCCCGGGATCGGCCCCGGCCGAGTCCGGGCCGACGCGGAAGCGCCCGGCCTCGTAGTGCAGGATCGAGCCGCCGCCGGCGGCGACGGTGTGAATGCGCATCATCGGGGCGCGCACGCGCACACCGGCGACCTCGGTGTCGAAGGCGCGCTCGTAATCGCCGTCATAGTGGGCGACGTCGGTCGAGGTGCCGCCCATGTCGAAACCGATGACCTTGTCGAAACCTGCCAGCTTCGCTGTCTCGACCATGCCGACGACGCCTCCTGCCGGGCCGGAGAGCAGCGCGTCCTTGCCCTGGAAGAGGGTGGCGTCGGTCAAGCCGCCCGACGACATCATGAACATCAGGCGGGGGGACGGGTTGTTACGACCCCCCTCTGGTCTGCCGGCCATCTCCCCCTCAAGTGGGGAGATCGATGCCGCACCCAGCTCCTCCGCCAGCCGGCGCACGTAGCGGCCGAGGATCGGCGAGAGATAGGCGTCGACCACCGTGGTGTCGCCGCGTCCGACGAACTTCACCAGCGGAGAGACCTCGTGGCTGACGGAAACCTGACCGAAACCCATGGCGCGAACGATTTCGGCCGCACGGCGCTCGTGGCCGGGGAATTTCCACGAATGCATGAATACAATGGCGACGGCGTCGATGCCGTCGACCTTCGCCGCGCGCGCTGTGGCCTCGACGGCGGCTGCGTCGAGCGGCGCCTCCACCGTGCCGTCGGCGCGGACGCGCCCGCCGATCTCGACGACGCGCTCGTAGAGTTGCTCGGGAAGCACGATCTCCTTGGCGAAGATGTCCGGCCTTGCCTGGTAGGCGATGCGAAGGGCGTCGCGGAAGCCCTTCGTGACCAGGAGCAGGACGCGGTCGCCCTTGCGTTCCAGTAGCGCGTTGGTGGCGACCGTCGTGCCCATCTTCACGTCGCCTATCGCCCCGGCGGGGATGGGCTCACCGGGCATGAGGCCGAGCAGTTCGCGGATGCCCTGAACGGCGGCGTCGCGATAGGCGCCGGGGTTTTCAGAAAGCAGCTTTCGCGGGTGCAGCCGGCCGGATACGTCGCGGCCGATCACGTCGGTGAAGGTGCCGCCGCGGTCAATCCAGAAGTCCCACCTACCCGTGCTCACCGACACCTCCGAGACGCCACGCCGCGGGCCGGCACGCTACAGATTCGTCCCGTCCCGGGCAAACCGGGCCCTGACAGATTGTTAATCGCCGAAAGCGGAAGTGACGAAACCGTCTGCGCCGCCGCGCATTCTCTCCGCGACTGCCCCCGGCCGGGACGGCCGGTTTTTCGATGAAGGAGAGAAGACATGAAAAAGCTGATCCTCGCTTCGCTTTCGGGCCTGGCGTTGCTGACGGTCGCGGCCTGCAGCGACGGCACCGACAACACCACCACCCAGAGCGTGCAGCCGCCGGCCGACGAGCAGCCGCTGGGCACCGCCCCCGCCGCACCGGAAGCCACACCCTCGGCGCCGGCAGAAGAACCCACTGACGACGCGCTGCGGCCCGCGCAGCCGGCTCCGGCCGAGTAGCCAGACCTCTCAGTCTCCTCCCAGGAGCGGGGGGTCGGGCGCGAGCCCGGCCCCTTTTCTTGCCGGCGCGCGATGGCGCCTTGCGTGCCAACGGAACGCCCGTCCTTGACCTGGACGGAAGCGGCGAAAGGCATCTCGCCAATCACGCGCTTTGCCCTTATGTAGCCCCCATGTCGATCTGGGAAAGACTCGGCGAGTTTGCCGGCCGCCTCGCGACGTCGGCCCGCTCCGGCGCCGCGGACATGGCGGATGCCGTCCGGACCTTTGTCCAGGGCGATGCGCAGTTGCGCCGCAACGTCGCCTTCTCGGTCGCCATGATCGCGCTGTCGGCGAAGATGGCCAAGGCCGACGGGGTCGTCACCCAGGATGAGGTCCGCGCCTTCCAGCAGATATTCGCCGTGCCGCGCGAGGAGACGCGTAACGTTGCGCGGCTGTTCGACATCGCCAAGGCCGACACGGCTGGCTTCGAGGCCTATGCCGAGAAGATGGCGCGACTGTGCGGATCGGGGCGGCCGAACTGCGGCATGCTGACCGACATTCTCGACGGGCTGTTCCACATCGCCAAGGCCGACGGCGTGCTGCACGAGCGCGAGGGACGCTTCCTGAAACGCATTGCCGAGATTTTCGAGATCGACGAACGGCACTACGAGAGCATCCTCGCCCGCCATGTCGATCTCGGCGATGCCGATCCCTATGCCGTGCTAGGCATCGCGCGCGATCGTCCGTTCGAGGACGTCAAGCGCCACTACCGCAAGCTGGTCGCGGAGAACCACCCGGACCGCCTCATCGCGCGCGGGCTGCCGGCCGAGTTCATCGCCATCGCCACGACGCGGATCGCCGCGATCAACGCAGCCTACGAGATCATCGAGAAAGGGCTGAGGGCGGTATGAGCGGTTTCCTCCCGGATCACGACCGGGCGGAGATCCGCGTGTCGCCGAACTTCGGACCGCGCCGGGAAGGATCGCGGCCGGACATGATTCTCATCCACTACACGGGAATGGAGTCGGCGGTTTCGGCCGAATCCTGGCTGTGCGATCCTGCGAGCGAGGTTTCCGCCCACTACCTCGTCCACGAGGACGGCAGGATCGTGCAGATGGTGCGCGAGGCCGACCGCGCCTGGCACGCGGGCCGCGGTTCATGGCGCGGGCGCACCGACATCAACTCGTGCTCGGTCGGGATCGAGGTGGCCAATCCCGGGCATGCCTTCGGCTATCCCGCCTTCCCCGAGGTACAGATCGAGTCCGTGATCGCGCTCTGCCGGGGCATCGCCTCCAGGCACGCAATCCCGCCCGAGCGCGTGCTCGCGCATTCCGACACTGCGCCTGGCCGCAAGATCGATCCCGGCGAAAAATTCCCGTGGGCGCGGCTTGCTGCCGCCGGCGTCGGCCACTGGACCGAGCCGGCGCCGATCGGCGGCGGCCGTTTCCTCGCCGAGGGCGACCGCGGAGCGCCGGTCGAGGCCCTTCAATCGATGCTCGCCATCTACGGCTACGGAGTCGACATCAGCGGCACGTTCGATGCGACGACGCGCATCGTCGTTGAAGCCTTCCAGAGGCATTTCCGGGCGGCACGCGTCGACGGCGTCGCCGACCGCTCGACGATCGAAACGCTGCACCGGCTTCTGTCGGGGCTGAGCGGGGTCGTCGCGTAGTCTCCCTGCCGCGCCGCGGGCACGCATGTAACAGCCGGTCATCCAAAGTGACTTGGCGCGCCTTCATCGATCCCAATTCGGCGGGCAAACGGCGAAACGCAACCGGTGGGCGGAGGGCGATGCCGGAAGAAGAAAGCGGGTGGCCCCCGAGGGGCGCCCCAACGCCAACCCCCGCGCAAGGGCGAAGCCCTGCGCCACGAGAGACAAAAGACCCACATGACCAGACTTACCATCGCCGCGGCGCTTGCCGCGGGCATGCCCATCTTTGCCGCCAACGCTCAGGAGGCGCCATCCTTCGCGCCGCAGGTTCCTTCAGCCGAGGAGACAGCATCCGCCGGGACGACGGGCAGCGAAGAAGAGACCAACGCGTCGGAGGGTGTCGAGTTCCGCATCGGCCGTGACAATGGCTCCGACACGGCGGTCGATCCGACGACGACGGCGTCGGTTGCGACCGAAGCGGCGCCGCGCTCCGCTCCCCGAGTAGAGCCGCGTCTCAAGGCGACCGCGCGAAAGAGGACCGTCGGCCTGCCCGACACGGCGCCGACCGTTGCGCCGGCGCCGCGCGGGGCCGCCGGCAACTACGACACGATCATAGCCCGCTATGCCTCGACCTACGGCGTACCGGTGTCGCTCGCCCACGCGGTAATCCGCGTCGAGAGCAACTACCGTGCAGGTGCGAAGGGCAGCGCCGGCGAGATCGGCCTGATGCAGATCAAGCCGGCAACGGCGCGGATGATGGGCTACAGCGGTTCCGCCAAGGGTCTCTACGACCCCGACACGAACGTCCGCTATGGCATGAAGTATCTTGCGATGGCCCACGAACTGGGCGGCGGCGACACCTGCGGCACGATCCTGCGCTACAACGCCGGCCATGCGGCGCGGCGCATGAATCCCGTGTCGGCGGCCTACTGCTCGAAGGTGAAGCGCCACCTCGCCGGCGGCTGATCACGGCCTGTCGCGGCGGCGACGCGCCGCCGCGGCTCATGGCAAAATCGGGGAGCGCCGGGCTTTCGCAGTTGCAATTCGGCCGGCGAACCCCTTTATACGGGCTGCCAGCTGGCCGGGCGGCCGCACGTGTTTACGCCGAAAGGTGGCATGTGAGGAAAGTCCGGGCTCCATGGAGACACGGTGCCGGATAACGTCCGGCGGGGGCGACCCCAGGGAAAGTGCCACAGAAAGCAAACCGCCGCGACGCCGGTCTCCGGACCGGGCGGTTCGCGGCAAGGGTGAAAGGGTGGGGTAAGAGCCCACCGCGCGACTGGCGACAGGAGCGGCACGGAAAACCCCACCGGGAGCAAGACCGAATAGGGATGGCACGAGGGGCGACCCTCAGGGCGGTTTCCAGCCCCGCCATCCGGGTGGGTTGCGCGAGGCGCATGGCGACATGCGCCCAAGATGAATGGCCGCCACGTCGCGGCGCCCCTCGGCGCCGCGGCCATACAGAACCCGGCTTACAGGCCAGCTGGCGCTTGCCTCTTTCGAAACCAAGCCGCGGTGCCGCGCTACGATTGCGCGATCCGCGGCGGCGTTCCGCCTGCCGGGCGGTGATGAAGATCAATGCGTGGAACGAACCCGACGGCAGGATGGCAGCGATTTGTCGCCTGACGGGAGGAGGCCATGACGAACAGCGCATCGAGCGGGATAGAGGCCCGTCGTCCTACGGCCCTTCTACGTGTCCTTTTCGCATTCATCTTCGCACTTTTCTGCGTTGCTTCCGGTGTCGCAGGTGCTGCCGATTTCGCCAAACCCTTCGCCGGCGTGAAGCCGGTGCGCGGCACGTTGCCAGTGCTCGTCGTGCTGCTGCGCGCTAACGACCCCGCCGACGCACCGACACGCACCGCCGACGAAATCCGCGACTTCTTCTTCGGGCCGCGCAAAAGCGTCAGCACCTACTTCAACGAAGTTTCCTATGGGACCTTCAACATCAAGGAAGCGATGGTGACGGACTGGCTTGTGGCGCGCGACGACACCGACACGCCGGATATCGACGAATCGAGCCATGCGTGGGTCCATGCCGGAGCCGACGAGGCGACGCTGCGCAGGAAGGGCGGCTGGCTGATCCGCCAAATCGAGGCGATGACGCCTTTCCGCTTCAAGCCGTATGACAGGAACGGCGACGGCAAGGTGACGATCGACGAATTGGCGGTGATCTGGATCTATTCGGGCGTCAGCGGCCGGGGGCGCGAGACCTATCCCGAAATCGTCAGGGTACCCAGCCTTTCCCAAGGCGTACAGCTTGGGCTTCTCGCACGTACGGGCGACCAGTCGCCGTGGATCACGAGTGCCCACGAGATGGGCCACCAGATCCTCAAGCTTTTCGATCTCTACGTCGACAACAAGGGCTATCCGGGCGTCGGGGCCGGTTCGCTGATGTGCGACGACCAGTCGGACGGAACCCATCTCGATCCATGGGCGAAGATGAAGCTCGGCTGGCTGAAGCCGACGGTCGTGACGGAGGACGGATGGTACGACCTGGCCGACGTCGAGACCGTTCCCCAGGCGCTGATCCTCCACGACCCGGCGCGCGGCGCGCAGGACTACTTCATCGTCGAGAACCGCTGGCCGGGGCAGTCGCATGAGGACGTCCTCGCAACGAAGGGCATCGCGGTCTGGCGGATTTCCGAGCGTGACGGGTCCGGAGACTGGGCGCGCAAGACCATCGACCTCGTCTGGGCGGGCGGCCTGCCGCCGGCCAACCAGATCAAGCCGGGCTACTGTCCGGGCAGGGCGGATGCGTTCTTCGATGGGGGCAATCCGGCCACGGCCTACGGCCCGACCTGGAACTCGGCACCGGGCAAACTGGTATGGCGCGACGGCACGCCGAGCGCGATTTCCATCTGGCACATCCCGCCGGCGTCGCGGCTGGTGCGCGTCTATGTCGACATCCCGCCGCGGCAGTCTCCGACCCTGGCTTCGCAGGAGGTCGTCATCGTCGGATCGAGCGCCGATCTCGACCGCCACGCCTCGCCCTACAACTTTCTGCTGCCCGCCGGGAACCGATTGCCGGACGTGGTCGGCATTGGCATCGCCTCCGACAACCACGTCTACGCCTGGTATCGTAACGGGACTGTCAGCTCCGGGACGACCGCCGATCTCGACGACTTCAGGCCGCCGTATCCCTACACGATTCCCGGAGGCCGCACGCCGAACGACATCGTCGCCATCGACATCGCCAGCGACGACCACGTGTACGCCTGGTACCGCGACGGGACGGTGAGCGCCGGCACCACCAAGGACCTCGCCGCCTACCGGCCGCCGGACCGCTACACGCTGGCGCCCGGCCGTTCCCCCGCGGACGTCGTGGGCATCGGCATCGCCAGCGACGACCACGTCTATGTCTGGTACCGCGACGGGATGGTGAGCTCGGGCACCAGCCGCGATCTCGACGCCTACCGGCCGGCCTATCGCTACAGCCTGCCGCTCGGTTGGGTGCCTGACGACATCCAGGATGTCGCGATCGACACCGGCGACCGGGTCTATTCGTGGCTGCGGACCTGGGGCTCCGGGGCGCCGACCGTGGTCTCGGCCCATGTCGACGGCGGCGCGGTGGGGGCAGGGAAGAGCACCGGGCTGCTGGTCAAGGCGACCGACGGATTCGGCCGGCCGCTGGCCAACGTCGCCGTGACGGTCAGCGCGACCGCGGGCGCCTTCACCTCGCCGACGCGCATCATCACAGACGACGCCGGCCTGGCGCGGTTCTCGTGGCGTGCGCCGGGGAGCGCGCCGGCGGCATACGACGGACGGGTGTTACTGGAAATCCGTGCTGCGAAGCAGGGCCGGGCCGACGGACGCGGCATGGTCGATGTGCCGATCCTCGGCGGCGCCATCCAGTAGCGCGCCAAGGCAGCGGAGACCGCGGCACAGGCAGGAAAAAGCGAGCCCGGCCATAGGGTTGGTCCTGCCGAAGGATGAATCGATTCCGCTGGCTGAAGGATCGAATCAACGACCTCGCGCGATACGGCAGCGGGACCGACGAAGTTGGTCGCCGCTCACCTCACCAGCGCGTCGAGCGAAGCCTCTATCGCCCGCCAAAGGTCGTCGGCAGGCTCGCAGCCGACCGACAGCCGCACGAAGCCGGGCGCAACCGCGTCACCCCAGCGGGCACGGCGCTCGGCCGAGGTATGGACGCCGCCGAACGACGTCGCCGGCTGGATCAGCGGGCAGCCGGCGATGAAGCGCTCGGCGGCACCTTCCGATTCCAGAGTCAATCCAATGAGGAAGCCGAAGCGGCTCATCTGCGTTCGCGCCAGGCTGTGCGAGGAATCTCCCGGCAGTCCGGGGTAGCGGACGGACGCAACCGCGGGATGCGCGGCGATGCGTGACGCGAGGATTTCGGCCGTTCCGCACATACGGTCGAAGCGGACCTCCATAGTCTCCAGGCCGCGATGGACGAGCCATGCCTCGAACGGGCCGGGGATGCCGCCGGCGAGCTTGCGCCAGGCGCGGATTGCGGCTGCAGCCTCAGCGTCGCGCGTCGCGACGTGGCCGAACAGCACGTCGGAGTGGCCGTTGGGCGCCTTGGTGTCGGCCGCGACGACGATGTCGGCGCCGAGATCGAGTGGGCGCTGGCCGAACGGGGTCATCGTCGTGTTGTCGGCGACGACCAGTGCACCCGCCGCGTGTGCGTCACGTGCGATCGCGGCGAGGTCGCAGACGTCGAGCATCGGATTCGACGGTGTCTCGACATAGATCATGCGGTACCCGGCAAAGCCGCCATCGGAGAAGGAGGCAGTCGGGCGCGTGTCGATGACGATGCCGAAGACCTTCAGGAAGCGGTCGGCGACGAGGCGGGTCGTATAGTAGCCGTCCGAAGGCAGCAGCAAGCGGTCCCCCGCCTTGAGCAGGCCGAAGAAGGCGGCGGAGATGGCGCCCATTCCCGACGGAAAGGCGATCGCCTCGGCGTCCTCGAGGAAGCCAAGGGCCCCTTCCAGCGTCTCGATGGTGGGATTGTCGGTACGGCCGTATTGACGGAAGCCGGCCGGGTCGCCGGGCAGGTGATAGATCGATGCCATGGTCAGCGGCAGCGGCACCGGATCGCCCTTGGCAAGACCCTCGCCGCGCAGGTGGGCGAGCCTTGCGGCGCGCGAAAGTTCCGCCTTGTCCATCGTCTGTCTCCATGGTGCGACCGGGTCAGGAGCTGCTGGTAGGCTGCGGGCACCGGCTGCGCAAGACAGCAGGATTGCCAGGGCGCCGGACCAGTCGTGAAGGGCGCCGGTAAACATTCGTTAGGGCTAATGGACGATAAACGGTTCGAGGCCCCGAATGGGGTCGAAGGCGGGGGCGCGAAGCCCGAAGTATAGAGTATTCCCGTTGACGCCCATATTGGCCCATGTTATCCCATAAACCCAATCAAGACTTCGTTTCCGTCGACGGTGGAGCGTTTTCCCGACCGGTTGCCGAAAGGCCCGGCAGGCGGCGCGCGAAGCGTTTTTCGGAAAGGGTCGGATGGGAGCCGGAGGGACCGTGTCGCGGCGGCGCGGACGACGGAATGACGAGGGACGCGGCGGAGGCGGCCGTTGGAGTTTATGGACCGCTTTCTTTCGAGCGCAGTGAACAGGATCGACGCCAAGGGCCGGGTCTCGGTGCCGGCGCCGTTCCGCGCGGTGGTGCAGAAGCGCGGCTACCAGGACCTTTATGCGCTGAGGGCGCTCGACGTGCCGGCACTGGATGTGGGCGGGCTCGACCTGCTCGACCGCTACGAGGCGCGGATCGCGATCGAGGATCCGTTCCTACAGACGGCGGACGACATGTCCTTCTTCTGCCATGGCGATGGCATGTTCCTGAAGTTGGACCAGGACGGCCGGATCACGGTCAGCGACTTCATCCGGGAGCATTCGGGGATTGCGGACGAGGTGGCCTTCGTCGGCCGCGGGCAGTTCTTCCAGATCTGGGAGCCGGGGCGGTTGCGCAGCCATGCCGAAGCGGTGCGCGCACGGCTTCTCTCCATCAGGCAGGCAGCGGCGGCCTCACGGCCGGCCGGAGAAACGGGGTGATGGCGGGCCACGGCGAAGATGCCGTTGGCGGACCGGCCCGCCACATCCCGGTCCTGCTCGACGAGGTGCTTGCCGCGCTGGCACCGGTCGCGGGCGACATCGTTGTCGACGGCACGTTCGGCGCCGGGGGCTATACCAGGGCGATCCTCGATCGCGGCGCGTCCGTCGTGGCGATCGATCGCGATCCCGACGCAATCGTAGCGGGCAGGGCCCTGGAGCGCGAGGCGGGCGGGCGCCTCAAGCTGGTGCACGCGCCGTTTTCCGAACTCGACAATCATGTCGACGCGGCCGACGGCGTCGTCCTCGACATCGGTGTTTCCTCCATGCAGCTCGACCAGGCGGCGCGCGGCTTTTCGTTTCGCGCCGACGGGCCGCTCGACATGCGCATGGCGCGGAAGGGTCCGAGCGCAGCCGACGTCGTCAATCGCTTCAAGGTGGGCGACCTCGCCCGGATCTTCGGCTTCCTCGGCGAGGAGCGGCATGCCGGGCGCATCGCGCGCATGATCGAGAAGCGGCGCGAGAGCCGGCCGTTCACGCGAACACTGGAGCTTGCCGACGCCATCGAAACGCATATCGGCCGCAACCCCAAGGACCGGATCCACCCGGCGACGCGGGTGTTCCAGGCGCTCCGCATATTCGTCAACGACGAGCTCGGCGAACTGGCCCGCGCATTGATGGCAGCCGAACGGGTGCTTAAGCCCGGCGGCCGTCTGGTCGTCGTCACCTTCCATTCGCTCGAGGACCGCATCGTCAAGCGCTTCATCGTCGACCGCTCGGCTAACGCGGGCGGCTCGCGCCACTTGCCGGAGACGATCTCCCGGGCGCCGACCTTCACCAGCGCCGGCAAGGCGGTGGCGCCTGCCGAACGCGAGGTCGAGGCCAACCCGCGGGCCCGATCGGCGAAACTGCGGGCCGCTGTCCGGACGAGCGCTCCGGCGCGCGCGGAAGACCTGTCCATCTTCGGGCTGCCCCGGCTACCCGACGCGAGCAAGGGCGGAGACTAGACATGTTCCGAACCAGCGACATGGTGCTGATCGCCGTGATGGTTTCCGCGGCCGCCTTCACCTACCAGACGAAGCACGAGGCCGAGAGCTGGCTGTCGGAGGTGCGTCGCCTCGAACGCGAGATCCGCTTCGAGGAAGACACGATCGACCTCCTCAAGGCCGACTGGAGCCTGCTCACGCAGCCGTCGCGCCTGCAGCGCCTCACCGAGATCTACCACGGCCAGCTCGCCCTCGAGCCGGTCGGTGCCCAGCAGATCGTCGGACTCGACGAACTGCCGGAACGGCCGTTGACCATCGAGGACCTTTCCAGCGAGCGGCTGGGAGGCATGGCGGAGGGGGCCAGGGACAATATCGTGACCGGAGGCGTGGTGCGATGAAACTCGGCTGGAGAAGCTCGGCGCCCGTGACGGTTCCCGCGTCCGCCAGCTCCGGCGCGATCGTCGTCGATGCGGCGAAGCTGTCGACGGGCGGTCGCACGCGCAACCGTGTGCTGCTGACCATGGCGCTGTTCTTCTCCGTCTATGGAGCGATCGGCGGGCGCCTCGTCTATCTCGGCCTCCAGGACCCCGAGGCGTCCAGCGGGCCGGTGTCGCGCGTCACCGCCTCGCGGCCCGATATCGTCGACCGCAACGGCGAGGTTTTAGCCACGGATATCAAGACGGCGTCGCTGTT
Organism: Rhizobiaceae bacterium; assembly: GCA_905339215.1. Classification (GTDB taxonomy): domain Bacteria; phylum Pseudomonadota; class Alphaproteobacteria; order Rhizobiales; family Rhizobiaceae; genus DUSC01. The sequence continues at coordinate 38,221 of CAJPFN010000038.1, forward strand.
CGCCGAGCCGCGGCGCATCGTCGACGCCGACGAGGTGATCGAGAAGCTCTCCACGGTGCTGCCCGACCTCGACGCCGAGCAGACCTACCACAAGCTGAAGAGCGGCACCGGCTTCGTCTGGCTAAAGCGGCAGCTCTCCCCGCGCCAACAGGGCGCGATCATGCAACTCGGCCTGCCCGGCATCGGATTCCGCACGGAGAAGCGCCGCTTCTATCCCGGCGGCGCGACGGCGTCCCACATTCTCGGTCTGACCAACATCGACAACCAGGGTATCGCCGGCCTGGAGAAATACATCGACGACCAGGGCCTCGCCGACCTGCAGGCATCGGGCCTGGCTGTCGCCGAAGACCTGAAGCCGGTCAGGCTGTCGATAGACATCCGCGTCCAGCACATCGTTCACGACGAGCTGGCGCGGTCGATGGAGAAATACCACGCGATCGCGGCGGGCGCAGTCATTCTCAACGTGAAGACCGGCGAGGTGATGGCCATGGCGTCATTGCCCGATTTCGACCCGAACAACCCCGTCAACGCGCTCGACAAGGATCGCCTCAACCGGATGTCGGCCGGCGTCTTCGAGATGGGCTCGACGATCAAGAGCTTCACCACGGCGATGGCGCTGGATTCGGGCAAGGTAACGATGGCGAGCACGTTCGACGCGACTCGCCCGATCACCATCGGACGCCAGACGATCCGTGACTTCCATGGCAAGGGCAGGGTGCTCTCCGTGCCGGAGGTGTTCATCTACTCCTCCAACATCGGCTCGGCGCGCGAGGCCGACGTGGTCGGCATCGAAGGCCATCGCGAGTTCCTGAAGCGCCTCGGCCTGCTCGACCGCCTACAGACGGAACTGCCGGAGGTGGCGCGGCCGACCGAGCCGAAAGTGTGGAAGAAGGTGCACTCCATCACGATCGCCTTCGGCCACGGCATGTCGACGACGCCGCTGCAGACGGCGGTCGGCGCAGCGGCCCTGATGAATGGCGGCAGGCTGATGCCGCCGACCTTCCTGCCGCGAACGGAGGACGAGGCCGCGATCGTCGCCACACAGGTGCTCAACCCGAAGACCAGCGAGGATATGCGCTACCTCTACCGCCTCAACGCTGAAAAGGGTTCCGGCAAAAGGGCGGAAGTGCCCGGCTATCGGGTTGGCGGCAAGACCGGCACGGCCGAGAAGGTCGTCAACGGGCGCTATTCCTCCGACAAGCGCTTCAACGCCTTCCTCGCTGCGTTCCCGATGGACGATCCCCAGTATGTAGTGCTGACCATCATCGATGAACCGAAACCGGAGAAACCGGGGATGGGCGCGACATCCGGACTGAACGCAGCGCCGACGGTCGCGAACATCATCCGCCGCGCGGCGCCGCTTCTTGGCGTCAAGCCCGAATTCGGCCATGAAGGTAAGCCGTTGCTCGTTTCCTACTGAGTGATTCTGCCGCTTTCGGCGAAGACGCGCGTTGTCTGTGACTGGATTTCCATGGAACTGAAGGACTTTGTCGGCATCCTGCACGCCGATGTCGCCAGCACAGGCAACGTCGGCATAACTGGCGTTTCGTCCGATTCCCGCGAGGTGAAGCCCGGCACGCTGTTCGTCGCCGTCCCCGGAACGAAGGCCGATGGCGCTGCCTATGCGGCCGAGGCCGAGCGGCGCGGCGCGGCGGCGATCGTAGCCGGCCGCGGTGCGGTGAAGACGGCTCTGTCGATCCCCGTGATCGAGGTCGACGACCCGCGCCGCATCCTGGCGCTCTCGGCCGCGCGCTTCTTCCCGCGCCAGCCGGACGTGATGGTCGCCGTCACCGGCACCAGCGGCAAGACCTCGGTCGCCGCCTTCGTCCGCCAGATCTGGGAGCACGAGGGCCTGGCGGCGGCGAGCATCGGCACGACCGGCGTGGTGGCGCCCGGCCGCAACGAATACGGCTCGCTGACGACGCCGGATCCGGTCGGCCTGCACCGGCTCCTCGACGAACTCGCCCGGTCCGGCGTCACGCACGCCGCGATGGAGGCGTCGAGCCACGGCCTCGACCAGCGGCGGCTTGACGGCGTGCGCCTGTCTGCAGGCGCTTTCACCAATCTCGGCCGCGACCATATGGACTACCACCCGACGGTCGATGAGTATTTTTCCGCGAAGCTGCGCCTGTTCGACCAGCTCCTGCCCAAGGGCGCGCCGGCGGTGATCTTCGCCGACGACCCATGGAGCGAGGCAACGGCGACGCATGCCAGGGCGGCGGGCCTGATGGTGCTCACCGTCGGCCGCCACGGCGACTTTCTCACGTTGAAGCGGGTCGAGCACGAGCGCCACCGGCAGCGTGCCGAGGTCGAGGCCGCCGGCGCCATCCACGAGATCGACCTGCCGCTCGCCGGCGACTTCCAGATCGCCAATGCGTTGGTCGCGGCCGGCCTCGCCATCTCCACCGGAACGCCGACGGACAAGGCCTTCGCCGCGCTGGAGAGACTAAAGGGTGCGCCCGGCCGGCTGGATCTGGTCGGCACGACGGCCCATGGCGCACCGGTCTATGTCGACTACGCCCACAAGCCGGATGCCTTGGAAAACGTGCTGGCCTCGGTCAGGCCGTTCACGACCGGCCGCGTAGTCGTCGTGTTCGGCTGCGGCGGCGACCGCGACCGCGGCAAGCGGCCGATCATGGGCGAGATCGCGACCAGGCTTGCCGACGTCGTCATCGTCACAGACGACAATCCGCGCTCAGAAGTACCGGCCGAGATCCGCGCCGCGATCCTCGCTGCCGCGCCGGGAGCGATCGAGATCGGCGACCGGCGCGAGGCGATCCGCGAGGGTGTGTCGATGCTCCACGCCGGCGACACGCTGATCGTGGCCGGCAAGGGCCACGAGGTCGGCCAGACGTTCGGGTCCGAAACGGTGCACTTCTCCGACCACGAGGAAGTGCGCGCCGCCCTTGCCGGGGCGTCTGCATGAACGTGCTCTGGACGGCTGATGCGCTGGTCGAGGCGACGGGAGGGCGCCCGCACGGCCAGCTTCCCGCAGCGATTGGCGGCATTTCGATCGATACGCGCACACTCCAGCCCGGCGACGCCTTCTTCGCCATCAAAGGCGAGACCATGGACGGCCACGACTTCGCCACCGCCGCGGTGAAGGCCGGCGCCGGCGTACTCGTGGTGGCCGAGGGCAAGCTTCCGGCGCTCGGTCGGCTGACGGCGCCGCTCATCGTCGTGCCCGACGTGCTCGCCGCGCTGGAGAAGACCGGGCGCGCGGCACGCGAGCGCAGCCGGGCGAAGATCGTCGCCGTGACCGGATCCGCCGGCAAGACCAGCACCAAGGAGGCGCTGCGCCACGCCCTTTCGGCGGTCGGCACAGTGCATGCCTCCGACAAGTCGTTCAACAACCATTGGGGCGTGCCGCTGACGCTTGCCCGCCTGCCGCAGGATTGCGACTTCGGCATCTTCGAAATCGGCATGAACCATCCCGGCGAGATCCGTCCGTTGGTGAAGATGGTGCGGCCGCATGTTGCCATCATCACGCTGATCGCTGCTGCCCACCTGGGCCATTTCCGCAACCTCGACGAGATTGCCCAGGCCAAGGCGGAGATCTTCGAGGGGCTGGAACCTGGCGGTACGGCGCTGCTCAATCGCGACGACCAGCGCTACAAGCTCCTGGCCAGGCTGGCGAAGGCGCAAGGGGTCAAGCGCGTGCTCGGCTTCGGCGAGGATGCGCGTGCCGACTTCCGCCTGCTCGACTGCACGCTCGCCGCCGACTCCTCGACGATCCGCGCCAGGATCGGCGATACCGAGATCGAAGCGCTGATCGGCGCGCCTGGCCGGCACGTCGCGCAGAACGCGCTGGCAGTGCTCGGCGCGGCAAGCCTGGTCACCGCCGACGTCGGCAAGGTTGCGGAGGCGCTGGCCAGCCTCGAGGCGGAGCAAGGGCGCGGCCGCCGGCACAGGCTGGCGCTTCCCGGCGGCGCGTTCACACTCATCGACGAAAGCTACAACGCCAATCCGGCGTCGATGCAGGCAGCCATGGCGCTGCTCGGCGCGACTCCGGTCGAAGACGGCGGACGCCGCATCGCCGTGCTCGGCGACATGCTGGAACTCGGCAGCCATTCGGCCAAGCTTCACGCCTCGCTCGCCGAACCGGTCAAACGAAGCGGCGCCGATCTGGTCCTGCTCGCCGGGCCCGAGATGAAGGCGCTCGCCGACGCGCTACCCGAGGGGGTCGCCGGCGAGTACCGCGCCGACGCCGAGTCACTGAAGCCGGTACTGCTCGACGCCGTGCGCCCGGGCGATGCGGTCATGGTCAAGTCATCGAAGGGCATCGGCTTCTCAAAACTGGTCGATGCGCTCATCGCCCGATACCCGGCTCAGACCGGGCAGCAGGCGCCGGCATGAGGCTTTAGGGGGAACCAGGACGCATGCTGACGCTGCTCGTCGCCTTTTCCGACCAGATCTCGGTCTTCAACATCTTCCGCTACATCACCTTCCGGACGGGCGGGGCGTTGATCACGTCGGCGCTGATCGTCTTCATCTTCGGGCCGGCCATCATTTCCTCCTTGCGCCTTCGGCAGGGCAAGGGCCAGCCGATCCGCGCCGACGGCCCACAGACCCACTTCAAGAAGGCCGGGACGCCGACGATGGGCGGGCTGATGATCCTGTCCGGCATCGTCGGATCGTCGCTGTTGTGGACGAATCTCTCCAGCGTCTATGTCTGGGTTGTGTTGCTGGTCACGCTCGGTTTCGGCGCGATCGGCTTCTACGACGACTACCTCAAGGTCACCAAGCAGACGCACAAGGGCTTCTCCGGCAAGGCAAGGCTCGCCATCGAGTTTGTCATCGCCGGCATCGCCGCCTGGGTGATCATGGACGCCGGGCAGGAGCCGTTCTCGTCGTCGCTGACCTTCCCGTTCATAAAGGACTTCATCGTCAATCTCGGCTGGTTCTTCGTGCCGTTCGCCGCCTTTGTCGTGGTCGGCGCTGGCAACGCGGTGAACCTGACCGACGGGCTCGACGGGCTCGCCATCGTGCCGATCATGATCGCGGCGGCCTCCTTCGGCATCATCGCCTATCTCTCGGGTAACGCCGTGTTTGCCGAATACCTGCAGATCCACTTCGTGCCGGGCACCGGCGAACTCGCCGTCGTGCTCGGTGCGGTGATCGGCGCCGGGCTGGGCTTCCTCTGGTTCAACGCGCCGCCTGCGGCCATCTTCATGGGCGACACGGGCTCGCTCGCCATGGGCGGCCTGATCGGCACCATCGCGGTCGCGACCAAGCACGAGATCGTCATGGCGATCATCGGCGGCCTGTTCGTCATCGAAGCACTGTCGGTGATCATTCAGGTCGGCTACTTCAAGATGACCGGCAAACGCGTCTTCCTGATGGCGCCCATCCACCACCATTTCGAGAAGCTCGGCTGGACCGAGAGCCAAGTCGTGATCCGCTTCTGGATCGTGGCCGTGGTGCTGGCCCTCGTCGGGCTGTCCACGCTCAAGCTGCGCTGAGGCTGGAATGATCCCGGCGCGGTCGTTCGAGGGAAAACGGGTCGCGCTCTTCGGGCTCGGCGGCTCGGGGATGGCGACGGCGCGGGCTCTGGTCGACGGCGGTGCGGCCGTGCTCGCCTGGGACGACAATCCCGAGAGCGTCGCCAAGGCAGCCGCAGCCGGCATCGCCACCGGCGACCTTCGCGCTGCCGACTGGGGCGGCTACGCGGCCTTCGTGCTGTCGCCCGGCGTGCCGTTGACCCATCCCAAGCCGCACTGGACCGTCGACCTCGCCCGCGCCGCAGGGGTGGAAATCATCGGTGACATCGAGCTTTTCGTGCGCGAGCGCATGGCCCACGCGCCGAGTGCCCCGTTCATCGCAATCACCGGGACAAACGGCAAGTCGACGACGACCGCGCTGACCGCGCATATCCTCGCCTCGGCGGGCCGCGACACGCAGATGGGCGGCAACATCGGCCGCGCCGTGATGACGCTCGACCATCCCCGCGACGACCGCTTCTACGTCGTCGAGTGCTCCTCCTATCAGATCGACCTGTCGCCCTCGATCAACCCGACGGCAGGCATCCTGCTCAACCTCACGCCCGACCACCTCGACCGACACGGCACGATGCAGCACTACGCCTCGATCAAGGAGCGCCTGGTGGCAGGAAGCGACGCGGCGATCATCGGCGTCGACGACAGCTACTGCGCGCAGATCGCCGACCGGCTCGAGCGCGCCGGCAAGGATGTCGTGCGCATCTCGAAGCGCTTGCCGCTCACCGACGGGCTGTTCGCCGACGGCGCGGACCTGATGGAGGCCGTGAACGGACGCTACGAGCGCATCGGCTTCCTCGAGGGGATAGGCTCGCTGCGCGGCCAGCACAATGCGCAGAACGCGCTCGCGGCGGTGGCAGCTTGCCTGAAGGTCGGGCTCGACCTCGGCGAGATCCAGGCCGGCCTCGAGAGCTTTCCGGGGCTCGCACACCGGATGGAACAGGTGGGACGCAAGGGCAAGGTGCTCTTCGTCAACGATTCGAAGGCGACCAATGCCGACGCCGCAGCGCCGGCGCTGTCCTCCTTCCCGCGCATCTACTGGATTGCCGGCGGCCTGCCGAAGGAGGGCGGCATCGAACCGCTGCGCTCGTTCTTTCCGCGCATCGCCAAGGCCTACCTGATCGGCGAGGCAGCACCGGCGTTCGCCGCGACGCTGGGGGATGCGGCGCCCTACGAGATCTCGGGCACGCTGGCGGCCGCGGTGGAGCATGCCGCCGCCGACGCCGCGAACGACGAGGCGGAGACCGTGGTGCTGCTTTCGCCGGCCTGCGCCAGCTTCGACCAGTTCCGCAACTTCGAGGTGCGCGGCGAAGCCTTCAGGCAAGCCGTGACTGCTATCCCGGGCATAGAGCCGATTCGCGGAGACCGCCGATGACCAGCCGCCTTGACCGCAGCCCCGTCGCGACGTGGTGGTGGACCATCGACCGCTGGTTCCTTGCGGCGTTCCTTTCGCTGATGGGGCTCGGCATCATCCTGTCCTTCGCCGCGAGCCCGGCGGTCGCCGAGCGCATCGGCCTCGGCTCTTTTCATTTCGCGACGCGACAGATCGTCTTCATGGTCCCGGCGCTTGCCGCGCTGCTCTCGGTTTCCTTCCTCGACGCACGGCAGGTCCGCCGCCTCTCCGTGGCGATGCTGGCGATGGCACTCGTCCTGATGGTCGCGGTGCTGTTCGTCGGCGTCGAGGTGAAAGGCGCACGGCGCTGGGTATCGCTCGCCGGCGTATCGATCCAACCGTCCGAATTCCTCAAGCCAGCCTTTGTCGTGATCTGCGCCTGGCTGTTCGCCGAGCACCGCCGGCAGCCGGACATCCCCGGCAACCTGTTCGCCATGATCCTGCTCGGGCTGGTGCTGGCTCTCCTGGTGGCGCAGCCCGACCTCGGCCAGACCATCCTCGTGCTCGGGACCTGGGGGGCGATGTTCTTCATGGCCGGAATGCCGTGGATCTGGATCGTCGCGCTCGGTGCGCTGGGTGCTGCAGGCGCGGTCACGGCCTATTCGGTGTTCCCGCACGTCGCCGGCCGAATTGACCGTTTCCTCACCGGCGAAGGCGATACGTTCCAGGTGGACATGGGACGCGAGGCGGTCATCAACGGCGGCTGGTTCGGTGTCGGCCCCGGCGAGGGCACGGTCAAGCGCATCATCCCGGACAGCCACGCCGACTTCGTCTTCGCCGTCGCGGGCGAGGAATTCGGCATCGTACTTTTATTCCTGATCCTCGGCCTGTTCGCTTTCGTCGTGCTGCGCGGATTGGCCACGGCGCTGAAGGAGCATGACGACTTCACCCGCTTCGCGGTCGCCGGGCTTGTCGTCAATTTCGGCCTGCAGTCGATCATCAACATGGGCGTCAACCTGCAGATGATGCCGGCCAAGGGCATGACGTTGCCCTTCATCTCCTACGGCGGCTCGTCGCTGATTGCCATTGCTATCGCCATGGGCATGGTGCTGGCGCTGACGCGCAAGCGGCCGGAGAAGCGCCAGCAATTCACCTTCGCCGCCAGGGCGCCGCGAGAAGTGCCGGCGGAGTAGATGGCGAAGGGCACGATACTCCTGGCGGCGGGCGGGACCGGCGGGCACCTCTTCCCGGCCGAGGCACTGGCACACGAATTGAAGGCTCGTGGCTGGTCGGTGCATCTGGTGACCGACGAGCGCGCCAGCCGCTACGCCAGTTCGTTCCCGGCGGACCACATCCATGCTGTGAGTTCCGCGACCATCGGCTCGAAAAATCCGGTCGCGCTGGCGCGCGCCTTCTGGAACATCTGGCGCGGCGTGCGCGAGGCTTCGGCACTGTTCCAGCGGATCCGTCCGGCGGCGGTCGTCGGCTTCGGCGGTTACCCGACGCTGCCACCCCTCTTTGCCGCGACGCGCCGCGGCCTGCCGACCATGGTGCACGAGCAGAACGCCGTCATGGGCCGCGCCAACCGGGCACTGGCGTCGCGCGTCACGGCGATCGCCGGCGGTTTCCTCATCGCCGAGGGCGCCCAGGCGGCAAAGACGGTGGTGACCGGCAACCCGGTCCGTCCCGCCATCATCGAGGCGGCGCGGACGCGATACACTGTGCCGGCGACGGCTGGCGAATTCCGGCTGCTCGTGTTCGGCGGCAGCCAGGGCGCGCAATTCTTCTCCGAGGCGATCCCGCCCTCGATCGCGGCCTTACCCGAGGCGGAGCGCCGGCGTCTGACGGTGACGCAGCAAGCGCGCAGCGAGGACGAGGCGGCCGTTCGCAAGGCCTATGCCGCGCTCGGCGTCGAGGCCGAGATCGCGCCGTTCTTCAACGACATGGCGGCGCGGCTCGCGGCCGCGCACCTGGTGATCTCGCGGTCCGGCGCCTCGACGGTCTCGGAGATCGGCGTGGTCGGCCGACCGGCGCTGCTTGTGCCCTATCCCTACGCGCTCGACCACGACCAGGCGGCCAATGCTGCGACGCTCGCCGCGGCCGGCGGTGCCGAGGTGCATGTCCAGTCGACGCTTTCGACGGAGCGGCTGGCCGCGCTGATCGGTGGGCTGATGCGCGATCCAGAGAGGCTTTCCGCCATGGCGGCGGCGGCCCGCTCAGCCGGACGGCCGGACGCGACGCGGTTGCTCGCGGACCTGACAGAAGCTATTGCCTCCGGCCAGACAGTCGCCCAATTCAGGGAAGGAACGCGCCCATGAAGATGCCGCAGACGATCGGCCTGGTCCATTTCATCGGCATCGGCGGCATCGGCATGAGCGGCATCGCCGAGGTGCTGCACAATCTCGGCTATCGCGTTCAGGGCTCCGATCAGGCCGACAGCGCCAACGTCCAGCGCCTGCGCGACAAGGGCATCGCCTGCTTCGTCGGCCACAAGGCGGGAAACCTCGGCGATGCCGAGGTGGTCGTGGTCTCGACCGCCATCAAGAAGAACAACCCGGAACTCGTCGCGGCTCGCGAGAAACTCCTGCCGATCGTGCGGCGCGCCGAGATGCTGGCCGAGCTGATGCGCTTCAGGAACGCCATCGCCATCGGCGGTACGCACGGCAAGACCACGACAACATCGATGGTCGCCACGCTGCTGGATGCGGGCGGCCTCGATCCGACCGTGGTCAATGGCGGCATCATCAATGCCTACGGCACGAACGCCCGCATGGGCGCCGGCGACTGGATGGTGGTGGAGGCCGACGAGAGCGACGGCACCTTCCTCAAGCTGCCGGCCGACATCGCCGTCGTCACCAACATCGATCCCGAGCACCTCGACCACTACGGCAGCTTTGACAATGTGCGAGAGGCGTTCCGGCAGTTCGTCGAGAACGTGCCTTTCTACGGCTTCGGGGTGATGTGCACCGACCACCCCGAGGTACATTCGCTGGTGTCGCGCATCGAGGATCGCCGGGTCATCACCTACGGCGAAAATGCCCAGGCCGACGTGCGCTTCGAGAACCATCGCTTCGACGGGGCCGCCTCCCAGTTCGACGTCGTCATCCGCAACCGCAAGACGGGCGAGGAGACCGCGATCCGCGACCTGCGCCTGCCGATGCCGGGCCGTCACAACGTGTCGAATGCGACGGCGGCGATCGCGGTCGCCCACGAACTCGGCATATCGGGCGACGCGATCCGCAAGGGGCTGGCCTCGTTCGGCGGCGTCAAGCGGCGCTTCACGCACACGGGTTCATGGAACGGCGTCGAGATTTTCGACGACTACGGACATCACCCGGTCGAGATTAAGGCGGTGCTGAAGGCGGCGCGCGACTCGACGAAGGGCCGCGTCATCGCCATCGCGCAGCCGCACCGCTACACCCGCCTGCACGATCTGTTCGGCGACTTCGCCGCCTGCTTCAACGACGCCGACACGGTCGCGATCGCGCCGGTCTACGCGGCCGGCGAAGATCCGATCGAGGGCGTCACCTCCGAGGCGCTTGTGCAGCGCATCCGCTCCGGTGGGCATCGCGACGCGCGCTACATCGACGGGCCGGCAGCCGTCGCGCCACTGGTAAGGGCACTGGCCAAGCCCGGCGACTTCGTCGTCTTCCTCGGCGCCGGTAACATCACGCAATGGGCTTATGCCCTGCCGAAGGAACTCGTGGGGGCGTCTGCCTGATGCGCGGCGAGGTTCTCATCGAGCGGCTTGCCGACCGGCTGTCCGGCGTGCGCGGCAAGATCACGCCGAACGCCGAGATGGAGAAAATCACCTGGTTCCGCGCCGGCGGGCTCGCCGAGGCGCTGTTCCAGCCGGCCGACGAGGACGATCTGGCGATCTTCCTGAAGGCAGTGCCGGAGGACGTGCCCGTAATGGTCGTCGGCATCGGCTCCAACCTGCTCGTCCGCGAGGGCGGCATACCCGGCTTCGTCGTGCGCCTTTCCGCCAAGGGCTTCGGGGATGCGGAAGCGATCGGGCCGACCCGGATCCGCGCCGGCGCGGCCACGCCCGACAAGCGCGTCGCCGCGCTCGCGCTCGACGCTGGCATCGGCGGTTTCCATTTCTACCACGGCATCCCCGGCGCGATCGGCGGGGCGCTCCGGATGAACGCGGGCGCCAACGGCGTCGAGACACGCGAGCGCGTCGTCGAGGTGCGCGCGCTCGACCGCAGGGGCAATGTTCATGTTCTGTCGAATGCCGACATGGGCTATTCCTACCGGCATTCGAGGGCGCCGGCCGACCTGATCTTCACGTCCGCGATCCTCGAAGGCTATCCGGAAGACCGCGAGACGATCCGCGGTCTCATGGACGAGGTGCAGCATCATCGCGAGACCGTGCAGCCGATCCGCGAGAAGACCGGCGGCTCGACCTTCAAGAACCCTCCCGGAACGTCGGCGTGGAAGGAAATCGACAAGGCCGGCTGCCGCGGCTTGATGATCGGCGGCGCGCAGATGTCGCCGATGCACTGCAACTTCATGATCAACACCGGCAATGCAACCGGATACGACCTTGAATTTCTTGGCGAAACGGTTCGCGCCCGAGTCCTGGAGACTTCCGGCATCAGGCTGGAGTGGGAGATCAAGCGCATCGGCCGCTTCAAGCCGGGGCACGAGGTTCAGGAGTTCCTCGGGCAGCTTCTCTGAGGCGTGACGCGAGCCGCTGCCGTGTTGCCTGTTTGCGACAGACGCCGCCTTCGCCCGAATTGGCGAAGGAAAATGAATCTCTCGGAATCTCCGGGACTTGCCAGCGAATCCGCTCTCTGATTCCTTGGCTGCAAGCGTTCCCTGATTGAGTCGTCAGACGCGTAGGCCGCGTTTCGTGCCGGGAGGTATATCCGCCCGGCGGGAACCGACTCAATCTCCGGGATCCGCGATGAAACGCACCGAGAGGGGATCGTCGGCGCATGACGAAAAAACACGTGGCGGTGCTGATGGGAGGGTTTTCCTCCGAGCGGCCGGTCTCTCTTGCGTCCGGCAAACCATGCGCCGATGCGCTCGAAGCAGAGGGCTATCGTGTCACCCGCATCGACGTCGGTCGCGACGTCTCTTCCGTCCTCGCGGAGCTGAAGCCCGATGTCGCCTTCAATGCCCTCCATGGCCCTTTCGGCGAGGACGGCACGATCCAGGGCATCCTCGAGTATCTCGGCATCCCTTATACCCATTCCGGCGTCCTCGCCTCGGCGCTGGCGATGAACAAGGAGCAGGCCAAGAAGATCGCCAAGGCGGCCGGCATTCCAGTCGCCGAATCAAAGGTCCTCAACCGCTTCAAGATCGGCTCGAAGCACCCGATGAAGCCTCCCTACGTGGTCAAGCCGGTTAACGAGGGCTCAAGCTTCGGCGTGGTCATCGTCAAGGAGGATCAGTCGCATCCGCCGCAAGTGATCGGCTCCACGGAATGGCGCTACGGCGACATGGTCATGGTCGAGCGCTACGTGCATGGGCGCGAGCTGACCTGCGCGGTGATGGGCGACGTGGCGCTCGGCGTCACCGAGATCATCCCGGTCGGGCACTCGTTCTACGACTACGATTCGAAATACGTCGCCGGCGGCTCAAAACACGAATGCCCGGCAAAAATTTCACCGAATATTTACCAAAAAATACAGACACTGGCGCTCAAGGCTCACCAAGCGATCGGCTGTCGAGGCGTTTCCCGGTCGGACTTCCGCTACGACGATCGTCATTCCCCGAATGGCGAGGTTGTCTGGCTGGAGGTCAACACCCAGCCGGGGATGACTCCGACGTCGCTGGTGCCCGAGATCGCCGCCCATGCCGGGCATTCGTTTGGCGAGCTTCTGAGTTGGATGGTGGAGGACGCTACGTGTCTTCGGTAGGGTTGGGGCGGGATCGGGAGACGGGCGCGGTTCGCGGCGTCTCTACCGTTCGCGTCTCATGGTCGGAGGGTTTCGTGCTACCGCGCTGGTTGCGCCGGCCGGCACGGGTGCTCGGCCGCCTGACCGGCGGCGACGTCGTCGCCCCGCGTTACTCCTCCTCGATCATGACCGCAGCATTCCTTGCCGCGACCGGCCTCTATGGTGCCCAGGTCGGTGGCCATATGCCCGCGGTCGTGCAGGCGCTCACCGCGCGCAGCGGCTTCGCCGTCGACCAGGTTCGGGTGACCGGTCACGTCGAAACTTCGGAAATCGACATCCTCGATGCGCTCGCACTCGACGGCTGGACCTCGCTGATCGGCTTTGACGCCGAAGCGGCCCGCGAACGCGTCGCGGCGCTGCCATGGATTCAGGGCGCGGCGATCCGCAAGGTCTATCCCGACACGATCGAGGTCGACGTAGAGGAGCGTGCCGCGTTCGCCATCTGGCAGCACGGTAGCGAACTATCGGTCGTCGAGGCGTCTGGACGCCCCATTGCGCCGTTCGCCGGAGGTGGCAAGGCGGCGCTACCGTTGGTCATAGGCATGGGCGCCAATGAGGCAGCCAGCGCGTTCATCGCCAAGGTGAAGGGCTATCCCGAACTCGCTTCGCGGGTGAGGGGCTACATCCGCGTCGCCGAGCGGCGCTGGGATCTCAGGCTGGAGAACGGCATCACCGTCAAGCTGCCCGAAAGCGGCGAGGACGAGGCGATCGTCGAGCTTCTGGCGATGGACCGCGACAGCGCACTGCTCTCGCGCGACATCCTTGCCGTGGACCTGAGGTTAGCCGACCGGGTCGTCGTCCAACTCACGCCGGAAGGCGTCGAACGTCGTGCCGCCGCACTCGCCGACAGCGCCAAGGCGCGCAAGCGCCTGGAGAAGAAGATATGAGCTGGCTGCGAGGCGCGCATAAACCCACAATGCACCGTTCCGGTGTCATCACCGTGCTGGACGTCGGCTCGAGCAAGGTTTGCTGCATCGTCGCGAAACTGAAGCCGCACGCGGATAGCCAGCTCCTTCGCGGCCGTACTCACCGGGCGCAGGTGATCGGCATCGGCCATCAGAAATCGCGCGGCGTCAAATCGGGCGTGGTCGTGGAGTTGGACCGGGCCGAGCAGGCGATCCGGCTCGCCGTCGACTCGGCCGAGCGCATGGCCGGCGTCACGGTCGATTCGCTCATCGTCAACCTGACCGCCGGCCGGCTGAAGAGCGAAACCTATACCGCCACGATCAACCTCGGCGGGCATGAGGCTGACGCCGAAGACGTCGCCAAGGTTCTCGCAACCGGCGCGCGCCAGGCCCTGAAAAGCGAGCGCCAGGTCGTGCACTCGCTGGCAACCGGCTTCTCGCTCGACGGCGAGCGCGGCGTGCGCGATCCGAGCGGCATGGTCGGCGACACGCTCGGAGTCGACATGCATGTCGTCACCGCCGACGCGGCGCCGATGCGCAACATCGAGCTCTGCGTGAATCGCGCCCACCTGTCGGTCGAGCGCATGGTCGCGTCGCCCTACGCTTCCGGACTCGCTGCCCTCGTCGACGACGAACTCGAGATGGGGGCGGCCTGTATCGACATGGGCGGCGGCACGACGACGTTGTCGGTTTTTGCCGACGGCAAGTTCGTGTTCGCGGATTCCATTCCGCTCGGCGGCAACCACGTCACCATGGATCTGGCGCGCGGCCTTTCGACCAGCCTTGAGGATGCCGAGCGGCTGAAGGTCATGCACGGTTCGGCGCTACCCGGCAGCGCCGACGACCGCGACGTCGTCTCGATCCAGCCGATCGGCGAGGACACGGACGTTCCGCTGCAGGTGCCGCGCTCGGTCATGACGCGCATCATCCGGGCACGTACCGACGAAACGCTAGAGATCATTCGCGACCGGCTCGGCCATTCGGGCTTCGGCAGCGCGGTCGGCAAGCGAGTTGTGCTGACCGGCGGCGCGGCGCAACTCACCGGCCTCCCGGAGGCGGCGCGGCGCATCCTTGGACGCAACGTGCGCATCGGACGGCCGCTCGGCGTGGCGGGTCTTCCCGAGGCCGCCAAAGGCCCGGCGTTCTCGGCGGCGGTGGGCCTACTGATCTATCCGCAGATGGCGGCTTTCGAGACGAACGAAGTCAAGAGCGGGACGAGCTTGCGCATGACGGGCACGGGTGGCCGTTTCCAGCGCATGGGACAGTGGTTGAAGGACAGTTTCTAGTTTCGGATCGGGCGGAAACGCCCCGGGAATCGGCGGCCGCAGCGGCGACGCGGCGTGAAAGGCAAAAAAAGGACGAGCACCATGACGATCAATCTGCACAAGCCGGACATCACCGAGCTCAAGCCGCGCATCACGGTGTTCGGCGTGGGCGGGGGCGGCGGCAACGCCGTCAACAACATGATCACCGCGGGCCTGCGCGGCGTCGAATTCGTCGTCGCCAACACCGACGCCCAGGCCCTGACGATGTCCAAGGCCGAGCGGCTCATCCAGCTCGGCGCGCATGTCACCGAAGGCCTCGGCGCCGGTTCCCAGCCCGAGGTCGGACGCGCCGCGGCGGAGGAGTGCATCGACGAGATCCTTGATCACCTGTCGAACACCCACATGTGCTTCGTCACCGCCGGCATGGGCGGCGGCACCGGCACCGGCGCTGCTCCGGTCGTTGCCCGGGCGGCTCGCGAGAAGGGCATCCTGACGGTGGGCGTCGTCACCAAGCCGTTCCACTTCGAGGGCCAGCGCCGCATGCGTACCGCGGATGCCGGGATCGAAGAATTGCAGAAGTGCGTCGACACCCTCATCGTCATCCCCAACCAGAACCTGTTCCGTATCGCCAACGACAAGACCACCTTCGCCGACGCCTTCGCCATGGCCGACCAGGTGCTCTATTCGGGCGTCGCCTGCATAACGGACCTGATGGTCAAGGAAGGCCTTATCAATCTCGACTTCGCCGACGTCCGCTCGGTCATGCGCGAAATGGGCAAGGCGATGATGGGCACCGGCGAGGCTTCCGGCGAAGGCCGCGCGATGGCCGCCGCCGAGGCTGCGATCGCCAATCCGCTGCTTGACGAGACGTCGATGAAGGGGGCGAGGGGGCTGCTGATCTCGATCACCGGTGGCCGCGATCTCACCCTGTTCGAGGTCGACGAAGCCGCGACCCGCATCCGCGAAGAGGTCGACCAGGACGCCAACATCATCCTCGGGGCAACGTTCGACGAGGCGCTGGAAGGCGTGATCCGCGTCTCCGTGGTGGCGACCGGAATCGACAAGGCGGCGGTCGACATGGCCGTTCCGCCGATCCAGCTGCGCCAGCCGATGAAGCCGGTCGCGCGTCCCGCCGCGCCGGCGGCGGAAGTCCGTCCGGCGCCGCAACCGATGCACGCGCCGGCCCAGGAAGCGCCGATGGCGCGTGCTGCGGATCCGGTCGCGGAGGCGATCCGAATGGCGGAGGCGAACGCGGCCGAGATGGCCATGCCGCGTCACACCGCGCCCGCCGAAGAGTTCCGCCCGCAGAGCCGGCTATTCCAGGCGCCGCCGGCGGCCGCGATGCCCGCCGAGCCGGTTTCGCCCCCGGCTCCGGCTCCGGCGCCGGCGATGGGGCGCGAGCCCGTTGCCCCGGCCGCGGCCCAACCGCGCATGCCGCGCGTCGAGGACTTCCCACCGATCGTGAAGGCGGAGGTCGAGGCGGCGCAGAGCATGCGACCAGCCGATCACGAGGAGAAGGGTCCGATGGGCCTGCTCAAGCGCCTGACCAACGGATTGACCCGGCGCGAGGAGGAAGCGCCGCGGCTCCAGCCCGCGCAGCCGCGCGAAGCCAAGTTGCGCCAGCCCGTGCCCGAAACCCGGCGCATGGCCAGCCAGGATCCGCAGGTTTATGCGCCGCGCCGTGGTCAGCTCGACGAGCACGGACGGCTCACCCAGCAGCAGCCGCGCGCCGCACAGGACGAGGACCAGTTGGAGATACCGGCCTTCCTTCGCCGGCAGGCCAACTGATCGTCGACATCGGAACGATCGGGGGGGCGGGCGCAATAGCGTCCGCCCCTATTCCTTTTTGAAAACGGAAGTCGCTTTTTTTTCAAGAACTTGCGCCTATGTGCCGGCGGTAACACGGAGTAAGAAACCGTGATTTGGCGGCCTACGCGGGCAGGGACTATCTTCCGCGTCGAAATTCAGGCTGCGGCGGGGATAGGGGTGATTCCTGCCGATTTGCCGCAAATCGCGCCGTGGCGCGCCGTGCGGCCGGCCACAGGGGCGTAAGGGGATCGGTTTTGTACGATCAGCAGACGACGATCAAATCGCGCGTATCCCTTTCGGGGACAGGCGTGCACAGTGGCAAGTCTGTTTCCGTCCATTTCAGCCCCGCCGATGCCGATACCGGTATCGTTTTCCACCTTCTCGCCGACGGCGGCGTGACGGAAATCCGGGCGCTTCATTCGGAAGTCGGCAGCACGGACCTGTCGACAGTGCTCGGTGACCCGGCGGGCGCGCATGTCGCGACAGTCGAGCATCTGATGGCGACGCTGTTCGGCCTGGGAATCGACAACGTCGCGATCGAGATAGATGGCAGCGAGGTGCCGATCCTCGACGGCAGCGCCGCGCTGTTCGTCGATGCTTTCGAGCACGCAGGAATCGAGCGGCTCGCGGCGCGGCGGCGCTATATCCGCGTTCTGAAACCGGTGCGCATCGAGGCCGGTGGCTCGTGGGCCGAATTCCGGCCGCACGACGGTACCCGCTTCGAAGTCGAGATCGATTTCGACAGCCCCGCGATCGGACGCCAGTCTTTGGCCATCGAGCTCGATCCCGAGAGGTTTCGCGATGTCGCGCGGGCGCGCACCTTCGGTTTCATGAAGGATGTCGAGCGCCTGTGGGCCGCGGGATTCGCACTGGGTTCCTCGCTGGAGAACTCTGTGGTAATCGGCGACGACCACCGGATCATTAATATGGAAGGGCTGCGTTGGCCCGACGAGTTCGTGCGCCACAAGACGCTCGATGCGATGGGCGACCTGGCGCTGGCTGGCGCCCGGTTCATCGGCTGCTTCCGTTCCTACCGGGGAGGGCACAAGCTCAATGCCGCTGCCCTGCGCCGACTGCTGGCAGACAGTTCCGCTTACCAGATCGTCGATACCAGCCGCCGCGAGCGTAGTCGCGCCGCGGAGGTGAGTGCGGTCGCGGGGCCGCTGCACGCGCCGTCCGTTCGCTGAACGGAACGGTACGCGCCACCCTTCCGTCCCGGGGCGTGTCCTCCGGGCAACATTACTCTCCCGTTCGCACAAGGCGCGGCTGTTGCCACAAATTCGCGCCATTGCCGCCTGATAGCGTTGCCGGTCCGTGGCTTGTATGATTTATGGCAGCGTCACGAGCCGTTCTTTTCCTGTGACTGCCAGAGGGGCGGAAGCCGAACATGCTTTTCAAGACCACCGCCAAGTCGAGCCGCTCGCTGCTCCTTGCGCTTCCGGCGATGCTGCTGCCAGTCTTCCTGACCGCCTGCGCGTCCGATGCGGATGTCGATCTCGCCACCTATGTCGAACAGACCGATCCCGCGGACGTGCTTTACAATCAGGGCCTAGCCAACCTCGAGACGGGTCGGCTGAAGGAAGCGGCGGCCAAGTTCGATGCGGTCGACCGCCAACACCCCTATTCGGAGTTTGCGCGCAAGTCGATGGTGATGAGCGCGTTCGCCCAGTATCGACAGGGTAACTACGACGAGGCGATCAACGCCGGAAAGCGCTACGTCAACCTCTATCCGTCGACCCCCGACGCGGCCTATGCGCAGTACATCGTCGGCTTGAGCTACTTCCGCCAGATTCGAGATGTGACCCAAGACCAGAAGGAATCGCGCCGCGCCATTGAGGCAATGGAGGAGGTCGTCGCCCGTTGGCCCGATTCCGAATATGTCGAGGACGCGAAGGCGAAGATCCGCTTTGCCCGCGACCAGCTTGCCGGCAAGGAAATGCAGATCGGCCGCTACTACCTCGAGCGGCGCGAGTATCTCGCGGCGATCAAGAGATTCCGTTACGTCATCGAGCAGTACCCCAACACGCGGCACGTCGAGGAGGCGCTGGCGCGGCTCACGGAGTCCTACTACGCCATGGGCCTGACATCGGAAGCGCAGACGGCGGCGGCCGTGCTCGGCCACAACTATCCGGATAGCCAGTGGTACGCGGATTCCTTCAAGCTGCTGCAGAGCGGCGGCCTCGAGCCGCGCGAGAACAAGGGCTCGTGGATATCCAAGGCCGGATCGCTCATTCTCGGCACCTGACGCCGGTCCATGCTGGCGCACCTGTCGATCCGCGACATCGTTCTGATCGAACGGCTAGACATTGATTTCGTCGGCGGGCTTTCCGTACTGACCGGCGAGACCGGTGCCGGCAAGTCGATCCTGCTCGATGCGCTGGCACTTGCGCTGGGCGCGCGGGGCGACGCCTCGCTGGTGCGCCATGGGGTACCCCAAGGCCAGGTGACGGCGGTTTTCGACGTGCCTGCCAACCATCCGGCCCGCGGCCTTCTCGCCGATAATGCCATCGACGACGACGGCGACATCATCCTCAGGCGGGTGCAGACCGCCGACGGACGCACCCGCGTCTTCGTCAACGACCAGCCGTCGAGCGTCGCGCTGATGCGCGACGTTGGCCGCGCGCTGGTGGAGATCCATGGCCAGCACGACGACCGGGCGCTGGTCGACGCGGCGGCTCATAGGACGCTGCTCGATGCCTTCGGCGGCCACGCCGGTGCCGCGGCCGAGACGGCCGAGGCCTGGCACCGTTGGCGGGCGACCGAACAGGAACTGGCGCGTCACCGCGCGCGCGTCGAGGCGGCGGCGCGGGAGGCGGACTATCTTCGCGCCTCGGTCGCCGAACTCTCCAAGCTCGACCCGCAGCCGGGCGAGGAGACCGAACTTGCCGAACGGCGCGCGGCGATGATGCGATCCGAAAAGATCGCCGCCGACGTAAACGACGCCAACGAGATCCTGTCGGGACCGCAGGCAGCGTCGCCGCAGCTCGCCAGCCTGGCGCGCCGCCTGCAGCGCAAAGCGGCAGAGGTGCCGGGCCTGCTCGACGAGGTGCTTAAGGCGCTCGACGACGCGCTAATCGCGCTCGACGTTGCCCAGGCGGGCGTCGACGCGGCGCTCAGGACGATCGAATACGATCCACAGCGGCTGGAGAAGACCGAGGAGCGGCTCTTTGCGCTGCGCGCTGCGGGCCGTAAGCATTCGGTGGCCGTCGACGACCTTGCCGCGCTGCGCGATCGCATGGTAGCCGATCTCGCCGATCTCGACGCGGGCGAGGAACGCCTCGCGGTGCTTGAACGTCAGACTGCGGTGGCACGCGATGCCTACGACCGGCTCGCCGCGGACCTGACGGAGAAGCGTAAGGCAGCGGCCCATCACCTCGAGAAGGCGGTGATGGGCGAATTGCCGGCGCTGAAGCTTGAACGGGCCGCATTCATCGTCGAGCTTTCCAGCGACCGGGACAACCGTCAGGCCGAGGGCGTCGACGAGGTCGAATTCTGGGTCAGGACCAATCCCGGAACCCGGCCCGGACCGATGATGAAGGTAGCATCGGGCGGCGAGCTCTCCCGCTTCCTGCTGGCGCTGAAGGTGGCGCTTGCCGATCGCGGATCGGCGCCGACGCTGGTCTTCGACGAGATCGACACGGGCGTCGGCGGCGCCGTGGCCGACGCCATCGGCCAGCGGCTGGCGCGGCTTTCCCGCCGCGTGCAGGTGCTTTCGGTGACGCATGCGCCGCAGGTCGCGGCCAGGGCGCACACGCACTATCTCATCTCGAAATCCGGTGGCGCCGACAGGGTGTCGACCGGCATCGCCGCCATGGACCGGCCACAACGGCAGGAGGAGATCGCGCGCATGCTCGCCGGTGCGACCATCACCGAGGAAGCAAGGGCGGCGGCCGAGCGACTGCTCAGGGAAAACGCCGCGGCGGAATAGTACGGCGGGGTCGGTCGTGGATCGCTGGCCGTCTGTCGATGACGAGCCTGGCAGGGGGCGTCAGCAGCTGGTGATTCCGGGTCCACAATGCCTGCACTCCGCGCTAGAACAATCCATCCAATCCGGAATGAACGCATGTCGCCTGCCGAGAAGCCCGTCGACCAGTTGACCCAGGAGGAGGCGGCGGAAGAACTCGCCCGCCTTGCGGCCGAGATCGCGAAGCACGATCGGCTCTACCATGCAGAGGACAAGCCGGTCATCTCGGACGCCGAATACGACGCGCTACGCCAGCGGAACGCCGCAATCGAAGCGCGGTTTCCCGAGCTGATGCGGGCGGATTCGCCGTCGCGCGGAGTGGGCGCCGCACCCTCGGCGACCTTCGCGCCGGTGCAGCACGCCAAGCCGATGCTATCGCTCGACAACGTCTTTACGAATGGGGACGTCGTCGACTTCGTCGGATCGGTGCGGCGCTTCCTGGCGCTGCCAACGGACGCCGAACTCGTCTTCACCGCCGAGCCGAAGATCGACGGCTTGTCGATGTCGCTCCGCTACGAGAAGGGGCGGCTGGTGACGGCGGCGACGCGCGGCGACGGCACCACGGGCGAGAATGTCACGGCTAACATCCGCACGCTGGACGAGGTGCCCGAACGGCTGCCCGCCGGTGCGCCGGACATGATCGAGGTGCGCGGCGAGGTCTACATGCGCCGCGACGACTTCATCGCGCTGAACCGGCGCATGGCCGAGAGCGGGCAGGCCTTTGCCAACCCGCGCAACTCGGCGGCCGGGAGTCTGCGCCAGAAGAACGCCGAAGTGACGCGCTCGCGGCCCTTGAAGTTCTTCGCCTACGCCTGGGGCGAGAGCAGCGAGCCGATCGCCGAGACGCAGTTCGAGGCCGTTCGGCGGCTGGCCGACTGGGGATTCGTCGTCAACGACCTGATGGTCCGCTGCCGCTCGCTCGACGAGATGCTCGGCCACTACCGCTCAATCGAGGCGATGCGCGCGACGCTACCCTATGACATCGACGGTGTCGTCTACAAGGTCGACCGGCTCGACCTGCAGGAGCGCCTCGGTTTCCGCTCGCGCTCGCCGCGCTGGGCCACGGCTCACAAGTTCCCGGCGGAGAAGGCGACGACCGTGCTGGAGAAGATCGAAATCCAGGTCGGCCGCACGGGCGCCATGACGCCGGTGGCGCGGCTGAAGCCGATCACCGTCGGCGGCGTGGTCGTCACCAACGCCACGCTGCACAACGAGGACTATATCCGCGGCATCGGCAATACCGGCCAGCCGATCCGCGAAGGCAGGGATATCCGTGAGGGCGATACGGTGATCGTCCAACGGGCCGGCGATGTCATCCCGCAGATCCTCGACATCGTGCCGGAGAAGCGGCCGGCCGGCTCCGAGCCCTACCGCTTCCCGCATGTCTGTCCGGTCTGCGGCAGCCACGCGGTGCGTGAGGAAGGGGAGGCGGTATGGCGTTGCACAGGCGGCCTGGTCTGCCCGGCGCAAGCGATGGAGCGGCTGCGCCACTTCGTCTCGCGCAACGCCATGGATATCGAAGGCCTCGGCGAGAAGCAGATCGAGTTCTTCTTCACGCATCCTGACCCTGCGTTGTCTATCCGCGCGCCCGCCGACATCTTCACGCTGAAGAAGCGCCAAGCCGCGTCGCTGACCAAGCTCGAGAACATCGAGGGCTTCGGCGAGGTCTCGGTGCGCAAGCTTCTCGCCGCGATCGACGAAAGACGCGAGGTAGCGCTGTCGCGCTTCCTGTTCGCGCTCGGCATCCGCCATGTCGGCGAGACCAACGCAAAACGTCTGGCACGGCACTTTGTGTCCTTCGGGAAGCTGCGTGAGGCCGTCGAAAGGGCGAGGTCGCCGAAGGGCAAGGGCGATCCCGGCAACGAGGAGTGGCGCGAGATTGTGGGGGTCAACGGCATCGGCGACGTGGTGGCGGAGGCGCTGGTCGACTTCTTCGCCGAGCACCACAACCGCGACGCGCTCGACTCGCTGCTCACGGAGGTGTCGCCTGTCGACGAGGAGGAGGTCGGCGAGGTGTCCTCGCCCGTCGCCGGTAAGACTGTGGTCTTCACCGGCGCGCTGGAGCGGATGAGCCGCGACGAGGCCAAGGCGATGGCCGAGCGGCTGGGCGCCAAGGTGGCCGGCTCGGTATCGAAGAAGACCGACCTCGTCGTCGCCGGGCCCGGGGCTGGGTCGAAGCTCAAGCAGGCCACCGACCTCGGCATCGAGGTGATCGACGAGAACGCCTGGTTCGAGCGGGTGGGGGCGTCGCTGTGACGGGCACCGTTGATCCCTGGCTCAACCGAATTGATGTGACAGGTCAGAATCGCTGACCTAGATGCTTCCGCGGTGCCAGGAAGGGCTCGCGGATCGATGTCCATCGAACACTCGCCGAACCGGACGACCCGCCGCGACATGATCGCCGGAGCGCGGCTCGGCGTGCCGGTCATCTTTGCGTCCGCGCCGTTCGCCATCCTGTTCGGCGCGCTTGCCGTCGACAACGGACTGTCGGTCGGCGAGGCGACGCTGATGAGCGCGGCGATCTATGGCGGCGCCTCGCAGATGGTCGGCATCGAGCTGTTCGGCCACAAGATCGCCCCGTGGCTGGTGGTATTTTCCATCTTCGCCGTGAATTTCCGCCACGTGCTCTATTCCGCCGCCGTCGGCCGGCGGATCGGACACTGGTCGTTTATCGAGAAAGCGGTCGGCTTCTTCTTCCTCGTCGATCCGCAATATGCCGAAGCGGAGCGCAGGATCGAGCACGGCGGGAGCGTCGGTTTCGCCTGGTACATGGGGATGGCGCTGCCGATCTATGTCTGCTGGGTGGTCGAGTCGGGGCTCGGAGCCGCCTTCAGCCGCCTTCTGCCGGACACCAAGGCGCTCGGCATCGACTTCCTGCTGCCGATTTATTTCCTCGGGCTGGTGATGGGCTTCCGCACCCGCTCGTTCTGGTTTCCGGTCGTCGCGGTCAGCGCGGTGGCGTCGATCGTCGCCTTCAAGTTCGTCGGTTCGCCGTGGCACGTGTCGCTCGGCGCCGCCGCCGGCGTGGCGCTGGCGGCATCGATGCCGCCGTCAAGCCGGCCAGGCGGGCGCCGATGAGCGGGACCCTGTGGATCATCCTCGGCGGCGCGGTCATGACCTATCTGGCGCGCATTGGCGGTCACCTTGTGCTGTCGCGCTTCGAGCGCATCCATCCGCGTGTCGAGGCGGGCCTCAACGCCGTGCCCGCGGCGGTGCTGACGACGCTGGTAGCGCCTGCCGCGATGAACGGCGGCGTTCCGGAGATCGCGTCGCTCGTCGTCGCCGGCACGGTCGCCTGGTTCTGGGGCGGCATGATGCCAATGTTCCTGACCGGCGGCGTCGTGCTGATCGCGCTGAGGCAACTGCTGGGCTGATCAGCGGAGCGGGGCGGTCGCGGCCTCCAGCCATGCAAGCGTCTCGCCGCCAACCAGCGGGCCGATTTCGGCCAGTACCCGCGCGTGGTACGCGTCGAGCCAGGAGAGCTCGTCCTTTGTCAGGAGCCAAGGCGCTACCAGCCGCCGGTCGAACGGGACGAGCGTCAGCGTCTCGAAGCCGTGCATCGCGATGTCGCCGCCGTCGATATGCTCCGGCGCGGTGACGAGGACCAGGTTCTCCAGTCGGATGCCATATTGGCCGGGCTTGTAGTAGCCTGGCTCGTTCGAAAGGATCATGCCCTCGACGAGCTTTTCGGTCCCTGTCCTGGCGATGCGTTGCGGCCCTTCATGCACCGACAGGTACGAACCGACGCCGTGGCCGGTACCATGGGCATAGTCGATACCTGCTTTCCAGTGGGCGAGGCGGGCCACGGCGTCGATGTCGCAACCTCGGGTACCGGCCGGGAAGCGCAACATCGAAATACCGATCATGCCCTTTAGCACGATGGTGGCGCGTTCGCGCATCTCGTCGGTCGGCGCGCCGATCGCGATCGTGCGGGTGATGTCGGTGGTGCCGTCCTCGTACTGCGCACCGGAATCGAGCAGGAACAGTTCGCCCTGATCGAGCCGCCGGTTGGTCGCCCGCGAGACGCGGTAGTGGATGATCGCACCGTTCGGGCCGGCACCGGAAATCGTGTCGAAGGACACGTCGCGGAGCGGCATCTGCGTGGCCTCGCCTGCCGCCCGGCGGCAGTCCTCAAGCCGCGTCACGGCCGTGATCTCGTCGATCGAGCCCGGTTCTGCACGGTCCAGCCAGGCGAGGAATTCGACGACCGCCGCGCCGTCACGGCGATGAGCCGCCCGCGTCCCGGCGATCTCGGCAGAATTCTTCGCCGCTCGCGGCAGGCGCGCGGGATCGGGCGTCTCGACGACCTTGCCGCCGGTATTCTCGACGATGGTGCGCAGCCTGTCCGCGGCGAGCGCCGGATCGAGCGCAATCGCGGCGCCCTGCGTTGCGAGATGCGCCAGTTCCGGCTCGAGGCGCCGTGGCGGATGGAGATCGCAGAGCTGCGTCAGATAGGCTTCGGTCTCGATGCCCATCTTGCGCTTGTCCATGAACAGGTTATGGCGCCCTTCGGCGCCGATGATGGCGAAGCCGAGCGCCAGCGGTGTGTGCGGCACGTCGCCGCCGCGGATGTTGAACGCCCAGGCGAGGGAGGAAGGGTCGGTCAGCACGCAATGCGTCGCCCCCTGGCGGTCGACGGCCCTTGCGAGTCGGGCGAGCTTGTCGCGCGCCAGTTCGCCGGCAAACGCGATTGGGTGGATCGTCACCGGTTCCAGCGGTGGAGCGGGCTGGTCGGTCCACAACACGTCAATCGGGTTGACGTCGAGCGCCACCATCTCGGCGCCGGCCTTGGCTGCGGCCGCGTGCAGCGCGCGGGCATCGGCGATGGTGTGCAGCCAGGGATCGAAGCCGATGCGTGCGCCTTTTTGCGCATGGTCGGCGATCCAGGTCGCAGGCGGGTTGTCGACCAGGCTTTCGGGCGTGAAGACGGCCATGTCCGACTGGTCGCGCACCTGCAGCGTATATCGGCCGTCGACGAAGATCAGCGCCCGGTCGGCAAGGACGAGGGCGACACCCGCCGAGCCGGCGAAGCCGGTCAGCCAGCGCAGCCGCTCGGACCGCGCGGCCACGTATTCGCCCTGGTGCTCGTCGGCGCGAGGGACGAGGAAGCCGTCGAGATGGCGTTCGGCGAGCCAGCCGCGCAACTGTGCGACGCGCTCGGCGCCCTTCGAGGGATCGGCTTCAGTCTCGAATGTCTGGAACATGATGATCCTGGATGATTGGCGGCAGGCGGCGAGACCCTAGACGGTTTCACCGACGGATGGAATCGGCGTCCCCCCGCGAGGCTTGGCCGCCTGGTTTTTTGTTGCGTTGCAGCATTTTCTTCGCATATGCAAAATCAGATGGGTGCCATGCGAAAGCGTCTCTTTTCCGCTGGGGCAGGGACTCATACGTTTGTCGGTGTGGAGGACTTGTCGGATAGTCCTGACCAGGAGCAAGACCATGACAGCCAAGAGCGGCTTCTTCCGCAATACGTTCAACGCCTTCATTGCCGCGCGCGAGCGCCAGGCGAGCCAGTACGTCAACGGCGCGCTGCTCATGCTCGACGACGAGGCGCTGAAGGCGGCCGGCTACGACCGCGCCGAGCTGCGCAGGCGCCCCAGTTCGGCCTACTTCTTCTGAGCTGAGCCGAGCGCAGCCTAGAACCGGCCGGACGTGAGATACGAGGCGGTCCGAATGGGCCGCCTTTTATCGTTTCAGGACCTCGCGGTCAGCGCTTCATGTGGATGGTCACCCAGCCCTCGCGGTGGAGGGTGCTGACGTGGCGGAAGCGCTGGCCGGCATAGGCGGCGATGACCGCCTCGCGCTGGCGCTCCAGAATCCCGGAAAGAATGAGGGAACCGCCCGGTGCGAGGTGTGCGCACATGGCCGGCGCCAGGCGCATCAGCGGCCGCGCCAGGATGTTGGCGACGATCAGGTCGAATGGCGCCCGTCGGGCGAAGGCGGGATGGCCGAATCCGGTGGCGGTGACCGTCGCGACATAGGCCGAGGCTCCGTTCAGCCGGACGTTCCCGGCGGCCACCCTGGTCGCGACGGGATCGATGTCGGTGGCCAGTACCGGGATGTGCGCGAGTTTGGCGACGGCGATCGCCAGTACCGCACTTCCCGTGCCGAGGTCGAGAGCGTTGTGCGGTTGCTCGCGGCGCACCACCCGGTCGATCATCTGCAGGCATCCGGCGGTCGTGCCATGGTGGCCGGTGCCGAAGGCTAGTCCCGCCTCGATCTCGATGGCGAGGTCGCCGATGCGGCGCATGTTGCGGTCGTGCGAACCGTGGACGAGGAAACGCCCGGCGCGCACCGGCTTCAGACCCTCAAGGGAACGCGTCACCCAGTCGATGTCGGGCAGTGTCTCGCGAACAGGTACAATGGCGACGCTCGCCTCGGCGAGCGTTTCGCGAACACGCCGCTCTACCTCGTCGGCGTCGTCCTCCGTGTAGAGCGAGACCTCATGTACATCCTTGTCCTCATCGATCTCGACAAGGGCAAGCGGGCAGCCGTCATCTTCGAAGGCGGTTTCGAGCGCGGCGTAGGCGCGGTTCGCCGCGTCGCGCCCGGCGGTGAGGATGAAACGGGTCTGCGGCATTTGTTTCCTGGCGTTCCGAGACCGGTTCAGCCCTTGGCGAGGCGGCGAAGCTTTTCGATCGCCGTGTCAGGGTTTTCGCCATAGGCGATCGTGCCGGCGAAGGCACCCGCGCGGTCGAGGAGCAGGACCGAGGCGGTGTGGTCCATCGTGTAGTCGCCGCCCTCGAGGTCGACCTTGCGGGCGAAGATTCCGAAGGCCTTGGCCATCGCGGTGATCTTGTCCGGCTCGCCGGTGATGCCGACGATGCGGTCGGAGACGTTGCTGATGTAGGATTTGAGGAGCTCGGGCGTGTCGCGCTCGGGATCGATGGAGACGAAGAAGGCACGGATGTCCTTGCCTTCGTCGCCGAGCTTGGCCATCCAGCCGTTCATCTCGTAGAGCGTCGTCGGGCAGACTTCCGGGCAGTGGGTGAAGCCGAAAAAGACCGCGGACGGGTGGCCGCGGAAGGCGGCCTCGGTGATCGGGCTGTTGTTATAGTCTACCAGCGTGAAGGATCCGCCATACGGCTCGCCGGAACCGGTGGCCCGGTACCAGTCGAAGGTGAGCCAGCCGATGCCGGCTGCCATCAGGACGAGAATGCCGACGAGAATGGTGCGCATCATGATGGGAGTTCCGTTGGAAAGCCGTGCCAGTGTGCTAGAAGCACCAGGCGAGACCGGCCTCGACCGTTGCGAGAAAGATGCCGGCGCCATGCTCGATCCACGCGGCGAAGGCGACACCGGTCGTAGCCGCGAGAGCAGTGACCACGACGACGGTTCGCCACGAGGGCAGGGCCGAGGACGGCGAGTTTTTCATGACGGCTATTTAGCGTGCTGCGGCCCGCGGAAAAAGGGGCGATGTTGACGCGGCGCGCCCGAGGCTTGCAAAACAGGCGATCGCCGCCCACCTGAAACCGGATCGTCGAACGTCCGGAGAAATTCCCATGCACCGCATCCTCAGTTCCGCCCTTGCCGGGCTTGCGTTGCTTGCCACGCCCGCCGCCGCCGACCAGGTCGGCAAGGTCGGCGTCGACTGGCTCGGCAATGACATCATCGTCGAGGCTTTCAAGGACCCCGGCGTCGACGGCGTAACCTGCCACGTCTCCTATTTCGAGCGCGGTATCATCGACCGGCTGCAGAAGGGCAACTGGTTCGAGGATCCGTCCGACACGGCGATCGCCTGCCGGCAGACCGGGCCGATCACCATCGGCGAGATCGCGCTGGACGCCGACGGCGAGGAGGTCTTCAAGCAGGGCATCAGCCTGATCTGGAAGAAGCAGGTGGTGAACCGCATCTACGACAAGGCCAACGACACGCTGATCTACCTCGCCCATTCGCGGCAGGTGCAGGATGGCTCGGCGAAGATGTCGATGTCGAGCGTCCCGCTCTACGGCCAGACGGTTACCTGGACGAAAGGCAAGCCGGAGTAGCTTGCCGGCGGCGCGTAGCCCGCGTAAAGCGCGGCGATGGCGGACGACCTACGCTTCACCGATCCCGAACCGAAGATCCACCCGACGGCGGAACTGAAGTCCTGCCGGCTCGGTCGCTACGCCGCGATCGGCGAGCGCGTCGTACTGCGCGAGGTGACTGTCGGTGACTTCTCCTATTTCGAGCGTCACGCCGAGGCAATCTACACGGCGATCGGCAATTTCTGCTCGATCGCCGCGAATTCCCGCATCAACGCGCTCGAGCACCCGCTGGAGCGGGCGACGACGCACAAGGTGAGCTACCGGCCGAACGAGTATTTCCGCTATCTCGGTGTTGACGCCGAATTTCGCGAGCGGCGCCGGGCGAAGAAGGTGACGATCGGCAATGACGTCTGGATCGGCCACGGCGCGGTGGTGATGCCCGGCGTGACGATCGGCGACGGCGCCGTAGTCGGTGCCAATGCGGTGGTGACGCGCGACGTCGCGCCCTACCAGATCGTCGCTGGCGTGCCGGCGCGGCCGCTCAGGCCGCGCTTTCCGGCAGCGGTCGCCGGGCGGTTGCAACGCCTGGCGTGGTGGGACTGGCCGGCCGAGCAGCTGTTCTCCGCGATCCCCGACATGCAGGCGCTCTCCATCGAGGCCTTCCTCGACAAGTGGGAGAATGACGGATCCTGACGCCCCCGCCCAGAACCATCATTCCCTCTTGAGGAATTCGGCGAAGGCCTTGGCGTGGTCCGGATGCCAGCGCGACAGGGCAGGGCGATTCTCGATGATGTCGCCGATCGCCCATGCCATGCGCTTCTCGTCGATGCGCCGCTCCGTCTCGTTGTCGGGGCACAGGATGTAGAAGTCGCCGCGGCCAAGGCTCTTCAGCATGAAGTCGACCACCTGCTCGGGCGTCCAAGCGCCGGCCGGCTTGCTAGCCGCGTTCTCGGTCATGCCGGTATAGGTGAAGCCGGGAATCAGCAGATGCGCGGAGACCATGGCGCCTGGCTCGTTGCGCAGCGCGTGCGCCAGCCCTTCCGTATAGGTCTTCACCGCGGCCTTGGAGACGTTGTAAGCGAGGTTGCCGGGCGGCGTCGTGATGCCCTGCTTGGAGCCGGTGTTGACGATCATGCCCGGCCGGCCGGCAGCGATCATTGCCGGCGCGAAAGCCTGGACGCCGTGGACAATGCCCCAGAAGTTGACCGAAATCAGGTCCTGCCATGCGTCGAGGTTCTCCCACGGTCGGCCCGGATTGTTACCCACGCCGGCATTGTTCATGAGGAAGGAGACGTCGCCGAGTTTGGTATCGGTCTCCTCGGCCAGCCGCGCCAGTTCCTCCGGCCGCGACACGTCGCAGGCGACCGCGATGACGTCCTCGGGGCCGCCAGCGGCGATCGCCACCAGCTCCGCCAGGGCGCGCTGAAGCGGCGGCCCGGCACGGTCGGCGACGGCGACGCGCAGGCCCGTCCGTGCCAGCCTCTTCGCCGCGGCGAAGCCGATACCGCTGGCGCCGCCGGTGACGACGGCGACATTACCGGGGGCGAGGGCGGGGATCGGATGGTCGGTCATGGCGGGCTCCTTACCTGACAACTAATGATAGCATGCCGGACCCGCGCGGTATGTGTTCCCAGCAGCCGTCGTGTGGTCATTTGGTCGCGCCAAAAATTCTCTCACCGGCTCGCTTCGCCGCTGCAGAGGAGGCCGGCGCGGTGATGGGCGCGACCGGCGGTTGCCGTACGCGGGACCGCGATGGCGGTCGGGGACGAACGACGTTAGGATCGGCCCATGACGGATGGAGTTCCCTCTCGCGGATATCGCGCGGCGGCGGTTGCGGCGCGGATTCTGTTGCCGCGCATGGCCGTTCCGGCGCGCCCGGTTGTCGTCGTTTCCTTCTTCACCGCGACACTCGCCGTCGGCGTCGCCCGTGCCGATGCCGACGGCGCGCCGATGGAAACGGGCGATACCACGGCCTTATGGAAGTTCTCCTGCTATGGCTTTCGCGACGTCGACCGCAGCGGCGTCTTCGACATGGGCGACCGAGCCTTCGCCGACCTGGCAGTCGTGCTGACGAAGGACGGAGGCGAGGAGACGGTTCAGTTCTCCAACATCGACGGCTTCGCCAATTTCTCCACTGCGACCGGGGGCGGGGCGGGAATCGACGTCGCGCGACCGGGGCCGTACCCGCTGCGCGCCGACCCGCCGCAGGGCTTTGTCGCAACCGCCGGGGCTAAGCAGACGCTCGTCTTCCGCGCCGATGCCGTTGTGCCGGGCGGCCTGGCGATCGAGGAAAGCTGTGCCCCGGTCGGCGTCGCGCCGGACCTGGCCGTCTCCGGCAGCGTCATACCGCTGCCGGGCGGAAACGTCGCCGACGTCACGCTGACTATCGCCGGCGCGACGGGCGCGACCGAAACCACTGCGCTCGACGCGCAAGGGCGGTTCGCCTTCCCGGCGCGCCCGGGGACTTTCAAGCTGATCGCGGAACATGGGCCTTCTGGTGCCACGCAGGTCCGGCATGTTGCCGTCGCCCGCCATGCGGTGCGCCTTTCGGCAATCGACTTCGCCGCCCCGACGCCGGAAGCGGGGACGTCCGTGGACAGGATCGAGCGCATTATCGGCTTCGACGACCTGGTCGGCGCGGGCGGCATCTTCGAAGTGCCGACGGGCTATGGCGGCCTGTCCTGGCGCAACCTGATCGCGGTGCACAACCGCTTCTATGACGGGCCGGGCTACGTAAACGGAACGGAATCGGGCGAGTTCGTCGCCTACAACAGCTCCGGCGCGCCGGCCTCGGTCTGGCGCGACCGGCCGTTCGACTTCGGCGGCGCCCATGTCGCGGTGGCATGGCCGCGCGGTGCCGAGGGCGACGTGATCGTCAGGGCCTGGCGCGGCAACGACCAGGTCCACCATGACAGGCTGGCGGTGTCGTCGGCGGGGGGAACCTTCTTCGCAGCCGACTATCGCGGGGTGACGCGGATCGAGTTCAGCCACGAACTCCACGAGCGCATCGTACTCGACGACCTGCGTATCGCGGAATAGGCGGCGGTCGCGCGGATGTGATCGCCCGGACCTGGCTGCCAGCGGGCGCAGTGGACTCGCCCGCTGTGCAAAGGGCCGGTTTTCGGGGTAATATTAATACTTCAATGCGACCAAGAAACGAGGTCTGCTCATGCTGAAGTTCGCCCTCGCCGTCGTCGCCACGCTCGCGATCACCGGTTCCGCGCATGCCATAAACCGATACAATTCGAAGACCGTCACTTGCGACAAGGCACGTTCGCTGGTGGCCGCGCAAGGGGCGGTGATCTTCCGATATCCTTCTGCGCGCAAGCCGGACCTGATCCTCTACAATCGCTTCGTCCAGCACGGTGGCCTTTGCGCGATCGGCGAGGTTACGGGGCCGCAATCGATCCCGACCAAGGACAAGAATTCCTGCATGCTTCTGCGCTGCATCAGCCGGCCGGACGATGACGGCTTCTTCCGCCACCGCCGCGGCGGCAATGCCGGCAACCTCGGCAATTTCGGCGTCATCAGGCCGTAGCGGCCGGCGGATCAGGCTTTCTTGAGGAATTCGGTCCTGAGCACCAGGCCCTTGACCTTGTCGGTGCGCCCCTCGATCTCGGCCGGATCGTCGGTCAGGTGGATGTTCTTCACCACCGTGCCGCGTTTGAGCACGGTCGAGGAGCCCTTAACCTTCAGGTCCTTGATGATGGTGACGGTATCGCCCTCGGCGAGGATTGCGCCGTTGGAGTCGCGGGTGGGTGTGGTCATGGGAAAGGGCCTTCTGTCGAGGAAAGCGCCTTCCTATCGGGTACGGCTCGATTGCGGAAGGGTGGCTAGCGCCTCGGGGGCTGAATCCCTGCATCCCCTCGATAGGCGCGGAGAGCGCAGGCCCGTTGCCAGGCAAACAAGCCGTCCCCGGCGACGTCATTTCCGTCCGGACGCCTACACGTTGTTCGAGGCCACCCGCTCCTGCGGTGCGCCCTTGCGCGAGTTCCCCGGTATCACAACGATGTGCGTGACCCTGCCTTCCTTGAAGGCCTTGAGGAAGCGCGGGTAGTTCGCGAACGCAACACAGCCGTGCGACTGGCCTGTCCTGCCGCGCAGCAGGTAGGAATGCGCCAGGATGCCGGTGCGGCCGTGCATCGGCTCGTCGCCGACCGGCGTCATGCGGATCGCCTCGACGCCATGGAAGCGCTTCTCGCGCATGGATAGCTTGTAGGTGTTGGGCGGCGTAGGACCGTTCATCTTGACATGCACGAAGCGCGGATTGTCGGCCATTTTGCCGATGCCCGAATGGGCCTCGAGCCGCTCGCCGTCGGGCATGATGACGACGCCCGCGGCGATGTCGTAGATGGCGACCCCGTTGCCCGCCTTCGGCTTGTTGAACAGGCCGTTGAAGGCGCTCGCCATGCCGCGGTCAGGAGAATCGGGCCGGGCAAAGGCCATCGCCGCCATAGTGACCTCTGGCTTTCCGGGCTTCGACGGCTTCAACGTCTTCGCCGGTTTTTCCGGCTTGTCCGGCTGTTCCGGGTTTGCCGACAGGAAGCCAGCAAGCAGTCCGGTGGGCTTCTCCGCGACCGGCTTCTCCGGTCTGGCGGAGGCAACGGCGGCGACGGGTTTTTCCGGCCTGGCAGTTTCGGCGAGGCGCGGGCGGCTGGGCGGCAGCGGCACGCTGGCCGGCGTCAGCGCGGCAACCACGACTTCGGGTGACGCTACGGGGAGGGTTTCAGGAGTGGCGGTGGCGACCGAGGGGTCGGCCGGCGCGGGAACGTTGCGCGCCACCTGCATCATATCGGCGAGGAAGGCGGTCTGGAAAACGACGCGCATGCGCTCGGGCGTCAGCGCGGCCTGGCGAACGACCAGGTCGAACGGATTTTCGGCGTCGGCGAGCGGCGCGACGGCACTGCGTGCGGATTTCTCCGACGCGGGCTCGGCGAGGCGTGCGGTCTTTGCGGCGATCGAGGCGTCGGCGGAAGCAGTCGCGGCGGCAGCGGCGGCCGCTTCGGGAAGCCGGGCGAACCTTCCGGGCGCAACGGGAGCATGGTCAAAGAGACGGGCGTGCTGCGCCGGATTGGCGGCTTCGGCCCGCGGCGCGGGCGCCGGGGCGAACAGGCTGGCGACCGCCCAGGCAAGGCCGGCGACGGTGGCGCCGGGCAGCGCGGCGCGGCGAATCAACGCGCGAGCGCGGATAGGAGTGGTTCCGGTGCGCGAAAACGCGCCATGACGGATCGTCTGTGGTTTTGAAGCCATGGCGAATCGTCTTCTTTCGTACTCTGGCACGCGGCCATAATAGCCCCTGAACCGCATCCCTACGGTCCCGCGACGCCGGACTAACTCATGCATCGCTCGGCTGAGGATGGCCAATGATGGTTAACCAATCCTTTGCCGCCGGAACGAAATCAGTGTCCGGACTTTTTTGTATTTTCCCCTCATTCGTATGAGATCGAGTTGACCTCCGTCAAGCAAAGTGGACGCAAATGCGGCAGTTTCACGGCGCGAACGCTTACCGTAGGGCAGGTTGGGCGGCATTGAGGTGGTTCGCCGCGATCGGGACTAACGTCTTGCGCCGTCCTCACACCGCGCTGACGAACCCATCCAGAACCTTCTTCTGGCCGGCCTTGTCGAAGTCGATGGTGAGCTTGTTGCCGTCGATCGCGGCGACGTTGCCGTTGCCGAACTTCTGGTGGAAGACGCGGTCGCCGACGGCGAAGGCGGACGGCGAGTCGGACACCGACTTGGCCACCAGTTCGCCGTCGATGGTGCGGCCCTTCACAGAACCGCGCCCCGCGCCGA
This sequence comes from Rhizobiaceae bacterium, assembly GCA_905339215.1. Classification (GTDB taxonomy): domain Bacteria; phylum Pseudomonadota; class Alphaproteobacteria; order Rhizobiales; family Rhizobiaceae; genus DUSC01. The sequence continues at coordinate 72,664 of CAJPFN010000038.1, forward strand.
AGCCGGAATCGACCTCGCCGTAGCCGATGCGCTCCACCGCGTGACCGGAACGCGTGCCCCAGTTGCGGTCGGTGGCTTCGGTGCGGTTCTGCTGCGCGCGTGCCCAGCCGGGCGTAGCGTAGGTGTTGGAGAAGCTGCCGGACCCGCCCGCCGGGCTGCCGCCGACGCTGTCGAAGCGCGAGGCGCCGTACGGATTCCGTCGGCCGGCGCCCTCGCCGAAGCCGCGGCCGCCATAACTCGAACCGTAGCCGCCGTAAGACGAGCCGGCCTCAGCGACCTCGACATGGGTCTCCGGCAACTCATCGAGGAAGCGCGAGGGGATGGTCGACTGCCAGAGGCCGTGGATACGCCGGTTGGAGACGAACCAGATGTGGAGGTTCTTCTTGGCCCTCGTCAGGCCGACATAGGCGAGGCGGCGTTCCTCTTCCAGCCCCGAGCGGCCGCCCTCGTCCAGCGCGCGCTGGTGGGGGAAGAGGCCCTCCTCCCAGCCGGGCAGGAAGACGGTGCGGAACTCCAACCCCTTCGCGGAATGCAGCGTCATGATGTTGACGGCGTCGAGGTCCTCGTTCTGCTCGGCGTCCATGACCAGGGCGACGTGCTCGAGGAAGGAGCGGAGCGATTCGTACTCCTCCATGGAGCGGATCAGCTCCTTCAGGTTTTCCAGCCGGCCGGGGGCTTCCGCCGAACGGTCGTTCTTCCACATGTCGGTGTAGCCGGACTCTTCCAGGATCACCTCGGCGAGCTCGGTGTGGGGCGTGGTGTCGATCATACCCTGCCAGCGGGCGAAATTGGCGGCGACCTCGCGAAGGGCCGCGCGCGGCTTGGGCTTCAGCTCGTCGCTCTCGGCGAGTCTTGCCGCAGCCTCGAGCATGGGCACGCCCAGCGCCCGCGCCGTGGCGTGCAACTGGGCGATCGCGGCTTCGCCGAGCCCGCGCTTTGGCACGTTGACGATGCGCTCGAAGGCGAGGTCGTCCGCACCCTGGGCGACGACGCGGAGATACGCCATGGCATCGCGGATCTCCTGGCGCTCGTAGAAGCGCGGACCGCCGACGACCCGGTAATTCAGGCCCAGCGTGACGAAGCGGTCCTCGAACTCGCGCATCTGGAAGGAGGCGCGCACCAGGATCGCCATGTCGTTCAGGTTCTCGCCGGCGCGCTGCAGGTGCTCGATCTCGTCGCCGACGGCGCGCGCTTCCTCCTCCGAATCCCAGGCGGCGTGGACGGCGACCTTGGGATCCTCCGGGTCGGGGCGCTCGGTGAACAGCGTCTTGCCGAGCCGCCCCTCGTTGTGGGCGATCAGATGCGAGGCGGCGCCGAGGATGTGGGCGGTCGATCGGTAGTTTCGCTCAAGCCGGATAACGGTGGCGCCCGGAAAATCCTTCTCGAAGCGCAGGATGTTGTCGACCTCGGCGCCGCGCCAGCCGTAGATCGACTGGTCGTCGTCGCCGACGCAGCAGATATTGACCTTGTTTTCGCTTGCGGGCCGCACCGCCGCCTGCGCCGGCTCGCCCTCCGCGGAGGCGCCAGAAACGTCGGACGTGCGGCGGTCGACGCCGCGGTCTTCGACCGGAGGGCCGCCCCTGGCCTGCGGCCGCTGCGCGATCAGGCGAAGCCACATGTACTGCGCGGTGTTGGTGTCCTGGTACTCGTCGACGAGGATGTACCTGAACTTGCGGTGGTACTCGCCGAGCACGTCGGGATGGGCGCGGAAGATGCGGATCGGGTGGAGCAGAAGGTCGCCGAAGTCGCAGGCGTTCAGCGTCTTCAGGCGGTCCTGGTAGGCCTGGTAAAGCTCGCGGCCCTTGCCGTTGGCGAACGCGCGCGCATCGCCCTCGGGGATCTCGGCGGGGCCGAGGCCCTTGTTCTTCCAGCCGTCGACGAGCATGGCGAACTGGCGCGGCGCCCAGCGCTTGTCGTCGAGGCCCTCGGCTTGGATCAACTGCCGCATCAGGCGGATCTGGTCGTCGGTATCGAGGATGGTGAAGTCGGACCTGAGACCAGCGAGCTCGGCATGGCGGCGCAAGAGCTTGACGCCGATCGAGTGGAAAGTACCGAGCCAGGGCATGCCCTCGACCGCCTCGCCGACCAGCATGCCGATGCGGTGCTTCATCTCGCGTGCCGCCTTGTTGGTGAAGGTGACTGCGAGGATCTGCGAGGGAAACGCCTTGCCAGTGGCGAGGATGTGGGCGATGCGGGTGGTGAGCACGCGCGTCTTACCGGTACCGGCGCCGGCCAACACCAGCACGGGACCTTCCGTGGTTTCCACCGCTTGGCGCTGCTCGGGATTAAGGCCCTTCAGATAGTCCGGTTCGGCGCCGCCGCCCCGTCGGGCGGCCATGGCGCGTGCGGCGAGCCCCGAGCCGCCGGGCGCTCGGGTGGGTGCCGCGCCGCGGGCGGTGGGCTCCTCGTCGAAGAAGGGCAGGTCGTCGGGAAAGCCGGACATCATGTCCGAATGTAGTGATTCGGGGCGGAAAGGCCAGCGCCGTCCCCCCGAGGGGAAACGGCGCTGCTGAACGTTACGACATCGCCCTGCGGCGATCCTGCCAGAGTTCGAGTACCGCCAGGGCAGCGACGGCGAGCCCGATCGCGATGTGCAGGGACCGCTCCATGCCGACGTAACCGAGTACGAAGGGCGCGGCAACGAGCCATGCCCCGAGAAGCAGCTCGATCGCCTCTTCCCAGCGCCGCACGCCTACCATTTCCAGCGCCGCGACCGCGAAGATCAAGGTGCCGGTCAAGCAGGTCGAGAACGTGACGACGCTGCTGTCAGTCACCTGGAAGAAGGCCGGCGAGAGTATGACAACGACGCCGAGGATCATCGACAGGATGTCCTCCCAGTTGCGGTGGATATTAAGATCGTACCAGTGCGATTTTTCGATGTAGGCCATCATAACCTCCCTTACCCGTGCAGCGGATGCCCGGATTCGAGGTCGTGGCTCTCACGCGCGGCCCCGCTCGGGCATTCGCATGAATAAAATAATGATACTCCCACCCGGCGCCGTTCACAAGGAACGGTCGTTGCGCGGCGCCCGCGGGCGCTGCATCTCAGCGGTCGAGGATGCGGGTCTCGCCGATGCGCATGACGACTGCGCGCGTCGAACGCGTACCGGCGGCGAGAAAACGTGCTTTCTGCTCGGTTCCCGGTTCCGGCGAAAGCGGCAGAGTGCCCCAATGCGTGGCGATCGCCTGCCGAGCGCCCAACGTGCGGGCGATGGCGATCGCCTCGTCCGGGTCGACATGGAACGCCTTCTGGAAGTCGCGCGGTGCCCAGGCACCGGCCGGAACCAGCGCATAGTCGACCCGGCCAACCCTGCGGCGGATATCGGTGAAGACATCGCCGGCGCCGGTATCGCCGGAAAAATAAAGGCGCCGTCCCGCGCCTTCGACGACATAGCCTCCCCAATGCATCGTGTCCTTTGCCGCCCCTGGGCGTCGCACGCCGTGAATGGCGGGAACGGCGGTGATCTTAACGCCGCCGACGCGGGTGCTCTCGTACCATGGCAGCTCGACAATCCGCCGGAAACCGGAAGCGGCGGCGAGACGGCGGGTGCCGGCGGGCACACAGAGCTGTGCGTCGGGAAAACGTGCCGCGAGCGCGCGTAGGCTGGGAATGTCGAAATGGTCAAGATCGGCGTGCGAGATGACAACGGCATCGAGACGGTCGATCAGCGCCGGGTCGGGAAGGACCGGCACCAGCCGTCGGAGCCGGGACGGGCCGGCGCCGATGTGATCGAAGAGCACCGGGTCAGTGAGGATGGTGCGACCGCCAACGCGAATGAGGACGGTCGAATGGCCGAACCAGGTCAGGGCAACCGAGGCATTTCGCGCAGCGAGGAAGGTCCGCCCGGCTTCGCGGGCCGGCACGACGTGGTCGGGCGGCAGCGCCTCCGTCCGAGGATAGTGGCGTGTCGACATTGCGACGAGGTGGAGCGCCCAGTCGAACGCCGTCGCCGTTGGCTCGTGAGCCTGGCCGACATTGGCGTAGACAATCGGGCTAGCTGACGTCAGGGCCGGGTCCCGCTGCGGCGAGGACACGCATCCGGTCAGCAACAGACCCGCCGCGCCGGCGGCGATAACATGCTTGCGGCCGCGAGGAAGAGAGAACATCGGCCCCACCGAACTTGCCCGGCGTCGATCCTATCCAAAGCGCGGTCCAGGTGGAACAGGCGTCGCCCGCGCTCTTGCGTCCGACGCGGCCCCGATGATGTGCAATGCAAAAAAATTCTCGCGATGCAGCATAAAGCCGAATTGTTTTGCGGACTTGCGTCACTTGTATGATCCCCTATTCTGACAAGGCAGATGATGCAGAACAATCATCCCGGGAGGATATGATGAGCAGCAGGGCGATTTCGCGCAGAAACTTCCTCACCAAATCGACGGCTGCCGGCGCGGCCGTTGCCGGCAGTGCGCTGGCCGCGCCGGCCGTGCTGGCCCAGAGTCCGATCACGCTGAAGATGCAGTCGTCATGGCCGGCGTCGGACGTATTCCAGGAGATGGCCGCCCAGTATGTCGAGCGCGTCGAAGCGATGTCGGGCGGCCGCCTGAAAATCGACCTTCTGCCCGCCGGCGCTGTGGTCGGCGCGTTCCAGGTGCAGGACGCTTGCCACGACGGCACGATCGACGCGGCCCATACCGTGCCGGTCTACTGGTACGGCAAGAACAAGGCTGCGTCGCTGTTCGGCACGGGTCCGGTGTTCGGCGGCGACGCCAACCAGATGATTGCCTGGCTCTACCATGGCGGCGGACAGGAGTTCTACCGCGAGCTGACGCAGGACATCCTCGGCCTCAACGTGGTCGGTTTCCTGTCGTTCGGCATGCCGGCGCAGCCGCTCGGCTGGTTCAAGAGCGAGATCACCGACGCAAGCCAGCTCTCCGGACTGAAGTACCGCACGGTCGGCCTCGCAGCGGACCTGTTCCAGGCAATGGGCGCTTCGGTGGCGCAGCTCCCCGGCGGTGAGATCGTGCCGGCCATGGAGCGCGGCGTGATCGACGGCTTCGAGTTCAACAACCCGACCTCGGACATGCGCTTCGGCGCCCAGGACGTGGCGAAGAACTACATGCTGTCGTCCTATCACCAGGCGAGCGAGTCCTTCGAGTACATCTTCAACAAGGACAAGTTCGAGAGCCTCGGGCCCGACCTGCAGGCGATCCTGAAATACGGGGTGGAGGCCGCGCACCTTGCCAACTTCGCGCTGGCCATGAATCAGTATTCGTCCGACCTGCAGAAGCTGCAGACCGAATCCGGGGTGAATGTGAAGCGCACGCCCGACTCGGTGCTGCAAGCGCAACTCGAGGCCTGGGACAAGATCCTTCCGCCGCTGATGGAAGATCCGTTCTTCGCCAAGGTGGTGGAGAGCCAGAAGGCCTGGTGCGAGCGCGTCGTTTACTACAGCCTGCAGAACGCGCCGGACTACAAGCTGGCCTACCAGCACTACTTCCCCGGCAAGCTCTGACCGGAGCCAGCCTCTTGTTTCCGGCCGGCGGCGCGCGGTGCGCCGCCGGCCGCAGTGACCCGGCCCCGGATTCCAGTCAAGCGAGAGCTCCGTGGAAAGCTACATACGGTTCGCCGACCGTCTTTCGGCATGGTTCGGCAAGGTGTTCGCCTGGTGCGTCATGGTGATGACGCTTGGCGTCGGCTACGAGGTCGTGGTGCGCTACCTGTTCCGAGCGCCGACGCCCTGGGCGTTCGACCTCTCCTACATGATGTACGGCACCATGTTCATGATGGCCGGTGCCTACACGCTGTCGCGCGACGGCCATGTGCGCGGCGATTTCGTCTACCGTCTGTGGCGTCCGCGCACGCAGGCTTCGGTCGAACTCGTGCTCTACTTCCTGTTCTTCTTCCCGGGTGTGATCGCGCTGGTGTTTTCCGGCTGGCGCTATGCCAGCCGCTCGTGGCGCTATCTCGAAGTGTCGACGATGAGCCCGGCGAACATCCCGATCTACCAGTTCAAAACCGTCATCATCGCTGCGGGAATCCTGCTCGTCATCCAGGGCATCGCCCAGGTCTTCCGCTGCATCATTACCATCCGGGCGGGGGCGTGGCCCAGGCCGGAGGAGGACGTCGAGGAGCTCGAAGACCTCTTGCAGAAAGAGGGCATGGCCGCCCTCGATCCGACCCACCATGCCGAACCAGAGGCTCCCCGATGACCGATCCCCAGATCGCCCTCCTGATGCTGGGGCTGTTCATCTTCGTCATCATGCTCGGCTTCCCGATCGCCTTCACGCTGATGGCGATGGGTATCGGCTTCGGCTACTACGCCTACTACGATCCGACGCGGATGAAGCACCTGTTCGACAACAGGATCTTCGACCTGTTCGTCAACCAGACCTATTCGGTGATGGCCAACGACGTGCTGACGGCGATCCCGCTGTTCCTGTTCATGGGCTATGTCGTCGAACGCGCCAACATCGTCGACCGGCTATTCGACACGCTGAGCGTGGCGACCCGGCGCGTGCCGGGCTCTCTGGCCGTCGCGGCGCTGATCACCTGCGCGCTGTTCGCCACTGCGACGGGCATCGTCGGCGCCGTGGTCACCCTGATGGGCCTGCTAGCGCTGCCGGCCATGCTGAGAGCGCGTTATGACGAGCGTTTCGCCACCGGCGTCATCTGCGCCGGCGGGACGCTCGGCATCCTGATCCCGCCGTCGATCATGCTGATCGTCTATGCGGCGGCGTCGGGCGTCTCGATCGTGCGGCTCTATGCCGGCGCGCTGCTTCCCGGCTTCCTGCTGGCGGGCATGTACCTCGTCTACATCGTCGTGCGCGCGCTGCTCAATCCGGGTCTTGCGCCGCAGCGACCGCGCGACGCCGAGGAAATCCCAGTGGCACGGCTGATGTGGATGCTGCTGACCTCATTCTTTCCGCTGGCGGTGCTGATCCTGTCCGTTCTCGGCGCCATCCTGTTCGGGCTGGCGACGCCGTCGGAAGCCGCCGCGATCGGCGCACTGGGCGGGCTGGTGCTCGCCGCTGCCTATCGGGCGCTGACCTGGCGGAGACTGCAGGAATCCGTCTATCTGACGGTGCGGACAACGGCGATGGTGTGCTGGCTGTTCGTCGGCTCCTGGACCTTCGCCTCGGTTTTCTCCTATCTCGGCGGCGAACAGGTCGTGCGCGAGTTCGTCGTCGGCCTGGACATGACGCCGCTGCAGTTCCTGCTGCTCGCCCAGTTGATCATCTTCCTGCTCGGCTGGCCGCTGGAATGGTCGGAGATCATCATCATCTTCGTGCCTATTTTCCTGCCGCTGCTGCCGCTGTTCAACATCGATCCGCTGTTCTTCGGCATCCTCATCGCGCTCAACCTGCAGACCTCGTTCCTTACGCCGCCGATGGCGATGTCGGCCTATTACCTGAAGGGCATCGCGCCGCCGCAGGTTAGGCTGACGCAGATATTCGCCGGGTCGCTGCCCTACGTGTTCATGGTCTTCATCACGATGATCGTGCTCTACGTGTTTCCCGACATCGTCAACTGGCTGCCGAGGTTGTTCTATGGCCGCTGACACGATGACGTCCGCAGTTCGGTACGCGAGGGGCTACCCATGACGACCGACCGGATCATGGCGTTGCTCGCCTTCGCCGCTTTCGCAGCGTTCGCCGGGATCGTCGGCTTCTCAGTGAAGCGCGTCGACCTGTTGATCGTGCTGGCGATTGCGGTGGCGCTCGTCGTCTACGACCTTTGGCTCCAGCTCGGGCCGAAGCGTCGATAGGGCAGCGGGCAACGGGGTCTGCCATTTTGATCTTGATCGCGCACGACAGCGGCGCGACAACAGGCGCCGTCGCGCGAGGGGCGCGGCGACGGCGACCGCAAGGCGGCGGGCACGTTCTGGCAGGGGGACCTCATGGGCGACACATTTACCGAGACGACAAGCGTCTCGTGGTTCACACGCATCAAGAACTCCGTCATCGGCGTCCTGATCGGGCTCGTCCTGATTGCCGGCATGGTGTTCCTGCTGTTCTGGAATGAGGGGCGGGCGGTGCAGACGGCGCGGTCACTGACCGAGGGAGCCGGGGCGGTGGTGACGGTCAGCCCCGACACGGTCGACGCAGCCAACGACGGCAAGCTGATCCACGTCACCGGGCCGGTGTCGACGACGTCGCGGCCGACGGACGCCACTTTCGGGATTTCGGTCGACGGCGTGCGCCTGGTGCGCACCGTCGAGATGTATCAGTGGAAGGAGACTTCGAAGTCGGAGACGACCAACAAGGTCGGCGGCGGCCAGGAGACCGTGACGACCTACAGCTACTCGAAAGAGTGGTCTGAGTCCCCTAACAATTCCTCGAACTTCAAGGTGCCGGACGGCCATGCCAACCCACCGATGGAAATCCGCAGCGAGCGCTTCCAGGTGCCCGACGCCAAGCTCGGCGCCTTCACGCTGAACGAACGCGTGATCAGCGGGCTGGGTGGCGAGAAGACATTGACACTGACGACCGACATGACCGCAGCGATTGACGCCGCCTACAGCGGCAACAAGCGCGTGACGATCGCCGAGAATCGAATCTATCTCGGCTTCAGCTCGACCAACCCGGCGATCGGCGACTACCGGATATCCTACGAGGTGGCGCCGCTCGGAGTGGCCAGCGTCATCGGCGAGCAGCGCGGCGGCGGCTTCGAGCCTTACCAGACGATGGCCGGCGACCAGTTGCTGATGGTGGACGACGGCGCGGTGCCGGCCGAAAAGATGTTCGCCGACGCCCAGTCCGCAAACGCGGTGTTGACCTGGATCCTGCGCGTCGTCGGGCTGGTGCTGCTGGCGGTCGGCTTCGGCATGCTGCTGGCGCCGCTCGGCGTGGTGGCCGACGTGCTTCCCCCGCTCGGCAGCCTGCTCCGGATGGGAACCGGCATCGTTGCGATGTTGCTCGCCGTAGTCGTCGGCTTCGTCACCATCGCCGTCGCCTGGTTCTGGTACCGGCCCGTGCTGTCGCTGATCGTCATCGCGATCGGCGTCGCCATTGCCGCGGCGCTGATTTTTCTCGGGCGGAGCCGGGCGAAGGCGGCACCTGCGACCGCGCAGCCGGTCTGAAGCCGCAGAGCGGCGACACGCATCGCGGCCTCGCCGGCCGCCATCACCGGCGTCTCACCAAGGCGTGAATGGACCGTGGGACGTCGCTCCCTACCTTTGTCGTCAACCAAGCCGATAGAGGGAGGATGCCATGACACGACCGGCGATCACGCAGGCGATGATCGACGCCTATGACGAATACACCCACCTGACGCTCGACCGGCGCGGCTTCATGGCGAAGTTGACGCAATTGGCCGGCTCGGGTGCGGCGGCGGCCGCGATCGCGCCGCTTCTGGCGGCGAACTCGGCGCAGGCGGCCGTCGTCGCCGAGGACGACGACCGGGTCATAGGCGAGGATATCGCCTATCCTGGCAGCTCTGGCGAGATGAAGGGCTATCTGGTCAAACCCGCCGCGACGGCGGGGAAGCTACCCGCCGTCATCGTCGTCCACGAGAACCGCGGGCTCAACCCGCACATCCGTGACGTGGCGCGGCGGCTGGCGCTGGAAGGCTTCGTCGCACTGGCGCCCGACTTCCTGTCGCCGCTCGGCGGCACGCCTGCCGACGAGGACAAGGCGCGGGAGATGTTCGGGCAGCTCCAGCCCGGGCAGGTGACCGCCGATGGCGTCGCCACGATCGCCTTCCTCGCCAGCCACGAAGCCGGCAACGGCAAGGTCGGCGCGGTCGGCTTCTGCTGGGGCGGCGGAACGGTCAATGACCTGGCGGTGGCGTCGCCAGATCTCCGCGCGGCGGTTGCATATTACGGCCGTCAGCCGAAGGCGGAAGACGTGGAGAAGATCCAGGCTGCCGTGCTGCTCCACTATGCCGGGCTTGACGAGCGCATCAACGCCGGTATCGACGCTTACCGCGCCTCGCTGGAAGCGGCCGGCAAGACCTTCGAGGTCCACGTCTATGACGGTGTCAATCATGCCTTCAACAACGACACCTCCGCGGCGCGCTACGACAAAGCGGCGGCGGAGCTTGCCTGGGGAAGGACCGTGGCCTTCTTCAAGGAAAAGCTGGCGTAATAGCGGGTCCGGCGCGGCGCCGGCGCCGCGGCAAGCCCTCAGGCCATGCCGCGCTTGTGGCGGGCGCGGGATAGGATGCGTCGCCAGCGCAGCATCTCGATCGGCACCGGCTCCTTGCGGTTCGAAAGCTGGAAGATCTCGTTCTCCAGGTTCTTCAGCGAACGCCAGAAGTCGTAGTCGCTGAGGCGCGGGTCGTTCGCCAACCTTTCCGACGTGTGGTCGATATCGATGCTCATCGCCTTCCCCGAACAGGCCACCCGCCGCCTTCGTTCACTCCGCTTCTCTCTTTCCGGGAGTGCGCGGGCAACCATGCGCGGGCGCTTGTCCACCTTAACGAAGATTTAAGGTTAACGCGGCCACGAGGACATGACCAGACGGTTCGGGACCCGGGTCTGAGATTCCCGGCGAGGGGTGCGGCTCGGCCACACCGGACTTCGGTCGCCCTATCGGCTATGCGGTCTTGCGCTTGATTCCGATCGAACGGCCGGCACGTTCCGGCGTCGGCATGGCGGCGTGGGCGGCCTTCAGCGCCTCCAGGCGGGAGAGGATGTCCGGGGGGAAGGGCGCCACCTTCGGGCCTGCCATGTCGATGTGCAGCGACAACGTCTCTGCTGTTGCCGCGAGCCAGCCGTCGACGTGGCGAATCTCTTCGTAGGCGCGGACGCGCTTCTCGTCATAGTCGAGGAGCTGGAAGGAGACCGTCACCTTGTCGCCGAGGTGCAGTTCCTGCACGTAACAGACGTGCACCTCGGCGGTGTAGAAGGTGTGGGCGCGCTCCCTCACGTAGTCCGGACCGAGGCCGACCAGTTCGAAGCCGCCGTCCGAGGCGCGGTCGAAGAGTACGATGTAATAGGCCATGTTCATATGGCCGTTGTAGTCGATCCATTCCTTCTCGACGTCCATGACCTCGGAAACGAAGGGGGTTGGCAGGCTCATCGGTGTTCCTTGCGGCTTCAAGGCGCTGGACATGGCGCGGTCTATTTGCAGATTAGCTCCGTATAGGTCCGGCACAAGGACCGAGGCTGTCCCAATCGCGGAGGAAACCATGGCCCTGAGCGACCTCAGGCGCGTCGAGCGAAACGAGGCGGGCATCCAGGCGGTGCTCGGCATCCTCAAGCAGCGGCTCGGCGAGCGCTTCCAGACCGGCCAGGCGATCCGCGAACAGCATGCCCACACGACGACCTACATCCCCAACCAGCCGCCCGACGGCGTCGCGTTTGTCGAGACGGCGAGCGAGGTGCAGGACATCGTGAAGATCTGCGCCGAATACCGCGTCCCGGTGATCCCCTACGGGACGGGTACCTCGCTCGAAGGCCATGTGAACGCGCCGGGCGGGGGGGTCTCGATCGACACGTCCCGGTTGGACAAGGTGCTCGCCGTCAACGCCGAGGATCTTGACTGTACGGTTGAGGCGGGCGTTACCCGCGAGGCGCTGAACAGGCACCTGCGCGACACCGGCCTGTTCTTTCCGATAGATCCAGGCGCCAATGCCAGCCTCGGCGGCATGGCGTCGACGCGCGCATCCGGCACGAACGCCGTCCGCTATGGGACGATGCGCGAGAACGTCATCGGCGTGACTGCGGTGATGGCCGACGGAACCCTGGTTACGACCGGCGGCCGGGCGCGCAAATCGTCGTCGGGATACGACCTCACCCGGCTGCTGGTCGGCTCGGAAGGAACGCTCGGCGTCATCACCTCGCTGACGCTGAAGCTCTACGGCATCCCACAGGCGATCTCCGGCGGGGTGTGCCCGTTCCCGTCGGTCGACGCCGCCTGCCGCGCCGTGATCATGACCATCCAGCTCGGCATTCCGGTGGCGCGCATCGAACTGGTCAACGCGCTGCAGATGAGTGCCATGATCGCCTACTCCAAGCTCGACTATCCGGCGAGCCCGTGCCTGTTCGTCGAATTCCACGGCACCGAGGCCGGGGTGAAGGAACAGGCGGAAATGTTCGGCGAGATCGCTGCCGAACATGGCGGGGGACCGTTCCTGTGGACCAGCGTCGCCGAGGAGCGCGCCAAGCTTTGGAAGGCCCGCCACGACGCCTACTGGGCGTCGTTGACGATCAGGCCTGGGGCGAAGGGTTTGTCGACGGATGTCTGCGTGCCGATTTCGCGGCTCGCCGACTGTATCGCCGAGACCGAGGCCGACATTGCCGAAAGCGGGCTCGTGGCGCCGATCATCGGCCATGTCGGCGACGGCAATTTCCACGTGCTGGTGCTGATGGACATGAGCGATCCGGCCGAAATCGAACGCGCCGAAAGCTTCGTCAAGCGCCTCAACGTGCGTGCCATCGGCATGGAGGGGACGTGCACGGGCGAGCACGGCATCGGCCAGGGCAAGCTGGCATTCCTCGAACGCGAGCACGGCGCCGGCGTCGGCGTCATGCGCTCCATCAAGACAGCACTCGACCCGTTAAACATCATGAATCCCGGCAAGATGCCCGGTTGAACGGGAAAGGCCGCGCCGGCGGCCCACAATCGCCACTTTATCGACAGACTGATCGGCATAGAGTGCGCGCCGAAAACGACATTCGGATCGGGGTGAGTCGCTGGCAAGGCTCTTCGTAATCGTCGGCGGGATGATCGTCCTGGCGCTCACCGTGGCGCTGGTGGGGCCGTACTTTGTCGATTGGACCTCCTACCGTGCCGACTTCGAGCGCGAGGCAAGTCGCATCCTCGGCCGCAAGGTCACGGTGAACGGCGCCGCCAAGGCGCGTTTGCTGCCGTTTCCCTCGGTGGCGTTCTCCGACGTGTCGGTAGCCGGCGGCACCGACGGCGAGCCGGCGATGACGGTCGAGACATTTTCTATGGATGCCGAGCTAGCCCCGTTCATGCGCGGCGAGATCCTGATCTTCGACATGCGGCTCGAGCGCCCCAGGATGCGGCTCTCGGTCGGGCCGGACGGGGTGGTCGACTGGGCGCTCCGGCCGTCGACGCCCTACGATCCGACGCAGATCTCCCTGGAAAAGCTGACGGTCAGCGAAGGACAGGTGCTGGTCCGCCACGGCGCCAGCGGTCGTGACCACGCCCTCACGGAGATCAACGCGACGATTTCGGCGCGCTCGCTCGCGGGTCCCTGGCGCGCCGAAGGAACGCTGCGTCTCGACGGAGTGCGTACCACCCTTTCCGTCTCCACCGGCAAGCCGGACGACACCGGGGCGATGCGGTTGCGCGTCAAAGCCGAACCGGCGGTCTATCCTTTCGCATTGGAAGCGGACGGCGAAATCCGGCTTGAGGGCGGCGCTCCCCATTACCGGGGCCAGTTCAGGCTCGCCGCGCGCAACCCGGAGAGCGGCGAATTGCGTGGAACAGAGGGCGCGACCTTCCAGATGTCGGCGACCGGCGAAAAGGATCCGCCGGCTTATCGCGCGAGCGGCGACTTCGACCTCGACCACCGACTGATCGATGTGATGGCGTTCCGCCTGGAAACCGGACCGGTGGAAGATCCCTACACAGCCGAGGGAACGGCGCGGATCGAACTCGGCGCCCAGCCGCGTTTCGCGATCACCGCCGATGGCGCCCAGGTGCGCTTCGACGACACGCTAACCAAGGCCGACGCCGTCAGCGGGCTGACGCTGGAGAGCCGGCTGGCGGCGATCGAAGCCGTGTTGGCGGACCTGCCGAAACCGTCGATACCCGGCACGATCGCGGTAAAACTGCCCGCTATCGTGGCGGGCGATACGACGATCCGCGACGTGGCGCTATCGGCGCAGCCGGCGCCGGAGGGATGGGCGATCGAGAGCTTTGCCGCGCTGCTGCCCGGGCGCACGACGATCGAAGGCGACGGGCTCCTGCGGACCGGCGACCGTTTCGGTTTCGCGGGGAAACTGCTCCTTGCGGTCGGTCAGCCGTCGGGCTTCGCCGCGTGGCTGTCGCGCGATGTCGACGAGGCGATCCGGCGGTTGCCCTCGGCAGGATTCAGCGCCAGGGTTGACCTGACGCGCGAGAGGCAGCACTTCGACGAACTCGAATTGATCCTTGGCGATGCCCGCTTCCACGGCGCGCTCGATCGCAGGCGGCCGGCCAAAGGTGCCGCATCGATCGCACTCGAACTCGACGGCGGCGCGCTCGACGTCGACGGGTTGAAGGCCTTCGCCTCGCTGTTCGTCAGCGATACCGGCATGACGCGGCTGGCGGAGCAGGACATCGACCTTTCGCTCAGGGCGGGTCCGGTCAGCGCGGCCGGGCTGACCGCCGAGACCGTCGATACCGCGCTCCGCTTGCGCGACGGGCGGATCGAGATCGACCGGCTGGCGCTCGGGGGCCTGGAAGGCGCCAGCGTCAGCGCCACCGGCGTCGTCAAGGACCTCGGCAAGACGCCGTCCGGGAACGTCGACGCGGCGATCGTCGGTGCGGACCTGGCGCCGCTGATATCGATCCTCGCCGAACGCTATCCTCAGAATGCGCTGGCCGCGGCGTTGCGCCGCCGCGCCGAAGCCTATCCCGACCTCTTCACAGAGGCCGAGATCGATCTAGTCGCTTCGGCCGCACCCGGCGGCAACGGCAGCGTCGCCATCAGCGCACACGGTAAGGCGGGCGGCAGCGATTTTTCGCTCACGGCCTCGGGCACCGCGGAGCCGCTGTTCGACGCCGGCCGGCCTCTGTCGCTCGCGGTCTCCGCAAAGAACGACAATGCCGAGGCGCTTCTGGCCCTCTACGGGCTTCCGACGTTGCCGATCGGTATGATCGGCGGGGCCGAGGCGACGCTGACGGCGCGCGGCACGCTGTCGAACGGGCTCGAGGCAGCGCTGGACTTCACCTCGGAAGGACTGTCGGCCTCCTACACGGGTACCTTCCGCTTGGCGGAGAATGGGGCCGAAGGCGAAGGCAACATCTCCTTGCAGTCGTCCGACATCGAGCCCTGGCTGATGACGACAGGGCTGGGCATGCCCGGCCTCGGCTTCGGCACGCCGGTGGATCTTTCCGCCGACGCGACTTTCGGCAAGGGCCTGCTGACCTTCTCGCGAATCGAGGGTTCAGTCGGCGAAGGGGCGGTCGCCGGCGACATCAATGCGGCGCTCACGGACGGGCGTCCGCACCTGACCGGCGCCGTCACGCTCGATACGCTCGACCTGGTCCCGGTGGTGGCGATGGTGCTCGGCGAGGCGTCGCTCGTCGACGGCGGCGAGACCTGGCCGCAGACGCCGTTCGCCGGCTCGGCAGCGTTGCCGCTTTCCGCCGACCTCGACGTTTCCGCAGGCACCGTTTCGGCTGGCATTCTCGGCGTCGCCGAAGACGTGTCTTTCAGCGGCGCACTGGGCGCGGAAGGGCTGCGCATCGCCGACCTGAAGGCGGCCATCCACGGCGGCGCGCTGACGGGGCTCGTCGAGATCAAGAACAATGGCGGCACCGGAATGATATCCGGCCAGGCGAAGCTCGAGGGCGCCGACATCGGGAGCCTGCTGGACGGTGGCGGCATCAACGGGCGCGCCGACGTCACGGCGACGTTGTCGGCCAGCGGCAAGACCGTCGAGGGCATGATCGCAGCGCTGTCGGGCTCGGGCACGGCCAAGGCGCACGGCCTATCGATTTCCGGTCTCAACGCCGGCGCATTTGCCAGGATCATCGCCACGGCGGACGAGATCGGCCGCGACATCGACGGGCCGCGCACGGCGGCTTTCGCGCCGCCGTTCGTTTCCGCCGGCAGATTCGACGCCGGCGAGGCGGACCTCGCCTTCACCGTGGCCGGCGGTATACTGCGCGCGCCGCCGCTCAGGCTCGCGGCGCTCGAGGCGACGTTGACCGCCTCGCTGCGTGCCGACCTGAACGCGGCGACCGTCGCGGCCGACGGCGAGATCGCCTATGCGCCGGGCGACGAGGCGCTGGTCGGTTCCGAACCCTCGGTGCGTTTCTCTGCCGAAGGCGTTCCCGGGATGATGACGGTTCGGCTCGACACCGAGCCGCTGGCGCAGTTCCTTACCCAGCGGGCGTTGGAAATCGAGCAGGCGCGCGTCGAAGCGATGCAGGCGGCGCTGCTGGAGAAGCAGCGGCTGAGACGTGAAGCGCGCTACTACGCGGCGCTGCAAGGCGAACGCCAACGCCTTGAAGAAGAGCGCCGGCGTGCGGAAGAGGAAGCGCGCGTGAGGGCGGAAGAGGAGGCGCGCGCCCGCGCCGACGCGGAAGCCGCCGCGAAGGCGGAAGAAGAGGCGCGGCGCAAGGCCGAAGAGGAGGCCCGCGCCAAGGCCGACGGTGAGGTTCGTCTGAAGGACGAGGCGTTGGAGAAAGAAAAGGCCGCCAGCGAGGCGCGTGCGGCGGAAGCGCTGCGCCGCGCCGAACGCGAACGGGCGAATGCCGCCGCGGAGCAGGCGGACAAGATCGAGCGAGCGCCGCTGCCCTCCGACCGCGGGGGCACCGTGCCGGAATCAAGTGCCAGCAGCTTCGACCCGATGAACATCGAGAATTTTCTCAAGTCGCTCGCCGGAAACTGAGAGACGTCAGCCCTGATCGGGTTCCTGCGCCTTCAGCCACCGGAGAACGTGGACGCGCAGCGCCGAGGATAGGTTCGTCTCGCGCGGCCGTTTCGAGTCGACCTCCGCGACGAGTGCGGCGACGGTCATTCCGCGCAAACCGGCGATAATGGCGAGTTCGTCGAGGAAAGGCTGTTCGAGGGAGAAACTGGTCCGGTGACCGCGGATCGAGATGGACCGCTTACGCACGCGGCTGTCGGGGCCGGCGGTCATTCCGGTGTGCCGTCGTCCCTGCCGCCCCGGCGATGACCATCAAGGAAGCGGACCGTACGACTGGCTTCGGCCGCGTCGCGTTCGCGCTCAGCCTTCGTACGCCCGTGGACGGCGCGGTTGCGCTCGGCGACCTGCTCCCTGTCGACCCGCGCCTTGCGTTTGCGCGCCAGTCGCAGGTTAACGACTTCGCCCACGGCCAGGCCCTACTTCTTGCGGAAGGCGTCGAGCGACACGACCTCGGCGCCGCTCTTGGCCGCTGGTTCTGCCGCGGCCTCCTCGGCGGCGCGCACCTGCGGTTTGCGCCGCGATTCGGCCTTCTTCGGCGCAGGCGGCAATTTCACCGTTTCCGGCGTCGGCTGCTCGACCGGCGCAGCGGCCGGCTCCGCCTTCACGTCGAATTCAAGCTCGAAATTGACGGACGGGTCGTAGAAGCCGCGCACCGCCGAGAACGGAATCTCGAGCCGCTCGGGAATGTCGGAGAAAGACAGGCCGACCTCGAAGCCGGTGTCGGTGACCTTCAGGTCCCAGTACTGGAACTGCAGAACGATGGTCATCTGCTCCGGATAGCGCTCGCGCAGGCGCGTAGAAACGCGCACGCCCGGCGCGCCGGTCAGGAAGGTGATGAAGAAATGATGATTGCCGGGCAAACCCGTGCGCGCGACTTCCATAAGGACCTTGCGCATGACGCCGCGCAAGGCCTCCTGCGCCAGGATGTCGTAGCGGATGAGGTCTTCGGCCATCGCGGTCCGGCTTCCCTGAATCGTTCCGGCATAGCTGTAATCAAGCGAGGGGCCGGCGTAAACCGGATATAGGGTGGATACGGCCGCGGAGCAGGACCTGCTGTCTAAAATTGGCCGTGGCAGAACCCCGTACAAGGAGACGCGTAGAGTTTCCGGGAAGTGAGGGAAGTGGAGGCTTCTGTTGCCAGGTGCCTCCGGACCCCGCCTGGAGGTGCTAACCCCCAGGGCTTGATTCGAGACTATCGCGCCGCATTAAGCAGCGAGACGTGCCTCAGCATAGTTGTCGTTGGCAACTATAAGGTTAGCCCGATAACGGTGGTACAATGCCGGGCAAAAGTCCGATCTTTACACCCTCGTCGATCCTGTTTCGCCCCCAGCAGAAGCCGTCGCTCCGGCGGTTTCTGGTGGAGGCGCCGGGTACCGCCCCCGGGTCCGAATGGCTTATTACATCGGCCGTTTATCGCCATAGTCAGGCAAGCTGACAGGGCGAATATAGGGAGGGTACGGGCGGTTGTGAAGCCTCTGCGAACGACTTTCCAGGCGACGGGGAGTGCTTTGCCGAAACATCGGATGCCGCGGAACGCATGCGTTTCGCAGCATCCGGGAATGCTTCGGCGATTGCCTGTCTGGCGAGGCGAGACGGGCGCGGCCGCGCCATCGATCTCAGAACTCGAGATAGGCGGCCATCAGCGCTTCGACCTGGGAATTGTTCATCGCCTGGATCTGGGTCTGGGTGAAAGCCGTGACCTGGTCCTGGGTGAGGCCCGAGATGTCGTCGGCGGACAGGCCGGTGATTGCCTTGGTGGAGATCGCAGCGATGTCGCCGGTGGAGAATGCTGCCAGGTCTTCCGCCACCATCGCGTCGATCTGGGTGCTGCTCAGCGCGGCCGTCTGCGCCTCGGTGAAGGCTCCGATCTGATCGGCGGTCATGGCATCAACCTGGATTGCGGTGAAGCCGGTCACGGCCTTGGTGCTCAGCGCCGCGACCTGATCCGTGGTCAGCGCACCGATCTGGTCGGTGGTGAGGGCGCCGACCTGGGCGGCGGTGAGGGCACCGACCTGTGCGGTCGTCAGCGCACCGATCTGGTCGGTGGTCATGGCGGCAACCTGGGTTGCCTTCATCGCGGCGATCTGGCCGGTGGTCAAAGCGCCGACCTGGTCGGTCGACAGCGCGGCGACGACGTCGCTGGTCAGGCCCGAGATCGCCTTGGTCGAGAT
>CAJPFN010000039.1 GCA_905339215.1 Rhizobiaceae bacterium
GAAACGCATCGCCGGCACGTCGATCTCGACGAACCGGCCGACCGGCGGCAGGTAGAGCGCCTTCATCGTCTTGCGGAAATCGATCTTCTCCATCGGTCCCTCCCGTCGCGGCGACCCGAACAGGATAGCGCCGGAGGGGCCGTCCTGGCCATCCACGAGTCGACCGCGCGACGCCGCGCCGCGGCCCGCTGCCCGTGCGGCGTCAGCAACCGGGGGATGAGGGGCGCAGCGCCGCGCGACCGCCATTCCATCGCTGGCGCCGATTGCCTATCCTGCGATTCCATTGCCTGCGGGGGAAATGCCGATGCCGAGACTCTTTCTGTGCCTGGCTTCACTGCTCATGCTCGCCGCCGCACCGCTGCAGGCCCGCGAGCAGTCGGACGCGCCGGACGCGGCGGTGATCGGCTTCTCGCCCGACGGCCGCTATTTCGCCTGGGAAGTGTATGGCTGGGACATCGCCAGCGGCGCGCTGTCGGCGGCGATCCATGTCGTCGACCGAGACACCAACCGCCAGGCGGACGGCTTCCCCTTCGGCGTCGTCGCGGGCGGCGACGGCGGGCCGGCGCTCGCGGGCGGCTTCGCCGCCGACCTCGACGCGCTCGCCGACGAACCCGACATGGACGCGTTGCGCGCCGACGTCCGCGCCGGGGCGAAGGCGAAACTGGACGCGCTCGCCATCGGCGCAGCCGGGCGCCGGCTCGCCGGCGTGTCGCTCACCCAGCGCTCGCCGCTCGACAAGAAGACGACGCCGCTCGTCTTCGTCGTCCATCCGACGCTGCCCAGCGCCATCCCCGACCAGCAACTGGTCTACACGCTGGAGGCGCGCCCCTCGCCCGAACCGAACGACTGCGTCAACGCCGAGCCGCCGGCGCGCGCAAAGTCGGTCGAGTTCGACGTCATCGGCTCGCGCACCTGGCCGGAACTGAAGGACGTCGCCCGCGCGGCCACGACCTATTCGTGGACGATGCCGGCCGGGGACTGCGCCGCCGGCATGTGGATCGCCGACGTCATCGCGCCGCCCGGCGGTGCTGGCGGGGCGGTCGCGGTGCTGTTCATGACGGCGAGCTGGAATTCGGCCGTCGACTCGGCCGCCTGGCACGGCCTCTTCGTCACCCTGCCCGACGAATGAACGTCAGCGGATGATGACGATCGAGGTCTTGCCCTTGCCGTAGGCCAGCACCAGTTCGAAGAGCCGCCGCGCGTTGTCGGGATGAAGCCTGACGCAGCCATGCGAGGCGGGGCGCCCGAGATTCTTGATCTCGGTCGTGCCGTGAATGGCGTAGCCGCGATGGAAGAAGATCGACCAGGGCATCGGCGAGCGGTGGTAGATGGTCGAGTACCAGACGCGCTCGAGCCGCTGCGGGCGGAACGTGCCGGTCGGCGTGCGATAGCCCTTGCGCGCCGTCGACACCGGCCAGTGGTGGATGGGCCGCCCGTCGGTCTCGACGCGCATGGTCTGCGCGGAAAGGTCGATGACGACGTTGAGCCGCGCCGCGACCGCCGCGGCCGGCGCCATGAGCACCACCGCGAGGACCGCCACGATCAGCCTCAACGTCCCGATCTTCCGCATTCCGCTCCCTCTTCGCCGGCGCCCCTACGTGCGGGGACGACCATTTCTAGGGAACAGCGGCCGGTCGGCGCCTTGATTTGAGTCATCTGCCAGACTCGAAGCCGAGGCCGGCAGTCCATGCTGGCGGAAAGCCGGGGGTCGGCGGCCTGCCCCTCACCCTCCCGCCGTGGTGAGGAGGGGAACTCCTCGTTCTTGACGAAGCGCATTGCGGCTGCGGCCATCGACGGCATTCTTCGCTCCATGCGGCTCTTCCTCTCAGGCGACGTCATGACCGGGCGCGGGATCGACCAGATCCTGCCGCACCCGAACGATCCGGCGATCCACGAGGATTATCTGAAATCCGCGGCGGACTACGTCGCGCTCGCAGAGCGCGCGTCGGGGCCGATCCCGCGCGGCGTCCCGCCCGCCTACATCTGGGGCGACGCACTTGCCGAGATCGAGAGGCGCAGCCCGGACCTGCGCATCGTCAACCTGGAAACGGCGTTGACCGCCCGCGGCCGGCCGGAGCCGAAGGGCATCAACTACCGCATGAACCCTGCCAACGTCGCCTGCCTGACCGCGGCAGGGATCGGCTGCTGCGTCCTCGCCAACAACCATGTGCTCGACTGGGGCGAGGACGGATTTGCCGACACGCTCGCCGCACTCGAAGGGGCCGGCATCGTCGCGGCAGGCGCTGGCCGCGACGCCGAAACGGCCTGGCGGCCGGCGATCCTGCCGGCGCCCGGCGGGCGGCTGCTGGTCTTCGCCGTCGGCTGCGCCTCAGCCGGCGTTCCGGCGAGTTGGGCCGCCGATCCTCAGCGGCCAGGAGTCGCCCGGATCGGCGAGGCCGACGACGAGAGCGCCCGCCGCATCGCGCGGCACGTCGAGAGCTGGCGAAAGCCCGGCGACACGGTCGTCGTCTCCATCCACTGGGGCGGCAACTGGGGCTACGCCATCCCCGGCGAGCACCGCCGCTTCGCCACAATCCTCGCCGCCGAGGCGGGCGTCGACATCGTCCACGGCCACTCCTCGCATCACCCCATCGCGCTGGAGACCGTCGACGGCAGGCCGGTTCTCTACGGTTGCGGCGACTTCATCAACGACTACGAGGGCATCTCCGGCTACGAAGCCTACCGGCCCGACCTGTCGCTGGCGTACGTCATCGATATCGGCGACGGGCCAACGCGCGTGACGATGGTGCCCTTCAGGATGCGCCGGTTCCGCCTCGAGCGTGCGACGGCCGCCGACGCGAAGTGGCTTGCCCAACGCCTCGACCGCGAGTGCCGCCGGCTCGGCTCGCGGATTGCGCTCGACGGCGACGGCTGCCTCGTGCTTCAGGCCTGATCCTTGCCTTCTCCGTCGCCCTTCGACGCTACCGGCGGCGGAAACGCCGCGAGGGTTGCGATCACCTCCTCGTCGGAGATCTGGCGGAAATCGCGGTAGTGAAGCCCGATCGCCTGGAAGAAGGACGGCTGCTCGAGGCAGACCACGCGGTCGGCCTCCTTTTCCAGCATCGCCACCGTGTCCGGCGGCGCCACCGGCACGGCGAGCACGATCTCGCGGGGTTTTCGCCTGCGCAGGCCCCGGATCGCCGCACGCACGGTCGCGCCCGTCGCAATGCCGTCGTCGACGACGATGACCGTGCGGTCCTTCACCTCGACCGGCTGCCGCCCGGCGAGATAGCGGGCGCGCCGGCGCTCGATCTCGGCGAGCTCGTGGTCGCGGACGCGGTCGAACTCGGCCTGGGTGATTTCAGCCTGGCGGATGACGTCCTCGTTGCGCACGACGACGGGAGCGTCGCCGTCGACCACCGCGCCCATCGCGAGTTCGGGCTGGTAGGGCACGCCGATCTTGCGCACGATGAGCAGGTCGAGCGGCGAGCCGATGCGCGCGGCAACTTCGGCCGCGACCGGCAGGCCGCCGCGCGGCAAGGCAAGCACGACGGTCTCCTTGCCGTCATAGGTTTCGAGCGCGTCGGCGAGGCGGCGCCCGGCTTCGATCCGGTCGACGAAGGACATGGGATCAGCCTCCGGCGGGTTCCCGGCGCGCGCCGGCGAGCCGGGTCTCGAACCATTCGCAGGCCAGTACGACGACACGGTCGAGCGCACCGGGCTCGGGGAAGAGATGCGATGCCCCCGGAACGACCGAGAGAGAGGAGTCGCCGGTCAGGCGCGTCAGCGCGATGCGGTTGAGCGAGAGTACGTCGGTGTCGTTGCCGCCGACGATGAGCAGCACCGGCGCGCGGACGAAGGCCAGCGCCTCCCCGGCAAGGTCCGGCCGGCCGCCGCGCGACACGATTGCGCCGACCCGAGACCCGAGGCGCTCGGCGGCGACGAGCGCTGCCGCCGCCCCGGTGCTGGCGCCGAACAGGCCGACCGGCAGGCCTGCGACGAGATCCTCCGTCTCCAGCCATTCGACGACGCCGGTCAATCGCCGGGCGAGCAGGTCGATGTCGAAGACGTTACGCCGGTCGGCTTCCTCCTCTTCAGTCAGGAGATCGAACAGAAGCGTGGCGAAGCCGGCCTCGTTGAGCGCGTCGGCGACATAGCCGTTGCGTGGGCTCAACCGGCTCGAACCGCTGCCGTGGACGAAGACGACGAGGCCGCGGGGATCCGTCGGCACGGCGAGCGTTCCCGGCAGGCCGAGCGGCCCGGCCTCCACCTCGGCGATGCGGCGCGGCGCGACGGCCGCCTGCGAAGACGATTTCCTCGACACCATGGAACGGGCCTCCCTTCCGCCGATCGCTCCGCAGTCCGGCCTGCGGAACCATATGGGATATAAGTCGGACACGGCCGCGCCAGTTGCATTGACCGCGGTCAAGGGGACGGCCGCGGCGGCACCGCCTCCGCGGCCGCCGGTGCATTGTCCGCCGCCGGGGTCTCGTCCTCGCGGCCGCGCACGACGCGGCGGCCGGCATTCGGCCCGCGCGTCTCAGTGACCACCGTGCAGCGGTCCTCCACGTCGCCGTCGCGGTGGAAGTAGACCACCACCCAGTCGTGCGTCTTGCCGAGCTCGTGCGCCGTGCGCGTGTTGGAGAACAGCGCGGTGAAGTGCCAGGGTTCATGGCGCGCGTGCATGACCGGCAGCCAGGCCTCGCCGGCCGGGTTGAAGCGCTTCGGCGCGATCGTGCGCAGCGTGCCGGCGGCCGCGCGGTCGCGGTACATGCGGTCGACCTGGAGAAGCAGCTCGACCGGCGGGCGCCCGGCCGCCGGTGCCGCATGGCGGCGGATCGGCCGGCCGAGCCGCTCGGCGAGCGCCGCCGAAAGCATGGCGCGGCGCCGCGCGCCGAGGCCTTTCACGCGCAGGTCGCCGAGGTGGAGGGCGTTCTCCAGCTCCTCCAGCGTCTCGATATGCTCATCGGCGAGGCGGGTGGCGAGTTCCGGGCCGACGCCGGGGATGGTCAGGAACAGTTTCTGCGGGATCAGGTCGCCGCGCAGGCGTTCGATCTGGCTCCACCGGCCGGTGGTCAGCATCTCGGCAATCGCCGCCGCGATGCCGCGTCCGATGTTCGGCATCGCCTCCAGCCCGTCGCGGCCTTCGGCGGCAAAGGTGTCGGCGATCGGCCGGGGGAGCGCGTCGACGAAATCGGCGGCGCGGCGGTAGGCGCGCGTGCGAAAGCCGTCCGCGCCCTGCTGTTCGAGGAGGTCGGCATAGTCGCGCAGCTTTGCGGCGATGGCGGCGTTCTCCGCCCACCCGCCGTCGACCGATACCGCCGGCGCAGCTTTTTCGACCTTCCTTCGCACAGTCGCCATGGCGCCGCCTTCCCACGATGGCCGGCACCTTCGACCGCGGGCGAAGGGTACGCATTGACGGCGGTCAAAGACCCCGGAGGCGCCGGCTCAGGCGGTCTTCGCCGCGGTCAGGCCGAGTTCGGCGATCATCTCGTCACGCATGACGAATTTCTGCGGCTTGCCGGTCACCGTCATCGGCAGGGCCTGCCGGAAGCGGACGTAGCGCGGCACCTTGTAGTGGGCGATCTGGCCGCGGCAGAAGGCCTTGATCTCGTCCTCGGTCGCCTGCTGGCCGGGATGGAGCACGATCCAGGCGCACAGCTCTTCACCGTATTTCGGATCCGGCACGCCGAACACCTGCACTTCCGAGACCTTCGGGTGGCGGTAGAGGAACTCCTCGATCTCGCGCGGGTAGACGTTCTCGCCGCCGCGGATGACCATGTCCTTCACCCGGCCGACGATGTTGCAGTAACCTTCGGCGTCGATCGTGGCGAGGTCGCCGGTGTGCATCCAGCCGCCGCTGTCGATCGCCTCGGCCGTTTTTTCCGGATCGTTCCAGTAACCCTTCATCACCGAATAGCCGCGCGTGCACAGTTCGCCCGATTGGCCAACCGGAACGATGCGCCCGTCCTCGTCGACGATCTTGACCTCGACATGCGGGTGGATGCGGCCGACGGTGGAGACGCGCCGGTCGAGCGGCTCGTCGACATGGCTCTGGAACGAGATCGGGCTGGTCTCGGTCATGCCGTAGCCGATGGTCACCTCGGGCATGTGCATGTCGGTGACGACGCGCTTCATCACCTCGATCGGGCACGGCGCGCCGGCCATGACGCCGGTGCGCATGGACGACAGGTCGCGGCCCTTGAAGCTCGGATGGTCGAGCATGGCGACGAACATGGTCGGCACGCCGTAGAAGGCCGTGCAACGCTCCTTGACCAGCGCGTCGAGCGCGGTGACGGGATCGAAGCCCTCGCTGGGAAAGACCATCGCCGCGCCCTTGGTGACGCAGCCGAGCGTGGCCAGCACCATGCCGAAGCAGTGGTAGAGCGGCACCGGGATGGCCAGCCGGTCTTTCTCCGTCATCGCCATGGTGCGCGTCGTCAGGTCGGCATTGTTGACGATGTTGTAGTGGCTGAGCGTGGCGCCCTTCGGCGCGCCGGTCGTTCCGCTGGTGAACTGGATGTTGATGGCGTCGTCGGGGTCGAGCGAGCCGCTGACCGCGTCGAGGCGGCGGAATTGCGCCGGGCCGGCAAGCCGCATGACCGCGTCGAAGTTGAACATGCCGGCGGACTTTTCCGGTCCCGTGCGGATCACCGTCTTCAGATGCGGCAGCCGCGCCGCTGAAAGCCGGCCGGGCTCGCAGGTGTCGAGCTCGGGCGCCAGCTCGCGGATCATGCCGAGATAGTCGCTGGTCTTGAAGCGCGCCGCGGTGACCAGCGCCTTGCAGCCGACCTTGTTGAGCACGTATTCCAGCTCGGAGAGCCGGTAGGCTGGGTTGATGGTCACCAGCACCAGGCCGATGCGCGCCGTGGCGAACTGGGTGACCAGCCATTCCGGCCGGTTCGGCGCCCAGATGCCGATGCGGTCGCCGCGCTCCAGCCCGAGGCTGAGCAGCCCGGCGGCGAGCGCGTCGACCTCGCGGGCGAGGTCGTACCAGGAATAGCGCCTGCCGAACTCCGAGAACACCGCCGCCTCGCGCGGGCCGAAGCGCTTCACCGTCTCGGCAAAGACCTGCGGGATCGTGGCGTGGCGCAGCGGCACCGAGCGGTCGCCCGACACGTAGGACCTGCCGTCGACGGGGGCGACGACCGCGCCCGGCGCCGGCGCGGCTGACGGCTCCGCCGGGCGGAACAGGCTCCGCGACAGGCTGCCGGCGAGCGGCATGTTCAGGCTGCTCATCGCGGCCGGCCTACATCGCGCGCCAGTCGCCCAGCCGTTCGAAGGCCGCGGCGGCGCGATAGATGGTGCTCTCGTCGTAGTGCTTGCCGATCAGCATCATGCCGATGGGCAGTCCTTCGCTCATGCCGCACGGCACCGACATCGCCGGATGACCGGACGCGTCGAACGGCGCGGTGTTGCCGATCATCTCGAAGGCGCGCTGGATGTAGAGGGCGAGCGGCGCGTCGGGCTCGGGGATCGGCTGCGCCTTCATCGGCATGGTCGGCATGATGAGGAGATCGTAGCGCGACAGCGCCTGGTCGTAGGTGGCGCGCAGCCGGCGGCTGAGATTCTGCGCCTTGGCGTAGTAGTGCCCGCGATACTGGCGCTGCATGTACTCGCCGACGAACATCGAGATCTTCAGGCTCTTCGACAACTCGTCGGCGCGGCTGCGCCAGTTGGCGTGATAGTCGAGCAGGCTGGTGACGTAGAGGCCGCGCCAGCCGGTGCCGAAGCCGTTGCCGTGCATCATCGTGTCCATCAGGCCTTCGAGCGCGATCGGCGTCCAGATGGCGGCACCCTGCAGATGCATGGGCACGGAGGTCTCCTCGACGGAGGCGCCGAGCTCGCGGTAGCGCTCGGCAGCGCGGCGCACCTTCTGGTCGACGTCGGCTTCGGAATTGGCCTGGCCGAAGCCTTCGCGGACGATGCCGATGCGCAGGCCGGATACACCCTGGCCGAGCGCCTGCGTGTACTTGTCGACGCGCGGCGCATACTGGCGCGGGTCGAGCCCGTCGTCACCGGCGATGACTTCGAGGAGCAGTGCGTTGTCGCGAACGTTCTGCGTGATCGGGCCGGCGTGGTCGATGGTCGGCTCGATCGGCATGATGCCGGTGTAGGGAACGAGGCCATGGGTCGGCTTCATGCCGTAGGCGCCGCAGAAGGAGGCCGGCATGCGGATCGAGCCGCCCTGGTCGCCGCCGATCGCCATGTCGACCTCGCCGGCGCCGACGAGCGCGGCCGAACCCGAGGAGGAGCCGCCGGCCGTGTAGCCGAGCTTGTAGGGGTTATGCACGGGGCCGGTGGCGTTGGTGTGGCTGCCTCCGGACAGGCAGAAATATTCGCAATGCGCCTTGCCGACGATGGTGCCGCCGGCGTCGAGGATGCGGGTGACGACCGTGGCGTCGACGTCGGGCGTATAGCCCTCCAGCGTCGAGGCGCCGTTCATCATCGGCACGCCGGCGAGGCAGACATTGTCCTTGAGCACGATCGTGCGCCCCTGCAGCGGCCCGGTCATGGCGCCGCGCACCTCCGACTTGTAGTACCAGGCGTTCAGCGGATTCTCCGCCCCGCCCGGACGCCTGCCCGGCGTGCGCGGATACTTCACCTGCGGCAGGTTGTCAGGAAGCGCGTCGACTACGTCGTAGGACTGGAACGTGCCCTCCATCACGGTCATGTAGTCGATCATCTCGCGATCGCCCATCGACATGCCGAGGCCGCCGACGAGGCTGCGCATCTGTTCGAGTGTGGGGCGGCGGACGCTCATGTAGTTCTCCCTGGGAATTGGCGGGGCTGCCGGCAGACTGGCCGACGTGCTGGCCGGCAGCGGGCGCGCCGCGGCCGTCGGCGCGGGCTGCGCGGAACGGGATACGGATTTCTCGGCCGCGGACGCGGCCGCGGCGGGACGATGCGCGGAGGCCACGGCCAGCGGCCGCGCGCCGCCGGCGGCGGGACGCGTGCGCCGCGCTGCGCCGAAGCCGAGAAACTCCTCCATCCGGCCCTGGTTCTTCAGCGCCGTGGCGTCGAGCTCGGCGGTGATCCTGCCGCGCTCGAGCACGGCGACGCGGTCGGACAGCGCGTTGATGAAGTCGAAATTCTGCTCGACCAGCACAATGGTCAGGCCGCGCGTTCGCCTGAGGCGCGACAGCGTCTCCTCGATTTCCTCGATGATCGAGGGCTGGATGCCCTCCGTCGGTTCGTCGAGGAGGAGCAGCCACGGATCGCCCATCAGGCAGCGCGCCAGCGCCAGCAGCTGCTGCTCGCCGCCCGACAGCGCGCCGCCGTCGCGGTCGAGCAAGCGGTTGACGCGCGGAAAGTCGTCGAGGACGCGCTCCATCGTCTCCGCCTCGTCGGCGTCGCCGTGATGCTGGAAGGCCATGCGCAAATTGTCGCGCACGCTGAGCTTGGGGAAGATGCCCCTGCCCTGCGGCACGTAGCCGACGCCGCGCCGCGCGCGCTCGTGCGGCGGCAGGCGCGTGATGTCCTCGCCGTCGAGGCGGATCGTCCCGCTCTTTGCCGGCAGGAAGCCCATCACGGTCTTCAGAAGGGTCGACTTGCCCATGCCGTTGTGGCCGAGGATGCCGACGATCTCGTCGCTGCCGACGGTCAGGTCGACGCCGTGGAGGACCGGAATGCGCCCGTAGCCGGCGGCGAGGCCGCGGATCTCGAGGGCGGCGCGGGTGTCGGTCATGCCGCCACCTCGCAGGCGATCTTCACTCCTGAGGGGGAGATAGCCGGCAGGCCAGAGGGGAGTGTCCCGCGGATCCGTCCGAACATCGTCACCCCTTCCTTCCCAGATAGACATCGCGGACGCGGCTGTCGCTCATGACGGCGTCGACGCCGTCCTCCATCAGCACCGCCCCTTGCGAGAACACGGTGATCTGCTGGGCGATGGAACGGATGAACTGCATGTCGTGCTCGACGATGACGACGGTGGCGTCGCGGTTGATCTCGCGGATGATCTCGGCCATCCGCTCGACCTCCTCGCCGGTCATGCCGGCGGCCGGCTCGTCGAGCAGCACCAGCCAGGGCCGCGCTGCCATGACGATGCCGAGCTCGACGCGCTGGCGTTCGCCGTGGGCGAGGCGGCCGACGGTGGCGCCGGCCAGCGTGCCGAGGTCGAGCCGGTCGATCGCTTCGGCGGCGAGCCTTCCGGCGTCGCGCGAGCCGGCCACCCGGTAGGCGGAGAGCCAGATGTTTTCGCGCACGCTCAGGCCGTCCATGACGCTCGGCACCTGGGTCTTGATGCCGATGCCGAGCCTGGCGATCCAGTGCGGGTCCCAGCCGGTCGTATCGTGGCCGTCGATGTGGATCTCGCCCGAGGTCGGCTTGAGGATGCCGGTGAGGCAGCGGAAGAAGGTGGTCTTGCCGGCGCCGTTGGGGCCGATCAGGCAGCGCAGCTCGTTGCGCCGCAGGCGGAAGTCGACATTGTCGACGGCAGTGACGCCGCCGAAGCGCATCGACAGGCCGCGCGTCTCCAGGACCACATCAGACATCGGTCGCCTCCGGACGGCGGCCGCGGCGGCGCGGCGCGCGGATCGACGGCCGGCGCCGACGGCGCGCCCACAGCGCGGCGAGCGATGGCACGACGCCGCGCGGCAGGGCGAGCACGACGATCACGAGGATGAGACCGAGGATCATCGAATTGTCGATCGCCGACTGCTGGCCGAGGCTGAACTTCAGGTAGCCGAGAAGGACCGCGCCGAGCATCGGCCCGACCAGCGTGCCGAGCCCGCCGACGATGCACCAGATGATGATCTCCGCCGACTGGCCGAGCGAGAACATGCCCGGCGTGACGATCTCGGCCCAGGAGGCGTAGAGCGTGCCGGCGAGCCCGGCGACGGCGCCGCTGACTGAAAACAGCAGCGTCTTCTGCAGACGGGCGTCGTAGCCCATCAGCTCGACGCGGCGCTCGTTCTCGCGAATGGCGACGGCGACGCGCCCGAACGGACTGGCGAGCAGCAGCCTGACCAGCACGTAGACGATGAGCAGCGCCAGAAAGCAGACGTAGTAGAGGCTGCGATCGTAGATGTAGGCTCGCGGATCGCCGGGCACGTTGAGCGTCTGGAACCCGGGGATGCCGTTGAAGCCGCCGAGACGCGCCGCGCCGATCTGGTATTCCGGGCCGGCGGTGGAATTCATGAACTTGAAGAAGATCAGCGTCACCACCAGCGTGACGACGCCGAGATAGACGTCGGACAGGCGGCCGTAGAACATCATCGCGCCGAGCGCGGCGGCGAAGATCGCCGGAACGAGGATGCCGAGCAGCGCCGGGACCGTGCTCTCGCCGATGTTGATCGCGGCAATGGCGTAGGTATAGGCGCCGAGCCCGTAGAAGGCGGTCTGGCCGAAGCACAGGATGCCGCCATAGCCCCAGATCAGCCCCAGGCTGAGCGCCAGCATGGCGTAGATGACGAGCAGCGTCAGCGTGTAGGTCTCGAGCGCGAGCGGCGCGACGAACATCACGACCAGCCCGATGAGGAGGACCCACAGAGTCCCGCTTGCCTGCGATCCGGCCATCAGAGGCGTCCCCGGAAGAAGCGGCCGGTAATGCCCTCGGGCAACAGGCGCAGCAGGATGACGGCTGCGACGAGCAGCGCCACCTCGCCGACCACCGGCGTGAACAGGATGGTGAAGACCTGCGACACCAGGCCGAACAGGACGGAGCCCGAGAGCAGGCCGACGATCACCGAGGCGCCGCCGGAGATCACCGTGATGAAGGCCTTGGCGATGTAGGCCGTGCCCCACGTCGGCACCAGACCGACCAGCGGAGCCATGACGCCGCCGGCGAGCCCGGCCAGCGCGGAGCCGGCGAAGAAGGTGGTCATGTAAACCCGGTCGGCGCTGTAGCCGAGTGCCGAGGCCATGTCGGGCCGCTGCATCGTGCCGCGCGCGACGAGGCCGATGCGGGTGCCGCGCAGCACCGCGTAGATGGCGACCAGAAGTGCGGCGGCGACGACGATGATGAAGAAGTTGTAGCCGTTGATCTGGTAGGCGCCGAGCGTGAAGCCGGCGACCGGCGTCGAGATGCCGGTGGTGGTGTTGCCGAAGACCATCGAGGCGGCGCCGATGAAGAAGAGGCTCAGGCCCCAGGTCGCCAGCATCGTGTCGACGAGGCGTCCGTAGAGGAAGCGGATCACCAGCCGCTCGACGACGAGGCCGATGGCGCCGACCACCAGCGGCGCCACGACCAGCATGGCGATCCAGACGTTGATGCCGGCATTGACCGAGACGATCGTCGCATAGCCGCCGAGCATCATGAACTCGCCGTGGGCGAGGTTGATGACGCGCATCATGCCGAACACCACCGCCAGCCCGGCGCTGATCAGCACCAGTACGGCGACGGAGTAGAGGATATCGAGGATGACGACGGCTGCGAGATCCATGCCGGTCCTGTGTGTGCTTCAATCGACCGGGACGAGGCCGGGCCTGCCTGGACGTTCATTCGCGCCGTGGGACACGGACATTTGACGGCCGGGGCGCATCGCGCGCCCCGGCCGACGCGGGCGATCAGATCTTGATCTCGTACTGCTGGTTGTCGTCGGGGTTGGCGACGAGGTCGCACACCAGCTGCGTGTCGATCGGCTGACGGGCGCCGAAGCTCTTGATGACGTTGAGCTTCTGGCCCTTCATCTCCATCAGGTGGACGTCGAGCGTGGCGTGGTGCGTCTTCGGGTCGATGGTGACCATGCCGGCCGGCCCCTCATAGGCCAGGCCGCCGTCGAGCACCGCCCGGACCTTGGCGTTCTCGACCGAGCCCGCCGCCTTCACGGCTTCCGCCCAGAGCATGACGCCCTGGTAGTTGGAGACCGCCAGCTCGTGGATGTTCGGCACCGTGTTGGCGCCGTACACTTCGCCCCAGGCCGCCGTGAAGGCCTTGTTGGCAGGCGTGTCGAGCTCGGGCGAGTAGTTGTAGCAGACGACGATGCCGTCGCCTTCCTCGGGCGTCAGCACGAGATGCTCGGAGCCGACGCCGAGCGTGGTCGAGGCGAGCGGAATGCGGCTCTTCATGCCGGCCGCCGCCCACTGGCGGTAGAACGACAGGTGCGCGCCGCCGACCAGCGCCGAGTAGACCATGTCGGGCGCGGCGGTCTGAATCTTGGTGATGGTCGAGCCGAAGTCGGCAACGTCGAGCGGGAAGAACTCGACCGCGAGCGTCTCGCCGCCATTGTCCTTGAAGTACTTCTGGATCCAGCGGGCCATCAGCTGGCCGTAGTTGTAGTCGGCGGCGAGGATGTAGACCTTCTTGCCCCACTTCTCCATCGTGTAGGGGATCTGCACCTCGGTGGTCTGCGCAGGCGTCACGCCGGTGCAGTAGCAGTTGGCGTCGCAGACGCCCCCCTCGTACTCGATGTTGTAGAAATAGAGCGTGCCCGCCTTGCGCAGCGTCTGGCGGATCGCCTCGCGCGAAGCCGACAGGATGCCGCCGTGGACGACGTCGACCTTGTCCTGGCGCGTCAGCTGCTGGGCGTATTGGGTGTAAAGCGCCATGTCGGACTGCGTGTCGTAGCCGATGTGCTGGACCTGCCGGCCGAGCAGGCCGCCGGCGTCGTTGATGTGCTTGATGGCGAGGCGCACGGCCATGTCGATCGGCTTGCCGTAGGCGTCGAAGATGCCGGAAATGTCGAACACGGTGCCGAGCTTGATCGGGTCCTCGGCGAAGGCGTTGCGGATGAAGGCGGGGGTCGCCAGGGTCGCGGTGGCGGCTGCGCCCTTGAGGACTGTACGTCTGCTGATGGTCATGTTCGTTCCCCTTCGTTGTCAGGCACGGCTGCCGTCGCGCCGGTCGTGATGGCTCGTTCAGTCTTTCTTGCGCACGGGCGTGCGGTTGATGGCGTCGAGCGCGCGGGCGCCGAGATTGTGGTCCATCTCCACGCCGATCTCCTCGCCGAGCTTCTTGATCGCCGGGAAGCCGATGGCCATGCCCAGGATGGAATCGAGCGCCGACTGGAACCCGGTGGGACCGGAGCCACCGCCCTCGCCGGCGCCGCCTCCCGCGAAGGAGCCGAGGCCGGAAATGTGGTTGATGCGGATTGAATCGATCTTCTCGGCCGGCTTGACCATCTGCGCAGCGATCTCCGGCAGCCTGTCGAGCTTGTGCATCTCAAGCCGCAGCCGCAGAATCTGCTCGCTCTGCGCGTTCTCGGCCTCGATGAGCGCCGAGCGGCCTTCCGATTCGGCGATCAGCCGGTGGCGTTCGGCCTCGGCGCGCAGCTGGGCTGCATCGCTCTCAGCCTTCGCCATCGCCAGCAGCGTGTCGACCTGCGACTTCGTGCGGGCGTCGTCGACGTCGGCCTCCTCCTTCGCCTTCAACAGCGCCAGGGACTTTTCGCGCTCGGCGGCGGCAAGGTCGCGGGCCGTCTGCACCGCCTCCTGGGCCTCGATGATGCGGGTGCGCTCCTTCTCGGCCTTGGCCTCGGCGATGGTCTCCTCGCCGCGCTTGGCGGCGATGCGGATCGAATTGTCGATCTTGGCGGTCTCGACGGCTAGTACCGCCTCCATCTCGCGCTGGCGCAGGACGAGATCGCGCTCGATCTCGGCGCGCTTGACGTCGCGGACGCGGGCGATCCGCGCTTCCTCGGCGAGCCGCTCTGCCTCGGTGCGGGCGTTTTCGATCTCGGTGTTGAGATCGATGCGCCGCCTCTCGACGTCGAGCTTCTTGGCGATCTCCGCCTCCTCCTGCTCGCGCTCGATGGCGAGCCGCTCCTTGACCTGCTCGAGCTGGCGCTTGCGCACGGCGATGTCGGCCTCGGTCTCGATCTGCACGCGCGCCTTCTTGTTCTCGGAGATCGTTTCGGCGAGGCGGCGCATGCCGACCGCGTTGAAGGCGTTGTTCTCGTCGAGCGCATTGAACGGCGTCTGGTCGAGGCGGGTGAGCGAGGCCGAATCGAGCAGGAGGCCGGAGCGAGCCAGGTTGGCGCCGAGCCTCGCCGTCACCGCCTCGACGAAGGCGTCTCGGCGCTCGTGGAGCGCGTCCATGGTGCGCGTCGCAACCTCGGCCTGGACGGCGTCGATCAGCTTGCCCTCGAGCAGCGTCTGCATTTCGTCGTCGCGGTAGGTCTTGGAGCCGAAGGCCTGGGCCGCCGTGGCGATGCCGTCGGCGGTCGGCTCGACGCGGACGTGGAACTCCATCGACACGTCGACGCGCAGGCGGTCTTCCGAGATCAGCGCCGAAGCACCCGTCTTCTCGATCCGCAGCCGGACCGTGCGCATGTTCAACCGCTCGACCCGGTGCAGGATCGGCAGCGCCACGGCGCCGCCATCCATGAGGATGCGACGGCCGCCGGCGCCGGTGCGGATCAGCGCGTTGTCGCGCGAGGATTTCACGTAGAAGCGGTTGAGGAAGAGGATCGCCAGGATGACGACGATGATCGCCGCGATGAATGTCAGAACCCAGGCCAACCCGACCTCCCTTCCCTGCCCCGGACGGAGTCGCCGGAACATTCCCTTGAATTGGAAAGGAAACTAGACCGGGATAATTTTCCTTTTCAAGTGTTTTGTTGTCCATTTCAAAAAAATGTTTCGCAGGCGCAAAAAGCGCCGGCGGCGGGCGGGTGCCGGCTCGCCGATGCGTGAGCGATGCGGAAAAAAGCAGTCCTCAGGAGAGCTGTTCGATCACCGAGAAGACGTGGCCGTCGGCGCGCGCCAGGTAGATCGGATTGTCCTTGCGCTCGTTGGAGAAGAAGCGCCCGCCGCGCGCGCTGATGAAATCGACCGGCTCGTCGCCATGGCGGCGGCCGTTGCGGGCGAGCGAGGCGTAGAACTGCATGCCTTCGTAGAGCGACTGGCCGAGCGCGTTGAGCACCGGCGCACGCTCGCGGTGGAGCGAGCGGTAGCGCTCCTTGAAGGCGAGGTTGCGCGGCGTCTGCAGCGACGAAAAGTAGGACGAGGCGCCATAGAGGCGTTTGGTGTTCTCCGCGCCCGTCGCCAGCAGCACGTTCTCCTCGATGCCGGTGGAGAAGCGTACGATGTGGCGGTCGAGGCCCATCGCGCCGAAGACGCGGTTGAATTCGACCGCTTCCTGGCCGATCAGGGAGACGATGACGATGTCGGGACGCGATGCGGCGATGCGCTCCACCAGTTCGTAGGGCTCTTCCAGGCCGAAGGGCACGTATTCCTCGAACACGACCTCGCCGCCGGTCGCCGCGATCGAGCGCTTGGCGTGATGGTGCGAGACGCGCGGCCAGACATAGTCGTTGCCGACCAGTGCCCAGCGGCGCACGCGGCAAAGCTCCACCATGCGGCGGATCGCCGGCTCGAGCTGCTCGCGCGGCGTCTCGCCGATGGTGAAGACGCCGGGCGTCTGCTCGCTGCCCTCGTAGAGCGGCGTGTAGACGTAGGGGATGCGGCCGCGCACGGCCCTGGTCAGGCGCTGGCGCACCGAACTGACATGCATGCCGACGATCGCGGCGATGCTCTGGTCCTCGATCATCTCGTCGAGCGTATCGACGACGCTCTCGATGGCGCCGTCGTCGGCGTCGAGATAGACCGCCTCGACCTCCTGCCCGGCAATGCCGTTGGCTGCATTGATCTCGGCGACCGCAAGCTGGGCGCAGGAGATGCAGGACGGCCCCCATATGCCGGCCGAGCCGCTCATCGGCACCATGACGGCAATGCGTCGCCGCTCCGGCTTGCCGAGGCGCGCGACATAGCCGCTGCCGACGCCCGGCAGGCCGCGAAAATCTGGCTTGTTCGACCCCCTCAGGGCGAACGGAGAGACCATGCCGGCCTTGCCCCTTCAGTTCCCGGAATTGATTGTTTTTATTTTCCGATTAAAGTATCGGAACCTTGGAACGTTGGCAATCGGTCATCGAGTCGCCATCCTCGACGTTCCGCAGCGAAGTCCCGTCCAGCGTCCCAGCCACGATCCGGCGAAAAAGATGTCCGAGAGCCCGATCAGCAACTATCTCGCCTACCTGGTGGCCCAGGCGCATCGCCGCCTGCATGTCGACCTGCAGCGCAGCCTCCAGGAAGAAGGCGCACAGGTCGAGCAATGGCGCGTGCTGGAGGTGCTGAGCGACGGCCAGGGCCGCTCCATGGGCGACCTCGCCGACCTGGTGCTGATGAACCATCCGACGCTGACCAAGATGACCGACCGCATGGTGGCAAGGGGCCTGGTGCACCGCGCGCCCGACCCGGACGACCAGCGCCGCGTACTGGTCTACATCACCGATCTCGGGCTGGAACTCTTCAACCGCATCAAGAGCCGCGTCGATACGCAGAACACGGCGCTTGAAGACCATCTCGGCGAAAGCGAGACGGCGGCGCTCCGCCAGCTGCTCGAACGCGTCATCGCCCGCGAGGGCTGAGGGCTTTC
>CAJPFN010000040.1 GCA_905339215.1 Rhizobiaceae bacterium
GCGCGTGCAGTTCGGCCGCACCATCGCCTCCTTCCAGGCGGTGAAGCACCGTTGCGCGGCGTTGCTCGTGGGGGTCACGGAAGCCCGGTCGCTCCTCCACGGCGCCGCCGCGTCGCTGGATGCCGGCGAGCCGCATGCGGCGCTCGAAATCGAGGCGCTGGGCGCGCTCGCCGCCGACATCGCCTTCCGCGCCGCGGAGGAGGCGATCCAGTTGCACGGCGGCGTCGGCAACACCTGGGAGTACGATCCGCACCTCTTTCTGCGCCGGGCGCAGGCGACGTCCTTCCTGTTCGGCACGGCGGCGCAGAAGCTGGAGACGGTCGCCGCCGCAATCATCGGGGATGCGGCATGAGCGGCGGCATCGAGGCTTTCCGCGCCGAGGTCGCCGCCTGGATGGCGGCGCATCTTTCCGGCCGCTTCGCTGTCCTGAAGGATCGCGGCCATGCCGGCGACGGCGAGGCGTTTCCCGAGCTGCGCAAGGAATGGGAACGCGAGCTCGCCGCCGGCGGCTGGACCTGCCCCGGCTGGCCGATAGCGCATGGCGGGCGCGGGCTCTCCGTCGCCGAGCAGGTGGTCTTCCAGGAGGAGTACGCGCGCGCCGGCGGTCCCGGCCGCCTCGGTCACATCGGTGAGGGCCTCGTCGGCCCCACTCTCATCGCCTACGGCACGGAGCAGCAGAAGCGCCGCTTCCTGCCCGGCATCCGTTCCGGCAGCGAGTTCTGGGCGCAGGGCTATTCCGAGCCGTCCGCCGGCTCCGACCTCGGCAACATCCGCACCCGCGCCCGCCGCGATCCCGTCACCGGCGACTGGCTGGTCACCGGGCAGAAGATCTGGACGTCGCTGGCGCATCTTTCCGACTGGATCTTCGTCCTGGCGCGCTGCGAGGAGGGTTCGGCCGGGCCGAAGGGCCTGATCTTCCTCCTCATGCCGCTCCGCCAGCCGGGCATCGAGATCCACCCGATCCGCCAGATCGGCGGCGGCGCCGAGTTCAACTCGGTGTTCTTCGACAGCGCCCGCGCCGAGGCCTCCTGCGTCGTCGGCGCGCCGGGCGAGGGATGGACGGTGGCCATGGCGCTGCTCGGATTCGAGCGCGGCATCTCCACCCTCGGCCAGCAGATGGGCTTTGCCCGCGAGCTCGAGCTGATCGTCGCGATGGCGAAGGAGACCGGCGCGGCGGCCGATCCCTCGATCCGCCTGCGCATCGCCCGCGCCTGGGCCGGCCTGCGCGCCATGCGCTACATGGCCATACGCATCCTCGCCGACAGCGACGACCCGCAGGCCAGACTGGAAGGCCTCGGCTACAAGTACCACTGGTCGAACTGGCACCGCGACCTCGGCCGCCTCGGCATGGACGTGCTCGGCGCCGTCGGCGTGTCGGCGAGCGACGACCCGCGCGTGGAGAAGCTGCGCCAGCTGTTCTTCTTCACCCGCGCCGACACGGTCTACGGCGGCACCAACGAGATCCAGCTGAACATCATCGCCGAACGCGGCCTCGGCATGCCGAAGGAACCGCGCGGGCAGGCCGGCTGATGGGTTTCCGCGAGCCCGACGCCCGCGAGCTGGCCGCGCGCGACTGCCTGCGCCGCCTCGTCGACACCTATGCGCGCGCCTGCGACCGGCGCGACTTCGTCCTCCTGCGCTCGCTCTACCACGACGACGCGCTGGAGGAGCACGGCGACATGTTCACCGGCTCGCCGGACGAGTACGTCGCCTGGGTGGAGACGGCGCTGTCGAACTGGCAGGTGACGGCCCACTACGTGACCAACGCCCTGTTCGCGGTCGACGGCGCCGAGGAGATCGTCACCGGTAGCCGCAGCCTCGACCGCTTCGCCCGGCGCGACGGCGAATGGCGCTTCCTTGGCCGCTGCGTGACGCTCGACTGGGCGACGTGCCGCCCGGCGAGCGCCGAGGCGTACGAGAACTTCGCCGCGGCGAGCCCGCACGGCGCCGCCGGCCCGTCGGACCTGTCCTACGGCCGGCTGGCGTTGTTTCCGCGCGGCGGCATCAGCGCCTGAATGATACGGGAGGAACGACCTTGACCAGACAGTTCGCAGGCCGCGTCGCGGTCGTCACCGGTGGCGCCAACGGCATCGGCCGCGCCATCGCGCTCGGCTTCGCCGCCGAGGGCGCCGACGTCGCCATCATGGACCGCGAGGAAGGCCCGCTCGGCGAGACCGCCGAGGAAGCCCGTCGCCACGGCGTACGCGTCCTGGCGCTTTCCGGCGACATGACCGACAAGAGGCAGGTCGCCGAGAACTTCGCCAGGGTGCGCGCCGAGCTGGGGCCGGTCGGCATGCTCACCAACAACATCGGCCAGACGGCGCGCGAGAACTATTCCGAATTCTACCTGGCCAAGCCCGAGACGCTGGAATTCGTCGTCGGCGTGTCGCTGATGACGACGCTGATGTGCTCGCGCCAGGTGGTCGAGGAGATGCGCGAGCGACGCTTCGGCAAGATCGTCTCGATCTCGTCGGATTCGGCGATGAACGGCGACATCGGCACGGTCGACTATGCCGCGGCAAAGTCCGGCGTGCTCGGCTTCACCCGGGCGCTGGCGCGCGAGCTGGGGCCGTTCAAGGTCAACGTCAACGTGGTCTGCCCCGGCCCGACCAACACGCGCGCCATGCAGCGCATCCCGAAGGACGCCTACGAGCGGGCGAAGAACGCCATCCCGCTCGGCGAGCTGTGCGAGCCCGAGGACATCGCCAACGCGGTCGTCTTCCTCTCCAGCGACAGGGCGCGCTTCATCACCGGCCAGACGCTGATGGTCAACGGCGGCCGCGTCTTCTACTGAGGCAGGCGCCGGATCCTCCCCCGTTCACGGGGGAGGGGACCATGCGAAGCATGGTGGAGGGGGCGGCCATTCCCGCTAGTACATTCGGACGATGCCGCTTGGAGCGGCGGCCCGCATCAGGGTAACAACATTCCGAAGAGGAACCGCATCCCGCCATGTCCGGCCCGCTCCATACGATCCTCTGCGATCTCCTCGGCTGCCGCTACCCGATCGTGCAGACGGCGATGGGCTGGGTCGCCGACGCGAAGCTGACGGCGGCGACGTGCAATGCCGGCGGCTTCGGTTTCCTCGCCGGCGCCACCATCGAGCCGGGCAAGGTCGAGGCGGCGATCGCCGACGTCAGGGCGCGTACCGACCGTCCGTTCGGCGTCAACTTCCACATGTTCCAGCCCAATGCCGAGGAGGTGCTGGAAGCGGTCATCCGCAACAGGGTGCGCGCCGTCTCCTACGGCCGCGGCCCCGACGCCAGGACGATCCGACGCCTGAAGGACGCCGGCATCGTCTGCATGCCCACCGTCGGCGCGCTGAAGCACGCGGTGAAGGCGGTCGAGCTCGGCGCCGACGTCGTCACCATCCAGGGCGGCGAGGGCGGCGGCCACACCGGCGCGGTGCCGACGACCGTGCTGCTGCCGCAGGTGCTCGACGCGGTGAAGGTGCCGGTCGTGGCGGCCGGCGGCTTCGCCGACGGGCGCGGCCTCGTCGCCGCGCTCGCCTTCGGCGCGGCCGGCATCGCCATGGGCACGCGCTTCCTGATGACCACCGATTCGCCGGTGCCACGCTCGACCCTCGACCGCTATCTCAAGGCGAAGGACGCTTCCCAGATCAAGGTATCGACCGCCGTCGACGGCCTGCCGCAGCGCTTCATCGAGAACGAGGAATTGAAACGCATCGAGGAGATGGCGCTGCCGGCGAGGCTCGCCATGAGCGCGCGCTACGCCCGCCGCTGGGGCAAGGAAGCCGGGCTCGGGCCGGTCGGCATGGCCAGGCTGGCGCTGCGCGTCATGTCGGGCGACGACGGCGGCTTCCGCTCGACCGTCATGGCCGCCAACCTGCCGATGCTGGTGCAGCGCGGCGTCGTCGCCGGCGATCCGGTGCACGGCCTCTTGCCGTCGGGCCAGGTCGCGGCGCGCATCGACCGGCTGGAGAGCTGCGCCGAACTGATCGGCGGCATCGTCGAAGAGGCACGGGCTAGGATCGCGGCGCTGTCGGCGCTGTCGGCGGCCGATTGAGGAGGATTCCGTGGGCAACCAGTTCTGGTCGAAGGTCGAGGCGGGCATCGCCGAACTCGTCATCGAGAACCCGCCGGTCAACGCGATGGATTCGAAGGGCTGGCGCGCCTTCAGCCGGGAGATCGACCGGCTGAACGCCGACGACGCGGTGCGCGTCATCGTCGTCCGCGCCGAGGGCCGCGGCTTCTGCGCCGGCGTCGACGTGAAGGAGCTGCAGGCGCATCCCGACCGTATCGTCGAGGTCAACGCCGGCAACTACGAGACCTTCCGCGCGCTGCACCGCGGCCTCAAGCCGGCGATCGCGGCCGTCCACGGCTACGTGCTCGGAGGCGGCATCGGCATCTGCGGCTCGGTCGACATCATCCTGGCGGCGCCCGACGCGCGCTTCGGCGTTCCCGAGGTCGACCGCGGGGCGCTGGGCGCCGGCGCCCACCTGCAGCGCATGTTCCCGCTGCAGAAGGTCCGGCAGATGTACTTCACCGGCGAGATGATCGACGCGGCGGAAGCCTACCGGCTCGGCGCCGTCGAGCGGATCGTGCCGCGCGAGAACCTGCGCGCGGCGGCCTTCGAGCTGGCCGGCAAGATCGCTGCGAAGAGCCCGACCATGATCCGCCTGGCCAAGGAGGCGCTCAACGGCGTCGAGGACGGCGACCTCGAGCGCCACTACCGCTGGGAGCAGGGCTTCACCGCGCAAGCCTACCTGACGGCGGAATCGCAGGAGGCGCGCGACGCCTTCGTCGAGAAGCGCGACGCCGATTTCTCCGGCAAGAAGTAAGGGGCAAGGCATGAGCGTTCCGGTTCCGGACTATGTCGAGGGCCACGGCCTGCTCAAGGGCCGCAGCGTGCTGATCACGGCCGCCGCCGGCGTCGGCATCGGCTTCGCCGCGGCGAAGAAGGCCGTCGAGGAAGGCTGCCGGGCGATCTTCATCTCCGACATCCACGAGCGCCGGCTCGGCGAGGCGGCGG
Source organism: Rhizobiaceae bacterium (assembly GCA_905339215.1). Taxonomy (GTDB): domain Bacteria; phylum Pseudomonadota; class Alphaproteobacteria; order Rhizobiales; family Rhizobiaceae; genus DUSC01. The sequence continues at coordinate 4,990 of CAJPFN010000040.1, forward strand.
AGCGGCTGAAGGCGCTGGCGCCGTCGACGCCGGTCTTCCACCGGATCTGCAACGTCACCGACGAGGGCGAGGTGCAGGCCCTCGTCGCGGCGGCGGAGGAGAGGCTCGGCGGCATCGACGTGCTGATCAACAATGCCGGCCTCGGCGGGCTGAAGAACGTCGTCGACATGACCGACGAGGAATGGCTGAAGGTCATCGACGTGACGCTGACCGGCACGATGCGCATGACCCGCGCCGCGCTCAAGGTCATGATCCCGCGCAAGCGCGGCGCCATCGTCAACAACGCCTCCGTGCTCGGCTGGCGGGCACAGAAAGGCCAGTCGCACTACGCCGCCGCCAAGGCCGGGGTCATGGCCTTCACGCGCTGCTCGGGCCTCGAGGCGGCGGAGCACGGCATCCGCATCAACGCGGTGTCGCCGTCGATCGCCATGCACGATTTCCTGAAGAAGGCCTCGACGCCGGAGGAGCTCGAAGCCCTGTCGAAGGTCGAGGCGTTCGGCCGCGCGGCGGAGGTCTGGGAGGTCGCCAACGTGATGATGTTCCTCGCCTCCGACTATGCCGGCTACATGGTCGGCGAGATCGTCTCCGTGTCGAGCCAGCGCGCATGACCGCGCCGTTCGTCTTCTCCTCGCCGGCCGAGGCGGTCGCCGCCGTCGGCACGAAGCTCGGGCCGAGCGGGTGGCTCGCCGTCAAGCAGGACCGCATCGACCTCTTCGCCAAAGCGACCGGCGACCACCAGTGGATCCATGTCGATCCCGAGCGGGCGAAACAGGGGCCGTTCGGCACGACCATCGCCCACGGCTACCTGACGTTTTCGCTGATCAACATGTTCCTGCCCGAGCTGATCGAGGCGCGCGGCATGAAGATGGGCGTCAACTACGGTGCCGAGAAACTGCGTTTTCCGGCACCCGTGCCGGTCGGCAGCCGCGTCCGCGCCGTCGGCGAGCTGGTCAGGGCCGAGCCGATCGGCGAGGACGCCGTGCAGACCACCTGCCGCGTCGCCATCGAGATCGAGGGCGGGACGAAGCCCGCCTGCGTCGCCGACATCATCGGCCGCTACTACTTCTGAGGCCGGCGATGGGCGATGACCTGAACGACATCCGCGCCCGGCTCGACCGCCTGGAATCGCGCGACGAGATCCGCCAGCTGGTCTCCAAGTACTCTCTCGCGCTCGACATGCGCGACATGGACGCCATGGCCAACCTGTTCGTCGCCGACGTGCCTGCCGGCGGCGGCCGCGTCGGCCGCCAGGCGCTGCGCGACTGGCTCGACGACACGATGCGCAAGCAGTTCGACGGCACCTCGCATCATGTCGGCACGACGATCGTCGAGTTCGTCGACGCCGACAACGCGGTCGGCGTCGTCTACTCGAAGAATGAGCACGAGACGGGCGCGGAGTGGGTCATCATGCAGATGATGTACTACGACACCTATCGCCGCGACGGCGGCCGCTGGTATTTCCGCCGCCGCCAGCCTCTCTACTGGTATGCAACGGATCTGAACAAGCCGCCGGTCGGGCAGCGCAAGATGCGCTGGCCCGGCCGCGAGCCCTACGAGGGCGCATTTCACGCGCTGTTTCCGTCCTGGAAGGAGTTCTGGTCGCGCCAGGGCGCATCGAACGTGCCGATCGCCGAGCCGGCGCCGCTGGAAGCCTTCATCGAGACCATGCGGCGCGGCGCCGAAATCCATGCGAACCGCGTCCGCTGAGGCGGCCACCGCCGCGGCGCTGTTCCGGCCGGTCCGGCTGGGGCCGCTGGAGCTCGCCAACCGCATCGCCATGGCGCCGATGTCGCGCTACCTCTGCCCGGACGGCGTGCCGCACGAAGGCGTCGCCGACTACTATCGCCGGCGGGCCGAGAACGGCGTCGGCCTGATCATCACCGAGGGCACCTATATCGGCCATCCGACCGCGGCGAGCTACGAGGGCGTGCCCTTCTTCGTCGGCGACGCGGCGCTCGACGGCTGGGCGAAGGTGCGCGAGGCCGTGCACGGCGCCGGTGGCCGCATCTTCCCGCAGCTCTGGCACACCGGCTCTTTCCGCCAGTCGTGGATGGGGCCAGTGAAGGGCGTTGCCGGCGTCGGGCCGTCGGAAAACACCAACGCCTTCACCAGCCATCCCGAGCCGACGCGGGAGATGACCGAGGCCGACATCGCCGCGGTGATCGACGCCTATGCGAGGGCTGCCGCCGACGCACAGCGGCTCGGCTTCGACGGCGTCGAGATCCATGCCGCGCACGGCTATCTCATCGACGAGTTCTTCTGGGAGCGCACCAACCGGCGGAGCGACCGCTACGGCGGCAACCGGCGCCAGCGCACCCGCTTCGCCGCTGAGATCATCGAGGAGATTCGCCGCCGCGTCGGGCCGGACTTCCCCGTGTCGCTGCGCTTCTCGCAATGGAAGCAGCAGGACTATGCGGCGAAGCTTGCCGATACGCCGGCCGAACTCGCCGAGCTCCTCGAGCCGCTGGTCGACGCCGGGGTCACGGTGCTGCACGCCTCGGCCCGGCGATTCTGGGAGCCTGCCTTTCCCGCCGAGAGCGACCTGACCATTGCCGGCTGGGCGAAGAAGATCGGCGGCCTGCCCGTGATCATGGTCGGCGGCGCCGGCCTCGACCGGCCCGGCCTGAGGGAGGCGCTGCCGGCCTCGCTCGAACTGCTGGAGAAGCCGCTGGCGCGCGGCGAGTTCGACGTGCTCGCCGTCGGCCGCGCGCTGCTCGCCGATCCCGAGTGGGCCCTCAAGGCGAAGGCCGGCGCCCTCGGCGCCTGCCGGCCCTACAGCAGGGATCTGCTCGCCGCACTCTGAGGCCTCAGTCGCGCAAGCACGGCCGGCGCGGCCCGCCGCCATAGGGCTGATAGGTGTTGTCTGCCGGATCGTAGGAGCGATAGCGGCTGAAACAGTAAGCGAGATGGGCATCGTCGTAGGCCAGGTTCTCGGCGGCGATGCCAGCGGATGCCTGCTGAACCACGGCCTCGCCTTCCGTATAGCTGTCGCCCGGGGCAGGCGGTGCCGAGATCCCGTCCTTCGCGAAGTCTTTCGAGAAGGGTGACACGCAGACGCTGCGACCGCCCCTGTAGGGCGTGTAGCTGTTGTCGCGCGGTCGATAGGACCTATAGCGCTGGGCGCACCATTCGACGTGGGCGGCCAGCGCCTCCGCCTGCGCCGGATCTGCCGCCCCTTCACCCTCCAGGCCGCCGTTCCCGCCGGCCGTCCTGTTTGCGGGGTCGATGGCAGCGGTCTGCATCGTGTCGACGCCGGCGGTAGCCGCCTCGTCGTCAGTCGCGTTCGGAACGGCGCTGCGCGCCAGCGCCAGCTGGCTCTCCGTGGGCGGCCGTGCCGCTATCCGCTCGAGCGCTTGACCTTCCTGCGAGCCGCCGTCGGCCATCGCGGAGCCCGGGGCCGGGCCGTTGTCGCCGGCCGGCCGGACGATCATCAGGTGCACTGCGAGCACGCCCCCGCATACCAGGAGAATGGCTGCTGCCATGAAGCCGCCAATCGCGGCAAGCACCGCTTTCATCGTTGCCTCCATCGTGGTCCTCTGCTTCCGTTGAATGCAGAGCAGTGGCTAACGTTCCACGATGGAATTTCGGGCGCTTCATGAGCCGGTCAGGCGACCTGGCGCGGCCTCTCGCCGAGCACGACCGCGCTGTTGAGCATCAGCCTGACGAGCTCGGTCTGCCGGGTAATCCCCGACTTGGAGAAGATCGAGCGAAGATGGGCGCGCGCCGTGTTGCGCGAGATGTCGAGCGACGACGCGGCATCTTCGAGCGACAGGCCGGCGGCGAGCCGGCGGGCGACGGCGGCTTCCGCCGGCGTCAGGTCGAACAGCTCGCGCACCAGCTCGCCCTCGACCTCCGCGTTGGCCTCGGGATCGCGCAGGAAGATAGCGACCGTCGGCGTCGCGATCACGCCCTGGCGCGCGGCAGTCGGCATCGCCTGGATGACCAGGCCGAGATTGCGCTGGCCGGAGAGCCGGGTAAGCGCGATGCCGCGCGTCGTCTGCACGCCGTTGGCCGCGGCCTGGATTGCCAGCTTGATCGCCGCCTGGAGCTCGCGGTCCTCCTTGGCGCAGGTGGCGCGCAGCCGGCCGGCTTGCAGCTGAAGGCCGTCGCGCTCGGACAGCGCCTCGTCGGCCTTGCGCGAGCAGCACAGGATGCTGCCGCCGGCGCCGAGGATCACCACGCCGACGGCGAGGCGGTCCATCACCGTCGAATAGAGCGTGCGCTCGACCTCGCTGGTGCCGATGCGCTGGGAAAGCTCGCGCCCGCGCAGGATCTCGCCGACGACGATTTCGCAGACCGAGCCTTCCTCGGCGTCGAAGTGAATGTCGGAAAGGTCGCGGAACAGCCACAGCGTGTAGCGCATTCCGCCTACCTCGCTCGAGCGGCAGGCGCTGACGTGATGAGCCGTGTCGAGCAGTTCCGCCAGCCGCGCCGCCGGCGCCTCGACGGCGGAACCGTCGTCGACGAGGAACGTCTGCGGCTGTCCGCCGGCCCAGCGGTCCTCGATCTGGAGGGCCGCGGCCGAGGCGTCGAGCTGGGCGCGGGCCAGCTCCAGCGTGTTGGCAAGCGGCGCGCCCGACAGGAGGCTTTCGGAAATGCGGGAATAGAAGAGGCCGAACTCGACGACCGAGCGCGAATGAAACGTCATGGCTGTTCCTCCCGGACCTTGTTCTTCCAGCCGGCGCAGCGGGTTCGCCGGTTCATCCTCCTTCGCCCGCGGCCGCCTGGAGCGGCTGCGGGACCCGTCTGATTGACATTGTTGTCACTAATTCGACACCGCGTCAAACAGCTTTTTACGCCGCGTCGAAAATTCATCACGAGCGTCAACGGCGGTGCAGCATGGCCTCGAAGAGACTTGAAAATTACGCCACGAATCCAGCTATTTGACCGTGTGCGGCGCAGCAATCGGCGGACAAAAAAAGGCCGGGCGCGAGGCCCGGCCGAATTCCGCGCGTGACAGCGCGTGTGGATCAGGAACCGCAGTCGGCGCGCTCCACCAGGCCATCCTCGCGCACCTTGTAGGCGTTCTTCACGACCTTGATCGCGGACGGTGCCGGCAGGAAGTGGTTGGTGTCGCTGGCTGCGACCGGGCCGATGATCAGTTCGACCTTGTCGGCATTGCCTTCGAGCCAGGCCTTGACCTTGTCGCCCTCGGCCGATCCGGCGCCGTTGATCGCCGCCGCGACGATCAGCGGCTGGATGTAGTAGGGGGTGAGCGCCGCGGCGCCGCCCATCTTGTCGAGGTCGGCGACCTTCTCGCGCGCCGTCGCCACGAACTTGGCGAACGGCGACGAGCCGACCGCGTCGGAGGGGCAATACGTCATGCCGACGAACTGGGTCGAGTAGACGTTGGCAAAGGCCTCCTCGCCGATGACGGCGACGTTGCCGACGGCGTAGTTGGTCATCGTCTGGTTGGCGAGCAGCGGCACGTCCCAGCCGATGTCCAGCTTGTTCTCCAGCGCCTTGCGCGAGTCGTCGCCGAGCGAGGCGATGAACAGGATCGCCTCGGCGCCGGCGCTGCGCAGCGACAGCAGCTGCGGCGTCATGTCCTCGGTGCGGAACGGGAATTCCTGGACGCCGACCGGCTCCAGGCCCTTCTTGTCCTTCAGGTAGGCCGTGATGTCGGCGACGCCGGCCTTCGACATGCCGCCATTGTCGGAGAGGATGGCGATCTTGGTGATGCCGAGCTTGTCGACCGCATAGTCGATGTTCGGGATCATCTGGTTGGCGGCGGTCACCGACGTCGAGAAGTGGTAGGGGCCGACTTCCGGGGTCAGCGTCGAGGAGGCGGCGGTCGAGACCTGCATGACCTTGGCGTCCTTGGTCACCGCCACGATCGGGATCGTCTCCTGGCTGGTGGCCGGGCCGACCATCGCCCCGACCTTCTCGTTCTCGATCAGCCGGCGGGCCTCCGAGACACCGTGGGTCGGGTCGGTCATGGTGTCGGCGAGCACGAACTCGACCTTCTTGCCGAGAATGCCGCCATTGGCGTTGATCGCCTCGACGGCGAGCTTCCAGGCCTCGGTCGACGAGCGGCCGATCGACGCGCCGCCGCCGGTCACCGACATGATGCCGCCGAGCTTGAACGTCTCCTCGGCGAGCGCCGTGCCGGCCGAGAGCGCGAGTGCCGCCGCGGCGACAATGCCGATGGCGTCGCGCCGGGATGCCCTGGCGGCATGAATTCCGTTGTTTTGCTTCATGAGATGTCTCCTCCTGACAAGTTGCGCCGATAGAGGCCGATGCGGCGATCCGGACGCATCGTCCGTGTGGACTACGGCGAAACGCCGATCCGCGTAACCGTGCCTCGGAGGAATGCGACGCACCCTAGTCCTGGCAGACGTGGCGGTCGTCCTTTGTTGCGCTAGGCTGAATGGATGCGCGACTTCATGTGCTCTTCCCATACGGTGAGCGGCGTCCTGCCCGGCGGCCCGGCCGCGGCGCGGCACCCGCTCGAGGCAAGGCTTTCCGCCTGCGCGGCGGCCGGCTACTCCGGATACTGGCTGCATTGGCGCGACTATCTCGAGCAGCGCGCCGCGGGCTTCGCCGACGCGGCCGTCCGCGACCTCTTCGACCGCTACGGCATGCGCCATCGCGGCGTCGAGTTCCTCACCGACTGGTTCGTTTCCGGCGACGAGGCCGCGGCCGCCGCCGAACGGGCGGCGTTCGACGCGGCCGCCGCGATCGGCGCGACGGTCGTCAACGTCGGCGCAGATTTCGCGGGCCGCGGCATCCCGCGGCGCGAGATGGTGGCGCATTTCGAGCGCCTCTGCGCCCGCGCCGCCGACCGCGGTCTTGCCGTGGCGCTGGAGTTCGTCCCGTTCAGCGACGTGCCCGACATCAGGACCGCCCTCGACTTCCTCGCCCCGGACAATGCCGGCCTCGTCGCCGACTGCTGGCACCTGTTCCGCGGCGAAACGCCGCTCGCCGATCTCCGCCTGGTCCCCCCGGGCAGGATCCTCTGCATCCAGGCGAGCGACGCGGCTGCCATGCCCGACGGGCCGCTGGCCGAGGACACGCGCAACCGTCTCCCCTGCGGCGACGGCGCCTTCGACCTCGCCGGCTTCGCCGCGGCCATCGATCGCCATGCGCCGGGTGTGCCGGTCAGCGTCGAGATCATCTCGCCCCGCCTTGCCGCCATGCCGGCCGCCGAGGCCGCCGTGGAGAGCCTGCGCGGCGCCCGCGCCATCTTCGGCGGAGAGAGGCCGCGGACTGCTTAGTCCGTTCGGATGATGTTGGTCGGGCGCCGTGCAACGATGTAGGACGGGCCGGAAGCGCGGTCGGCGGCCGGCTTCGGCCAGCCCCCGGGGAGGAAAGGGTTCCATGCTCAGCGAGATAGCCATCATCGTGGTTCGCGGGATCGCCATCGGCTCGATCTTCGCCATGATCGCGATGAGCTTCAACATCGTCCACGGCGCCACCGGCATCCTCAACTTCGCCCAGGGCAACATGCTCGTGCTCGGCGGCTTCGGCGCCTTCTTCCTCGCCAACGAGACGGGCGTCGCCTGGTGGTTGCTGATGCTGCCGCTCACCGGCATCCTGATTGCCGGGCTGGTGGCGCTGCAGGGCTGGATCACGCTCCTGCCGCTGCGCTCCTCGGTCGAGCAGGATTCCTGGCTGATCTCCACCGTCGCGGTATCGGTGATCATCGCCGCCGTGCTGATGATCACGCAGGGGCCGTTCGCCTACACGGTGCAGGGCGTCGTGCCCTCCTTCCGCATCTTCGGCGTCAGGACGCCCGGCGCCTACGCGCTGTCGATCGGCTGCATGGTCTTCTGGTTCATCGCGCTGCGCATCTTCCTGCGCCACACCTTCGTCGGCCTGGCCATCAGCGCGCTGTCGCAGGATTTCGACGCCGCCCGAGCCGCCGGCCTGCCGGTGCGGCGCCTGCAGATCGTCGCCTTCGCCATCTCCGGCCTGATGGTCGGCACGGCGGGCTTCCTCGTCGCGCCGGTCATCTCGGTCGCCTCCGACGCCGGCCTGCGCTACGTGCTCAACGGCTTCGTCGCCGCGGTCGTCGGCGGCATCGGCTCCAATCTCGGCACGCTGATCGGCGGGCCGCTGGTCGGCGTCGTCACCATGCTGACCGCCTACCGCATCGGCGGCGCCTACCAGGACCTCGCCTCGCTGCTAGTGCTGGTGGCGATCCTGATGCTCAGGCCGCAGGGCCTGTTCGGCCGCGTCTCGGCAAGGCGGGTGTGACCATGGCGTTGAGTGAGACCGTCGGCGCCCGCGGCGCCGCCTCGGCGGCCCGGCCGCGCTTCTCGTCGGACCTGCAGCAGGTATGGATCGGCGTGGCGCTGATCGCCGTCACCGGCTTCGGCCCGTCGATCCTGGGCAATTCCTACTGGGTGCACACCTTCCAGCTGGTCAACATCTACATCGCCGCGGCGATCTTCCAGAACTTTCTGTTCGTCGACGCCGGGCAGAAATCGTTCGGTCAGGGCGTCCTGCTCGGGCTCGGCGCCTACGTCACCGCGATCTTCTTCGGCCTGCACGACTATCCCTTCGCGCTGGCCGCGCTCATCGGCCTCGGCGCGGCGACGGCCGGCGGCCTGCTCTTCGCCTTCCCGGCGCTGCGGGTCCAGTACTTTCATCTCGGCTTCGTCACGCTGTCGGCGGCGATCGTCTTCCCGCAGCTGCTGATGTCGCTCGACCGCTGGACCAACGGCATCAACGGCATCTCGGTGTCGCTGCCGGCGCTCCACGACGAGTTCTTCCTCGGCCTGTCGCCGCTCACCATCCTGGTCGCGCTCTACCCGATGACAGCACTCGCCATCCACTACGCGCTGCGCCGCTCGCGCCTCGGTCGGCAGATGCGCGTTGCCGCCATCAGCCCCGAGGCGGCGCGCTCGCTCGGCATCAAGCCCGGCGTCATGCGCTTCATCGCCTTCGTCATCGCCGCGGTCGGCACCGGCGTCTGCGGCATCCTCTATCTGCCGGCGGTTTCCTTCGTCAGCCCGCAGGGCTTCAACGTAGAACTATCCTTCGTCTTCTTCTTCGCCGTCGTCGTCGGCGGCCGCGGCCAGATGCTTGGCCCCGTCATCGGCATCTGGATCGTCTTCATCCTGCCCAACATCGCGCTCGCCCAGTTCGTCGAGTACCGCCTGCTGATCTACGGCCTGCTGACGCTGGCCACCGTGATGCTGTTCCCCGACGGCATCGTCGGCTCGATCGAGCGCTGGCGCGTCAAGCGCGGCGTCACCGGCCGCGGCGAGCAGGCCTTCCGCGTCGATGCCTTCCTCGAGCAGCTGACCGGCGGCAGCGACCGCCAGCCGACCGACGAGATCGTCGTCGAGGTGCGCGGCGGCACCAAGAAGTTCGGCGAGGTCGTCGCCGTCGACAGTGTCGACCTGAAGGTGCGGCGCGGCGAGATCCACGGCCTGATCGGCGCCAACGGCTCCGGCAAGACCAGTCTGCTCAACGTGCTCTCCGGCCTGTCGCGGTTGAATGCCGGCTCGTTCTTCATCGACGGCCGCGAGGCGACGAGGCTCGCCGCCGACCGCATCGCCGACAGCGGGGTCGGCCGCACCTTCCAGACGCCGAGGATCTTCCCGCAGTTCTCGCTATGGGACAATCTCAGGATCGGCATGGACGCGCGCACCGGCGAGGCCAGCGCCGGCGTCGCCCGGCTCGCCGAAGTGCTGGAAAAGGAGTTCGCCGAGGACAGCGCCGAGCTTCTCTCCCACGGCCAGCGCCGCCTGGTCGAGGTCATGCGCACCGTGCTCAAGGAAGCCGACATCGTCTATTTCGACGAGCCGGCGGCCGGCCTGTCGTCCAGCGAGCGCGCCAACTTCGCCCGGCTGGTGAAGTTCCTGGCGCGGCGCATGGGCAAGACGATCATCCTCGTCGAGCACGACCTCGACCTCGTCTTCAACATCGCCGACACCGTCACCGTCATGGAGCAGGGACGCGTCGTCGCTTCGGGCCGCCCGGAAGAGGTCGCCCGCGACCCGGCGACCCAGCATATGTTCGTCGGAGGCCGCCGTGCTTGAGGTCAGGAACCTGCATGCCGGCTACGGCATCGTGCCGGTGCTCGAGGACGTCTCGCTTTCCGCCCGCGCCGGCGAGATCCTGCTCATCGGCGGCGAGAACGGCGCCGGCAAGTCGACGCTGATGCGCGCCATCGCCGGCTTCAACCGGCCGACGCGCGGCGAGGTCCTGCTCGAGGGCAGGCCGATGCATGGCATGGCGCCGGAGGCGATCGCGCGGGCCGGCCTGCGCCTGGTGCTCGACGGCCACCGCGTCTTCCCCGAGCTCAGCGTCTACGACAACCTGCGCATGGGCGCCGCCGCCCGGCGCGGCGACCGCGTCGGCTTCGACGCGGCGATCGAGGAGATCTATACGGTCTTCCCGATCCTCAAGGAAAAGCATCGCAAGTATGCCCGCGACCTCTCCGGCGGCCAGCAGCAGATGCTAGCGCTCGGCCAGGCCTTCGTCGCCCAGCCGAAGGTGCTCCTGTGCGACGAGCCGTCGATGGGGCTAGCCCAGGCGCTGCTGCCGCAGATCCTCTCCTTCCTGCGCAAATGGGCCGAGACCGGCACCGCCGTGGTCATCGTCGAGCAGCACCTCCAGGTGACGGCGCCCTATGCCGACCGCGCCATGATCGTCGAGCGCGGCAGGGTCAGGTTCGAGTGCCCGGCCGCCGAGCTCGACGCCCGGCTCGCCGCCGAGGCGGCGCTGGAACAGGCTGGCGCCGGCCGATGAGCGGTTCCTTCGTCGGCTTCGAAGGCGTCGTCGGCGACGACTGGATCGACTTCAACGGCCACATGAACGTCAACTGGTATGACCGCGTCTTCGACGACGCCGAGTCGCGGCTGTTCGAGGCGTTCGGCATCGACGAGGCCTCTGTCGGCCGCACGCGCCACGGCATGTTCCGCATCGAGAAGGCGATCCGCTACGAGCGCGAGCTGCTGCGCGGCGACCGCATCCGCGTCGCCGGCCGCATCGCCGCCTTCGACGGCCGCGGCGTGCGCCACGTCCACCAGCTGGTCAACGTCGCGACCGGCGTCCGCGCCGCGACGGCGACCTATGCGTCGCTCCACGTCGACCTTTCCCGGCGCAAGGTGGCCGCCGTCGCCGATCTGCAGGTCCTCGCCGCCCTGCGTGCGCTGGCCGCGGCGCACGGCGCCGAGGACGCCTTCAGGACGCGGAGCTGACCATGGCGAAGCCGTTCGACTATGTGATCGTCGGCGCCGGCGCCGCCGGCTGCGTGCTCGCCGCGCGGCTGTCGGAGGATCCGACCGTCAGCGTCGCCCTGCTGGAGGCCGGCGGCTCCGACCGCCATCCGCTGGTCGGCATCCCCGGCGCCAACGTCGTCACCGGCACGAAGCCCGAATTCAACTGGTCCTACCAGAGCGAGCCGGTGCCCGGCCTCGGCGGCCGCTCGATCTACTGGGCGCAGGGCCGGCTCGTCGGCGGGTCGAGCTCGATCAACGGCATGATGTATGTGCGCGGGCCGGCGCGCGACTATGACGGCTGGAACCTCGACGGCTGGCGTTACCGCGACGTGCTGCCGCTGTTCCGCCGTTCCGAGACCAACGAGCGTGGCGCCAGCGACATCCACGGCGGCAACGGCCCGCTCCGCGTTTCGGCCGGCCGCTCGACGGCGCCGGTCTGCGACCTCTTCCTCGAAGCCGTGCAGCAAGCGGGATATCCGCTCACCGACGACCTCAACCGCGACCGCACGGAAGTCTTTGGCCATGTCGACATGTCCATCGGCGGCGGCCGCCGGTCGAGCGCGGCGACGGCGTTTCTCAGGCCGGCGCTGCGCCGCGCCAACCTGACGCTCATCACCCGCGCCCAGGCGACGCGCGTCGTCGTCGAGCGCGGCCGCGCCGTCGGCGTCGAATACGTCACGAAGGGAAGGCGCCACGTGGTCCGTGCCGCGCGCGAGATCGTCCTTTCCGGCGGCGCGGTGAACTCGCCGCAACTGCTCATGCTGTCCGGCATCGGCCCCGCGGATCACCTGCGCGACCTCGGCATCGCGGTCGTCGCCGACCGGCCGGAGGTCGGCGAGGGGCTGCAGAATCACCCGATGTACCGCATCCTGCACGCCACGACGAAGCCTGTGACGGCCTATTCGCACCTGTCGCCGCGCGGCCTCGTCGCCGCCGGCTGGCAATATGCGACGGCGCGGAGCGGCGTGCTGGCGCGCGGGCTTTTTCCCACGTCCGGCTTCCTCTTCGCCGAGGACGGCCGGCCAGACACCGAGATCCAGGTCTCCATCGCACCGGCGCTGGTCATCCGCCGCCGGCCGGGCCTGATCGGTACGCTGCCGCAGGAGCACGGCTTCACGCTGCTGCTCAACCACGGATCGCCGTTCAGCCGCGGCCGCGTCCGGTTACGCTCGGCCGATCCGCTCGCCCATGCGGCGATCCACCCGAACTACTATGACGACCCGCGCGACATCGCCATCCTCGCCAAAGGCGTCGAGCGCGTCCGCGACATGATCCGCCGCCCGGCGATGGCCGCCGTGCTCGGCCGCGAGATCCAGCCCGTCGGGCCGATCCGCAGCCGCGCCGACATCGAGGCCGACATCCGCGCCACCACCGTGACGCACTACCATGCCGGCGGCACTTGCCGCATGGGCGCCGACGACGCCTCCGTCGTCGACGCCGCCCTGCGCGTGCGCGGCGTCGAGGGATTGCGCGTCGCCGACGCATCGGTCATGCCGGTGATGGTCAACGGCAACACCTATGCCGCGGCGCTGATGATCGGCGAGAAGGCGGCCGATCTCATCCGCGCCGGTTGAAGCAGTCGAGGGAGACGGAAATGGAAAAGCGCACGCTCGGCCGGTCGGGCCTCGAAGTCTCGGTGGTTGGCCTCGGCTGCAACAATTTCGGCGGCATGAAAGCCTCGCTCGACCTCGAAGGCGCGCGCGCCGTGGTGTTCGCCGCGCTCGACGCCGGCATCACGCTGTTCGACACCTCCGATTCCTACGGGATCGCCGGCGGCTCCGAGATCACGCTGGCTGCTGCGCTCGGCGACAAGCGCAAGGACATCGTGCTCGCCACCAAGTTCGCCTCGCCGCTGAACCGCGACAGGGACAGCCGCTACAACGGCTCGCGCGGCTACATCATGAAGGCGGTCGAGGACAGCCTTAGCCGGCTCAAGACCGACTGGATCGACCTCTACCAGTATCATTTCCCCGATCCGCGCACGCCGATCGAGGAGACGCTGCGGGCGCTGGACGACCTCGTGAAGCAGGGCAAGGTCCGCTACATCGGCTGTTCCAACCTGCCCGGCTGGCAGCTGGTCGACGCCGCCTGGACGTCGCGCCACCACGGGCTGCACCGCTTCGTCTCGACGCAGGCCGAGCTTTCGCTGCTGGCGCGCGGCGCCGAGAAGGACCTCGTCCCGGCGATCGCGGCGGCCAACATGTCGCTCCTGCCCTATTTCCCGCTGGCGAGCGGCCTGCTCACCGGCAAGTACCGCAAGGGTGCGGCGCTGCCCGCCGACAGCCGCATGGCGATGCCCTACTTCCAGCGCGGCATGACCGACCAGCGCCTCGACACCGTCGAGCGGCTGATCGCGTTTGCCGAGGCGCGCGGCCGCAGCGTGCTCGAACTGGCCATGAGCTGGCTCGTCGGCCGCCCTGCCGTCGGCAGCGTCATCGCCGGCGCCACCCGGCCCGAGCAGGTCCGCGCCAACGCCGCTTCCGTCGGCTGGGTGCTGACGGCGGAAGAGCTCGCGGAAGTCGACGCGATCACCGGATCCTGACGCCGCGACCGCGTTAGTCCCTTTGGACGATTGCACTGCACAATGGCGCGCCTAGCGTCATCTCGAAAGGCAAATGCGATGGAAGAACTCGTTCCCCCGCGCAAGGCGGACATCACCTACGAGACGGAGACCCCGGTCCGCTACGAGACCCGCGGCCCGGTCGCGTGGATCGTGATGGACCGGCCGAAATACAACAACGCGCAGAACTCGCAGATGACCTACGCGCTGGACGACGCCTTCCAGCGCGCGGTCAACGACGACGCGGTGAAGGTCATCGTGCTCGCCGGCGAGGGCAAGCATTTCTCCGCCGGCCACGACATCGGCACGCCGGGCCGCGACGTAGCGAAGAGCTTCGAGCGCCGGCTCCTGTGGGCCGACCACGTCAACAAGCCGGCCGCCGAGATGCTCTACACGCGCGAGCACGAGGTCTATCTCGGCATGTGCCGGCGCTGGCGCGAGGCGCCGAAGCCGACGATCGCCGCCGTGCAGGGCGCCTGCATCGCCGGCGGCCTGATGCTCGCCTGGGTCTGCGACCTGATCGTCGCCAGCGAAGACGCCTTCTTCCAGGACCCGGTGGTGCGCATGGGCATCCCCGGCGTCGAGTACTTCGCCCACGCCTTCGAGCTGCCGCCGCGCGTCGCCAAGGAGTTCCTCATGCTCGGCGAGAGGATGTCGGCCGAGCGCGCCCACCATTTCGGCATGGTCAACCGCATCGTTTCGCGCGACACCCTCCAGGCCGAGGTGCAGGCGATGGCGGAAAAGCTCGCCGCCCAGCCGCGCCTCGGCCTGTGGCTGACCAAGCAGGCGGTCAACCACGTCGAGGAACTGCGCGGAAAACGCGCCGCCATGGACGCGCATTTCCACATGCACCACTTCGCCCACGCCCAGAGCGATCTCACGCTCGGCAACTCGCTCGGCGGCCAGGACGCGAAGAGCATGGTCGCGGCGAACAAGAAAGAGGCGGGGGAGGGCTGAGATCGTGAACCGGCCGTTCCCCGAGACGCGTGACGTCGGGTGTATCGATTTCCCCCTCTCCGCCGCGCTTCGCGCGGCACCTCTCCCCCGTTCCGGGGGAGCGGATGGAGCCAAGCTGGACGCCCATCCTCTCCCCTCACGAAGTGGGGGAGAGGTGCCGAGCGAAGCGAGGCGGAGAGGGGGCGAAAGTCCGACGGCGGCGAGGATCGGCAACCCGTTCCGACGGAAAAAGGGCAAGTCCTTCAAGGATCCGGGGTACCCCTCTTGAACCTGACCTATTCCCCCGCCGAGATCGCCTTCCGCGCCGAGGTGCGCGGCTGGATGGAGGCCAACGTGCCGCCGGCCCGGCTGCCGTCCTTCGACGCGAGCCGCGAGGGCTTCGAGGCGCACCGCGCCTGGGAGCGGAAGCTCGCCGAGGGCCGCTGGGGCATGGTCACCTGGCCGGAGACCTATGGCGGGCGCGGGCTCGACCTGGTCCGCTGGCTGGTCTTCGAGGAGGAATACTGGCGCGCCGGGGCGCCGCTGCGCGTCAACCAGAACGGCATCTTCCTGCTCGGCCCCACCCTGATGGAGTTCGGCACGGAAGAGCAGAAGGCGCGCTTCCTCCCGGCCATGGCCTCCGGCGACGAGATCTGGGCGCAGGCCTGGTCGGAGCCGCAGGCCGGCTCCGACCTCGCCGCGGTGCGTTCGACCGCGCGGCGCGACGGCGACGCCTACGTGCTGTCGGGCCACAAGATCTGGTCGTCGCGCGCCGTCTTCGCCGACTGGGCCTTCGGCCTGTTCCGCTCGGAACCCGGCTCCGAGCGCCACAGGGGCCTGTCGCTGGTCTTCTTCCCGCTCGACGCGCCGGGCGTCCGCGTCCAGCCGATCGCGCAGATCGACGGCGAGACCGGCTTCGCCGAGATCTTCCTCGACGAGGTGCGCGTGCCGGCCTTCAACCGGCTCGGCGAAGAGGGCCAGGGGTGGGCGATCTCAATGGCCACCGCCGGCTTCGAGCGCGGCCTGATGCTGCGCTCGCCGGCGCGCTTCCAGGAGGCGGCGAAGCGCCTTGTCGCGCTCTACCGGGCGCACGAGGCCGACTGCCCCGACGGCACCCGCGCCGCCGTCATGCAGGCGGTCATGGACGCCGACGCCTACGCGCTGTCGATCTACAGCACCGCCTCGCGGCTGATGGCCGGCGGCACGATCGGCGCCGAAGCCTCGACCAACAAGATCTTCTGGTCGGAGATGGATATCGCCATGCACCGCACGGCGCTCACCATCCTCGGCGCCCGCGCCGAGCTACTCGCTGCCGCGCCTGCCGCGGGCGATGCCGGCCGCTGGCTCGACGGCTGGTTCTTCTCGCTCGCCGGGCCGATCTACGCCGGCTCCAACGAGATCCAGAAAAACATCATCGCCGAGCGCATGCTCGGCCTGCCGCGCGGGTGAGCGCCATGGATTTCCGCTTCGCCGACGAGCAGCAGATGATGGCCGACACCGTGCGCGGCCTCTTGGCCGAGACCTGCCGGCCGGCCGATCTGCGCCGGCTGATGGGCTCTGGCGAGGCGCGCGACGCTGCGCGCTGGGCGGCGCTCGCCGCGCTCGGCCTCGAGGGCGTGCTCGTCCCCGAGAGCGCCGGCGGGCTCGGCCTCTCGGCCGCCGATTTCGTCCTCGTCGCCGAGGTCTGCGGCTGGGCCGCCCTTCCCGAGCCGCTGGTGGAAAACGCCGGCGTGGCGCTGCCGCTCGTCGCCGCGCTCGCCCGCGACCGCCGCTCGGCGGCGATCCTCGACCGGGCGCTTGCCGGCGCCGTCACCATCGCCGTCGCCCATCCCGCCAATCCCTTCGTCGCCGACGCCGACACGGCCGGCGCCGTGCTCTGCGTGCGCGGCGGCGAGGTGCATCTGTGCGACGCCGACGCCGTGTCGCTGGTACCGCAGCCGTCGGCCGACCCGTTCCGCCGCCTCTTCACCCTCGCCGATCGGCCGTGCCCGACGACCGCGATCGCCACCGTCGCGGAAGCGTCCGCCGCGCTCGACGCCGCGCTCGACTACGGCGCGCTGTTCGCCGCCGCCCAGCTTGTCGGCATCGCCCAGCGCGCCGTCGAGCTTGCCGTCGCCTATGCCGGCGAGCGCAGCCAGTTCGGCAAGCCGATCGGCTCCTACCAGGCGGTCAAGCATCTCCTCGCCACGGCGCAGGTGAAGATCGAGTTCGCCCGCCCGGTGCTTTATGCGGCGGCGGCCGAAGCCGGTCACGGCGACGCCTTCTCGCGCGCCCGCATCTCGCACGCGAAACTCGCCGCGACTGAAGCCGCCGACCTCGCCTGCCGCACCGCCGTCCAGGTCCACGGCGCCATGGGCTATTCCTGGGAGGTCGACGTCCATTTCTTCCTCAAGCGCGCGCTGGCGCTGGCCTCCTGGTGGGGCGACCGGCGCTTCCACCTCGACCGCGTCGGCCGCCGCGTCTTCGACCTGCCGCTCGGCGCCGACCGCACATTCGCACGGGAGCACGACCATGCCTGAGGCCTACATCGTCGACGCGGTGCGCACGCCCGTCGGCCGCAAGAAGGGGGCGCTGGCGGGAATGCACTCCGCCGATCTCGGCGCCCATTCGATCAAGGCGCTGGTCGGGCGCACCGGTATCGATCCCGACGTCGTCGACGACGTCGTCTTCGGCTGCGTCGAGACGCTCGGGCCGCAGGCCGGCGACATCGCCCGCACCTGCTGGCTGGTCGCCGGCATGCCCGAACACGTGCCCGGCGTCACGGTCGACCGCCAGTGCGGCTCGGCGCAGCAGGCGGTCCACTTCGCCGCCATGGGCGTCATGAGCGGCCTGCAGGATCTCGTCGTCGCCGGCGGCGTGCAGAACCTCAATCTGATCCCGATCTCCGGCGCCATGCTGGCGGGTCAGCAATATGGCTTCCCCGATCCGTTCCGCACCTCGCCCGGCTGGCTCGCCCGCTACGGCGACCAGGAGGTCGGCCAGTTCCGCTCCGCCGAGATGATCGCCGAACGCTGGGAAATCACCCGCGAGGAAATGGAGGCGTTCGCGCTGGAATCGCACCGCAGGGCGATCGCTGCCATCGACGAAGGCCGCTTCGCCGGCGAGATCGCGCCGGTCGGCGACTTCGCCGCCGACGAGACGCCGCGCCGCGACACCACCTTGGAGAAGATGGCCGCTCTGAAGCCGCTCACCGAGGGCGGCCGCGTCACCGCCGGCGTGTCCAGCCAGAACGCCGACGCCTCTGCGGCGCTTCTGATCGCCTCGGAGAAGGGGCTGAAGGACCACGGGCTGAAGCCGCGCGCCCGCATCCACCACATGAGCGTGCGCGCCGACGATCCGGTGTGGATGCTGACCGCGCCGATCGCGGCGACGCGCCATGCGCTGGCAAAGGCCGGCATGAAGCTCGACGACATCGACCTGTTCGAATGCAACGAGGCCTTCGCCTCGGTCGTCATGGCCTGGATGAAGGACCTCGGCATCCCGCACGATCGGGTCAACGTCAACGGCGGCGCGATTGCGCTCGGCCACCCGCTCGGCGCCACCGGCGCGCGCATCATGACTACTATGCTCGCCGAACTCGAGCGCCGCGGCGGCCGCTACGCGCTGCAGACCATGTGCGAGGGCGGCGGCCAGGCCAACGTCACCATCATCGAGAGGCTGTAGGGCATGATCCCGGCAAGCGGGAACCGTTTCCCGGACGGGATCATGCCCGAACAAAGGATCTAGAGCAATGTCCGACCAGATTGAATCGTTCTGCCGGAGGGAATTCGGGCCAAGGTCGAGGGCTTCGGCGAAGGTCGATGTGGTGCATCGGCCGAGCCGAAGCCCTCGACCTTGGCCCGAATTCACCCGGCCCGAAGGGTTTCCCGCTGGCGGGCGCCCGCGGCGTCAGGCGGACTTGGCCGATGTACCACATCGACCTGCGCCGCCTTCCTGGCGGATCGCTTCGCCATCGAGGAAACAGAACTGCTTCAATCTGATCGGACATTGCTCTAGCCATGCCCTGCTACGCCTTCGAAGGCATCCGCCCGGTCGTCCACCCGACCAGCTTCGTCCACCCGACGGCCTCGCTCATCGGCGACGTCATCGTCGGCCCGGGCTGCTACATCGGCGCCGGCGCCTCGCTCAGGGGCGATTTCGGCCGCATCGTCGTGGAGGGCGATTCCTCCGTGCAGGACAATTGCACGCTGCACACCGGCTCCGGCTCCGACTGCGTCATCGGCCGCGGCGCAACGATAGGCCACGGCTCGATCGTGCACGGCGCCACGATCGGCGAGAACGCGCTCGTCGGTATGAACGCCGTCGTGCTCGACGAGGCGGTGATCGGCGCCGAGAGCCTGGTCGGCGCGCTCAGCCTGGTGAAGTCCGACATGCGCGCGGCGCCGCGCAGCCTGATCGCCGGCAACCCGGCGAAGGTGATCCGCCAGATGCCGGCCGAGGCGATCGTCTGGAAGAACGACGGCGACGGCGAATACCAGCGCCTGGCGCGCCAGTCGGTCGCCGATTTCGAGGAATGCGCGCCGCTGGCGGAGGCCGAGCCCAGCCGCCGCCGCGTCTCGGGCGAGGCGCGCGCCGTCCGCCTGAAGCTTGGGAGCAACTGACATGACGGGAATCTGCGAAGGCCGCGTCGCCATCGTCACCGGGGCCGGCCGCGGGCTCGGCCGCGCCTATGCGCTCGGGCTGGCGGCGGAAGGCGCGAGAGTCGTCGTCAACGACCTCGGCGTCGGCACCCACGGCGACGCCACCGCCGACCGCCCGGCCGACGAGGTTGTCGCCGAGATCCGCCGCGCCGGCGGCGAGGCGGTCGCCAGCTTCGAAGACGTCGCCGACTGGGAGGGCGGGGCGCGCATCGTCAGGACGGCCATCGACGCGTTCGGCCGGCTCGACGCCGTGGTCAACAACGCCGGCTTCGTCCGCGACCGCATGTTCGTCTCGTGCACGCCCGAGGAATGGGACGCCGTCATCCGCGTCCATCTGCGCGGCCATTTCTGCGTGTCGCGCCACGCCGTCGACCACTGGCGCGCCGAGGCCAAGGCCGGCCGGCCGGTCGACGCACGCATCGTCAACACCTCGTCGGGCGCCGGCCTGCAGGGCTCGATCGGCCAGAGCGCCTATTCGGCGGCCAAGGCCGGCATCGCCACGCTTACTCTGGTGCAGGCGGCCGAGCTCGCCCGCTACGGCATCATGGTCAACGGGCTCGCCCCCAACGCCCGCACCCGCATGACGGAAACCGCCTTCGCCGAGGCGATGAAGGCCGAGGAAGGCGCCTTCGACGTCTTCGCCCCGGAAAACACCGCGCCTCTGGTGGCCTTCCTGGTCAGCGAGCGCTCGGCAGACGTCACCGGGCAGATCTTCGAGCTGATCGGCGGCAAGATCCGCCTCGCGCTCGGCTGGACCGACGGCCCCGAGCGCGACATCGGTCGCCGCTGGGAGCCCGCTGCCCTCGGCGACGCCATCCACGACCTCCTCGCCATCCGCCCGGCGCCGAAGAAGGTCTACGGCAGCTGAGGGCTTTCCCCCGGCGCCTCTTCCCCCAAAGGAGGGAAGGGGTGCTGCCCCCGGCGCCGCCTCCGCCCCCGCCTCCTTCATTCCAGGACGCAGTCCTCTCCGCTTCGTCATGCCCGTGGATGACGAAGCGCGAGGCCGGCGCCCTTGGCGCCCATCCGCTCCCCCACTCGTGGGGGAGAGGTGGCGCCGCGAAGCGGCGACGGAGAGGGGGACCTGGCGCCGGCGGCGACGCGCGTGATCTCCCACACATGCGGGGAGATCGGCAGCTCCGCGGCCGGCGCGACGCCCTTCCGCGGGGACAAAATCACCGCCTTCCGCACCGCCGCCGAAAATATATCCTCGCCTTTTCAATGCCTTGTGCGATCTCTCCGCTCCCGTGCGCGCCGATTCTATCCCCCTCTGCGGAAACGCTCGTACGCTTCCCCCAGTTCCTCCCATGGGAACACCGGTCGCGACGGTGATTGCGTGGGGAGGGACCGGCGCCTCCGTGCGGCCGCTAACGTGGCGGTCGCTCCGGGGGGGCGGCCTGGATACCTTGGGGGGCATTACGACCCCTCGGTGCCCATTGGCACAAAGACGGTAAGGCGCCCCTGAGCAGACGTCGGAAGGCAACTTCCGGCGGCCACCTTCGGCGCTCCGGGTAGAAAGGCAGGTACGCCCGAAAAAGCCGGCGGGGCGCGAAGTCGCGCCACATACTAAAAGTTTCGGAAGGCACGGCAGTCGCGCCCCGCTTTCCCACCCTCTTCCTCAATGGCCAGGGCCGAAAGGCAGCGTGGCAAGGAGAAGCCGTGTCTGGATGCCGGTTTTCGATTGCCGAGCGAAAACGCGCCGGCGCCTTCACCTCCCCCTTGTGGGGAGGTCGACGCGAAGCGTCGGGTGGGGGTGGAGATGGCGCGCGCGGTGCCCGTATCATCGTCGGGCCTGGCGACAAACACCCCCACCCGCACCTGCGGCGCGACCTCCCCACAAGGGGGAGGTGGACGCCAGCGTCGCGCCCTCATCCGACGGCGCTAGCGAAGCGAGCCTCGAAGGACGAGGTGGACGCCGCCCTACGCCGCCTTCTGCTCCTCGCGCAGGCGGGTCTTCAGCACCTTGCCTTGCGGGCTGGTGGGCAGCGCGTCGCGGAACTCGATCCGGCGCGGCACCTTGAAGTTGGCGATGTTGTCGCGCGCCCAGGCGATCAGCTCGGCCTCGGTCGCCGTCCTGCCGGGCCTGAGCACGACGAAGGCCTTGCCGACCTCGCCCAGCCGCTCGTCGGGCACGCCGATCACGGCGATCTGGCCGATCGCCGGATGCGCGCTCATCAGCCGCTCGATTTCGGCCGGATAGCAGTTGAAGCCGCCGGAGATGTACATGTCCTTCAGCCGGTCCTCGATGCGCAGGTCGCCATTGGCGTCGAAATAGCCGACGTCGCCGGAATGCAGCCAGCCGTCCCTGTCGATGGTTTTGGCGGTGGCCTCGGGATCGTTGAAGTAGCCCTTCATGACGATGTAGCCGCGCAGCACCACCTCGCCGCGCTCGCCGTCGGGAAGCAGGCGGCCCTCGTCGCCCATGATGCGCACCTCGGTGCCGGGGAACGGCTTGCCGGCCGTGTTGGCGATCTGCTCGTCCGTGTCGTCGGCCGAGCACATCGTGCCGTAGCCGCCGCATTCGGTGAGGCCGTAGCCGTTGACCACGCCGGCGAAGCCGAGGTCCTCGCGCATGCGGCGGATCAGCGTCGCCGGCACGACGGCGCCGCCGGTGATGCCGAGGCGCAGGCTGGAGCGGTCGAACGCGGCCATGCGCGGGTGCTGCAGCATGCCGTGGAAGATGGCCGGGGGGCCGGGAATGACCGAGATCCGCTCGCGCTCGACGCGCTTCAGGATCTCCTCGGCGTCGTAGGTCAGGTGCGGGATCAGCACGGCCCCGCGCATCATCGAGACGATGGCGCCGGAGCGGTAGCCGAAGGCGTGGAAGAAGGGCGGGATCACCAGCACGCGGTCGCCGCGGCGGATGCCGACCCGCGTCGCCCAGGCGTCGATGGCCATCAGGCACTGGCGGTGGCCGTACATGACGCCCTTCGGGTAACCCGTCGTGCCCGAGGTGAACAGCATGTCGCACAAATCGTCGGGACCGATGTCCGCCTCGCGCGCCGACTGTTCGCCATCGCTTACGCTGTCGCCGCGAGCGACGAAGGCGTCCCAGGAGAGTTCGCCGCGGCGCGGCTCGCCGAGCACGACGATGGTGTGCAGCAGCGCGCGGGCGGCCTCGCCCAGCTGGTCGGGATAATACTGGCCGAGGAACTCGCCGCAGGAGACCAGCATGGTCGCGCCGCTGCGCCGCATCAGTTCCTCGACCTCGCGGCCCTTGAAGCGCGTCGAGGTGGGGATGAGCACGGCGCCGGCCGAGACCAGGCCGAGGGCGGCGACGAACCAGCGCCAGCTGTTCGGTGCCCAGATCATGACGCGGTCGCCCTTCTTCACGCCGCACGCGATCATCGCCTTCGCCGCGCGCCGCCTTTCGCGGTCGAGGCCGGCGAAGGTGAGCCGCGTCGCGCCGTCCTCGATGGCGGTCGCGTCGCCGTATGTTTCGGCGGCGCGGGCCGAAAGGGCCGGGATGGTGGTGAACTGCCAGCCGGAATCGTGGATGCTCTTCATGTCGACCCGTGCGGATGCGTTTGCCGCGGAACCTCCGCTACAATAGCCGCGAAGCTAGTGCCTCGCATATGGGCGGCATCGTCCGAAAAGACGAATGCGCGGCCGATTGGCCGCGATAACCGGAAGCGGGCCGTCGGGGATGGCGAGGGAAGGGAACGGCATGGCGGACGCGAATTCGTTGAGCCTGTCGCTGGAGGGCCAGGTGGCGCTGGTCACCGGCGGCACCAAGGGCATCGGCCGGGCGATTGCCGAGCGCCTGCTCGAGGCGGGGGCCGCGGTTGTCGTCTGCGCCCGCACCGAGCCCGACAGCCTGCCGTCGGCCGGCGGGCGCGGCGCGGAGTTCCTCGCCTGCGACGTGCGCAAGGCCGACCAGTGCAAGGCGCTGATGGAGGCGGTCGCCGCCCGCCACGGCCGGCTCGACCTGCTCGTCAACAATGCCGGCGGCTCGCCGCAGGCCGACGCCGCCACTGCCTCGCCGCGCTTTTCCGAGGCGATCGTGGCGCTCAATCTCCTGGCGCCGATCCACCTGTCGCAGGCCGCCCACGCCGTCATGGCGGCGCAGGAAGGCGGCGGCTCGATCGTCAACATCGCCAGCGTGGCGGCGCGCCGTCCGGCGCCATGGACGGCAGTCTACGGCGCGGCGAAGGCCGGCCTGGTCAGCCTGACCACGAGCCTGGCCCAGGAATGGGGCCCGACCGTGCGCGTCAACGCCATCGTCGCCGGCCTGATGGAGACCGAGAACGCCGAATACTCCTACGGCTCGGCGGCGGCGCAGCGCGAGATCGCCGCGGCGACGCCGATGCGCCGCATGGGGCGCGGCCGCGACGTCGCCGACGCCGTGCTTTTCCTCGCCAGCCCGCTCGCCGGCTTCGTCTCGGGCGCGGCCCTTGAGGTCCATGGCGGCGGCGAGCAGCCGCATTTCCTCGACATCGTCCGGCGCAACGCGCCGAAGCCGGACCGGGCGGAATGAAGACCTTCGCGGCGCGCACCGTTGCCTCCGGCTTCGCCTATCCGGAAGGACCGCGCTGGCGCGAGGACAGCCTGTGGTTCTCCGACCAGCACGCCGGCATCGTCCACCGTCTGTCCGCGGCGGGCGAAAGTCTGGAGAGCTTCGCCGTCGAAGGCAGCCCGTCGGGCATGGGCTGGCTGCCCAGCGGCGACCTCCTCGTCGTCTCGATGGACGACCGTCGCATCCTGCGCCGCTCGGGCGGTGTCCTTCGCCTGCACGCCGACCTCTCCGGCCTCCACGTGGCGCAGTCGAACGACATGGTCGTCGACGCGTCGGGCCGCGCCTATGTCGGCAATATCGGCTTCGACTTCGACCGCGGCGAGGAACCGCGTCCCACCATGCTGCTCGCCGTTGAGCCCGACGGAACGGTGGGTGCCGTGGCCGACGACCTGCTCTGCCCGAACGGCACCGTGCTTTCGCCCGATGGGCGCACGCTGATCGTCGCCGAATCGCTCGCCTCGCGGCTGACCGCCTTCGACGTCGCGGCTGACGGCAGCCTTTCCGCGCGGCGGGTCTTCGCCGAAATCCCCGGCCACATCCCGGACGGCATCTGCCTCGACGCTGAGGGCCACGTCTGGGCCGCCTCGCTCTTCACCAACTCGGTCGTACGTGTCGGCGAAGGCGGCGCGATCACCGCGCGCGTCGAGATCGAGGGCGCCGGCGCCTTCGCCTGCATGCTCGGCGGCGAGGGCCGGCGCGACCTTTTCGTCTGCTGCGCCGCCTCGCACCGCCGCGACGAGACGCCGTCGCTCCGTTCCGGCCGCATCGACGTGGCGCGCGTCGAGGTTCCCGGCGCCGGCCGGCCCTGATCGACCCGACGCATACCCAATCCGGACGATGCGCTTGCGTCCTTGTTCCTTCAAGCTCTGCGGCGGAACGAGGGAGGACGCGGCTTGAAGATCCTGATCGTCGGCGGCACCGGCATGATCGGCGGCCATGCGGCCGCCTATCTGCAGGCGCAGGGCAACGCGGTGACGCTCGCCGCGCGCAAGCCGGCCGCCGCCGGCACGCCGATGGCGTCGATGCCGGTCCTCATCGGTGACTACTCACGCGGCACCTTCACCGAGCGCGACCTCGAGCCGTTCGACGCCATCGTCTTCGCCGCCGGCCAGGACATCCGCCACATCCCGAAGGGCGCCGACGAGGCCGAGTTCTGGCGCGTCATGCAGATCGAGGGCGTGCCGAACTTCGCCGCCCTGGCGAAACGCGCCGGCGTCGGCCGCTTCGTCCAGCTCGGCTCCTACTATCACCAGGTCATGCCGCACCTGGTCGACACCAACGCCTATGTCCGCGCCCGCTCGCTCGCCGACGAAGGGGCACGGGCGCTCGCATCTTCCGGCTTCAACGTGTCGACGCTGAACCCGCCATCGATCGTCGGCGCCATCCCGGGCATCCCCGCCCGGCGCTACGAGACGCTGACCGCCTGGGCGAAGGGCGAGCGGCCGGAGATCCCAGACTACGCGCCGGCCGGCGGCACCAACTACATGTCGGTGCGCTCGCTATCGGAGGCGATCTGGGGCGCGCTGCAGCGGGCCGAGAGCGGCAGGGCCTATCTGATCGGCGACGCCAACCTGACCTTCCGCGACTTCTTCCAGAAGATCTTCGATACGGTCGGCAGCAAGCGCCGCCTGGTCGAGCGCAACGAGGAGCATCCGCTGCTCCCCGACGCCTTCATCGTGCCCGGCCGCGGCGTCGTGCTCGCCTACGAGCCGGACCCGGCCGAGACGGCGCTGCTCGGCTACCGCCGCAGCGACGTCGACCGCGCCGTGGCCGAGGTCGTCGCCGCGGTCGGCCGCTGATGGGCGTGCCGGAAAACGATCTTCTCGACGCGCTGGCGACGCGCCGTCTCGCCGAGCGCTATGCGGTCGCCGTCGACCGCGGCGACGGCGCGCTCTTCGCCGCCCAGTTCACCGACGATGGTGTCCTGGAAGCGCCACGCGGCCGCTTCGAGGGCCGCGCCGCGCTCGCCGGCGTGCCGCCGATGATGCGCGGCCTCTACCGGCGCACCTGGCACGGCGTGCTCGGCCAGGCCGTCGACTTCGCCGGCGATGCCGGCGAGGGCGAAACCTACGCGATCGCCCGGCACTTTTACGACGACCGCGACGGCCGGCCGAGCTGCTACGAGATGACCATCCGCTACGCCGACCGCTTCGTGCGCCGCGACGGCGCCTGGCTCATCTTGCACCGGCGGCTGGTGGTCGACGCGACGCACCGTTTCGCGGTCGACGGCGAAGGGGCAGGAAAGGAGCAGGCATGATCGACGAGAAATCCATCCTCGGCCTCGCCGGCAAGGTGGCGCTGGTCACCGGCGGCGGCGCCGGCATCGGCCGGGCCACGGTCGAGCTCTTCGCCAGGGCCGGCATGCGCCTCGCCGTCGCCGAGATCGTGCCGGAGCGGGCGGCCGAGGTACGCGCCGCGCTCGATGCGGCCGGCGCCGAACACATCGTCGAGGTCGCCGACGTGCGCCAGGCCGAGGACGTGGCGCGGCTGATGGCGGCGGTGGAGAAGCGCTTCGGCCGGCTCGACGTGCTGGTCAACAATGTCGGCGACTATCTCGGCATCAAGAAGCCGTTCGAGGAGACCACCGAGGACGAGTGGGACGCGCTCTACGCGGTCAACCTCCTGCACATGTTCCGCGTCAGCAAGGCGGCGATCCCGCTGATGCGCAGA
>CAJPFN010000041.1 GCA_905339215.1 Rhizobiaceae bacterium
TCTCGTCGACCCTGGTGCGGTACGCGGGATCGTCAAACATTTCCAGCGATGTCGTGTCGGTGGCACTGATGGTCTCCAGCGTGGTGACGACAAAGATATCGATCAGCGACTGCAAGGCCTCCAGCTCGGGCGCGTTCACCGATTCATCGATCGTAATGCGCGTCTCCCCGTCCGGGAGGACGGGGGTCATGACCGTGTGTGTTCCGCGCCGTGCCAATCGCATATCAAGAGATATGGCGAATGCCTGTTAATGGCCGCTGAATCTTTGCGGCTTGCGGTGTAAATTGCGGCTTTCGGAGGCTCTCACCCGGGAAGTTCCCCGCGATATGATTTAACTGACCACATACATCGCCGGGCTTTCCGGCGTGTTCGGGCTGCGCGGCGCGTAACGAACGGGCGGATTCCGCCCCATTCATGGCATGTCGATCTCGTCATCGAACTCGCTCGACAAGTTCAAGGCCTGCCATTCGCGCTTCACGGCCATGCCGAGCAAGACATCGAATTCCTGCAGGCTTTTTGTCAGTCGCGCCGGAACCTCTGGCGTCTCGAGTCGATAGACATGCGTGAACTTCTGGGCGGCGCGACCCACCTCAGGCGTTTGTTCCCGAACCGGGCACAAATCCAGGCGAGACGAAGCCCCTCTCAGGGTTCGCCATAAGGCGTCTTACCCGTGCGGAGGCGCAGCCTCTTGACCGGTTCTAGCCGAGGCTATTGGTCGGCAGTCGCCTCGGCGACTGCAAGACCAGCGGCGATACGCTCCAGGAGCTCTGCGGCCTCGTCGGGGTCGAAGTCCGCCTGATAGCGTTTTCGCACGCCGTGGTCGGACAAGAGGTGATATACCGCCGGCTGCACGTCGTGGCGAGCGAGGCACTGGCGCACACATGCCAAGGCGCAACCGTCGATGCCGACGATGCGACGCCCCGATTTGGCCACGCGCACCAGCTTTGGCACATCGCCTCCTACGCCCGCGATGCATGACATTTCGGCTAACCCCCGTCGGTCCAACGAGATTGCTAAGTGGTTGGCCATCTGCGCCGCGCTGGAACAGCCCGAACACGAATAGACGATCGGAAGATGGTTACGTGAGGACATCTGTAGGTAGCCTTACCGAGGTAAATTTCGACGCGACGGGATTTTTCTTCAGGACAAATTCCTGTCTGCTGACGAACGAGGCTGCAGACGCCGTCGACACACGCCTTGACATAGATCAAGCCATGGATCGCGGGCTATACGTCAATTGAATATATATGACGCCTGTGCAAATGGGTCGCCTTGGTCGGCGGCGCGGTGCTGGGAGCGCCGGTTGTTCTCTAGGGCCGGTTAGGGGCGGCCGACACAGCAGCGCGGCTTTCCCCTCAACCCCCCCTGCGACAACGGTGATAGTGCGTTTGATGTTTTGGGCGATGGTGGTGAAACGGACCTGCGCGGCGGCTTTGGCTAGACCGCACCTCATCGGATGGCGCGGCTACTGCGGCTTCTGCCAGATTCCGCGGGTATTTACACAACCGCTTCAAGGAACTGAGCCGTCGTGGCGTTCCAAAGTTCAGTGCCGCGGCCACCGCCGGTTCGCCGACGGTATTCTGGCGTGTGTCAGGACACCCGGCGGTCCAACAGGCCCTGCGCAACCATTACTTCGAGCCACTCGGTCTCCCGTCTCTATGTCTCTGCCCAAGCGTAACCGGACGAACCGCCGTAGTACGTGACCCGTATGCCCGGTGGTGTGGGAGGGGCGCCCCGTGAGGCATCCCCTGACCCGATCAATCCTGAATCAACAGGCCTCAGTTTGCCCTGGAGTGGATCGCATCCACGGCACACTGCTCCAGCGACAATCCCTTGACCCAGCATCGGAATGCAAAGGACATCGGAGCTGCGCCCGGTACTCCAGCGCAGTAGTCGAGGTAAGAGCCTTTGCAGAATATCTCCAGGGCGGTTTCGGGGTCGTCCTGCGCGACCGCGCTCGGCGGATTCGACGCCAAACTCTGATAGGACTGAGCGACATCGCAGGCATAATCGGCTATCGGGCCAATGGTTTCCAAGGGCAGTTCCAGCCGTCGAAGCGCCACCCCTGCGGCGCTGTCCAGCAGGTAGGGACATGCCAGCCAGAACAGCTCAAGATCGATCTCGACGGCGCGCGCAGGAGCCACCGACGCGGTCGCGATGGAAAGACCTGTGACGAGCATGGCGATCGGTCTCATCAGTCCCTCCTGCAATCCCGCACAACATATGATCCCTCGACCTCCTCAACAATTGGGCAGGTGAATACGCCAAGACCGCGAACTCAAATGACAAAGTGTGACCCATTGTGAATTGGGTGTTTCTGTGCGCCGAGATGATACGGAGGCGCTGGATGAGCGTTTTGGGTGAGGAGACGGGGATCCTAGTCTCGGCTGTTGGTTTTTGCTGGGCATTTCGGTCGGATCGAAGATATGCGTGACGTGCGTTGGATCTGGATCCTGCATCAGCGACCGGAGATCTTGCTCTTGGTTGTCTGCGGTACGCTGGCCGACTGTGACGACTACGAGAACACAGCGGGGCATGGGGCGAGGCGCATCTGCCCTTTCCGGGACGCCGTCTCCCTTTTTAAACACGGCGTTCCCGACGATCGGTGGCTTCAGACACTAAAGGCTCAACGAGTACCTTTCTTCAACAGCCTGCTGGCGAATGGCGAACCAAGATGCCTGCGAATAGAGCCTAAACCAGGGTGTGTAGCGGTGGGGGCGGGCCTTCACATCTTCCCAGATAGGGTCAAGGGCCTGCCAGCAGAAATCCTCGGCCTCGTCGGTGTTGGGCACGACCTCGCCATCATGGAGACCCGAGAAAACATGCACGACTTCATTTTCCCACAGGCCGACTCCGACCGCCGCCTCGTAGCGAAACCGGGAGGCGAAGCTGAGTGGGGCGGAAAACCCCATTTCCTCTCTCAAGCGGCGACCGGCCGCGGCGGCCGGAGCTTCGCCCGGTCGCGGATGACTGCAGCAGGCGTTGCTCCAAAGGCCTCCGGAATGGTACTTCGAAGCGCTGCGCCGTTGTAAAAGCATCCGGCCCGTGCGGTCGAAAATCAGCACGGAAATGGCGCGGTGGCGCATGTTTCTCTGGTGTACGACGAGCTTTTCCGCACTGCCTAACGGCCGGTCTTCAGCGTCAACCAAGATAACATTTTCTTCGTTCAAGCGAGAACTCTTTCTTTGCAGGCTAGAGTCAGCCGACCTGGTTAGCATGAGTCCCCGCCCGATGATGGAGAGTTATGTTGTGAGACATTAAGTACAACGTAAACCGAGTATCCGATCTCCGACAGATGGCCTCCTGCTCCGTCGGGGTCGGCGGCAAAACCGTCCCTGATGTCGCTACTCGCTTCATGCGGTATTCCATGCCGATCCCGCGAGGCAGCGCCGATTGACAGGCCATCTGCGCCGCACCGGACCGGCCCGAACTGGAATTGACAAGCAGAAGATGGTCACCTGAGCCCATCCTTGGTTAGCCTCACCGAGGCGAAGATCGAAGTGACGAGGTCTTCTGCAGCAAGGCATGCTCTGGTTCGCGCCGACTCATACCTCGGTCTTTCCCCTTTTGATTCGGATTCGCGAACGCAAAAGTCTGCAGTTGTTGTCGGCGCCTGCCTTGACATAGATCAAGCCGACGATCGCGGCGCTATGCGTAAATTCGCTACAGGAAACGTCCTGCCGCGAATTGATGCGGCGGTGCTGCAGGGAGGAATTGCAGAACCGATGCCATCGTGCCTGGGTCGGGTGACGATGACTTTGGACGACCTGTTGGGGTGTCAGCAATCCCGGCGGAGGCGTCGCGGAATTGGGGGGCTAGTCCCTTTTTCGGAAGTTTGACGCCGTGCCC
Source organism: Rhizobiaceae bacterium (assembly GCA_905339215.1). GTDB lineage: Bacteria > Pseudomonadota > Alphaproteobacteria > Rhizobiales > Rhizobiaceae > DUSC01. The sequence continues at coordinate 3,850 of CAJPFN010000041.1, forward strand.
GCCTGATACGGGGAGGGACGGAAATGAGCGACAAGCGAGATACCGCCGCCAAGGCAGACAGCGGCCCGCCGGAAAACGTGCCTTTCATGCAGCAGGTTCTCGATAACCCGTTCCTGCTGCTGTTTCTCGGGATCACCATCCCGACCGTACTCTACATCGTCTGGGGTGTGATGGAGATCGCCTCCATCCCCGTGGCCAATTGATTGGGGGCGAGGCACGGTCATGGCTATCAGCCCCCCCACAAACCGCCTCTGGTGGAAAGATCCGATACACGGGATCGAACTGTTCTGGATCGTGATCGCCTTCCTCTGGGGGCTGTTCATGTTCTTCTTCATGATCGCCTGGCACTTCATCGGCCAGCAGAACCTGTCGAATGAGACCTACAAGGTCCAGCCCTCGGCCTATGTCGAGCGGGTTGACGCTTTTGCCGAGGAGTTCCAAGTCGTCGACGCCGCGGGCAAGCCCGTGGAAGAGGACGGCGTGCCCGTGGTGCGCCCGCCCGCCGGCGGTGACGCCTATATCGTGGCGCGGCTTTGGGAATTCTGGCCCATCCTCGAACTGAAGAAGGGTGAAAGTTATCGCATCCACCTGTCCTCGGCGGACTGGCAGCATGGCTTCTCGCTACAGCCGACGAACATCAACATCTCGATACATCCCGGATACGAGCACATCATCACCCTGACTCCCACGGAAAGCGGCACGTTCGGCATCGTCTGCAACGAATTCTGCGGGGTTGGCCATCACACGATGACCGGACGTGTCCGGGTCGTGGACTAGGGGAGGATAGCCATGACAAGCATTGACCAAGGAGCGCTGCCTGCCGCCGTCGCCGGCACCTCGTGGCGTATCTGCCGTTTCTCGGGCCTGAAGATCGAGGCCAGCGCCGAAGCGCTGATCAAGGTGAACGCCGTGGCGGCGGTGCTGTTTCTCGCGCTCGGCGGGCTGATGGGGCTGTTGGTGGCTCTGACCCGCTGGCCCGCCGTGCAGCTTCTACCGGCCGAATGGTTCTACCTTGTCCTGACCGGCCACGGGGCGAACGTCCTGCTGTTCTGGATCATCTTCTTTGAGATCGCGGTACTTTATTTCGCCTCTGCCGTGATCCTCGGTTCGCGCCTCGCCGCGCCCAAGGTGGCTTGGTTCGCTTTCCTTCTGATGGTGGTTGGCGGAGTGATGGCGAACTACGCGGTACTACGCGGCGATTCGACGGTGATGTTTACCTCCTATCCGCCGATGCAGGCCTCGCAGTGGTTCTACCTGTCGCTGATCATCTTCGCGGTGGGCGCGCTCATCGCGGTCTTCGTCTTCTTCGCCACCTTGGTGGTGGCTAAGAACGAGAACACCTATGAAGGCTCTGTGCCGCTCGTGACCTTCGGCGCGATCACCGCAGGTATCATCGCCGTGTTCACGCTGGCCTCGGGCGCGATCATCTTGATCCCGACCTGGCTCTGGTCACTCGGTCTGATCTCGAACATCGATACGCTGATGTACAAGGTTGTCTGGTGGGGCATGGGCCATTCTAGCCAGCAGATCAACGTCTCGGCCCATGTGTCGATCTGGTACGCGATCGGCGCCATGGTGCTGGGGGCCAAGCCGCTGTCCGAGAAGGTCAGCCGCATGGCATTCTTCATGTACATCCTTTTCCTGCAATTGGCCTCGGCGCACCACATCCTGGCGGAGCCGGGAATGTCCTCCAGCTGGAAGATCGTCAACACCTCCTACATGATGTACCTGGCCGTCATGGGTTCGATGATCCACGGCCTGACCGTGCCGGGCGCGATCGAGGCGGCGCAGCGACGCAACGGCTTCACCCGCGGCGCCTTCGAATGGCTGACCAAGGCGCCCTGGGGCAATCCGGCCTTCGCCGGCATGTTCCTTTCGCTCGTGATGTTCGGCTTCATCGGCGGCATCTCTGGCGTCGTGCTCGGCACCGAACAGCTCAACGTTCTCATGCACAACACGATTTACGTGCCGGGCCATTTTCACGGCACGGTGGTGGCGGGGACGACGCTCGCCTTTATGGCGATGACCTATCTGGTGGTACCATTGATCTTCCAGCGCGACATCCTCTGGCCGGGTCTGGCCAGGTGGCAGCCTTTTGTCTTCGGCATTGGTGCCGGCGGCATCTCGCTCTTCATGATGGGGGCGGGCACCTTGGGCGTGGCGCGGCGGCATTGGGACATATCGCTTACCGACGCCGCGCATGCCTACGAATTCCCGGCCGCCGCCTATCTGATGATGGGGCTGAACGGGATTTCGGCAATCCTTGCCGCGGTCGGGGGTGTCATGTTCATCGTGATCGTCGTCGGCTCGATCCTTGCCGGGCCTCGGCTCGACCGGATGGGCGCTAAGCTCACCTTCCCGCTGCACGACAAGGGCCGCGAGTCGGTGAGCGAGTACGGAAGCCATGGCACGCTGAAGCTTCCCGGGACGATCATCCTGGTCGGCATCTTTTTCGCCTGCTTCATGCTCTACTATTTCGTCAACTGGAAGTATCTGTCGGAACTCTGGCTGTTCCGCTGAGCTGACAGGGAGCCAACCAATGGTAGCCGCCCTGGCCGTGACTGTCTCGATTCTCAAGCTCAGGATCGGCGCCTTCATCGCGCTTGCCGCGCTGGTGGGCATCCTGGTCGGCGGCGACCGGCTGGGCTGGCTCGAGGCGTCAGTGTTCACCCTCGCTGTGCTGGGCGCTTCCGGCGCGGCGGGGGCCTTCAACCAATATTTCGAACGAGACACCGACCGGTTGATGGCGCGCACCTTCAACCGGCCCTTCGCCAGCGGCCGTCTCAAACAAGGGCCGGTCTGGCCGCTGACCTTCAGCTTGCTGCTGGCGGCATCGATCTTCATGGGCTGGTCGGTGGGCGGGTCGCTGGCGGCAGCGCTGATCTTCCTCGGCGCCTTCACCTATGGTGTAGTCTACACGCTGTGGCTGAAGAAGCGCACGGTGTGGAACGTTGTGATCGGCGGAGCGGCCGGCAGCTTTGCGCTGCTGGCCGGCGCGGCGGCGGCCGCGGATCCGTTCGCTCCCACTCTGGGTCCGGTGCCGATCCTCCTGTCGGTCATGCTGTTCCTCTGGACCCCGCCGCATTTCTGGTCCCTGGCCGCGGTGCGCCAAGAGGATTACCGTCGCGCCGGCATCCCGATGCTGCCGGTGGTCGCCGGGCACCAGACCTGGGGCCCGGTGATCTTCCTGCACGTCGCCGCGCTCGTCGCCCTATCGCTTGGACCGCTGCTCTACGGCCTTGGCCCGATCTACGGCCTCTGCGCCGTCGCGGCCGGAGGCTGGTTCCTGGCGACGAGCTGGCGCCTGATGCGGGCGCCGTCGAAGGCCACCGCGCGGGCGACCTTCCGTGCCTCCCTCGGTCATTTCGCCCTGCTGTCGCTGGGCGTCATACTGGACCGGGGCGTCGCATGGGCAATCTGAAGCTTGCCGTGCTTGCCCTGCTGCTGGCTCTGCCCGCCCGGGCCGAGACGACGGCGCTCGATGCAAGGGCAAGCTACGACATCAGCCAGGCGGCGATCGGCGGACGGGTGTCGGACCACGTGCTGACCGACCATGCCGGCCGCCCGCTCGACCTCGCCCGGCTGCGGGGCAAGCCGCTGGTGGTCTCGCTGGTCTACACCAGTTGCTCGACCGTCTGCCCGATCACCACGGAATACCTGCGCGGGCAGGTCAAAAGCGCCCGCAAGACGCTCGGCGACGACGGCTTCGACGTCCTCACCTTCGGCTTCGACGCCAATGGCGACCGGCCGGCGCAGCTTACCGCCTTCTCGGGCACGCACCGCCTGGCCGATATCGCCGGATGGAGGATCGCCAGTGCCGACCCGGACACGACGGCCGCGTTCCTGGAGGAACTGGGCTTTTCCTATCGGGCCCTGGCGGGCAGTTTCGACCATGTGACGCAGACGACCATCCTCGATGCCGACGGCGTGGTCTATCGCCAGGTCTATGGCGAGGCGTTTCCGCCGCAGGTCCTGATCGAGCCGCTGAAGGAACTGGTGCTCGGCACCCGCACGCGCTCCGTCGCACCCCGGGACCTTTGGGACCGCGTCAGCTTCCTGTGCACCGTCTACAACCCGCTGACCGGCGCCTACCGCTTCGACTACGGCATCTTCTTTGGCATCTTCTTCGGCGCCCTGTCGCTTCTGCTGACCGCAATCGTCATCCTGCGGCTTTGGCTGGAGCGCCGGCGCATGCAGCGGCCCGAGAGCAACAGCGTATCATGATTTCCTTGCGCACTATGATCCGCAACGGTTTCGACCGGGCCGAACGCCTCCTCGACCGCGCCTTCGGGCCGGACTGGAATCCATTGGCGCAGCTTGGCCCGATCGGCTGGCTCCTGTTCTGGATCGTCGCGATCTCCGGCATCTACCTCTTTATCTTCTTCGATACCGGCGTCACCCAGGCTTTCGCGTCAATCGAATGGATGACGAACGACCTCTGGTGGCACGCGGGACTGGCGCGCAGCCTGCACCGCTATGCATCCGACCTCATGGTCCTGGTGATGTTCGTCCATCTCCTGCGCGAATGGTCCATGGACCGCTACCGCGGCAAGCGCTGGTTCTCCTGGGTCACCGGTGTCGCGGTGATCTGGTTCGTCTACCTCTCGGGCATCACCGGCTACTGGCTGGTCTGGGACCGGCTGGCGCAGTATGTCGCCATGGTTACCACCGAGCTCCTTGACACGCTGGGCATCTTCGCCGAGCCGATCGCGCGCAACTTCCTGTCGCCGCAGACGCTGTCCAGCCGATTCTTCACCCTGATGGTGTTCCTGCACATCGCCATTCCGCTGCTTCTGCTCCTGCTGATGTGGATCCATATCCAGCGTATCACCGAGGCGCGCACCAAACCGCCCCGCGGGCTGGCCGCCATCACGCTCGTCGCGCTCGTGGCGGGCTCGCTCGCACTTCCGGCCGTCTCGCAGGGAGCAGCCGACCTGGCCAGCATTCCGCAGGCGGTCGGCATCGACTGGTTCCTGCTGTCGCTTTATCCGGTGATAGAGTCCGTCCCGCCGGGTGCGATCTGGGCCGGTGTGCTGGCCTTCACCCTTGTTCTGGCAGGCACGCCCTGGCTGCCGCGACGGCGCGAGCAGGCTGCCGCCCAGGTTTCCCTCGATTTCTGCAACGGCTGTTCCCGCTGCATCGCCGACTGTCCCTATGCGGCGATCACGCTGGTACCGCGCAGCGACGGCCTGCCCTTCACGCACGAAGTCGCGGTCAACCCCGCGCGCTGCGTGTCCTGCGGCATCTGCATGGGCTCCTGCCCGTCGTCCACGCCCTTCCGCCGCTCGGGCCCGCTGACCACCGGCATCGACCTGCCTGAGCGCCCCCTTGCCGAGGTCCGTGTCGAGGTGGTCGACGCGTCCGCGGCGCTGGCGGGGGAGCCGGGGCGGGTGTTGACCCTCGCCTGCGCGCATGGCGCCGCCGCCAAGCCTGCGCCCGGACGCGTCGTGCTTCCCTGCGTGGCCATGGCGCCGCCTTCGCTGATCGACTACATCGTCAGCCGGAATCTGGCCGATGGGGTCGCTGTTGCCGGCTGCGCCGAGCGTGACTGTTTCAACCGCTTCGGCGTCGCCTGGACCCGCGCCCGTCTTGACCGCACCCGCGACCCTTACCTGCGCGAACGCGTTCCCCGCGATAGGGTGCTTTTGGTCTGGGCCGGTCCCACCGAAGCGGCCCGGTTGCGCAACGAACTGGCCGCCTTCGCCGCCCGGCTTGCTGTACTGCCGCCGTACGCCAGGGCGCGCGCGCTGGACGAGGATGAAATCACCGACGCGACCGGGGAGTCCGCGCGATGACCGCGCCCTCCAGCGGCCCTAGAACTTGGCGCGCGCGTGCTCACCATCTGGCAGCCGGCGGCGTCTTTTCTCTCGCGTTGGTGCTGGGCACTGCAATTCTTTCGGCCTGGCCCGTCTGGCAGAGCCTTGCGCCCGGAACGGCGGTGCTGCGGCTCAGTTTCACCCACAGCGGCGCGCGCAACTGCCGCGACCGCACTCCCGAGGAACTGGCAAAACTGCCCGAGAACATGCGGGACAGCCAGGTATGCGATCGCCGCCGCGCCGAAGTGCGCGTCGAGATGGATATCGACGCACAGCCAGTCATCGCCGACGACCTGCCGCCGAGCGGGCTGGCGGGTAGCGGGCCATCGCGCGTCTATCGCCGGCTCGAATTGCGGACCGGGCGCTACCATCTCGACCTGCGGATGCGGGACGATCCCTCGGTACAGGGTTTCACGCAGGAAGCAGCATTCGACATCGATCTCTCGCCGGCCGAAAGCCTCGCCATCGACTTCGATTCCACGACCGGCAGCTTCTTCGTGCACTGACAATCGCGGAGCGAAGATCATGGCCCCCATCGCCTGGAAACCCGAATTCAGCGTCGGCGACCCCGCCGTCGCTCACGAACACCGCGAACTGGTCGAGCTGGTTAACGTCGCCGCGGGAGCCATCCTCGACCGGCGTCCCGATGCCGATGTCGACCGCTGCCTGGGCGATCTCTACCGCGCGATCTCGGCACATTTCGCCCACGAGGAGCGGCAGATGACCCGCGCCCGCTATGACCAGCTGGCGCCGCACAAGACCGATCATGAGCGCCTGCTCGACAGCCTGCGCGACATCATGGACCGCGCCGAGACTACCGATGCCGCGACCGGCCTACGCCTGACCGCGGTGCTGGAGGCCTGGTTCGTCGACCATTTCCGCACGCACGACGCCCGGCTCCACCGCCGGCTCGGCCCTCACGACGACTGATCCCGCGGCGCCGGCGCCCTCCATTAGGGCGTGGTGCGAAGCCGGTCCAGCAGCGGAAGAATGTCCTCGTCGATAGCGCGCCGGTCCAGCGGGCCGATGCGGGCGTGGGCGATGCGGCCTCCGGTATCGACGACGAAGGTCGCCGGCAGTCCGTAGATGCCCCAAGCTGCCGACACGCTGCCGTCGGCATCGACGCCGATCCGGCGATAGGGGTCGCCGGCCTCCGAAAGGAACCGGCGGGCGGCCTCCATCCGGTCGCGCGAGTTAACGCCGTAGATCGCGGCGCCCGGCGCCTGCGCGAGCTCGAACAGGAACGGCATCTCCTCCCGGCATGGCGCGCACCAGGAGGCCCAGAAGTTGACAATCGAGACGGCCCCGCGCAGATCGCCGTCGGCAAGCCCGGCTTCCATCGCCTCGAGAGGCGGCAGCGAGAACGCCGGTACGGCCGCTCCCACGGACGTTTTCGGCGTCACCGGAGACTCGGCCTCAAACCACCCCGCGACCACTGCCCACCCGACCAGCAGCGCCACGAGCAATGGCATGGCCAGCAGCGCTCCCGCGCTCCATTCCCGGTTCCCGCCATTTTCCCGTCTATTCAAACATCGGCTCCCGGGCGCGAGGCGAATATTGAGCCGGGCGAGACGGTGTCGTCAGTCGCCCAGCGCGGCGTCGCGGCCAATCTTCTCTGCCGCTGGCGCCGCCTGTTGACCAAGAAAGTTACGGCAGCCGAAATCACAGTCGCTTAGCCTGTGGCCGTCAGGAGCCGCAGCAGCACCCACAGTCGCTTCCTCCTTCCCTCGTGATGACGACGCGCCAGGTTTCTGGCCCCTGCTCGACAAAGCGCCAATCGAACAGACCCGGAAACCTAGTCTGCAATTGGTACTGTAGCGGCCGAGGCTCGTGGTCGCTCACGATCATGAAGGACTCGCGTGGTTTCAATGCCTCAAGACTGGCGAAGATCAAGGGGTGACGATCACGAGGAGGAATCACACGTACATCAATCGCTGGGATAGGGGTCTCCTGAGTGCTCATAAGGTGGCTTCTTCGGTTTCTCTGTTTTTTTCAACTCTGGACGTCGCTTTCGCGCAGCGCCCAGAAACCTACCCAGGCGGGTGACATATCTCTTTGCGGGAGTGCAAACTGTAATGGCAGCGTTTCGGATTGGTGACGTTAAATTGCCTTGCTGGCGAAAGACGCAAAGGCAACACGGTAGGCGGAAATCGACCGTGAGCCGGCCTTCTTTGGCGACGGATCAGCGAGAGCACAGATGATCGGATTTCGAGGATGGTCGCGTAGAGAGAATACGCTGGCGGGCTTCATCCTGACCGACAGGTAGCCGTCACCAATTAGTTTACAGGAGCGACAATGCAGTAGTGACCGCTGTGTTTAGTACGGTTTTGACGTTGGCGCGCGCCATCCGGCTGGCCATATCTCATCCGATACCCAAGAAGCCAGAACGGGTCTTAGGGAGACAAGGATTTTGGGTTTCTCGATAGTCATTCGCTCCCCTCGCGCGAACGCTGCAGCGGATTTGTCGGGCATCGGGACACGACTGTTTGTCGCCGTGGCCCTCCGATTGCCGACGATTAGCCCCTTCATAGATGTGGCTGGCGTCAGCAAGCCATCCATAAAAAATGGACCCGGCGTCCCTCGTCTCCCTAGACGACGGTTGTCTCGCGACACCAAATATTGTTCCTACCGGTAGCGACTACACCGCCTTGGCGGGCAGCCGGCAGGAGCCGCGCACGATCAGCGTCCCCGAAAAGCGTCTTGTGCGCGGCGACCGGTCCGGATTCTCCATCATCTCGATGAGGATGTCGGTGGCTTCCCGGATCATGCGGTGAACCGGCTGTCGGATGGAGGTCAATTGGTGTCCCGGCCAGTCGGCGGCGGGGATGTCGTCGAAACCGATCAGCGAGAAATCGCGGGGCACGTCGAGGTTCAGTTCGTGGCGGGCGGTATGCAGAACCCCCAGCGACATCACGTCGCTGGCACAGAAGACAGCGTCCGGACGCTCCTGGCGCGAAAAGAGACGCAAGCCGGCCTCGCGCCCGCTGACGAAAGTATAGTCCCCCGTCTCGCGCAGGAACAGCTTCTTTCCAGCCGTGACCAAGCGTTCCACGAATCCCTCTTCGCGCAGCCGCGAGGTGGAATCGGCGTCGTCGCCGGCCACGAACGCGATCCTCTCATGGCCACCCTCGATTAGGAAATCGGCGGCTAACCGCCCGCCTTCGCGGTTCTCTATCTGCACCGAACTGACCGGCAATTCCGCCGCGCTTCGGTTGTAGAGTATGACGGGGATGCCCGAGGCGTGGCAGGCGGCGGCCATGCGTCCGCTGAGTATCGCCGACAGTATGACGACTCCGTCGATCTTGTAGCGCATCAACGTGGTCAGCGCCGCGTCGACTTCCTCCTGGCTCTCGACCGTGAAGAGCAGGATCTGCCAGCCCTTCGCCTGGATGTTGCGGCTCAGCTCGGCGACGGTGTTGGCAAAAAATGGATCCTGCATGCGGGTGACGATCAGACCGACCATCCCCGATTTCTGCTGCGGCTCGTTGCGGGCCGACGACATCGACCGCGCGATCGCGTTCGGCTGGTAGCCAAGTTCGCGCGCCGCATTCATCACGCGCGCCCGCGTGGCTTCCGAGATCGACGCCTCGGGCGAAAAGGCGCGCGACACGGCCGACTGCGAGACGCCGGCGAGGCGCGCGACATCGTAGGAAGTGATGGCTTTCCGGTCCATGAGCGTCTCCGGCCGCACGAATGTATAAATGAATTTTATGCAAAATAGCGGTCTCCGGACGATTTGAAAAGTCCATTCAGCCGGGTCGGAATTCAACGAAAATTCATTTCTTTCAAGGATTCCACTTGATACTCCGGAAGGCGCACCGTATGATGCATGCGCATGCAACATTGATGGGTGCCGCGATGCTGACCGAAGAAGAGATGGACGAGCTGTTCGATGCGATCTGCGATGGCGACCGCGACACCGTAATCGCCCTCGTCACCAAGGCCCGCGACGGCGGCGGCGACCTGGGGCGGCTACTCAGCGACACGATGATCCCGGCCATGGCCGAAGTCGGGGACCGGTTCTCCGCCGGCGAGATTTTCGTGCCGGAGATGCTGGTGGCGGCGCGCGCAATGCAGGGCGGCATAGACATCATTGAGCCGATCCTCGCCGGCAGCGATCACGAGCCCGTGGCAAGAGTCAGCATCGGCAGCGTCAAGGGCGACCTGCACGACATCGGCAAAAACCTTGTTGTCATGATGTTGAAGGGCGCCGGCTTCGAGGTCGAGGATCTCGGTGTCGACGTCGCCGACGAGGCCTTTGCGGCCGCCTGCGACCGCGGCGCCGACGTGGTCTGCCTCAGCGCGCTGCTGACCACGACCAAGCCGCAGATGTTCAAGGTGATCAACCACCTGAAGGCCGAGGGCAAGACCGCGAAGGTGGTCATCGGCGGAGCGGTGATCACCCAGGACTATGCCGACAGGATCGGCGCCGACGCTTTCGGCGAGGACGCTCCAGGGGCGGTCAAGGCCGTCAAGCGCGCCCTCGGCATGGGCAACTGACAGGCGCCGAGATGGATGCGCTCCCCCTGCCCGCGCCGGTCTGCACCCCTTACCCGGTCCGGGACCTCGTCGAAACGGCGCGCGCGCGGATCGCGCGGCAGGCACAGTATGCCGCACTCATCGCGAAGGGGGGCAGCAGGGCCGCCGTTGCGCGCGACTGGCTGGAGCAGGCGGCGGCATGTGTAGCGTCGCTGGCGCGACCGCAGGCGGCGCGAGTTCCCCTGGCGGCCCGCGTCAGCGGCGACGGCGTCGTGATCGAGGAAAAGTTGTTTTTCGGCGACAGAAGGCTCGTTGCCGATCTCGCCGCCGGCGGTCGGCTCTTCGCCTGCCTGTCGACCCTCGCCTACGACCAGGCGCAAGCCTTCGACCGGCTCGGACGCGACTATGCGCTGTTTCACGTTCAGACCGACCTGGCGCGCGAGACGCTGTTCGCGCTCGCCCGCGCCGCCGACCGCTACGAGTGCGGGCGGCTGCCCGGCTGGCGAATCCGGCGCATCCCGGTGCAAATGCACGACCTGCGCGGGCGGGCGCACGTCTGGGATTCGGCCAAGGTCCAGTCGCTCCTCGGCGCGTTCGAAGGCGCTAACCCGGGAGTGGGCCTCACCGATACCGGCTTCTTCCAGCCACTGCACTCGCTGCTCGGGATGACGCTCATGCGCGCGCCCGGCTGAGGTTTACGGCTTCTTCGACTGGTCCTCGAAGAGCTTGGCATAGCGCCGCTTGTTGAACGGATTGTCGGGGTGGGACCCGTAGACGGACATGTAGGTGTCGTGATGGCGCCCGAGGCCTTGCAGGATCACGGAGAGCAGCAGGCTCACTGCCACGACGGCGGCGAAGGCGACGGCGATCCCCGGCAACCAGAACTGGGACAGCCCCGTCGCCACGGCGCCGCCAGCGCAGAACAGGGTGAAGTAGCCGGCGGTCTTGTGCCAGGCCTCGAACCACCAGCGCCGCGGCGTCATGTCGAAATGGTCGCCGCCCCAGGTCTGTCGGTCCTCGGGATCGGCAGCGGGGTTCTTGCGGCCGCCGTGACTGCCGCGGTACCAGGCGGAAACCACCTGAAGCGTCCCCAGGAAGAGCGTCGCGAGGCCGAAGAAGGAATGTAGCGTGCCGGACAAGCCGCCGGTGAGCATCATTGCGAAGCCGACGGCGCCGAGCGTCAGGAAGATCGCCGCGTAGAGCAGCCGTTTGTGCACCGTCCAGCAGAGTTCCGGCCACGCCCATTTGGGCGTGCCGCGCGGAATTCCCCAGGTCCGGGGTGCGATCTTGCCGAAACGTAGGAAAATCACCGCGGCCGGTACCACCACGAACCAAAGGACAAACATAAGGAGCGCGTGGTTCTCCCAGTGGATGGGGATCGTGATATCGAGGAACGGAATACGGCCCTCGATCGGGATGTCAGAGCCCATGGCCGGCCGCCTCGAGCGATTTGCGGTTGAAGACAAGCGCCGGGTCAAGGCGCTGCGCCAGCCCGGCGACCACGTTGCGCGCCGCGACCACGGCCATCCGCTCCGCCGCTTCAAGGCTCAGCGCAGCCGAATGCGGGCTGAGAACCACGTTCGGCAGTTTCAGGAGCGGCAGGTCCTGCGTCGGGGGCTCGGCCACGAAACAGTCCAGCGCGGCGCCGCCTGCCGCCATGCGACCGGTCAGCGCCGCGTGGAGCGCAACCTCGTCGACCATGCCGCCGCGGGCGGCGTTAACGAGGATCGCCGTCGGCTTCATCGCCGAAAGCTCCCCCACGCCGACCAGGCCGTGCGTGTCGGGTCCTGCGGGCAGGTGCAGGCTGAGCGCGTCGATCTCCGGCAGGACGGCGCGCCAGTCCCGAACCGCGCGGCAGCCCGCCGACGCGATCGCCGCAGCATCGACATAAGGATCGAAGGCTATGACCTCCATGTCGAAGGCGAGCGCCCGCCGCGCCACCTCGCGTCCAATGCGGCCGAAACCGAGGAGCAGCAGCCGGCGCCCGGCAACTTCGCCGACAGCGAGCGTGTCGCGGATCGCCCAGTTGCCGCCGCGCACGGCCGCGTCGTAAGGGCCGATCCGCTTGACGAGCGTGAGCAGCATGGCCATGACCTGCTCGGCCACGGAGACCGAGTTCACCGGGCCGACGGTCGTCACCGGAATGCCGCGCAGGGTGAGCGCCTCGACCGGCAGGTTGTCGCAGCCGACGCCGTGGCGTGAGACGACCTTCAGCCGCGGCATTGCGGCGGCCTGTTCGGCGGTCAGCACGCCGTAGCGGATCAGAAGCGCATCGGCCTCGCGAAGTCGGTCGATCGGCAGCGCCGCGCCTGGGTCGGTGACGACCTCGACCTCGAGTCCGTCCTCGGCCTCGAGCACGGCCATACCGGAGGGATGGATGCGACCTGCGACCAGAACCCTTGCCATCAGATCCCGTCCACTTCCATGATCGTGAGGCCGGCATTCATGTCGGTCGTGTAGACGAGCCCGTTGCGGTCGACGTAGATGTCGGTCGTGTCGACCACGAGCGGGCGGTCAGGACGGTAGTCCATCAGCCGCGCCGGCGCCGGCGGGACGCAGGACGCCACCTCCTTCGGGCGGAACGGGTCGGAGATGTCGTACACCCGCGCGCCGGCGTTCTGGTAGCTGACGAACATCAGATCCTCGCTCTGGAAGCCCTCCGAACGGTTCTCGTGCACGTTGTGCGGACCGAACTGGCCGCCCTTGGCGACGTAGTCGACCTCGTCCGGCAGCGGCGTCGTGGCGATGCTGACCGGGTTGGCCGGCACCGAGATGTCATAAATCCAGTTGCGCTTGACGCCGTCCTCGCACCCGTCGAACACCGCTTCCTCGACCACGAACATCAGGCCGCGGCCCGGCAGCGGCAACGTGTTGTGGGTTCCACCTGCGAAGGGCGGGCAGGGATTGTCGTAGGCGAGCAGCTTCGGGTTGTGTCGGTCGGAAACGTCCATCAGCGTCACGCCGCCGTCGCGCCAGGCGCCGCAGGCTAGGTCGCCCTTGACGATCGCATGGTGCAGCGCGAAGCGACGCTTCGGATCCCAGGTCGGCACCTCGCCCGCCGCCGTGTTCATCCCCGGCAGCCACAGCCGGGAGACCGGCTCGGGCTTCTGGGGATTGCGGAAGTCGACGATCATGAAGATGTCGTCCGTGAAGCCCGGCGGCAGCGCCGACACATAGGCCCAGTCGCCGCCGTCCCAGAAGACGCGGTGCACGCCAAGGCCGGGGATCTTGAGGAAGGCGATCTCGCGCGGATTGGCGCGATCGGAGATGTCGTACACGCGCATGCCAGCCGCGTGGCCCTTCTCGGCAAGGTCGATCTTGTCGCCGATCGAACCCTTGTAGTAGTCGCCTGCGGCGATGTTCTCGGCCTTCAGCATGTCGCGCATGTTGTTGACGATCAGGATGTCGCCATGGGTCTGCAGATGCTGGCTCCAGGTGCCTTCCGGCTGGGGGACGTGGCGAACGAATCGCGGACGGCGTGGATCGCGCACGTCCATGACCGAGAAGCCGCCGCTGAAGACGTGGCCGACATAGGCATAGCCGCCGGACACCATCACCTGGATGCCGTCGGCGCGCCCGCCCTGGTCCGAATGCCCGAGAATGCGCATGTTGAGCGCGTGGTCGGGTATGAGAAGGTCGCTCATTGCGGTTCTCCGGCAGAGTTGCGTAGCGGAGCGAACCCTGCGGCCAGTGCGCGGGCACCCCCGATGAGGAAGCTGTGGTCCGAGCCTGACACCACAAAACTCGCGCCGTGCGCGGCAAAGCGGGCGAGGTCCTCGCCCGGCGCACAGTAAAGGCCGGTGGCGGCACCTTTCGCCGCCAGGATCTCGGCGGCGATGGCGTCGATCTCGGGCGAACTGAAATCGTCGCGGCCATAGGAGAGGCTTAGGTCGGCGCGGCCGACGAACAGGCCGTCCACCCCGTCGACGGCTGCGATCGCGGCATGGTTCTCGACGCCCTCGCGGTCCTCGATCTGGCAGATGAGCGAGACCTCGGCAATGGCGGCGCGCCGGTGTTCGGCGAGCGGGCGCAGGCCGTACTGGCCGGCGCGCGTCGTGCCTGCGATGCCTCGCCCGCCGGGCACGTAGCGCACCGCGTCGGCCAGGGCGAGCGCCTGCTCGCGGGTCGTGACGTGCGGGACGACAACGCCGGCGGCGCCGCAGTCGAGAACGCCGAGGATGGTCGAGGGGCTGTGGTCCGGCACTCGCACCAGCGTCGCCACACCCGCCGCCCGGGCCGCTAGCAGACAGGCGTCGGTCGCGGCGCGGTCGAACGGCGAGTGCTCGCCGTCGAGTACGAGGAAATCGAGTCCCATGGCGCCGAGGATCTCGACCACCGTCGCATGCGGCGTCTTGACGAAGGTGCCGAGCAGCGGCCGGCCCGCGGCGAGCTCCGCCTTGAAGCGCGCGTTCGGCGTCATGCGTCCCCCTCGCGGCCGAGCCGTTCGAAATAGGACGCCCCGCTCGCCAACACCTCGTCGAGAGCGAGCGGATAGCGGCGCATCTGCTGAACCATCTCGAAGAAGGCCAGCGTGTTCTCCGGCGGGATGTCGTGGCCGATGTTGTGGCAGGGGGCGATGATGTAGCCGCCGTCCCGACCGAGGTCGGTCATGCGGCGGGCGATTTCCCAGCGTAGTTCCGCCACCGTGGCGTTCGGCATCATCTGCTGGACGTCCATGGCCCCGTGAAAGCGCAGCTGATCCCCGAACCGCGCCTTAAGGGCGGCCGTATCCTGCATGCCGGCGGTCGAGGTCTGCACCGGGTTGAGGATGTCAGCCCCCGTCTCGATCAGATCCTGGATGAGCGGCAGTACGGCGCCGTCGGTGTGCATCATCACATAGACGTCGGCCTGCGACTTGATGTGATGATGGAGGCGGGTGTGGAAGGGCTTGATCCGGTTCCGATAGACCTTCGGCGACAGGAGCAGCGAGGTCTGCGTGCCGAGGTCGTCGGTGACGTAGGCGATCTGCACGTAGGGTCCGACTTCCTCCATGAACCTGGTCCACATGCGGCAGAGCAGGTCGGTGATGCGGCCGAGAATCGCATCGGCGAGGGCGGGGTTGATCACCAGGTCCATGAAGAACTGCTGGTAGCCGCGCATCTGTAGGGCCGACATCAGGGGACCCGCCTTGATCGCGTCAGCGCCGAGCACGTAGCCCGTGGTTTCGTGGAGACGTCTCGCCCTTTCGCGGAGCCCGGCGAACTGGGCCGGGTCCTCGGGATCTGGCCAACAGCCGGCCGCAGCGACGTCTTCCGGCGTCTCGCAATCGGCGAGGGGCGCCTTTGCGAGCGTGTCGACGGCGAAATGGTCGCCATGCGCACCCCGGTACGGGACGTGCCACATGTCGAAATAGCCCTCTACGTCAGCGCGTTCCCTCACCTGCACCCAGTTCGGCACCAGCCAGCGGAAATCGATGCCGAAATGCTCGAGCAGCGCCTCGTCCGGCACGACAGTCTGCGCCATACGGTCGAGGATGAGGTCGTCGTTCTTCAAGTCGATCCGGGGCAGCAGCCGCTTCAGCGCGGCGTAATGCTTTTTGTGGATCGAGCCGATGTGCTTGCCCATGTCGAGTGGCACCCACTTCGGCGCCGCCCGCTCCATGGAGGCCTTGAAGTTTTCTCGCGGCGTCATCGCCATTGCTGCCGTTCCTCTCGCCAAGCATGCTCCGACCGCACTACAGTTCGTCGGTAGATATGCATGCGCATGCATTGTTCGCATTATGAGGTATATGTCAATTCATCTAGGCGCGACAAATTGCCCAGCCAATGAAACATATCCGCGATTGAATGCGCATGCATTCATGTTAGTTTCGAGTCACGTATATGACGACCGCCGACAGAGCAGCAAGACGTACGGTCCGAAGGGAGGCCCGGCTTGGTGGTGGAGCGACACAGTTCCGGAAGTCCGATTTCCGATGGACGGCGGCGTGCCTTTGACCGGGGGGTGCCGCGCGCATGGCTACATCCGGCCGGTGCCGTCTGCACCCGATGGTCGGTCGGGTGCCCGCCACTACATTGGCAGCCCGCCCCACTCGCCAGTGCCCTGTTAGCGGCGGGATGCAGCGGGGCGGCTTCGAGGGGTAGGAAATGAGCGTTTTCAACACCCACCGGGCGTTCCGGGACGCCGTCGAGGTCGGCCAAGACCCTTATCCCGTCACGGTTCCCCCCACGCCACCGGCCGAGTTTCTGGTCGTCCTGATCCCCGGTTTCTCGCAACTCTGCCTGTCTTCGCTGATCGATCCCCTGAGGATTGCCAACGCGAGCTGCGGGCGGGAGGTCTTTCGGTGGCGGCTCGTGAGCGAGGACGGCGCGCCAGTGGAATCGGCGAGCGGGATCGGGGTGTGCGTGGCCGGCAGCATTTGTGAGGCAGCGCGACAGATATCGCTCGGACATTTGCCGCGCGCGGTCGTGGCCTGCGCCGACAGGGATGTGGAGCGACGCTCTACGCCCGACATCCGCTCGCTCATGCGCCTATGCGCCCGGCGCGCCGTACCGCTCTACGGCCTAGGTACCGGATCGTGGCTTCTTGCGGAGGCTGGACTTCTCGAGGACGCCAACTGCACTATCCACTGGGCCAAAATAGCGGCGCTGACAGAGACTTTCGTATCCCTGCAAGTCTCTGACGTGCTGTTCGTCCGACATCAGGGCATGATCACCTGCGCAGGCGAACTTGCGGCGCTCGATCTTGCACTGGAGCTGATTGACCAGCACGGCGGCTCCGAACTCACACGGACCGTCAGCCGGGTCGTCCTAGCCGACAACCGTCGTGATGGGGAAAGCCGGCAGACGGCGCCGGCGGGGCTGCGCTATTCCGGAACCAGCGACAAGCTGATCAAGACCATCCGCATTATGGAGCGTGCGACCGAAGATCCGATCACCCTCGGCCAGATAGCGCGTCAGGCCGGCATTTCGCGGCGACAGATTGAACGTTTATTCCAACAGTATCTCGCGACAACGCCGTTGCGCTACTATTTAGGGCTGCGGCTGGCCAAGGCGCGCCAGTTGTTAAATTCAACAAACATGACCGTGCTGGACGTCGCCATCGCCTGTGGATTCGTCTCGGCTTCGCACTTCACGGCCTGCTTCAAGAAGCAGTATGGCGTCTCGCCGAGCCAAGTGCGTCGAAACGCCGGCACCAGGCGCATGCCGTCTGGCGTCCTCACCGATACAAGCTATATGGCGTTCTAGGCTACCAGCCAGGCGCGGACGTGTCGCGCCACGTCGATGGGCCGTTCGAGAATCGCGAAATGGCCGGCATCGACTGTGACGAACCATGCCGTTTCGATCGCGCCGGAGATCTCCCGGTGAGCGTCGAGCGGGCACACCTGCTCATGCGTCCCGGCAAGGACGAGGGTCGGAACCCGGATGGAGATCAGACGCGGACGGCTATCGGCCCGGTCGATGGCCACCTCCGTCTGGTCGGCGAAGGCGTTCAGGCCGACCTCGCGCGCCATACGCGCGATCGATACCCTGAGGTCAGCGTCCTCAAGGCGCGCTGGCGCGACGAAGCGCTCCCAGTTGTCGTCGACATAGCTGCCGATGCCGAGCCTACGGGCGCGCGCGACCGCGTCGCGGCGCGTTTGCGCGTTGGCGGGCGGATCGGGGCGCGGCGTCGTCGACAGTAGTGCGAGCCTTTCGATCCGCTCGGGCGCCTGCGCGACCATCTCCATAGCGACGATGCCGCCGAGCGAGAAGCCGAGCAGCGAAACGCGCGGCGGCGCGCCGGCTAGGAGCTTGCCCGCCAACTCCCGTGCGCTGCGCGCCCCGGTCATGTCGCCGATCTCGGCCGGCGGATTCCCGAGTTCGCGCAGCAAGGGCTCGAACAGCCGGCCGTTGCAGAGCGTGCCTGGAAGCAGAAGCAGCGGTGCATAGCCGGCAGCGGCATCCGTCGCTGCGACCTTGTCGGTCACGTGCGTGCAGCCTCGAAGCGTTGCCAGGCCCGTTCGAACTTCTCGAGGTCGAAGTCGGCGGACCGGGCGGGTTCGAGGATCAGGCCCTCGGTCTCGCGCAGGGTGGTGATCGCCGCAGCGAGCCGATCCATAACGTCGGTCGGTATCGCCACGGCGCCATGACGATCGGCATGGATCAGTTGGCCGGGGGCGACCGCGAGGCCGAACACCTTGACGGGGACGTCGATCGCGGTGACGTGCACGAAGGCATGGCTCGGTCCGATCGAACCGGCGACGATGGGAAAGCCGTCCGGCAGATCACCGAGATCGCGCATGACGCCGTTGGTGAGCGCGCCGGCGAGGCCGAGGCCTTTGTGCACCGTTGCATTGATCTCGCCCCAATAGGCGCCCACGCACTCCGGATGATCATTGTCCGCGATGACGGCGACGGCCGGCCGCGGACCTGAAGCCATGTAGCGATAATAGTCCATCCGGCGCGCGCGGATCGTCGCGGCGGGCTCCTCGGGCGGCCTTGCGGCCGCGATGCGGGCCGTCCGCGCATAGCCGACGATCGGCTTGTCACGGGGAGCCGAGCAAAGCACGGTCCCACGCGTGAAGGCGGAAAAGCCGCGCCGGCCTTGCACGGCTTCGATTGCGTTGCAGACCGTCGGCGTGTCAGCGCCGCGCAGGATTTTGAGCAAGTCGGGGCTCATTTCGGACAACTCCATGGCGGGCTCAACTCTCCGGACCGGCCGGAACCGACGAAGGCGCCTGGCCGGGTCCCAGGCGATGCAGGTGCGGCGCCAGCCGCCCGCCATCGCCGCTTCGGGGAAGGAGCCGGCCCAAAAGCCGGCTCCGATGGCCTCAGCCGCGATAGGTGGCGCCGGCCTTGTCGTCGGTGTTGCGGACCCGGTAGAGGCTTGCCTCGCCCGTCATCGACGGCGACAGCGCGCGGCTCAGGCCCGGCGGCACGGCGCAGGTATCGCCGGGTGCAAGCACAGTCGAGCCGCCGTCCCAGCTGAGTGCCCAGTGGCCGCGCATGACCATCAGCACCTCGTGGCGCTCGGTGCTGTAGGCGGAATTCGGGATGGAGCCACGCGTCAGGAAGTCTATTTCGAAACCCGGCCGGTCGCGCAGCAGAGCGTCGGCACCCAACACCTTCGCCGGCGCCTTGCCCGCAAGCGCCGTCAGGTCCCAGTAGCGGGCGACGTAGTCGCGGACGACCTCGGTGACCGGTGTCTCGGGAAACGCCTTCAGCTGCTCGTCGGAGAGCAGCGGCATCGGACCGATGGCCTCGGGTAGCGTCTGGCCCTTCTTGGTATCGTAGAGCTTGCCGTTCTCGCCGAGCACCAGCCCGTGGTCCTTGGCGTCCTCGATGACCTGCGGCGCCCAGATGACGCCGCCGCCTGCATCGTCGCCGCCGAGGATCGCCATGATCATTCCGTAGTCGGTGCCGATGTTCTCGAACCCGCGGAAGATGCCGGTCGGGATGTTGAAGATGTCGCCTTCCTCGAGCACAACTTCGCCGGCCTTGCCCCAGCGGCCCCAGAAGAAGCGCCAGCGGCCCTTCAGCACGAAGAACACCTCGGCCGTGCGATGCGAATGCAGCGAGTTGCGGCATTTGGGCGGCTGCCCGGCGGCGCCGATGTTAAAGCCCGGCGTCTCCTTGATGTGAACATGCTGGTCAGGGCTTTCCGAGACGCCGCCGCCGATGATGGTGAAGTTCTCTTTCTGATTCGAGCCCGGCGTGTGGGCATCGATGAAGGCCGTCCTGCACGGCTTGAGCTCGCCGTAGCGGACGATCCGCGCTTCCATTTCCTGCTGGGAGAGTGGCATTGCTGTACCTTTAAGAGTTATGCAATCTCGGATCGTGGGGCGGCCGATGGACCGCTTTCACCTGTCGCGTTCGCCGGCGATGCGCTCCCGGTGGAACCGCGCACGACGAATTCCCCGTCCAGCATCACCTGGCGCGGCGTCTCCGATTTCAGGTTAATGTTGTCGAGCAGCGTCCTGACGGTCTCGGCAACCATGTCGTCGACGTTCTGGCGATAAGTGGTGAGGTTGTACGCCGCCCACCGCGCCGGCGGCACGTCGTCGAAGCCGACCACGGACACGTCTTGTGGAACCCTGAGGCCGAGCTCGAACCGCAGTACGTCCATCACGGCGAAGGCCATGTGGTCGTTGCACACGAATACGGCCTCGGGGCGATCCACCGCCGAGAACATGCGGCGCGCTGCCGCCTGCGCTTCGCCAAAGACGAAATTTCCGACCTCGCGGGAAGCGAGCACGCAGCCGGCCTCCGCGAGTGCATCGCGGAAGCCGCATTCGCGGTCGCGCTGCGTGGAGGCGCCCTCGTAGCCGGCAATATAGCCGATACGACGATGGCCGAGTGCGAGAAGATGGTCAGCCACCGCGCGGCCGCCCGCATAATTGTTGCTAGTCACCGCCGACAGGCGATCGTCGTCCTGCTTGCGGTTGAACAGGACGACGGGGACGCCCGCCGCATGACAGCGCGCCGCCAGCCCGGACGACATCGTCACCGAGGCCAGCACGATGCCGTCGACCTGATAATCGAGGATCTCCTGGACCGTCTGCTCGATGTTGTCGCCGCCAAGCGGCGAGATGAAGACGAGGACGTGGTAGCCCTCGGTCTGGAGTTGCTTCGACAGCCGCTCCACCACTTCGGGATAGAAATAGTTCTCCAGATAGCCGACGACGAGCCCGATGATGCGGCTCTTGCCGGTTATCAGGGAGCGGGCGAGCACGTTGGGTCGATAGCCGAGTTCCTCGGCCGCGCGGCGGATCTTGTCGGCCGTCTTCGTGGACACCGAGGAACCGGGCGTGAAAAAGCGCGACACGGCCGACTGGCTGACCCCGGCGCGGCGGGCGACGTCGACGGACGTGATGCGATCGTTTGCCATCAGCCACCTGCCTGGGTCACGACAACGTACATGGGCTAGAGATCTCCCGTGTGGAGGTGGATCTGCTTCCAGACGGCAACCTCGTCGAACAACGCGCATTCGTGTCGCAAGCCCCAGGGGCCGAACTCCGCGTGGCTGATGCCCATCACGTGAACCGTTGCCCCCGTCGGTCGTCCGAAGGCGCCCCAGCCGTCGTGCCGGCCGGTAAGCGACCAGCGAAGCGCCGCCCTTGGTGACATCATCGGATCATTGCGACCGATCTGGTGGTGGATGGCGAAAACGGCCGAAGGAAACGCGCTACGCAGCCCGAGCCAGAAGCGCTCGACCGCAGCGAAGGAGACATCGGACACCGCCCCCGCATAGTCGACCCGGCAGGCACGGTCGTAGGTGCGGCGAACCACGTCGAACTCCTTTGACATCATGTCGGTCACGATGCCGGCGTAGCGCGCGCCCCACGCGCTCGCATTGCCGCGCCCGCGGTAGAGCCCCTCGACGTCGCCCTCGGGGGAGAACGGCTTTGGGCATTTCTCGGGCCCGCCCTCGCGGTCGATCAGCTGGCGAGCGAATGACGCGGGCTCCGTGCCGAGCTGGCGCGCAATGCCCCCGTTATCCCTGACGAGCCATTCGTCGAAGATGGCATCCTGCCTGGCGGCACAGTCGGCGATCACGCGTATGGTGAAAGACCGGCCGCTCGGGGCCCCGAAATAGCCGTGCCCGGTATGCGTGCCGGTCGTCACCAGCCGGTGGGAGGACAGGAAGCCGGTCTCGGCGTCTCCGGACCAGATGACGTCCTCGCCGTAGAGCTGCCGGTCCGGGAACTCATGGATCGTGGCCATGGTGGCGTCCTTGACGGGCTCGTTGCCCCGAACGACGCCAGCCGGTGTGCGCACGATCACATCTTTCGCATAGAACAGGTCGAGCGAGGCGATCGCGCGCCCTTCCCAGATGTCACGAGTGATGCCGAGGATGTAGTCCGGGAAGTCCGCCCAGCGGGAGGAGAAACCCGCAAACGGGCCGTTCAACGCCTCTGTGCCGGTATCGCCGGTCCCCGTCCTCACCGTCATCCCGCTGTCCATCCTCCGTCGACCATCATGGCCGTTCCCGTCACCAGCGCCGACGCGTCGGATGCGAGGTAGACGACCGCGCCCATGACGTCCTCGACCTCGCCGATACGTCCGAGCTTAATCTTTTCCTCGACCCAGCGCCGCCTTTCCGGGACGGCAAAGGTCTGTTCGGCGAGCGGCGTGCGGACGAAGGTCGGGCAGACGGTGTTGACGCGGATCCCGGAGGAGCCCCACTCGATCGCCATCGCCTTGGTGAAGCCCTCCACCGCATGCTTGGTCGCCGCATATACCGCGCGATCGACGCCACCGACATGCCCCATCTGCGAGGAGATGTTGATCAACGATCCCGGCCGGCGGGCCGCGAGCAGGCCCTTCGCCACCGCCATGGTCAGGAAGAAGGCGCCGCGCACGTTCGTACCGAACACCAGGTCGTAGTCGGCGGTCGTCGTGGCCACGGCCGGCGAATGGCGGGCTAGGCCGGCGCTGTTGACCAGCACGTCGAAAGGACCGTGCTCGGCAACCGCGGCAGCCGTCGCCTCGACATCGGCCACGTCGAGACGCACGGCCTTCGCGTCCAGCCCCGCCTGCAGCATCGCATCGGCGGTTTCGGCGAGCCGGACCCGGTCGCGGGCGGCGAGGAAGACCTCCGCGCCGGCCTCCGCCAGCGCCGCAGCGCAGGCCATGCCGATGCCCGACGACGCACCGGCCACCAGCGCGCGGCGGCCGTCGAGGCGGAACGAGGGCGTGCGCGGCAGTTGCATCATGCGGGCTGCCCGTAGCCGATGTTGCGGCCACCGTAGCGCCGTACCCGAATGTTCGCCTGTTCGGCGTGACCGACGAAGCCCTCAAGCAGGCACAGGCGCGAGCAGTAGGCGCCGATGTCGGCCGCCGCGGCGTCGGTCACGACCTTCTGGTAGCTGTGCGTCTTGATGAACTTGCCGACCCACAGGCCGCCCGTGTAGCGGCCGGCCTTCTTGGTCGGCAGCGTGTGATTGGTGCCGATAACCTTGTCGCCGTTGGCGACGTTGGTGCGCGGACCGAGGAACAGAGCACCGTAGGAATGCATGTTGCGCAGGAACCAGTCGTCACGGTCGGTCATGACCTGCACGTGCTCGGAGGCCAAGTCGTTGGCTACATCCAGCATCGCTTTATAGGTGTCGCAGACGA
Organism: Rhizobiaceae bacterium; assembly: GCA_905339215.1. GTDB lineage: Bacteria > Pseudomonadota > Alphaproteobacteria > Rhizobiales > Rhizobiaceae > DUSC01. The sequence goes on from CAJPFN010000041.1 coordinate 27,185, forward strand.
TGACCTCGCCATAGTCGCGCCAGCTGACGCGGGCCGTCTCGGCGGTCGGCAGAAGCGACAGCAGGCGCTCGATCTCCGCCAGAGTCTCCTGTGCCAGCCGGCGCGAATTGGTGACGAGGACGGCCGGCGAGTTATAGCCGTGCTCGGCTTGTCCGAGCAGGTCGGTCGCGCACATTTCGGCATCCACCGTCGTATCGGCGATGACCATCGTCTCGGTCGGCCCGGCGAACAGATCGATGCCGACCCGGCCGAAAAGCTGCCGCTTGGCCTCCGCGACAAATGCGTTGCCTGGACCAACCAGCATGTCGACGGGCTGGATCGTCTCTGTACCGAGCGCCATGGCGCCGACTGCCTGCATGCCGCCGAGCACATAAATTTCGTGCGCGCCAGCCTTGTGCATGGCGGCGACGATCGCAGGGTGCGGCTCTCCCTTCTGCGGCGGCGCAGAGGCGACGATGCGTGGCACGCCCGCGACCGCCGCAGTCAGCACCGACATGTGTGCCGACGCCACCATCGGGAACTTGCCGCCCGGCACGTAGCAACCGACCGACTGCACGGGGATATTGCGATGGCCGAGGATGACGCCCGGTATCGTCTCGACCTCGATGTCGTGCAGCGACGCCTTCTGCGCCTCCGCGAACCGGCGGATCTGCGTCTGTGCGAAGTCGATGTCGGCCATGTCCCGCGCCGAGACTTTCTGCATCGCAGCCTCGATCTCGGAAGCCGTCAGCCGGAAGGAGGGCGGCGAGAACCCGTCGAACTTTTCGGACAGATCGCGCACGGCCGCGTCGCCGCGTGTCTCGATGTCCTTGAGCGTCGCCTCGACGATCGCCCGGACCTTGGCATCGTCCTCGGACCGCTCCGATTCCGGCTTGCCGCGCTTGAGATATTCGATGGTCACTGCTGTAGGTCCCGTTCTGACGTGTTGCCTTCCTGGGCGCCGCCGATGCGGACGCCGGTTTCGCGATCGAAGAAATGCAGCCGGCTGCGGTCGGCTCGCAGGCCGATGGTTTCGCCCGTCCTGCCGCGCCAGGCCCGCGAGGCGCGCGCGATCACCCGCTCTCTGCCGAGCAGCACTGTGACGAGGTTCGACTCGCCGGTGAGTTCGACGGCGTAAACCGAGCCTCGGAAGTCTGCATCGGCGTCGTCCGCCACTGTGATGTCTTCGGGCCGCACCCCGAGAACCACGGATCCCGAGGATGCCGGCGATAGGCCGCCGAGGTCGATCTGCGGCGCCGTGAAGGTGCCCGCGGAAAGCTGACCGGAGATGAGGTTCATCGGTGGAGAGCCGATGAAGCCGGCGACGAACAGGTTCGCGGGCCTGTCGTAGATCTCCTCCGGCGTGCCGAGCTGCTGGATGCGGCCCTGGCTCATCACAGCCACCCGGTCGGCGAGCGTCATCGCCTCGATCTGGTCGTGGGTGACGTAGATGGTCGTGACGCCGAGTTCGTTCTGCAGATGCTTTATCTCGGCGCGCATCGTCACGCGTAGTTTTGCATCGAGATTCGATAGCGGCTCGTCCATCAGGAAGACCTGCGGCGTGCGCACGATCGCCCGTGCCAGGGCGACGCGCTGCCGCTGGCCGCCGGACAGCTGGCGTGGCTTGCGGTCGAGCAGCGGACCGAGTTCGACCTTCTCGGCCGCGTGGCGGATGCGCGCGCTGCGGTCGCCGCGTGGTACGCCGCGCACCTTGAGCGGATAGCCGATGTTGTCCTCGACGCTCATATGCGGGTAGAGGCCGTAGTTCTGGAACACCATGGCGACGTCGCGATCCTTCGGTCGCACGTCATTGACCATGCGCTCGCCGATGTGGATTGCGCCGGCGGATGGGTCCTCGAGGCCCGCGACGATGCGCATGGTCGTGGTCTTGCCGCAGCCGGAGGGTCCGAGCAGGACGAGGAATTCACCATCGGCGATGGTGAGGTCGAGGCGCTGCAGCGCGGTGAAGGTGCCGAAATGCTTCTCGACGCCGGAAAGGGTGACGGCGGCCACGATCAGTCCTCCTTGCTGAGGGGTTTCGGCTGCGCGTAGATCTGCCTGAGGATCGCGAGCTCGTCATAGATGGTCCACTCCTCGGCGACCCGGTCGCCTTCGAAGCGGAAGTGGGAAATGCCCAGGATGTAGACCGGCCGCCCGCTGGACGGACCGAACAGGCCGTCGCCCCGGTGATGGCCGCGGATCGACCAGCGTACGGCCGCGATCGTGCCGTCGGTCTCCTCGACATCGCAATAGTGGTCGATGCTGAAGAGCGCATCGGGAAATGCGGCGAGCATCTGGATGAAGTGGTAGACGATGCCGTCCGTGCCTGTGATCTCTCTGCCTCCGGCCATGTGCACATTGACCCCCGCGGCGTAGAAGCTGCGCAGCACGTCGAGCCGCCGCCGGTTCCAGGCATCGTGCAGCACGTGGGCGATGCGGTTCTCCAGTCCCTCCTTCGGGCGGTCGAGTGGCCGCGGCAGCATCTGCCCCGGCGCGCGCTCCGGCTCGCCGACAAACCAAGGCGCGCGCCCGGCCGCGGCGTCGCCATCGGCTAGGCGGCGGGCCAGATCGTGGATGTCGAAGCCGAGCTGGCGGACCACCGCGCCATTGTCCCGCACCAGCCACTCGCGGAAGATGCGATTGTCGCGTGTGACGCAGTCGGCGCAGTGCATGATGCGAACCCGGTGCCCCGTCGCCGGACCGTATGGGGTCGGGCCGACATTGGTCATCTGCGAGAAACCGAGATGGCTTGTGTAGTAGCCCTCGACGTCGTCGCCGCTCCAGGCGACGTTGAGGAAGCGACTTTCGCGATCGGGGAAGGACTGCATCATCGCAATCGTGCCGTTGACGACGTCCTCAACAGAAGTGGTCACGTCGTAGGCCGTATAGACCTGGCAGGCGTGGTCGTAATAGTCATAGATCTGCCCGACCGAGCGGTCCGCCCAGATGCGGTGGGTGATCTTGAAGATATAGTCGACAATGTCGGCGAACTCGTCGTCGAATCCGCGCATCGGAAAGCCGTTGCTCTGCTTCGGCGCCAAGAGGGCCTCGGTCGTCACGTGACGGACCCTGGTGACTTCTCCGCCTGGTTTTGCCTGGTTCACGTCATTCTCCCTAGCGGACCGAACCCGAGATGAGGCCCTTGGCGAAGTACTGCTGTACGAAGCGGGACAGCACCAGCATCGGCAGGATGATGATCAGACCCATCGCCGCCATGATCTCCCACGCGTCACCGCGCTCTGTGCGGGCGCTCATCAGCCCGACCTGCAGCGTTGTAGCGTCCTGGCGCGACAGTACGAGGGCGTAGAAGAACTCGTTCCATGACACGACGAAGCAGAAGATGGCAGCGGTGGCGATGCCGGGCAGAGCCATCGGGACCACAACGTCCCAGATGGCCCGCAGGCGCGAGGCGCCATCGATCTGGGCGGCTTCCTCCATGTCGAGCGGGATGGAATCGATGAAACCCTTGATCATCCAGATCGCGTAAGGGACGACGAACGACATGTTGGCAATGACCAGCGCTATGCGGGTGTCGAGCAGACCGGCATGGCGGAAGGCCACGAACAGCGGAATGACAACGATCACGGGCGGTATGAACTGCGTCGCCAGGACACCGACCGACCAGACGTTGCCGCCGGGGAAGCGGAAGCGCGAGAAGGCGTAGGCCGCTGCGGTGGCGATCGGCAGCGATAGCAAGAGCGTGCTCATCGTGACGACGATGCTGTTCCAGGTCCGCTCGCCGACGAAGTAGGGCGTGTCAAACGCGGCGCGGATGTTCTCCAGTGTCGGCGTGAAGAACAGCTTCAGCGCATACACGTCGCGCGGTTCCTTGAAGGCGGTGGCGAGGATCCACACGATCGGGCCAAAGAAAACCACGACCACGAGCGCAATCGCGATGCCGCGCGCCGACCTGCCGATCAGGCGTTTCGAGTTCTCGGTCATGCTCGGCGCTCCAGTACAAAGCGGGAGTAGATGGCGGCCAGCACGGCCATCACGGCGGCGAGTAGGTAAGCCACCGCTGCCGCATAGCCGAGATCGTACCAGCGGAACGCAGTCTGGAACACGAAGTGCGCGAGCGTTTCCGTTGCCGTGCCGGGGCCGCCATTGGTCAGCGTCACCACCTGGTCGAGTACTTTGAGCGAGAAGATCGCCTTGAGCAGCACCGCGATCGCCAGCACCGGACGAAGCTGGGGCAACATGATCTCGTAGAAGACGCGCGGCTTGCTGGCGCCATCCACCTGCGCGGCCTCGATCGTCTCCTGCGGCAGGGCCGCCAGCGCGCCGATGAACATCAGCATGAAGTACGGCGCCCAGTGCCATACGTCCGAAGCGATCAGCGCAACCATCGCGAGGGTCGGGTCGGCGAGCAGCGCCACACCCTTCAGCCAGGGGAAGACGAACCCGACGACGGCCGAAAACGCACCGAACTCGGGGTTTAGTAGGAAGCGCCAAGAGATGCCGAGCAGAGCCGGCGACATGGCGAAGGGAATTACAAGCAGGGTGCGGACGTAGACGCGTGTCCGGTCGCCGCCGGTCAGGAGCAGCGCAAGCGCCATGGCCAGCCCCAGCGTCAGCACGACGGAAAAGCCGGTGAAGACGAGGGTGACACGCGTCGAATGCCAGAAATCGGGATCGTCGGCGAGCACGCGGGCGTAGTTCGCGGCTCCGATCATCGGCCCGAGCGTCGCCTGCTGGGCGATGTTCCAGTCATGCACGGAGTACCACAGGGCGGCCGCGAGCGGATAGAGCAGCGTCGCCGCGATCACCAGGAACGCCGGCGCCACTAGCCAATACTTGAGCAGCCTTTCGCCCATGCGGTTACCTCCCTGGGACGCGCCAACGTCCGGCGACGCAGCTTGCGCCGCCGGTGCTTCTTTTAACAAGGATCTGACCGCTAGGCTCAGCCCTTGCGGTAGCCGGCCCTGCGAAGGATGCGGTCGATGTCCTGCGCGGCCTGATCGAGGCCGTCCTTAACCGGCTGCGAACCCGTGGCGAGTTCCGAGATCTTGTTTTCCAGAGTGGTGGCGATCTGCGGCCATTCTTTGAGCTGGGGCAGGATGCGGGAGCCCTCCAGGCTCTTCGCCGCGACCGCGTGCAGGCCGTGGTTGACCTCGTTGACCTTGGGGTTCAAGAAGCTGGCGGTCTGCGTGACGACGATGTCGGCGGTGTTCGCGTCCGACTTGTCGATGGCGCATTCCTGCTCTAGCTCGGGTCGCGAGACCCACTTCATGAACTCCCACGCCGGGTCCTTCTGTTTGGACAGCGATGAGATCGCGAAAGGAAGCGAGAGCGCATAGGAGACCGGCTGGCCGTCGGCATATCTCGGCATCGGCGCGAAGCCGACCTGTTCCGGCTTGAGCGTGGACTTGCTGCCGGTCAGCACCGAATAGACCCACCACCACACCATCACCATGGCCGCATTGCCCTGCGCCATGGAGTTGACGGCATCGCCCTCGACGAACTGTACCGAGCCCGGCGCGGTGACCTTGTGCTTGAGAAGCAGATCAAGATAAGCCTGCGTGGCCTCGATCGCGGCCGGCTCGGTGAAGCGCGTCTGGCTGTAGTCCTCGGAAAACAGGTCGGCGCCCTTGCCCCAAAGATAGTTCATCCACAGAAACAGGTTCTGCTGGCCGTTGCCCTTGCCGTAGTACATGGCGATGCCGGGCACGCCGGTCTTGGCCTGCACCGCGCCCGCGACGGTGACCACTTCGTCCCAGGTCTTCGGCGGCTGCACGCCAGCAGCCTCGAGCAGGTCCTTGCGATAAAACAGCATCTGCGGATGGCCGCGGATCGGTAGGCCGAAGGTCTTGCCGTCCATCTGGCTGCCCTGGCGATAGGCCTGCGGATAGCGGCCCATGTCGAGCCCGTCCCGGGCGATGCGGTCATCGAGAGGCTCGAGATAGAGGCTGAGCGACGGACCCCAGCTGTCCTGGTAGCAGACGACGTCGAACGCCGAGCTGCCTGCCACGGCCTCGGTGGTGATCTTGTCGCGCATCTGGCCGTAGGGAACGTAGGTGTAGACCGCCTTGATACCGGTGGCTTCCTCGAACTGCCCTAGGCGTTTCTCCTGCGCCCGGAACTGCGAGGCCTGCGGCAGCAAGATGTTGATGGTCGCGCCCGCGAAGGGCTTGCCCGGAGCGAGTTGTGCGAACGCCTGGTCCGGCCGCAGGCCGAACGTGGCCGTCGCCGCCGCGCCGACGCCGAAATTGAGCAGTTGCCGTCTGTTGATCATCAAGTGTCCTCCTCCACGAAACATGCAAAACAGTTTTGCATACGAATGCAATTATCTCATTTTGCAATCGTATGCAAGCACGTTTTGTTGTCGAGTCGATCCGAGCCCGCGTGGCCCGAACAGAGGACAACCTTTCATCAGCGCGAGGTCGGGCACGTTCTGACTAGGGACCTTGAGGCGTCAACGCGATCCTATTCGCCCCGCCCCTTGCATGCGGTCTCACAATAAGATAGTAATCAGTCACTATCTTTTGGAGCAACCGGTGATCTCTCGTCCCGCCTATCTTTCCGCCGAAGAGCGACGTGCGGTGACGGTTGAAACCGTCATCGATCTCGCGGCCGAGCAGAACCCAACCGACATCACAACGGCCGCGATCGCCAGGCGGATGGGCGTAACGCAGGGCGCCTTGTTCAGGCACTTCGCCTCCAAAGACTCCATTCTTCAGGCCGTTATGGACTGGGTATCAGAACGTTTGCTGACGCGAATCGACAAGGCCACCTCTGCGTCAGAACACCCGCTTGCCGCGCTTGAGGCCGCCTTCACTGCGCATATCGACTTCATCTGTGAGCATCCGGGCGTGCCTCGCATGCTGTTCGGGGAACTGCAAAGAGCGGAACAGACGATGGCCAAACGCATGGCTCACACGCTGATCCAGCGTTACGGCGAGCGGCTGATGAGGCTCGTCGCGGAAGGCAAGGAGCGCGGAGAATTGCCCGACACGCTGGACGAGCGAGCGGCTGTGACGCTCTTCATCGGCACCATACAGGGCCTTGTCATGCAGTCTCTCCTCGCCGGAGACGTCCAGCAAATACGCGCCAGCGCGCCGGGCGTCTTTGCGCTCTATCGACGGGCCGTCGCGGTGGCGAAATGACCCGCTTGCGCTCCCCGGGCAATACCTCACTGCACCGCGTCCGCGGAACTTCGCCAGCGGCTCAGGCGGCGCGTCCCGCTACGCCTCCCCATCGATGAATGGAGGCAAAACGGTGAAAATGCCTCTTTTGCAGCGCCGCACATTGACGCTTCTGGGCGTTGGTATCGTGACTGCCGCGCTGTTCGCCTACGTGGTGTTGCGATCCGGTCCGCTCGCGCCCGTCTCGGTAGTGACCACAATCGTCGAAGCCCGCTCGATCTCGCCTGCGCTGTTCGGCATCGGAACGGTCGAAGCCCGCTTTTCTTACAAAATCGGCCCGATCATCGCCGGCCGTATCGGCACGATACACGTCGACGTTGGCGACGAGGTGAAAGTCGACCAGATCCTCGCGGAAATCGACCCGGTTGACCTCGACGCCCGCATCGCCGCCCTCGACGCGACGATCGGCCGGGCAGAGGCGTCCGTGAAAGCAGCGGAGGCGCAGGTGGAGGACGCGCTGGCGCGCAGGGGATTCGCGCAGGCGCAGGCGAAACGCTTCGAAGAACTATGGAAGACGCGCGCGGTCAGCGAAGTCGCAGTGGAAACAAGACGGCAGGACAGCCAGGTGGCCGATGCGGCTCTCACGGCCGCGCGATCGAATCTGCTTGTCGCGCAGCAGGAACTGCAACGCAATCGCGCTGACCGGGACGGCCTCATCAAACAGCAGGAGAACCTGGTTCTCAGGGCTCCGGTCGACGGCGTGATTTCGGCTCGGAAGGCCGAATCGGGAACGACAATGGTCGCCGGTCAGGCCGTCATCGAGATGATCGACCCGGCGAACCTCTGGATCAATGCCCGCTTCGATCAGATTGCCGCTACGGGCCTCCGGCGAGACCTGCCGGCCTCGATCGCGTTGCGTTCGCGCGCCGGCACTGCCGTGCCCGGCGAAATCGCACGCGTCGAGGTTCTCGCCGATGCGGTGACCGAAGAGAGCCTCGCCAAGGTGAAATTCGCCACGCTTCCCCAGCCCTCGCCCCCCATCGGCGAATTGGCCGAAGTAACCGTCATGCTGCCGGGGCTTCCCGTTTCGGCGGTGATCCCAAACGCCGCCATACGGAACGTCGGCGGCGAGCTGGGCGTGTGGAAAATCGAAGGCGGAAATATCCGGTTCACGACGGTCGAACTCGGCGCCAGTGATCTGGATGGACTCGTGCAGGTTACGGCTGGCTTGGAAGTCGGCGACGAAGTCGTCGTTTACAGCGCCTCCAGGCTTGTCGACGCGAGCCGAATTCGAATTGTCGCGGATCCTGGCGAGTTGCTCAAATGATAAGCTTGGCGGGACGCGACATTCTGCACTCGTGGGGCAAGTTTGTCTTCACCGGGGTTGGGCTTGGGCTGCTCATCGGCGTCACCTTCACAATGGCCGGCGTTTATCGAGGGATGGTCGACGACGGCAAGGTTCTGCTCGACAACAGCGGCGCCGACATGTGGGTCGTGCAGCGGAACACACTCGGGCCCTACGCGGAATCCTCAAGTATCAATGATGACATCTATCGCATGATCCTCGCGATCCCCGGGGTCGACCGGGTCGCCAATGTGACCTACCTCACGATGCAGGTTCAGAGAGGGAACGCCGACGTTCGTGCCATGGTGGTCGGTATCGCATCGGCAGATCCGTCGGCACCCGGGCGGCCGCCCTTTCTCGTCGCCGGGCGGCAGATAACGCGCAGTCACTATGAGGCGGTTGCCGATGTCGCCGCTGGTTTCGCCCTCGGCGACACGATCATCGTCCGGAGAAGCCGCTATTCCGTAGTCGGCCTGACACGTCGGACAGTGTCGTCAGGCGGCGATCCCATGGTGTTCATTCCCTTGAAGGACGCGCAAGAAGCGCAATTCCTGAAGGACAATGACGCCATCGTCCGTCAGCGTCGGCGAACCGGGGAGAACCCCGAATTCAACCGACCCGGGGTACCTGGATTGCTTGATGCAGTGATCGCTTCGCAAAACAGCAATCCGTACGTGAATGCGGTCCTCGTTCGTATCAAACCTGGCTACGATCATGAACGCATTGCCAATGACATCGCGAGGTGGAAGCGCCTGACAGTATATACCCGGTCCGAGATGGAGGAAATCCTCATCGGGAAACTCATCGCCACTTCATCCAAGCAGATCAGCATGTTTCTGGTCATTCTGGCCATCGTCAGCGCCGCGATTGTGGCTTTCATCATCTACACGCTGACCATGGATAAAATACGTGAAATTGCGGTACTGAAGCTGATCGGCACGCGCAATCGCACAATTGCTTCCATGATCCTGCAACAGGCAATCGTGCTGGGACTAATCGGCTTCGTCGTCGGCAAGATAACGGCCACCTTCGCCGCCCCGCTGTTTCCGAAGTTCGTCCTGCTTGTCACCGCCGATACGGTCACCGGCCTTGTCGCCGTGATCGTCATCTGTGCTCTTGCCAGCGTCGTGGCCATCCGGATGGCGCTCAAGGTCGATCCTGCCGAAGCGATCGGGGGCTGAGATGGACGGTGGCGGAATCGTCATTGAGAAACTCCGGAAAAGGTATGGAAGCGGCGATACCGCGGTCGACGCCCTTAGAGACGTCAACATGCGTGTCGCACCCGGCGAGGTGGTCGGCCTCATCGGCCCGTCGGGGTCGGGCAAGAGCACCCTGTTGAAATCCTTGGGCGCTGTCATCGATCCGAGCGGAGGGCGGATGATCCTCGGCGACGAGGTTATCTATGACGACGGCTGGAAAATCCCGGACATTCGTGCGTTGCGGCGGGACAAAATTGGTTTCGTATTCCAGGCGCCGTATCTTATCCCTTTTCTGGACGTGACCGACAATGTCGCATTGCTGCCAATGCTGGCCGGTGTGCCGAATAGTGAGTCACGCCAACGTGCCAACGAGCTTCTAAAGGCTCTGGACGTCGAGCATCGTGCTGCGGCGATGCCTTCGCAACTCTCCGGCGGAGAACAGCAGCGGGTCGCGATCGCGCGGGGTCTGGTCAACCGACCACCGGTCATCCTTGCGGATGAGCCCACCGCGCCGCTCGACAGCGTGCGCGCACTTACGGTAATTCGGATCCTCAATAAAATGGCAGCTAAGTATGGCACAGCGATAATCGTTGTGACCCATGACGAGAAAATTATTCCCACATTCAAACGTATCTATAACATAAGAGATGGAGTGACGATCGAAGAAGCAGGAGATGGACGCGGATTTGACTGAAGAGAAGGCGGATCAAGTCAGGAATTGGTGATTTTCATATCTAAATGTACTCGTATTTATACAACAAACAAATGCGGAATTTGTGTCATTCGTCCTTGCTACTTACCCGACGCCGCCACCGGTCCGGAGTGAGTATTCTCATGCGGACTTCTTCAGCTAGCGCGCTGAGATGCATGATCTGGACTGTCGCGATCGCCAGCCTGACGGCATGCGCTGGACGACCAGACGCGGATTCGCTGTCCACCGCGCAAGGGATATCAGAAGCACATCGCGAAGTTGCGATTATCACCGTAACGGACCGCCAACCAGACGACGCTGGCGTCGGATACACTGCCAAGAGGTCAACGCGACTGCATTTCGAACGATTTACGCTCGCAGTGCCTGTGACGCGTCAATTGTCTGTCACTGTGCCACATACTCGAGCGAGTTCCAGAGAAACATACCCGGTCACGAAACGCGAGATCATAACTTCAATCAATCGCAGCAAATACGAAGAATTCTTGATTTATGTACACGGATATAACGACAGTTTTCAGGAGTCATTATTCCGATTTACGGGTATTGTCGCGGACGGGTATATCAGGGAGGTGCCGATCCTCTTCAGCTGGCCGTCCGAAGGGTCGGTTGCCGGGTACATTGCCGACAGGGATGCCGCGACATACGCGCGGGATGATCTTGTTGGATTGCTAGCCCATCTCAGAGCACGATACCCAGACGTGAACATCACACTGTTTGGGCACAGCATGGGGGCTTGGTTGGTCGTCGAGGCGCTCCGACAACTCAAGCTTTCGCATCGCGACGATGTGCTGCACAGAATAGGCCAGGTCGTCCTGGCTTCCCCGGATATTGAGATCGACCTTTTCCGGCGTCAGGTCGAGGCCATTGGCCAACTGGCACGTCCGATCCTCGTACTCAATTCCACCGACGATCGGGCCCTTGCCGTCTCACGCCTTATCGGCGGCTCCCGCATGCGAATGGGCTCGGTCGGTGAGGATAGCCCCGTCGCGCGACAGATGATCGAAAAAAAAGCAATTCAAATTGTTGACCTTACAATGTTGCCCGCTCCGGATAGCATGAAACACAATCGCTTCATTAGGTTGGCAGAAATATTGTCGAAGTCGGAGGATAAGAGCGGTGCGCTTGCGCGGAATGGTATGGTCGATTTAATACAGTATTTTGATCGTGTTGATATTGCCATTGATTAGGTTAGCATAAGGTACATAAAGAATTCCTATTTAATATTAACACTGAAAGCCCTTATGAGGACTGTACAGAGAGGGTAATCGGCTGACAGTTCCGCTGTGAGCGGGTGGTGTCAGGCGGCTTTTCTGGCTGGTTTTTTGTCCTCCGTCCGGTTCTTGGTTTCGGGCAGTCCCTCGACGAAGGCTTTCGCCGGGGTTCGGCCGTTCATGTTGCGGCCCTGGTGGGGGCGGCGCTGATTGTATCCGGTGAGGAAGTCGTCGAGAACGACCTGCATCTCCCCGATGGTTTCGAACCATGTGCGCCGCCCCTCGACGCGGAAGTGTTCGTCGAGCAGCGTGCGTTGGAAGCGCTCGACGATGCCGTTGGACTGCGGGCGCTTCACCCGGGTGGTTCGATGCTTGATCTCCTCCAGTTGCAGGAAGAGTTCGTATGGGTGTTGGTCGGGTCGGCCACAGAACTCGCGGCCGTTGTCGGACAGCACGGTCTCGATCCTTGCGTCGTGGGCTTCGAAGGTGGGGATGACGTCGCCGTTCATCAGATGGACGGCAGTGACCGGCAGCTTGGAGGGGTAGAGCCTCGCCCAGGCGTAGCGG
>CAJPFN010000042.1:0-62500 GCA_905339215.1 Rhizobiaceae bacterium
AGGCTCGTTCGGTCGGAGCCGGAACGGGCACGAGCAGTATGTCTGGACATCGCGGGTCTCCGCGACGGGCGCCGGGAGCCTCTTTCCCGACCCTCAACCCGTCACGGCAAACCCGGTCCGCACTCTCACTCTTTTCAGGGACCAGACGGTCGCAAACTGGGGCCGATTTGGTGGCAATGGGCTACAACGCAGCGCTTCCGTCTCGTTGCGGGGGCGCCCGAAACTGATAGGGCCGACTTCCTTGGGTCGAGCAGGGGCGTTGCGGGGTTCCCCCGCTCGAAGGGGTGCCGGAAAACCGCCTCGGGCGGGTTGCAGGCAGGGGAGGGCTTTCCCCCCATATGGGCGGCCCCCAGGAGTCGATTTGTTTCAGGTTTCCAGGAGGGGTGTTTTGTGATAAAACCTCTGCTAGTTTTTGGAAGAGCAGAGGAATTATCGCCGATCATGCCGCCCACAAGCGCCCAGCGAACCCGCGCGCTCGACCTTCTGAAAGCCCGGGGAATGCTCAGGCTGAAGGATTTCGTCGCCGAGGGAATCGGGCCGGAAACGCTGGCCCGTCTCGTGCGGGAGGGGGTGGTCGTGCGCCCGGCACGGGGCCTTTACCAGCTTTCCGACACACAAGTCGAGGCCGCCCATGCGCTGGCCGAGGCAGCCGTCCTGGTTCCCAAGGGCATTGTTTGTCTGACCTCGGCGCTTCAGTTCCACGAACTGACGCTGCAGATGCCGTCCGCCATATGGATGGCCATCGATCGCACTGCTTGGCGACCAAGGATCGACTATCCGCGCATCCGTTTTGTGCGCTTTGCAGGGCAGGCGCTGACGGAGGGGGTTGTGCGGCATCGCATTGAGGGCGTCGAAGTTCCCATCACCGAGCCCGCAAGGACGATCGTCGACTGCTTCCGTTATCGCGCGAAAGTCGGGCTCGACGTGGCAATGGAGGGGCTGCGCGAAGGCCTTCACCGTCGCCGCTGCACACCCGATGAACTCTGGCGCCATGCACGAAAAGCACGGGTCTGGTCGGTGATGCGCCCCTACGTCGAAGCGATGGTGTCCGATGCCGCGTGAGCCCCGCAACATCGGCGCCTCGGTCCGGGCGCGTCTCCTCGATCGTGCGCGCGCCGAGCGGTCGGACTTTCAAATTCTGCTGACGCGGTATGCGCTCGAGCGCCTGCTCTACCGGCTGAGTGTATCGCGTCATCGTGACCGTTTCATCCTGAAGGGCGCGATGCTCTTCGTGACTTGGGTAACTGACCCATTCCGGCCGACCCGCGACCTGGATCTGCTTGGCCACGGCGACAACGACGCCGAGGCCATTGCCGAAACCTTCCGGGCCATTTGTGCGCAGCCGGTCGCCGATGACGGTGTGACGTTTGATGTCGTAGCGTTGACGGCGGCGCCGATCCGCGAGGAGGTGGAATATGGTGGCGTGCGTGTCCGCACGACGGCAACCATCGCCGGGGCGCGTATTTCGATCCAGGTCGACATTGGTTTTGGCGACGCCATTACGCCTGCGGCTGTCGAGATCGACTATCCCGTCCTGCTGGACGCCCCGGCGCCGCATCTTCGGGCCTATCCCGTCGAAACGGTAGTAGCCGAGAAATACGAAGCTCTGGTTACGCTCGGCGTGGCCAATAGCAGGCTCAAGGATTTCTATGATCTCAGGGTGATTTCCCGAACATTCGAGCTTCGCCAGGCCGCCCTTGTCGAGGCCGTTCAGCGGACCTTCGAACGACGCGGAACGACCCTTCCGTCCGATATACCGGTTGGCCTGACCGATGAATTCGCGGAGGCATGGGCCGCTCAATGGCGCGCCTTCCTCAGCCGCGATCGGATGGCGGCAGCACCAGGTGCTTTCGCCGTTACCATCTCCGATCTTCGCGTCTTCTTGATGCCGCTGGTCGTCGGATTGAAGGAAGAACGAATTTGGTCGCCGAGCGGGCCGTGGTCGCCGGGAGCAGCAATCGATGAGGCATAGCCGGAAGACAAATTACTCCATCCCGAGTGCTGAAATTGATGAAGAAAAGAGCCGTGATTGCGGTCTCGGGGGGAAGCATGGATAATAAGCACTTTTATCGCGTGGGCAGCCATTCAGGCGCCTGGGACGATCTGCCTACAGACCCCGATGAACTGGACTCCCTGATCTATAGTGCTCGAAAGCACATCGAGCCATGGCTCTCCGCTGTTTTCCAAGCCGAGCACCTCAATCTGCTGCTTGGCAGTGGGCTCACCACCGCGGTCGGTTACATCGCGGGTGTAGGGGGGCACCGGGATGGCCAAGGTAACATTTGGCACGACGTATGACGCCGCCAGGCGCGTCCAGCTTGGTCGTAGACCAATCCAAGATTTCATCAACCGCTTTCATTACAGATTCTCCAGTTTTGACGTTCTTTCAATCTCTGAGCATAGGATAAGTGAATACTTCTACAATCTGAGCGCAATCGGCGTCGGTCAACAGCCTCGCCACGGCGAGCAGGGCATCCCGGACGGCTTGCTCAAAGGCCAAGAACTCTGACTCAAAGGCGTCATGGAACTCGACATCCCACGGCATCTATATGGTTTCTGGGCTATGTTTGCTCAATTGGGGGTATGGTTACTTCGACCGGCGCTGCCGTCGTCACGCGCCGGCAAGAAGCCGCCCACGCATCCAGATCGTCGACCGCATAACGAACGTAACGACCGAACTTATAGAAGATCGGGCCACCGCCGAGCGAGCGGTAGCATTCTAGTGTATGGGCTTCCAAGGCGAGATACCGGGCGGCAGCTTCGGTATCGACAAAGCGGACGGGGCCGGCTTCCTTCACGAAGACGGCGCGCTTGAGAAGATCGGCCGAAGGCCAGCGGCTTTGCGAATTACTGCTACGCATTGCGGTTCTCCTTGCTCACTTGGATTTCCTCTGAGGTCGAGGTGAAGCTACGGGAATCTACCCATGCGTCGAGTTCTTCCATCCGATAGAGTACGGTCCCGCCGACCCTGCGGTAGGTTGCGCCGCCGCCGGAGCGTAGCTTCTCCAGTGTGCGATCGGACCGGTTGAGGTAAAGCGCCGCTTGGTGCGTGCGCAGCCATTTGGAGCCGAGCGCGATGGCGGGCTCGGCTGTCTTTTCGGACCACGCCCGGGGTGTAGGTTGGGATTTGAAGGCATTCATTCTGCGGTCTCCGCGCTGACGGTCCCACGCCGCGTTCCTGGTGGAACGGTGCGGTTGTCGCCCTTCCGGTGACGGAAGGGTCGGTAGTTTCCGACCTTGGTGCGGGATTTGTACTTCCCATCTTCGAGACCGGCCGGCGGGCCGGACGGGCTGGTTTCCCTAACCGGCTCAGGGGCGACGGTCGGCGTCGCTTCAATCATCTCCGGCTCCTGCACGTCGACTATGGGTGCGTTTGGCGTCACGACCGATCGGCGACGCGCAGCGACCACGTCGGCTGCGGACCGAACCGGGTCATCCTCGTTGTGGATGTAGCGCATGAACATGGCGACAGTCTTATGGGCCGTCAGCGCCATGCCGACCTTCAACGGCACGCCGGAATTGGCGATGTCCGTGGCGGCGCGATGCCGGATACCGTGGGTGCCGACGTGGGGGACCCCGGCGCGCACCAGCACCCGCCGCCAACCATGATGATAAGTGTTCTCCGTCATCGGTTTGGAGGGATCAAAGATGGAAGGGCAGACGAACGGCGAATCCTCGAAGCGCGGCGCTTCGGTCAGGAGACGATAGGCTTCATCGCTAAGCGGCTTCGTGATGCCGCCGGTTTTGCTGTCCGGCCAGGTGACGCGGCGCTGCTCTAAATCGATCCAGTCCCACTCAAGGGACAGCACCTCTGACATGCGGGCGGCGAACTCGAATTGCAGACGGATCGCCAGCGTCAGGAAGGGATGCTCAAGTCCTTCCCGGTCCGCTGCGTCGAGGTAGGTGAACAGCTTGCGCAGCTCGTCGTCGGTAATGAACCGCGTCGATCCCTTCTCGGCATATTTTTGGACATGGCGGCAGGGGTTGGACCCGTCGGGGCGATAGCCCCAGATCTCGGAGAGATTGAACATCTTGCGGAGGCAAGCGAGGGTCCGGTTCGCGATGACCGGTCGATCCGACATCGCGGTCATCAGGCCGGAGATGTCGGCCCGCGTTACCTCATGAACCTTCATCCGGCCAAGCCGGGGAACGATGTGGATCTTGATGTTGAGTTCGTTGCCCGCAACCGTGCTCGGCTTGTTGTGCAGCTTGGAATAGTCCTCAATGAACTTGTCGCAGAGCCGCTTCATGGTCGGGGCTGCGCGCGCCGCTGACTTCTCGGCGCTCGGATCATTGCCCTGACGGACATCGGCCAACCAATCCTGGGCGATCTTTCTCGCCTGCTCGACGGTCAGTTCGCCGAAGCGTCCGATGGCAGGCTTGCGGCGAACACCGGAGTTGGTCTGATATTGGAGCATGAAGGTCTTCCGCCCCGCGGGCGTGACTTTCAGCATGAATCCCGGTACGAGCGTATCGCGGAGTTCGTAATCGCGGTCCTTCGGGGTTGCGGCATCCACCGCGGTCTTGGTGAGCTTGATTTTGGCCATCTATCGTCTCCAAACCTCAGAATTCTAGGAGCCGAATAGGGGCATTCAGGCAGACGGCTCCCGGTCATTGCCGAAAGCTATGGAGAAGATTGAAAACCCCACGATGCAAGATAAGTCTTTGATCGTAGTGGGTTTTCGCATTCTTACTTGCGTTCGGCGAGGTTTAGCATAGACGCTTCAGGCCGGCTCAAAATCGAGTTCCGCAAGGAGTGCTGGTTCGATCCCGGCATGGGGCACCACGACAACCTATGGTTGTGTCCTGTTAAATTTTTGCTAACAAAATCAATGGGTTAAAATCTCTGCAACCTCATAATTTAGGGGTAGCAAATACCATTTTACGGTATTTTTTGCGGTATCGCATCCGGATGCCGCAAAAACCAAAAATACTTCAGTCAATTCAAATACTTGATTCAATTAATAGAATTCTCGTCCGATCCGTGCCTGTTCGATTCCCACGGCGGTAATCGAACCAGCACAAGTGTCTGTCCGATAGTGCGGGCACGGCCAAGCAAGCGGGCTCTTCAAGCTCGCTCCTTCAACTCCGGAACCAAAGACTCGATGAAGCTACTAACGTGTTCGAATATTTTCGCTGCCTGCGACTCGTCGTAGGACACTTTGTTATGGCTAACGTGGTTGCGCCAACCATCCTTGAAATACCTGAATTCAGATACTGCCTCCGACAAGAATTGGAGGCGCTCAGATTTCGGCATTCCGGCAGGGAGCGCCTTCCCTTGATCGCTAATTGCTTTCGCTATCTGATCGAGAACGTTCTGCCAGTTTTGAACCTCGTAGACTACCCCAACATCCGCCGCTAGCGCGCCAATCCCGTACTCCAAGGCCCGCATGCAATGGAAAGCGCTAGCGGTGTTCATTCCAACGGCAAAGCAGTTTCCGGCGTGGTGCAGTTCTTGTGCCGCCTTCGGGAAGGCCGCCCGCGCGCCCTCTGAAAGAGCATCCTCCTTATTGTGGTATTTCGCGCGGTGGGAAGGAATATGAAGGAAGAGGCGTTCTTTCAATTCGGCTTCAACGCTAATCCATATCATATCTAGTTCGCCGCTGCTCTTCGGCGGCTTACGCTCCTTCGCCTCTATCAACATAACGGAGGTCTTCAGGTCGATATCCGTGCACCACTTTTTTAGTCGCGCCAGCGCTTGTGCCATCCTTTCCAACTCTTCGGGGGTTAATGCGCGTCCATCATCACCACTGTCGGGCTCCGCAAAATAGACCGCAGCAAGCGCATCGACAAACTCTGCCGACACCCGCCAAAGAGAGTCCATCTCAAGCCTTTGCATGTCCCATTGGCCCCCAAGTCGCCACGGGAGTGCCTCGGGGCGCCTTTGGGTGCGCTTCCAGCCCGTGAGGGATCTTATACTGCATTGTTCATAATCCCTGGGTACGTCAAGTACAATATTAGGTTAGTATTCCTAATTATATATGTGACATAGCCGTTCTGCTGATACCGATCTGGACGATAGGTCGGCCCGTCAGGGATAGGAATATTCCTTGGCCAAGACAAAAAAGACGAAGAGATCGAGGTGACGCCGGATATGGTAGAGGTGGCGCTTGGTTTGTTTGGCGACTATCGCGCTCTCACGAATGACGATCTACGGAAAACCACCCGCGCCGCTTTTTGCGAAATGGCTGCAATATCGCGTCGAGGGTCTCCCATGTTCTCTGGTCGAAATCGTGAATGCGCCGCGCTAGATGAACTAGATCGTCCACTGATACCACGATGAAGTCGAGAACCGGGTTTCCCTTCTTGTCGACTGTAGCGGAGTAGCGGGCGCGCTCGTTTGTGTTGATGTTATAGAACCAAGGATCGTGCACGACGCGATTGCGCTGATCAGACAATCCGTAGGACGATTGAAGAAGCCCTTCAACTTTCTTGGTGGCCGCGTCTGGTGCCCCCAAACTGGAAAGCAACCCCTGTATTGCGGTCATCCTGGGTCTTAAGCCCATCATTTGTGCGGTGACTGACGCCGAAAGGGGAGGATCAGCCTGTAGCAGCTCCCAAATCGCCTCATCGGCGGTACGTTCAAGGCGCGCCCAGTTTGAAGCGACAAGACCGATAGCAGCGTAGTGAGGGTCGCCCTCTGGGATTACGCGAAATTGGCTGAGAGGATCACTCATGGCAGAACCTAATCGCGAGGAAGTGGAAAGGTGGCGCGACAGTGCGTTACGCCGTGCGCTCACAACCCCACCGAAGCCTAAACAGGAATCGGTGAAGCGGAAAGAGAAGACCAATCTGAAAAAGCAGACGCCCGCCAAGTGAGGCGGACTTTGTGATACATGGACCAGCCCTTCAGCGACGTTTCCTCGGCGCTATACCCATCGCGTCGAGCAATTCGTCCACGATACGCTTTTGTAGCCAGATTGGGTCTATGGCTGATCCGATTATCGTATGGCAGTGCTGGCAGGTGATGTTGATGCCTCGATAGAGCGGGCCGGATAATTTACTACCGGTTTCAACCTGCTCAATCTGAGGATTGGTTACCACCTTCTCACATTTTGGACATTTCCCGACTGGAAACATTTCGCACCTCCGCTTCCTCGAACGGTGGAATGCTAATGCTTTCTGTCTAGGCGTGATAGGCGTTCTGTCTAGGCGTGATAGGCGTTGTCAGTTTGAACGTAGGTGAGCCGCTTGCCAGCGGCACCCCGGTAGACGCCGATCATGCCGCGCCTGAAGACAGAGAAGACGCCTTCAATCGTATTCGAGTGGATGACTTCCTCGCCTTCGTAGCGGACGTATTCGCGCTTTGTGTGGTTGGTTTGTTTCTCTTCGAGGCGTACGGAGCCAATGCGGGTGTAGAGGCGCGAGGAGTCGGTGTAGAGGATTATGTCGGGGGAAACTTTACGGACCAGCACGTTACGGACGGACGCGGCCGTCACGTTCAAGTGCAACATGCGGCCTTGCCAGAGAATACGTCCCGATACATCCCAAATACTACGGGATTAAATTACGGTATTTTTCCCCTAACATATTGATTTATTTAGCGCGCCGATCCCGGCATGGGGCACCACGATCTCCTCGCACGATTGGCCGGAAAGGCAGCGCAAGCCAGGCCACATCGCGAAAGCCCTTTGTCGAGAATCCTATCCCGCGGTATGTCGAAGGGTAGGGCTGGCGCCTCCGGCCGGATACTCTTGGCAGGCCGCCGATCCTATGGATTCGGACGCGGGGGGGACGAAGCATGTACGACATCGGGTTTCTGAACGGCGGACTGTTCGTCGGGCGCGTCTGGCGGGATGCGGTCGGGGGCCCTGCCGTGGTGACCCATCGCGACGGCAAGGTCGTCGACATCACTGCACGCGCCGCGCCGACCGTCCGTGACATTCTCGAACTCGACGATCCGGCATCCCATGTCCGCAACGCCGAGGGCGTCGAGTTATGCGATGTTGCGCCTCTGCTGGAAAACGGCGCCGTCGGTGGCGTTCGCCTGCTGGCGCCGATCGACCTTCAGCCCGTCAAGGCGTGCGGGGTCACTTTCGCGCGGTCCATGATCGAACGGGTCATCGAGGAGCGCGCCGCGGGAGATCCCGACCGGGCTGCGGCGATCCGCGACCGCGTGGCGGCACTGATCGGTGACATCCTGCGCAACCTGAAGGCCGGCTCGCCCGCGGCGCAGCTCGTCAAGGCGGCGCTGATCGAAGAAGGCCTCTGGTCGCAATATCTGGAAGTCGGCATCGGGCCGGATGCGGAAGTGTTTTCCAAGGCACAGGTCTTGTCGTCGGTCGGGCACATGTCCGACGTCGGCCTTCACCCCATCTCGCGCTGGAACAACCCGGAACCGGAAATCGTGCTGGCCATCGACTCGCGCGGCAGGGTCAGGGGCGCGACGCTCGGCAACGACGTCAATCTGCGCGACGTCGAGGGGCGTTCGGCCCTGCTTCTCGGCAAGGCCAAGGACAACAACGCGTCATGCGCCATCGGTCCCTTCATCCGCCTGTTCGACGCCGGCTACTCGATCGATGACGTCCGCAACGCCGACCTGAACCTGACCGTCAAGGGCGAAGACGGTTTCGTCATGGAAGGCCGCAGCTCGATGGCATTGATCAGCCGCGATCCCCTGGATCTGGTGGCCCAGACGATCGGCCGCCATCATCAGTACCCGGACGGTCTGGCGCTTTTCCTCGGGACGTCGTTCGCGCCGATCAAGGACCGCGATGCGCCGGGCGCGGGCTTCACCCATCATCGGGGAGACGTCGTGACGATCGATTCCGAAAAGCTCGGAACGCTCGTCAATCGTGTCCGTCTTTCGACCGAATGCGAGGAATGGACCTTCGGGACCTCGCATTTCATGCGCAATCTCGCCGCGCGAAACCTGCTCTAGCCGCGCCGCGCCCGGAAATCCGACGCGCAGCGCGTCGCCGCTCACCGCCTCGGCGGCCGATCCGCTGATCCTCCCGCCGTTCTTGCCGCTTCATCAAGTTTTCGCCAGATTTGCATGATGACCTGGCGGAAGCCATGCAACTGCCGGCCGGCCATTCGCCTTAGCGGATAGGCCCTGCCTGGGAGAACGGCGATGGACCGCTACCAATTCCGCCTGCCTGTCCGCCTCAAGCCAGCGCCGGAAGTCCCGGTGCTCGAACTGTACGATATCGGCGACGCCCTCGACTTCCTCCTGACAATGCCGGAAGAGCGCCGCGGCGCGGGATTCCAGCCCGCGGTCGATGCCTGCTTCGCCGCAAGCATGGACAGGATCTCGTCGGAGGATGCGCGCTGGATGCTCGTCCGCTTTGCCCGCGAGGCCGAGGTCCTGTCGGACGACATGCGGGTTGCGATCGACGATCGCGGTGAGATCGTCCTGCTCGACGGGGTGGCCGCACTGCGCCACCGCTAGCCGGACCGTCCCGCGGCTCAGCAGCCCTTCGCACCCGCAGCGCAGTTGCGTGCAGTGCAAAAATGCCTTAGCTCTCGCAGCGATCCTGGCCCATCCCGCAGCAAGGAGTGCATCCGGCGCGGACATGCTCGAACGGCGCGAGACCTACGAAGCCCTCTATCGCGACTTCCGCTGGCGGATCCCGGAGCGGTTCAACATCGGCGTCGCGGTCTCCGATACCTGGGCCGAACGCGATCCCGATCGTCCCGCGCTCTTCGACTACCGGCCCGGTGAAGAGCCGCGGCGGCTGACCTTCGGCGACCTCGCAGCGCAGTCCAACGCCTTCGCCAACGCCCTCAAGTCGCGCGGCGTCGGCCGAGGCGACCGCGTCGCGTTGCTCCTGCCGCAGTCCTTCGAGACGCTGATCGCCCATGTCGCCATCTACAAGCTCGGCGCTGTCGCCGTGCCGCTGGCGCTGCTGTTCGGCGTCGAGGCGCTCGAATACCGGCTGCACACGGCCGGAACCAGGGCGGTCGTCACCACCGTGGCGGGCGCCGCCAAGATCGGCGCCATCCGCAAGCGGCTTCCCGGGCTGGAGACCGTCGTGACCGTCGACGGTGGCGGCGAGAGCGACTTCTGGCGAATGGTCGGCGCCAGCGGCACCGGCTTCGTCCCCGTCGATACCGGCCCCGACGATCCGGCGCTGATGATCTTCACCTCGGGCACGACGGGCCCGCCGAAAGGGGCGCTGCACGGCCACCGCGTGCTGCTCGGCCACATGCCGGGCTTCGAGATGGCCTACGAGTTCCCGCCGCAGCCGGGCGACGTCATGTGGACTCCGGCCGACTGGGCGTGGGCGGGGGGGCTGCTCAACGCGCTTCTGCCGGCGCTTCATCTCGGCATTCCCGCGGTCTCGGCGCGCTTCGAGCGGTTCGAGCCGGAAAGCGCGCTGAAGCTGATGGAGGCGATGCGGGTGAGGCTCGCCTTCATCCCGCCGACGGCGCTGCGCATGCTGAAGGGCGCAGGCGATCTCGTCGCCCGCCACAGCCTCGACCTGCGCGCGGTGTGCTCGGCCGGCGAGGCGCTCGGACGGGAGACCCATGACTGGGCGTACGAGGCGTTCGGCGTCAGCGTCAACGAGTTCTACGGCCAGACCGAGTGCAACCTCGTGCTCGGCTCGTGTGGCGCCATCGGCGCGACCAACGCCGGCGCGACGGGCCTGCCGGTACCCGGCCATTCCGTGGCGATCATCGACGCGGCCGGTCGGCCCATGCCGCCGGGCGAAGTCGGCCAGATCGCGATCAGGCGGCCCGACCCGGTGATGTTCCTCGGCTACTGGCAGAACGAGGAGGCGACCGAGAGCAAGTTCGTCGGCGACTGGATGACCACCGGCGACCAGGGGGTGACCGACGAGCGCGGCTTCGTCCACTTCTTCGGCCGCGACGACGACGTCATCACCTCGGCCGGCTACCGCATCGGCCCCGGCGAGGTCGAGGACTGCCTGACCGGGCATCCGGCCGTGGCGCTTGCCGCGGCGGTTGGCAAGCCCGACGCGCTGCGCACGGAGATCGTCAAGGCCTATGTCGTGCTGAAGGACGGCGTCGAGCGCTCGGCGGCACTCGCCGACGAGATCCGGCTCTGGGTGCGCGAGCGGCTTTCCGCGCACGAATATCCGCGCGAGGTGGAGTTCGTCGATTCGATGCCGCTGACGACGACCGGCAAGGTCATCCGCCGCATCTTCCGCGACAGGGCGCGGCGCGAGGCCGGGCTTTAGAGCGCCGTCCGTCCAACCGGACGCTCAAGGGACGCTCCAGGGTATTGAATCTGCTGCACCGTACTTTCCGAAGACCGATTCGGATTTCCGGGCCGAAGCAGCGATCAGTCGCGGCCGAACAGCGTCCTGATCCGGTTCCTCAGCATGCGCGCCATGTTGCGCGTCTCGCGGTAGAGGTGGAGCTGGGAAGCGGCCTGACGCGCGGCGCGGTCGCTGTCTGGGGTCAGTCCGACAACGAGGGTTCCGATCGGCTTGCGCTCTGTCCACAGCCGGCTCATCACCGGGTGGTCGGGCACGGCGCACGAATCGGTCAGGTCGATGTTCGGATCGTCGAGGTGCTGGCGGGTCACCTCCAGCGCCAGCAGCGTGCCCGGCGAGTAATGCGCGAAAGTCTCGTCGTAGGCCGTCTTCCAGGTGTAGGCGACGCCGGCTTCGACCAGCACGATCAGGCAGGCGATCGGCCTGCCGTCGAGGAGGAGCTGGTGCACGCGGCAGAGGTCCTGCTCGGCCATGCGGTAGAGCGCCTCGCGGGCAAACGCAGCGCGGAAGCGGTCGACCGCCATCGCCGTGCGCTCGCGGCCCTTCCAGCCGGCGGCTTCGAGGGTCAGGAAGTCCTCGACGGCCAGCCTGATCTCCTCGGCGGTGCGGGCGACGCGGTGCTCCAGCGCGCCGTGCTCGGCGAGCCGGCGCTTCAGCCGGCGGAACTCGCGCAGGTGATGCGGCTTCACTGCATGCCTGAGGTAGGCCTCGGCGTCGAGGTCGCTTTCGAGGAACGGTCGCTCGACGCGGTTGGTGACGATCAGCGGCAGGCCATTGGCCTCGGCCATCGTGCGCAGCAGGCTCGCCACGGCGCCGTCGAGGCGCATGTCGGGCAGGACGAACACCCTGGGCAGCTTGAGATGCGGTCTGGCCAGCATGGAGAAGAAGTCCTCGAGCACGCCGACGGGATCGTCGCGGTCGAGCAGCGGCGTGCCCAGCGGCCCGAACGGGCTCGACCAGGTGCGCATGATGGAAACGCCGATCGGCACCGGCGATCTCTCCACCGAAAAGGGCACGAGCAGGCGCAGGCGGCTCTTGAACTCGTTGCCGTCCCGGATCACCGCCAGGCGCACCTCGCGATCCTCCAGGCGCGGCATGGCCGGAGCGAGGAAGCGCGGATTGAAGAAGACGTTGGGCTCGATCGCGCGGCGGCTCAGATGGTCCAGTTCGTCGACCAGGTCGAAGCCGGCCGAGGCGGGGTAGATGGCGAGGCGCCGTGGCGGGCGGTCGCCGCCGAGCAGTTCGACATGATGGCCGGCGGCGATGGTCGCATCGAGCCCGGCCAGCCCGGCGATCATGGCGCCGGAGGCGCTGCCGCTCAGTTCCTCGAGGAGGGGGACGGCGACCATCAGGCGACCTCTCGGGCGGAGGGAAGGAATACGGCCATGACGATGCCGAGGCGGCGCCAGACCGTAAACGAGAGCGCGGCGGCCTCGAAGACCATGGCGAAAGCCGTGGCGATCGCCGCGCCCCACAGGCCGTATTCGGGGATCAGGACCATGTTCAGCCCGACGTTGAGCGCCAGCGTCACGGCATAGACCGCGGCGCAGACGTTCTGGTTGCCGCTCATGGTGAGCAGGCTCTCGCAAGGGCCGACGGCGGCGCGGGCGACGATGCCGCCGACGAGCAGGAAGAGCAGCGGGTAGCCCTTGTCGAAACCCGGGCCGAACAGAGAAAGCATCGGCTCGCCCGCGGCCAGCACGACGAGTGCCAGCGCCAGCGACGGCCAGAAGGTCCACGACACGGTCTCCCGGGCGAAAGCGGCGAGCCGCTCGCGGTCGCGGCTGTGCGAGAAGTGCGCATAGCGCTGGGCGACGCCGGCCTTCACGGCGAAGTAGACGAAATGGACCAGCGCCAGGGTCTTCACCGTGGCGAAGTAGACGCCGACGTCGTCGGGGGTCATGTAGGCGCCGACCATGAGGACGTCGGCGTTGGTCAAGAGGAAGAAGAAGCTCTCGACGAGGAAGATCGGCAGCGAGACGGCGACCCAGGTCCACGGCAGGAAGGTGCGCGGCCCGGCCGGGACCTTCAGGTCGACGCGGGCGGTGACGCGCACGAGCTGCATCAGCGTGGTGGCGTAGGTGGCGATGATGGCGGCGATCAGCGCATTCTCGGCGCAGGGCTGGTAGCCGGCGGCGATCATGGCGGCCATGACCGCGAGGATCAGCACCGGCCGGGTGATGTAGGTCGGCGTCAGCGCGGCGATCGCCCAGGCGTTGGCGCGGGCGATGCCCTGCAGCACGTCGGAGAGCGCGATCATCGGCAGGCAGATCGCGCCGAGCATGAAGGGCACGACATAGTAGGACTCGACGCTGTCCGAGAGCAGCCAGACGCCGCCGACGCCGATCGCGGCGAACAGGGTCGAGGCGAGGAGCACGAACAGCCGGCTGGTGAGCAGGATGCCGCGCAGCTCGGCAAGCATGCCCTTCTCCAGGTATTCCGGAATGAAGCGGATCACCGACGTGTGGAAGCCGAGGCAGGAGAGATTGCCGGCGATGATCATCGCCGTCCACACCAGAACGTAGATGCCGTAGTCGAAGCCACCCATCCAGCGGGCGAGCAGCACCTGGGAGAGGAAAGCGATGGCCGCCGAGACGACGCGGATGGCAAAGGCGATGACGGTGACGCGGCCGGCCTCGCCGCGCCCGTCGGCGGCGAACAGAAGCGCGTCGACGCGGGAAAGATGCGGCCGCGCCCGGAGCGCGAGGCGCTCGGGCAGGAACCGCTCCGCCGTGGTGGCCGCGGAAAAACGCAACGCGAACCTCTCCGTCTTCCCTGTCCGGCGGACCTTAGCGGGGAACCTTTAAGAAACGGTGGCCGGGGGAAAGCGCGCGCCATCGCACGCCGTCGGCGCATCGGGTCCGGGATCGGAGAATCGGGGAGCGGACCGACGCCGGCGTCACGAGGTGTCGTGAACCGGCAACGTCCGGCGGACAGGGTGGACCAGCGGCAGGATCGGGTGAGGTGTCGCTGGAAGCGGCGCCCGGTTGCCGGCCGTGTTGCCGGCCCGGTTGCCGGACGTGTTGCCGGATCGGGCGCAATTGCCGGTCGTGTCGCCGCAACGGCCGGCGGCGCGACAAAGGTCGAGGACGCCGGCGAGCAGGCGGAAACGCAGGGCCAGCCACGCGGCGTCGAGCGGGCTGGCGCCGCTTTCCGCGCTGTCGTCGAGCCACGGGAAATCGTCCGCGGTCGCCCCGGCCGCCTCGACCGTCGCGGCGACGAAGGATGTCGCCACGGATTCGGCCCGGCGCAGGATGGCAAGGACGAGGAAGCGAGCGGGGAAGGAACGGCCGGCGGCGCGCTCGGCGACGAGCGACAGCGAGACGAGAAGTGCCGCGATCTTCAGCAGCATTCCCCCGTTCCGCATTCCGCCGTCCATGGCACCGTCCATACCGGACCTCCTTTGCCGGCCGCGATTCTACGGCGGGTCTTCCGGGAGGGGGATGGAAGCAGGAGGGAGAATGTCGCCGGGCGATTGATCTTGCAGGTGAATTTCTTCGCGGGAGGGTAAAGGGGGCGGTATTTGTCCCCCCTGCGTCGAGGGCTCCTGCGGCAGCTCGTTGACGCTCGATCATCGAGCAATCGACGAACTGCCGTTGCATGCGAATTGTGATGATTTTAATTTTTAGAAAAGACTACATCAAAACAGCTTCTTTATAAATTCTCTTGCTTCACCTACCGGGTTCTTTATGATCTTTCCGATATCGTTGTTCTCGCCGCCGATGCCCAAAGCATCAAGAGCGGTTTGACGAGCTTCGTTGATAACGGAACTTTCGCCGCCGGTCGGATAACCGTTAAGGACAGCAGCCATATCTACGTACAAAGCCTTTGGCGGCAGGAGCAAACTGGCTCCGCCCGTTGACACGAGGGCAACGACTTGAATGCTTATATTTATAAGCTGGTCGACAGGGGCCGAAGCTTCCACACATCCACGAAGCCGTCCTTGGAGATCCGCAGGGACAACTCCCTTAAGTTCCACCACTCGATCCTGAACACGATAGAATTCGGATTCCAAGTCGGCTCGCTCGCGAGTTAGCTGAGATAACTCATTCCCGAGTTCGGTTATCTTTGCGATGTTCGGCGGGATTTCCGCTGCTGCCTCCGCCATTTCGATAGAAATCTGAGTGCTCCTAGCATAAATAGCTCTTAGCCTATCCTCTATCTGAACGGTTCGGGTCAGTTGGTCTGCTAGTTCTACACTGACTTTCCGAATTTCTTGCTCGTATTGATTGACGCAATATGATGCAGCATACGATGTCGACGGCAGAAACAAAAGTCCAGCAGCCAATGCAAGCGCTCGTAACATCGGCGTTCTCCCGGTTGGAAAGACTACAATAGAGCGAAACTGTCTCACTCCGCAACACTTTGTTCGAATTGTCTCCCGAATAGTAGGTGTTAACGAAGACCTGCGGCTACCCAAGTGCGGGCGCCGGTGCAGGCGCATCTGATGCGCGTCCTGCCGAAGCGCGGGCTCGCCGACTATAATGGGCGCGGCGCGCCCGGAAACGCCTGAAAGACTACCTATACGTTTCAAAGGGCTAGCAGGCGTGCCAGCTTTCCGTACGAAGCGCTCGAAACATGGGCCACTTCCCCCCGTTTGACCCTCCCCGCCGCTGCGCTAAGGTGATGCGGAGGCCGCAATTGAGGAGGAACCCATGGCTGAGGCGGACGGCTGGCGGCCGATGCGGACGGCGCCGCGCGACGGGACGCGCATCCTGGTGACGACGCGTCCCGTCGAGCAGGGGCCGGCCGAGGTCGACATGGCCTACTGGGCCAAGGCCGACCGCTACGGCATGGAGGGCTGGCGCGCCGCCGATTCGCATCCCGGCCTGATCGTCGCCTATGCCGAGCCGGAACTGAAATGCTGGATGCCGATGCCCGGGGCCGGCGCCATGGCCGGTGCCGGCGCCGCGGCCGCGCCGGCAGCGCGGCCGGCAGTCATGCCGAAGCCCTACGAGGGCGAGGAGATCGAGACCGACGGCTCGGGGATCTGAGGGTCCCGTCCCTTCATCTCGTCAACCGGTCATAGTCGGCGTGCGTGCCGATCCAGATCCAGGTCAGCCCGTCCTCGGTCTCGAGCGCCAGCGCACGGCAGTTTCCGCCGATACGAGCCGACCAGAGCTCCCCCACCTTCTTCAGCTGAAGCGAAGGATGCCGCGGGTCGTCCTTGAGCAAAGCGAAGTTCTTGTCGGCCAGCCGCCGGATCGCCTCGGGCAGTTCCTCGTAGGAATGCCAGAAGCTCGCGGTCGCGCGGTGGCTCATGGGATCGGACTATGCGGACCGGTTCAAAGCGGCCGCGTCTTTCCCGCCGCGATCTCGGCCTTCGCATCGGCGATCAGGCGATCGAGCCGCCCGGCCCTGACGTCGTTCTCCAGGCGCCGATCCCAGCGTTGCCAGCGCATCTCGTCGAACCATGCTGAGAAACGCTGCAACTCGTCGTCCGAGAGCGCGGCGACAAATTGTTCGAGCTGTTCGAGCCTGGTCATAGGACGACGCTACCACGACATCCGCGCTGCGGCAAAAGTGGCGCGCGCCGATGCGGGAGCGATTCGCCCCCCCTCTTATGTC
Organism: Rhizobiaceae bacterium; assembly: GCA_905339215.1. Classification (GTDB taxonomy): domain Bacteria; phylum Pseudomonadota; class Alphaproteobacteria; order Rhizobiales; family Rhizobiaceae; genus DUSC01. The sequence continues at coordinate 16,752 of CAJPFN010000042.1, forward strand.
GGGATCAGGAAACCGCCGCCCCTCAGGCGAAGGCGCCGTGGCAGTGCTTGTATTTCTTGCCGGAGCCGCACGGGCATGGCTCGTTGCGGCCGACCTTGCCCCAGGTGGACGGGTTCTGCGGGTCGCGCTGTTCGGCCGGCACGAGCGTGTCGCGCACGAGGGTGAGCGTGCCGCCGCCCTCGCCGAAATCGTCCTCGCCGGTCGTGGCGTCGAGATGGTGGCCGACGGCCTGCGGCGCCTGGGGCGGAGGGGCGTCTGCCGCCTCGCGGACGAGCTCGACGCGCATCAGCTGGGCGGTGACCGCCTGGCGCAGATTGCCGAGCATGGCCTGGAACAGCTCGAAGGCCTCGGACTTGTACTCGTTCAACGGATCGCGCTGGGCGTAGCCGCGGAAGCCGACGACCGAGCGCAGATGGTCGAGGTTGACGAGGTGCTCGCGCCACAGATGGTCGAGCGTCTGCAGCATCACCGAGCGCTCGACATAGGCCATGATCTCGGGGCCGAAGCGCGTGGCGCGGTCGGTGGCGGCAGCCTCGGCCGCCGCGGCGATGCGGTTTCGCACCTCCTCGTCGGCGATGCCCTCCTCCTTCGCCCAGTCGGCGATCGGCAGGTCGAGGTTCAGATACTGGCGCACGCCTGCGGTAAGGCCGGCCGTGTCCCACTGCTCGGCATAGGCGTTCTCCGGCATGTGGCGGGCGACGAGGTCGTCGATGACGTCGGCGCGCATCTCGGCGATGGTCTCGGAGAGGTTCTCGCCGTCCATCAGCTCGAGGCGCTGCTCGAAGACCACCTTGCGCTGGTCGTTCATGACGTCGTCGAACTTGAGCAGGTTCTTGCGGATGTCGAAGTTGCGCGCCTCGACCTTCTTCTGCGCCTTCTCCAGCGCCTTGTTGATCCAGGGATGGATGATCGCCTCGTCCTCCTTGAGGCCGAGCTTCTGCAGCATGCCGTCCATGCGCTCCGAGCCGAAGATGCGCATCAGGTCGTCCTGCAGCGACAGGAAGAACTTCGAGCGGCCGGGGTCGCCCTGGCGGCCGGAGCGGCCGCGCAGCTGGTTGTCGATGCGGCGGCTCTCGTGGCGCTCGGTGGCAAGCACGTAGAGGCCGCCGGCGGCCAGCGCCTTCTCCTTCAGCCGGGCGACGTCGGCGCGGATGGCGGCTTCCTTCGCGGCGCGTTCGGCGCCTTCCGGCATGTCGGCCAGTTCCTCGGCGATGCGCATGTCGGCATTGCCGCCGAGCTGGATGTCGGTGCCGCGGCCGGCCATGTTGGTGGCAATCGTGATGGCGCCGGGCTTGCCGGCCTGGGCGACGATCGCCGCCTCGCGCTCGTGGTGGCGGGCATTCAGCACCTCGAAGTCGGTGAAGCCTTCCTTGCGCAGCCGCTCGGCGAGGTGCTCCGACTTCTCGATCGAGGTGGTGCCGACCAGCGTCGGCTGGCCCTTGGCGTGCGCCTCGCGGATCTCGCGGACGATGGCGCGGTACTTCTCCTCGACTGAGCGGTAGACCTCGTCGTCCTCGTCCTTGCGCTTGACCGGCAGGTTGGTCGGGATCTCGACGACGTCGAGCCGGTAGATGTTGGCGAACTCCTCGGCTTCCGTCGCGGCCGTGCCGGTCATGCCGGCGAGCTTGCCGTACATGCGGAAGTAGTTCTGGAAGGTGATCGAGGCGAGCGTCTGGTTCTCCGGCTGGATGGCGACGTGCTCCTTGGCCTCGAGCGCCTGGTGCAGACCTTCCGAATAGCGGCGGCCGGGCATCATGCGGCCGGTGAACTCGTCGATGATGACGATCTCGCCGTTGCGGACGATGTAGTCCTTGTCGCGGGTGAACAGACGGTGCGCCTTCAGCGCGTTGTTGACGTGGTGCACCATGGCGACGTTCTCGACGTCGTAGAGGTGCTCGCCCTTGAGCAGGCCGTTCTGGCGCAGCAGGTTTTCGAGCTTCTCCGTGCCCTCCTCGGTGAAGGTCGCGGTGCGCTGCTTCTCGTCGATCTCGTAGTCGGAGGCGACCAGCGCGCCCATGAAGCGGTCGACGGTGTTGTACATGTCCGAACGGTCTTCGAGCGGGCCGGAGATGATCAGCGGCGTGCGCGCCTCGTCGACCAGGATCGAGTCGACCTCGTCGACGATGGCGTAGTTGTGGCCGCGCTGGACCATCTGCGCGCGCTCGTACTTCATGTTGTCGCGCAGATAGTCGAAGCCGTACTCGTTGTTGGTGCCGTAGGTGATGTCGCAGGCGTAGGCGGCGCGGCGCTCCTCGTCGGAGAGGCCGTGGACGATGACGCCGGTGGAAAGCCCGAGGAAGGAGTAGACGCGGCCCATCCAGGCGGCGTCGCGCCTTGCCAGGTAGTCGTTGACGGTGACGACGTGGACGCCCTTGCCGGCCAGCGCGTTGAGATAGACCGGCAGGGTGGCGACCAGCGTCTTGCCTTCGCCGGTGCGCATCTCGGCAATGTCGCCCGAATTGAGCACCATGCCGCCGATCAGCTGCACGTCGAAGGGCCTGAGCCCCAGCACGCGCTTCGCCGCCTCGCGCACGGTGGCGAAGGCGGGCACGAGCAGATCGTCGAGCGAGGCGCCGCCGGCGATGTCGGCGCGGAAGGCGTCGGTGCGGGCGCGCAGTTCGGCGTCGGAGAGTGCGGCGACCTCGTTCTCCAGGGCGTTGATCGCCTCGACGCGCGGGCGCATGGACCTGATGCGGCGATCGTTGGAGGAACCGAAGATCTTGCGCGCGAGGCCGCCGAGACTGACCATCCAATGGTCCTTTCAATGCGAACGAGCCGGCGCGGAAACGGTGCGAGAACCCGCTACGGACGTATGAAACGCCGGTCTCATAACAGAAAAGCGCCCGGAAATCGCTTCTGGACGCCAAGACGAAGGACAGATAAGAGGGGCCCCCGACGATGTCAACGGACGGGCGCCGCCGTCGCGCGTGCGCGGTCCGGCCTTTGCCCGGCACACATTTCCACCGGAGAAACCACCCGATGATCCCAGTCCTCCGCCGCCTGCCGCTCGTCCGCGCCGGCATCGCCCTCGGTTTCCTCGCGCTCGCCGCGGCGCCGGGCTTCGCCCAGGAGGACAAGGTCGTCGCCACGATCAACGGCAAGCCGGTCACCGAGGCCGACATCGCGCTGGCGGTCTCCGACCTCGACGAACAGTTCGCCCGCCTGCCCGAGGAGCAGCGCCGCGCCGCCGCGCTCTCGGCGATCATCGAGATCCGCCTGATGGCCGAAGAAGCCGCCGCCAAGGGCATCGACAAGGACGCCGCCTTCCAGCGGCGCATGGTCTTCCTCCAGCAGCGCGCGCTGCACGCCGCGGTGATCGACAACGAGATCGCCGGCAAGATCACCGAGGAGGAGGTGCGCGCCCGCTACGACCAGCAGATCGCGGCGACGCCGCCAACCAACGAGGTCAAGGCGCGCCACATCCTGGTGAAGACCAAGGAAGAGGCCGAGGCGATCATCAAGCGGCTCGACGCCGGCGAAAGCTTCGAGGACATCGCCAAGGAGGTTTCGACCGATCCCGGCTCGGGCGCCAACGGCGGCGACCTCGGCTGGTTCGGCCCCGGCCAGATGGTGCCGGAGTTCGAGCAGGCGGCCTTCGCCCTGGAGGTCGGCGCCCATTCGAAGGAGCCGGTCCAGTCGCAGTTCGGCTGGCACATCATCAAGGTCGAGGACAAGCGCCAGCAGCAGCCGCCGGCCTTCGAACAGGTCAAGGAGCAGTTCCGCTCGATGCTGCTGCGCGAGAAGTACTTCGCCCTCGTCGAGGCGCTGCGCAGCAAGGCGGCGGTCGATATCGCCGACCCCGAGCTGAAGAAGGCCGTCGAGGCCGAGCAGGCGAAGTAGGGCTTTCGTCCCCGACCGCTCGAACGAACGCGGGCCGGCGCGACCGGCCTGCGAAAACGCCGCTATTGCGCCGTCCAGCCGCCGTCGATCGGGATCGCCGTGCCGGTGACGTTGTGGGCGATCGGCGAGGAAAGCCACAGCGCCAGCTGGCCGATCTCGGCCGGATCCGACATGCGCCGCGACGGCTGCTTCTCGCCGAGCAGCGAGCGCACGCCGGCCTCGCGGTCGCCGCCGACCTCCGCCGCGCGCGCCATCACCTGCGGCTCGATCAGCGACGTCTCGGTCCAGCCCGGGCAGATGCAGTTGACGGTGACGCCGCCCGAGCGGCGGTCGCCCCTGTCGGCATATTCCAGCGCCGCTACCTTGCTCAGTCCGACCAGGCCGAACTTGGAGGCGACGTAGGGCGCCTTGGCGACCGAGGCGACGAGTCCGTGGACGGAGGCGATGTTGACGACGCGGCCGTAGCCGCGCTCGGCCATGCCGGGAAGGGCCAGCCGCATGGTGTGGAAGGCGCCGGAGAGATTGACGGAGATGATCGTGTCCCAGATCTCCGGCGTCGCCTCGGCAAGCGTCACCGTGCGCTGCACGCCGGCATTGTTGACCAGCACGTCGGGGCCGCCCCAGGCGGCGAGGTCGCGCATCATCGCCTCGATGGCCGCGACCTGGCGCATGTCGGCGTCGTAGAAGCGGACTTCCGGCGCGCCGGCGGCGAGCACTTCCGCGCGCGCCGCCTCCACCTGGGCGGCATCGGCCAGCCCGTGCAGCGCCACCCGCGCGCCTGCCGAGGCCATCGCCTTCGCGATCGCCAGCCCGATCCCCTGCACCGACCCGGTGACCAGCGCCGTCCTGCCTTCGAGAAACCTGTCCATCGTCCTGCCGCTCCTGCTCCCGATTGCGATATCGGGCTCCTTCTAGCCAATCCGCGCGCCGCATTCGACAGGAACCTGCTGTCACCCGGCGTGAGGGCGGTTTGCCGCGCAGTCGGTGGTCACGCATTGTTTACTTTCCGCTGCGGCAGGTCGACTTGCCACCGGCCGTGCGCATGCTGTCCAATCGTCAGGATGGACGTCGTCCCACGACCCGTCCGGCCGAAACGGTGCTCATGGAGAAGGCGCCCGCCCCGAGAGGCATCGAGCATTCCGCTCCCGCCAGCCTGGTGGAGATGATCTATGCGTCGGTGCTCGAGCCGGCGCGCTACGACGACCTGATGGCGATCTGGCAGGCGCATGTCGAGACGCTCCTGAAGAAGGGCGACGACACCGCGCCTACGACCGTCTCCCAGGAAGGCAGCGAGGTCGAGCGGCATTTCCTGCGCGCCTTCGCCATCCTCGAGCGGCTCGGGCGCCCGGCCGAGGCGAACCGGTCGCTGGAGGCCATGCTCGACGTCAATCCGCGGCCGTCGATGCTCATCTCGGCCGACGGCCGCATCGTTCTCTGCAACGCGCCGGCGCAGGTGCAGTTCGGTGCCAGGCCGGGATCGTCGCTCTACGACCTTGACCTCGAGGCGAGCGGCCGCGCCAGCCTGAAGATGGCGCTTTCCGGACTGGGCAGCGAACCGGTCGGCAAACTGCTGACGGTGTGCCGGATTCTCTCCGGCCACGACGGCGCCGCGCCTGTGTTGGCCCTGGCGCGGGCGCCACGCCCCGAGGGGGAACCGCCCCTGGCGCTGCTCTCGATCGCCGAGATCGGCTGGAGCGAACGCATCGGCTCTATCCTCCAGGGCGTCTTCGGCCTGACGGAAGCCGAATGCGACGTCACCAGGGGCATCACCGCCGGAGCAACGGTCGACCAGATCGCCGCGACGCGAGCCCGCTCGATCAAGACCGTGCGCACGCAAATGAAGGCCATCCTGCGCAAGCTCGATGTCAGGACGCAGGCCGAACTCGTGCGCCTCGTCGCATCGCTGACCCAGATCGACCTGTCCTCCCAGTCCTACGGGTCGGCGCCGGCTACCAAGATCGCGCACGAGCGCGCCGCACTGGCGCGGCCGGGCGGCAGGACGCTCGGAGTCGTCGTGCTCGGCCCGCGGGACGGGCGCCCGGTCCTCTTCGTCCACGGCATGCTCGACGGGCATGGCGCCACGGCGCGATGCCTGGATGAGTTGCAGAAGCGCAACCTCCGCCTGATTGCGCCGGTGCGGCCCTGCTTCGGCGCGTCGGGACCCGATCCCGCGACCGGCCCGGCGCCGCTGAAGTTCGCTGCCGACGTCACCGCGGTCCTCGACCAATTCGGCGTCGAGCGTTGCCCCGTGATCGGCCACATGGCGGGCTCGGTCTACGCCTTCGCAACGGCCGCCGCGCTCGGCGACCGCATCACCGCTATCGTCTCGGTCTCCGGTGGTGTGCCGATCGTCAGCCCGCGGCAGTTCGCGATCATGACGCCACGGCAGCGGATCGTCGCCTACACGGCGAAATACACGCCGCGCCTGCTTCCGCTGATCCTGCGCTCGGGCATCGCGCTGCTCGACGCCGGCGGCCAGTACGCCTTCATGAAGGCGCTCTACGAGGACGCCCCCGTCGACTTCGCCATAGCGCGGCGGCCGGAGGTCTTTCCTGTCCTGTGCGACGGCTACCGCCTGACGGTCGCCCAGGGCCACAAGGCGTTCGAGATCGATGCGCAGGAAGTGGTCCGCGACTGGTCGGCTTTCGTCGACGGGTCGCGGCAGCCGATCGCGCTGGTCCACGGCCGCCACGATCCCGTCGTTCGTATCGAAACCGTGCGCGACTTCGCCGGGCGCTATGCCTCCCGGGCGAGCCTGTGCGAGGTCGAGGACGAGGGACAGCTCATCTTCTATTCGCGGCCGGAAATCGTCCTCGACCATGTCGAGGCCTTCGCCGGGCCGGGCTGACTCTACATTCCTCATACACCACGTGGTGTATGTACCCGGGACGGCGATGTCCTAGGCTTCCCCAGCGTCACGGAACACAGACCGGCGGAGAGCCGGCACCGGACCAGGAGGGAAGATGCCAGCCGTTCATCCGGACATCGACAGGCTGTCCAGCACCATCGCGGCGGTCTACGATAGCGCCATCGATCCCGGCCGATGGCCGGAAGCGCTCGAACAGACGGCGGGCCTTCTCGGGGGGCGCACCGCCTCGATCGGCATCAGCGACGCCGTCACGCGCGAGACCATCATGCGCACGTCCTGGGGCGTTCCCGAGCCCTACCTGTCAAACTATGCGGAGTATGTGGCGACCATGCCATTCTACGCGCTCTACGCGCAGATGGCCGTGGAGGAGGCAAAGGCCGGCTCGACGATGTACGACATGGGTGAGTTCCGCAGCTCCCTGTTCTATCGCGAGTGGGCGAAGCCTCAGGGCCTCGAAGACGTCGCCGCCCTCTGTCTCATGAACGACAGGCACCGCTTCGGCATCTTCGGCGTGAACATCGGCGACGACCGGGACCTCGCCGGGCCGGCCGACATCGAGGTCCTCAAGCTGCTCGCCCCGCACGTGCGCCGCGCGGCCACGATCGGCGACCTGCTCGACGTCAGCGCACTGTCGGCGGCGCGCATGGAAGCCGCGCTCGACATCCTTGCCACCGGCATCATGCTGGTCGACACGGAACTTCGCGTCCTGCACGCCAACCGGGCCGCCGCGAGGCTTCTCGACGCGGGCGAAGGCCTCGGTTATGCGTCCGGCCGCCTGTCGGCGCGATGGCCGACGGCCAACGCCGCGATCCAGACGGCTGTGGCACGGGCCGCGCAGGGCGACCTCGCCATAGGCCGGGCCGGCTTCAGCCTGCCGGTGCCGCGCGACGGACAGGCCGCGGCCATCCTTCACGTCCTGCCGATCCCGCACAGCCAACCCCGGCGCGAACTGGCGCCGCGCGCCGCCGCCGCGATTTTCGTCGCCTCCGCCGACGCTCCGCCGAGCGCGCCGGTCGATGCGCTGGCGGCGCTCTACGATCTCAGCCGCGCCGAGGCTATGACCCTCGAGCAGATCGGCGCTGGCCGGTCACCGTCCGAGGCGGCGGCCAAGCTCGGCGTCTCGGTCAGCACGGTGAAATCACACCTCGTCCGCGTCTTCAGAAAGACAGGAACCTCCCGCCAGCCGGAACTGGTGCATCTGGTCGGATCGCTGTCAGTCTCGATCGGAGCGCCGGCTTGACCGGCGGAATCGCCATCTCGCAATCCGCCTCCGAACTGTCCCTTGCCCTATCGCGGATCTATGCCGCATCCCTTGACGCCAGCGCCTGGCCGTCCGCGATCGAGGCGGCTGCCCGCCTGGTCGGCGCCGATGCCGCGGCCAGCATCTTCCACGGATGCGGCGGCGCGATCGGTATGAGCGTCGCGTGGGACCGCCGCGCCGGCACCCTTGAACTTGCGGCCGATGCCGCGCATGCCATCGCCGGCCTGTGCGCGGGAATGGGCAGCGGCGCGGTGCGCCGGATCGGCCAGGCCATATACCTTCCTTCCGGCGGCACCGCGCCACCAGCACGGTGGACGGAAAACGAAGCTCCGGCCGAAACCATCGTCGGTCGATTCGGCCTGGGCAGCGCCGGCTCGGGGATCGTCGCGTTCCTGTTCAGCAAACGCCGGGAGGAGGATGCCCTGGCCGATGTCGAGCGGCTCCTGCCGCACATCGCGCGGGCATCCGCCATCGGCACTCGGCTGGACCGCTGCCGCGAGGCGGCAGCGCGCGCAGAAATCCTGCTCGACGGCCTCGGTGCCGGCATCGTGCTCGTCACCGACCGGCTGCGCATCATCCACCTCAACCGCGCGGCGAGGGCGCTGCTGGCACGCGGCGACTGTCTGCAGAGCGAGGACGGCATCATCCACGCCAGGGCGCCGCGCACGACACGCGACCTCGCCGAGGCCGTGGCGCGCACCGCGCGAGCGCCGGGCGGCGGAGCGGTGACGATCGCCGCGTTCCGCGATGCCGCTTCCCCGGTCGTGCTGCATGTCGTCGGCCTCGAATCGCGAGCCTTCGCGATCTCGATGGCCGACAGGCCGTGTGCGGCGATCGTCGTGATGATCCCGAACCGGCTGCCGGGCCACGTGCTCGATGCGGTCGCGGACCTCTACGACCTGACGCCTGCGGAGGCGGCGGTCTTCGCCCAGATCGCCAACGGCAAGACGCCGGCCGAGGTGGCGCAGACACTCGGCATCGCCGCGAGCACCGTGCGGACCCATCTGCTGCGGCTGTTCGACAAGACCGGGGTCCGCCGCCAGGCAGACCTCGTGCGGCTGGCGCGCGACCTGTCACTGCCCTGAACCGTCTCCACCAAACGGTTGAGCGGAACCCGCACGCGATCGACCGTTCGGCGGTCGTGCCGGCTGCGGCCGCGGGCTAGCCTCCCACCGTTCAACAGCCTCGACGCCGCGGCAGACGGACCGGTTCCCTTCGCGGATCCGAGCGGAGGGGCAAGGATCGGGAGTTCGGATGCTCGTCCGGAACAACGCAGCGCGCATGGGCCGGCGCAAACGCGAAGCGGTCTCACCGCCTTCGGCTTCGCGGCGGTCGACCTCCGGCGGAGCCGCCTGATGCTGGAGATCGGAGCCGTCTCCGCCGCGCTGCTCGGCGCCGCCGCCTACGGCACCGGCGACTTCATCGGCAGCCGCGCCGCGCTGCGGCTGTCCACATTCAGCGCCGTGGCGATCGCGCAGACCGTGGCCATGGTGCTGATGCTGCAGCATTTCCTGACGGACGGCGGCGCAATGCCGACCGGGGCCCTGTTCTCGTCGAGCGTGCTTGCCGGCCTCGCCTATGCGAGCGGTCTGATGCTGCTCTACCACGGCTTCGCCCATGGCCGGATCGGCGTCGTGGCCCCGCTGTGCGGCCTGTTCAGCATCCTGGTGCCGCTCGCGGGCGAACTGCTCGTCGGCGAAGGCACGACCGAGTGGCACCTGATCGGCATCGCGCTGTGTTGCCTCGCGGTGGTCTTCATCGCCGGTTCGACGCGGGACCGGAACGGCCGTCTCGGCTTCTCGGTCCGGCTCGGCGTGCTGAGCGGCGTCGGCTACGGCGTCGCCGACCTCTGCCTCGGCATCATGCCGGCGGAGGCGGCTTCCGGCGCGCTGCTGACGACGCGTTCTGTCGCGGCCTTGACCGCCACGGGGCTGCTCTGCTGGTCGCTGGCGAGGCGCTCGGCCATCCGCTCTGCCGAAGCCGAAGGCGCCGGGCCGCCGCTCGCCGCCCTCCTCGACGTCGGCCGGCCGCGCTTCGCCCTTCGGCTCCATCACGGCGTGCTGCTTGCCGTGCTCGCCGGCATCTTCGACATGCTCGGCCACATCGGCTACGTCAGCGCAGCGGTGGCAGGCAACATGGGCGTCGCGGCGGCGTTGGTGGCGCTGTTTCCCGCGGTCTCGGTGGTTCTTGCGATCCTTTTCCTCAACGAGCGGATCAGCCGCAGCCAGGCGGTCGGCTTCGCCTGCTCGATCGCAGGCGTGTTCCTACTCGCAGAGTGAAGCGCGACAGCGTTCCGGCGTCCCGGAATCCGCCTTGCGCGCGGGGCCGGTCTTTGGCAAACGGGGCGGCACAATCCGCGCCGTTCCGCAGAGGTCCCATGTCGGAAACCGTCTCGCCGCTCGCCCCGAAGAAGCAGCCCCGCATGCCGGCGATCGAGGGGGTGCGCATCGCCACCGCCCAGGCCGGCATCAAGTACAAGAACCGCACCGACCTCCTGCTGATGGTGTTCGACGAGGGCACGACGGCGGCGGGCGTGTTCACCCGCTCGAAGTGCCCGTCGGCGCCGGTCGACTTCTGCCGGCAGAACCTGCCCGGCGGGAAGGCGCGCGCGCTGGTGGTCAACTCGGGCAACGCCAACGCCTTCACCGGCAAGAAGGGCCGCGAGACCACCGCGATGACCGGCGACGCCGCGGCGAAGGCGGTCGGCGCCAAGCCGACCGAGGTCTTCCTCGCCTCGACCGGCGTCATCGGCGAGCCGCTCGACGCCGCCCGCTTCGCCCACCTGCTCGCCGGCATGGCGAAGGAGGCCGAGGCCGGCCGCTGGTCGGACGCCGGCAAGGCGATCATGACCACCGACACCTATCCGAAATATGCCACCCGCACGGTGAAGCTCGGCGACGCCGACGTCACCGTCAACGGCATCGCCAAGGGCGCCGGCATGATCGCGCCGGACATGGCGACGATGCTCTCCTTCGTCGCCACCGACGCGCCGCTGTCGGCTGCGGTGCTCCAGGACCTGCTGTCGCGCGGCGTCGGCAAGACGTTCAATGCGGTGACCGTCGACAGCGACACCTCGACCAGCGACACGCTGATGGCCTTCGCCACGGGCGCTGCGGCGAAGCGCGGCGCGCCGTTGATCGACGACCCGAAGGATCCGCGGCTCGGGGCTCTACGCCGTGCCTTCAACGCCATCCTGAAGAACCTCGCCCTGCAGGTCGTGCGCGACGGCGAGGGCGCGCGCAAGCAGGTCGAGGTCACCGTGACCGGAGCGAAGTCGGCGCGCTCGGCCAAGCGCATCGCGCTGTCCATCGCCAACTCGCCGCTGGTCAAGACGGCGATCGCCGGCGAGGACGCCAACTGGGGCCGCGTCGTCATGGCCGTCGGCAAGGCCGGCGAGCCGGCCGACCGCGACCTGCTGTCGATCTGGTTCGGCGACAACCGCCTCGCCCACAAGGGGGAGCGCGACCCGGACTATTCGGAGGCCGCGACCTCGGCCTACATGAAGCGCGACGAGATCGCGATCCGCGCCGACATCGGGCTCGGCCGCGGCAAGGCGACGGTGTGGACCTGCGACCTCACCAAGGAATACGTCGCCATCAACGGCGACTATCGCAGCTGAGGACGCGACGATCGGGCCGACCACCACCGAACTGGCGCGCGTGCGCCGCTACGAGGCGGCCGGTTTCCGCGCCTGGCCGGCGGCGTCCGTGCACTATGACGGCACCTGGGTGGTGCGCCTGACGGCCGGGCACCCGGCAAAGCGGCTCAACTCCGTCAACCCGCTCGACCCCGGGGATCTCACCGGGCTCGTCGAGCGCATCGGGCGCGCGGCGCGGCGCTTCGAGGCCTACGGCCGGCCGCTCACCTTCCGCATGTCGCCGCTCTCCGGCGAGCGGCTGGCCGCCCATTTCGACCAGTACGGCTGGAGCCGCTTCGACGAATCTCTGGTCATGGACATGGCGCTCGGCGAGGCGGCGGTGGCCGGTGCGATCGACCAGATCCCGGTCCGCGACGTTGCGCGCTTCGTCACCGCTTCGATCGCCGTGCACGGCTCGCCGGCGTCGCTCAGGCCGGGCCTCTCGGAAATCATCGGCGCCATCAAGCCGGAGGCCGGCCTGTTCGTCACCGAGGCCGACGGCCGGCCGGTGACGACGCTGATCTGCGTCCACGACGGCGACCTGGCCGGGTTGTTCGAGGTCGCCACCGCGCCGGAGGCGCGCGGCCGCGGCCACGCCCGCCGCACCATCCTCGCGGCGCTGCGCTGGGCCCGGCTCAAGGGCGCCCGGCGCGCCTGGCTGCAGGTCGAGGCGGCGAACTTGCCGGCCTTCGGCCTCTACCGCGATCTCGGCTTCGGCGAGGTCTACCGCTACCACTACCGCCGTCCGGGAGGCGGCTGATCCGATGTCCGACCAGCCCGCGACCCGGCCCAAGAAGCTCCTGATCGTCGCCGCCTGCGCGCTGGTCGACGCCGACGGCCGCGTGTTGATCACCCAGCGGCCCGAAGGCAAGGCGATGGCCGGGCTGTGGGAGTTCCCCGGCGGCAAGGTCGAGCCCGGCGAAACGCCCGAGGAGGCGCTGGTGCGCGAATTGAAGGAGGAGATCGGCGTCGAGACCAAAGCCGCCTGCCTGGCGCCGCTGACCTTCGCCAGTCATTCCTACGACGACTTCCACCTCCTGATGCCGCTCTATGTCTGCCGCCGTTTCTGGGGCACGCCGATGCCGCTCGAGGTCAAGGCGCTGAAATGGGTGCGGCCGAACCGGATGCGCGAATACCCGATGCCGCCGGCCGACGAGCCGCTGATCCCGTTCCTGATCGACCTGCTCTGACAACAGCGTTAATTATTCGTTCAACCCGCAATGCGACACTGTGGGCGGCCGCAAGACGGCCGAGGTCAGTGGAGCGCGCGACATGGAGAACGATTGGCGGGCGGAGCGCGGCGATCAGCGCGAGGCCGGCGTCACGCAGAGCTGGAGCCCGATTCACGTGGCCCTGATGTTCGGCGCCGCCGCCGTGGCGATGGCGCTGCTGCTGACGCCGGTGTTCGACCGCGGCACGGAAGGCTATCTGGCCAGCGCCGACAATCTCGACCGCATGACCACGGGATCGACCGCGCGCCGCGGCGGCCCGCAGGTCTACACGATCCGCAAGAGCGTACTGCAGCCGTCGCCCGATTCGGTCTGCGTGATCCGCGCCAACGGCATTCGCCACGGCGACTGCTGAGGGTCGGCGAACATCTTCACGCCAGGTTAATCCTGTCGCGTTAACCTTTGTTTACAGGCCGCCGCTAAGGTCGGCCCGGAAAAGAGGATTCTCGGTGCGGAACGCATTACGGAAGTTCCCGGCAGACCGGCGAGGCGCGACTGCGGTCGAATACGCCCTGATCCTCGTCGTGCTGTCGCTGGTGATCATGGTCGGCGTCGGCCGCGTCGCCAACGACCTCGCCTATCTGTGGGGCAACAACGCCTCGAGGCTCAATTCGGCGTGGACCAAACCCGAGAACTGAGCCGGCACGGGCCGGAACCTTTCGACCCGGCCGCGAAGGACCCTGCCGCGCGTCCTACCCGCCTTCCTCCAGGAATCGCTTGAGCGACGCCGTCGCCGAACCGGGGCGGAGCGGCTTCTGCTGCGAATCGTGGGGCGCCCAGCCCGACAGCCAGACGATCGAGAAGGTAGCGCGCACGCGGCCGTCGGCGTCGGCGTGACGCTCGGCGTAGATCTCGGCGGCGCGGCGGAAGAGCGCGCGCCGCGCCGGCCGTCGCGAACGCTCGGAAAGCGCGCTGGTCGCGCCCATGGCGCGCAGGTCGCGCAGGAGCCCGAACATCGAATCGTAGCGCACGGTGATCGTGTCGACGTCGGCGACCGGCAGGGCGAAGCCGGCGCGCTGGAGCAGGGCTCCGGCCTCGCGCACGTCGGCAAACGGCATGACGCGGGGAGCTGCACCGCCGCTCACCTCGGTCTCGGCGGCAAGCAGGCTGTCGCGCAGCTCGGCGAGCGTGCCGCCGCCGGCCATGGCGCCGAGGAACAGGCCGTCCGGCCTCAGCGACCGGCGGATCTGGATCAGTTGCCCGGGCACGTCGTTGGCTTCGTGCAGCGAGAGCACCGACACGGCGAGGTCGACGCTCTCCGGTGCCAGCGGCACCCGGTCGGGCGGGGCAACGAGACCCGCCCCGCCGCCGAGAAAGGCGGCGTCAGCTTCGACGCGCGTCACCCGGCCGACCTTGCCCGAGGCCGCGAGCGCCTCTGCCGCGTGATCTGTCACGCAGTGCAGCGCCACGGCATCGGCGAACCGCCGTTCGACCGCGGCGAGGCGGTCGGCGAGATCCTCGCCGATGCGCTCGGCGAGGAAGGCGGCGCCGGGCACGGCCTGCGCCAGGGCGCGTTTCTTACGGACGACGATCAGGTCCTGGTCGAAAAGGGGCTGCACGGGGCACTCCGGACGATGGCGCGACGGCGCCGCCGTCCCCGGTCTGTCGGAAGGCTCGCGAACGAAGTGGCCCATCCTCGCCGGCAGTTCAAGGGGAAAGGGACTCCCCCTTGCGTGGCGCCCCCGGGCGATGGATAGACAGGTCGCCCGCGAGGTACCCTGTCTTGCCCGTTTCCGAACTCCTGGCGATCGCCTCGGCCTTCTGCATCGCGCTGAGCTCGATGCTCGTCGGCGAGCTGAAGGGCCGGCTGCCGCTCCTCCAGCTGGCGCGCTGGCAGATGCTCGGCGCCTTCGCCATGACCAGCGCGGTGTCGCTGGCGTTGGGCGGCTGGAAGACCGTCGGCGCCTGGCAGTTCGGCATGCTCGCCCTTTCCAGCCTGTTCGGCATCGCCATTGCCAGCACGACCTACTTCGCGGCGATCTATTCCGTCGGACCGCGCATCACCGCGCTGCTGTTCTCGCTGACCTCGCCCTTCGCGCTGGCGCTGGGCTACGTCTTCCTGGGCGAGACGATCGGCGGGCGGCAGGGCGCCGGCATCCTGCTCGTGCTGGCCGGCATCGTATTGGCGATCGGCGCGCCGCGGCGCTTCCTCAAGCGCGGTGGCGAGCGGCCTTCGCTGACGGTCGTCGCCCCGGCGGCGATCCCGCTCGCGGTCGAGCCGGCGCCGCCGGTCGCCGGGCCGCTGTGGCCCGGCATCGCGCTCGGCGCCGTCACCGCGCTCGGCCAGGCGCTCGGCAGCCTGTTCGCGCGGCCGGCCATGGCAGCGGGCGTCGAGCCGTTCACGGCGATGGCGCTGCGCTCGGGCCTGGCGGCGGCGTTCTTCGTTGCGCTGCTGGCGTTTCCGGCGGTCCGCGCCACGCGGGCGCCGTTCGAAGCGGGCGCACTCGGCCTGGCTCTCGGCGCGACCTTCTTCGGCACGGCGCTCGGCATGTCGCTCTTGATGGCGGCGTTGCACGGGGGCGACGTGGGCATCGTTTCGACGCTGTCGTCGATGACGCCGGTGCTGGTGCTGCCGATGGTGTGGCTGAGAAGCGGCGAGCGCCCGCCGGCCACGGCATGGGCGGGCGCGCTGCTCGCCATTGCCGGAACGGCGCTGATCAGCCTGTCCTGAGCAGCGTTCGCGTCATGCCGCTGCCAGCGCCGCCTGCCGACGGCCCGCGCTTGCCGCACTCCACTGCGCGCCCCGGTTGTGCTATCAACCGCCGGGGGTGGAGCCCATGGCCGGGAACAGGGTCGAGATCAGGGCCGGGATCAGGGAACTGGCGGCGTCGCTCGGACGCGGCGCGGCGCGGCTCCTGTTTCCGCCCGTCTGCGCCGGCTGCCGGCGCCAGGTGGTGACGCCGGGCGCGCTGTGCGGGGCATGCTGGCCGAGGCTGCGCTTTCTCGAACGCCCCTGGTGTGCGGTGCTGGGCACGCCGTTTGCCTACGAGATGGGCGAGGGCGCGCTGTCGCCCGAAGCCATCGCCAATCCGCCGCCGTTTTCCCGGGCTCGCGCCGCCGTCGCCTATTCGGGCGTGGCCCGCGAGATGGTGCAGGGGCTGAAATACAACGACCGCACCGACCTGGCGCCGTGGATGGCGCGCTGGATGGCGCGCGCCGGCGCCGAACTGATCGCCGACGCCGACCTGGTGGTGCCGGTGCCGCTGCACTGGCGGCGCTTCCTGTCGCGCCACTTCAACCAGTCGGCCGAGCTCGCCCGCGCCCTGGCCGCCGCCTCGAACCTGCCCTTCGAGCCCGGCGCGCTGGTGCGCCGCAGGGGAACGCGACAGCAGGTCGGGCTCGGCGCCCGCGAGCGCGAGGACAATGTGCGCGGCGCGTTTGCCGTGCCGCCGGGCGCGCCGGCCCTCGTCGCCGGCCGGCGGGTGCTACTCGTCGACGACGTCTACACGACCGGCGCCACGGTCGCGGCGGCGACGAAGGCGTTGAGGCGCGGCGGCGCGAAAGCCGTTGACGTGCTCACCTTCGCCCGGGTGCTGCCCGGGGACTTCCGCGACGGCGGGGCCGATACTATATAGCCACGTAAAGACAGCGGATTTTGCTCATGGTCGACGTGACGATCTACACTCGCATGATGTGCGGCTACTGCGCTGCGGCGAAGCGCCTGCTCGAAAGAAAGGGCGTTGCCTATACCGAGCACGATGCCTCCTTCTCGCCCGATCTCAGGCAGGAGATGATGGCGCGCGCCAACGGGCGCTACACCTTCCCGCAGATCTTCGTCGGCGACGTCCATGTCGGCGGCAGCGACGACCTGCATGCGCTCGAGGCGCAAGGGCGGCTCGACGCGCTGCTCGCCACCGGCCGGCTGGGCTGACGGCGATGGCGATCTTCACCGCCGCCGCCGTTCAGATGCGCTCTGGCACAGAGGTCGCCCGTAACGTCCGCGACATGGAAACGATGGTGCGCGAGGCGGCGAGCCGCGGCGCGATCTACGTGCAGACGCCGGAAATGACGGGCGCGCTGGTGCGCGACAAGGACGCCCGCGCCAATGCCTTCACCACTGAGGACAGCGATGCGGTCGCCGCAGCGGCGGCTGCGCTCGCCGGCGAACTCGGCATCCACCTGCACATCGGCTCGACGGCGATCCTGCGCGCCGACGGCAAGCTCGCCAACCGCGCCTTCCTGTTCGGTCCCGACGGCCGGCGGATCGCCTCCTACGACAAAATCCACATGTTCGACGTCGACCTCGACAATGGCGAGAGCTGGCGCGAATCGTCGGCCTACGAGGCCGGCCGCGAGGCCGTCGTGGCTGCCCTGCCGATCGCCCGGCTCGGCTTCGCCATCTGTTACGACCTGCGCTTCCCGCAGCTCTTCCGCGCCGAGGCGCTGGCCGGCGCCGAGGTGCTCTCCGTTCCCGCCGCCTTCACCCGGCAGACCGGCGAGGCGCACTGGCACGCGCTGCTTCGCGCCCGCGCCATCGAGAACGGCGCATGGGTCGTCGCCGCGGCACAGGGCGGCCGCCACGAGGATGGCCGCGAGACCTTCGGCCATTCGCTGATCGTCGATCCGTGGGGGCGCATCGTCGCCGAGGCCGACCATGCCGAGCCCGGCGTCATCGTCGCCGAGATCGACACCGCCGCAGCGGCCGCGGCGCGCGCCAAGATCCCCAACCTGAAGAACGCCCGCGACTTTGCGGTCCGCCCGGTGGAGGCCTCCGGCGCGGCCGGGCTGCGGGGTGCGGCGTCGTGATCCGCTTCTCGCTCGTCTGCGACAAGGACCACGATTTCGAGGCCTGGTTCCGCAGCAACGACGATTTCGACACGCAGGCGAAGCGGGGCTTCGTCGAATGTCCTGCCTGCGGCTCGAAGAAGGTCGGCAAGGCGCTGATGGCGCCGGCCGTCTCCACGGGCCGCAAGAAGGACCAGATCGCACTGGCCATGGGCGAGGCGCAGAAGCAGGCGCTGGCGCAGCTGAAGACGATGGCCGAGAAGATCCGCGAGAACGCCGACTATGTCGGCGACAAGTTCGCCGAAGAGGCGCGCAAGATCCACTTCGGCGAGACCGAGGCGCGCGGCATCTACGGCGAGGCGACGCTCGACGAGGCGCGCGCGCTCGCCGAGGACGGCGTCGAGTTCATGCCGATCCCGGTATTCCCCGACGACCGCAACTGATCGGCCGGAAGCCTCTCGCTCCCGCCGGCTGGACCAACACGCGCCGGCTGCGCTGCCTGGCCGGATCGGTCTAAAGCATCCGCATGAAGACGCTGTGGACCTCGGCCATCGGCCTGCTCCTTGTCACCGGTATTCTGCTCGGCCTCACCTTGCCCTTCGGCAAGGTGGCGACGGCGGCCGGCGTCGCGCCCATCGTCTGGGCCTTCGTCATCTCGGCTGGCGCGGGCTCAGTGCTCTTCGCCGCGCTGCTCGCCGGCGGCGGACGCATCGTGCCGACGGCCGGCAAGCTGCGCTATTTCGCCGTTACCGCGGCGGTCTCCTACGCCATTCCCAACCTGCTGATGTTCTCAGCGATCCCGCATCTCGGCGCCGGCTATACCGGCATCATGTTCACGCTGTCGCCGGTGGTGACGCTGATGCTGTCGCTCGTGCTCGGCGTGCGCAGGCCGAATGCGCTCGGCATGGCCGGGATCGTCGTCGGCTTTGCCGGCGCGGTGCTGGTGGCGGTCACCCGCGGCGAGGCGGGCCGGCCGGCGGAGCTGTTCTGGGTGGGGATCGGCCTGCTCCTGCCGGTGAGCCTGGCGCTCGGCAACATCTACCGAACCTGGGACTGGCCTGAAGGGGCGGGCACGTTCGAACTCGCCGCCGGCAGCCACCTCGCCGCGGCGGTTCTTCTGATCGCCGGCATCCTATTTTCCGGCAGCGCCGGGTCGCTGGCGCTGCTGCCGTCGCTGCCGCTGCTCGTTGCCGCGCAGGTCGCCTCGGCGTCGCTGATGTTCGTCTTCTTCTTCCAATTGCAGAAGGTCGGCGGCCCGGTCTACCTCAGCCAGATCGGCTATGTCGGCGCCGCCGTCGGCCTCATGTCCGGAACCCTGCTGCTCGGCGAACGCTACGGCGTGCTGACCTGGGCCGGCGCGCTGGTCATCGCCGCCGGCGTGGCGATGACGACCAGGGCGCAGGCGGGCAGGTGAGAGCGGACTCGATTCGGTGTATCCTTTCCACTATATTGGGATACACGAAGGCGGTCTTCCGGAGCCCATCATGGCTTTCCACATCAAGAATCCCGAAACCGACGCCTTGGCGCGTCGGGTCGCGGCGCTGAAGAAGATCGGCCTGACCGAGGCTGTTCACACAGCGCTGGTTCACGAGTTGGAGCGAGAACAGGCGAAGCCGTCGCTGGCTGAAAGGAGCCGGGATTTCGCTCTCGCCCTCCGTGCAAAGGGCAACCCCTCCAGAGGCCTTCCCGTCGACAAGGACTTCATTGACAGCCTGTACGAGGATTGACGGTGTTCGTCGACGCTTCTGCCCTGACGGCAATTCTTCTGCGTGAGGTCGATGCCGACGCGTTTGCGACCCGAATTGAGCAGGCAAAAAGGCGCTCGACCTCGCCGCTCGCTGTCTGGGAAACCGCCCTTGCCGTGGCCCGCGCGCTCGATATGCCGCCGCGGATCGCCTTCAACGACGTCCGCGAATACCTTGGCATCGCCGGGATCGAACTGATTGCCGTTCCGGGCGAAACAGCAGAACTGGCAATGGATGCCCACGCCCGCTTCGGCAAGGGCCGCCACAAAGCGCGACTCAACATGGGCGACTGCTTCGCCTATGCCTGCGCCCGCAATTTCGGCCAGCCGCTGCTCTACAAGGGCGACGATTTCGCCCAGACGGACATCGAAGCCGCCTGAGGGCAGCCCTACTTTGCCACCCGCTCCGCCAGCACCATGTAGTTGACGTCCATGTCCTTCGAGCGCTGCCAGCGGTCGCCGAGCGGGTTGTAGGTGACGCCGGTGCGGTCGATGACCGCCAGCCCCGCCCTGCCGAGCGCCGCCTCGAGTTCGTCGGGGCGCACCAGCTTCTCGTACTGGTGAGTGCCGCGCGGCAGCCAGCGCAGGATGTATTCTGCGCCGAAGATCGCCAGGCCGAGCGCCTTCAGCGTGCGGTTGATGGTGGCGACGAACATGATGCCGTTCGGCCGGAGCATCTGCGCGCACTTGCCGATGAACAGGTCGACGTCGGCGACGTGCTCCACCACTTCCATGTTGAGGATGACGTCGAAGGTCTCGCCGGCGTCGGCGAGGTCTTCGGCGGTGGTCGCGCGGTAGTCGATCGCGACACCCGATTCGGCGGCATGCAGCTTGGCGACCTCGATGTTGGTCGCCGAGGCGTCGGCCCCGACCATGTCGGCGCCGAGCCTCGCCAGCGGCTCGCAGAGCAGCCCGCCGCCGCAGCCGATGTCGAGGATGCGCAGGCCCTCGAAGGGCTTTGCCATGTGGGGATCGCGGCCGAAGCGCTCGGCGACGCGGTCGCGGATGTAGGCGAGCCGCACCGGGTTGAACTTGTGCAGCGGGCGGAACTTGCCGTTGGGGTTCCACCATTCGGCCGCAAGGGCCGAAAAGCGCTCCACCTCTCCGGTGTCGATGGTCGTTCGTCTGGCCTCGGGCATCGGTCCTGTCTCCCTTCGCGAGGATAGGAAGTCGGGTGCGCCGGGCCGAAAGTCAATGCAACATTTCTTACTGTCGGGACATGTCAGGAGGCAGGGCCGCGACGGGCCGGCACGATTGTGGCAGCGGGCATACGGCCTATATGAGCCTTTCCGATCGATCCTTTTTTTGCCATTGCCATGACCGCAGCCATTTCCATCAGAAACCTGTCGAAAACCTATGCCTCGGGCTTCGAAGCGCTGAAGGGCGTCGACCTCGACGTCGCGCGCGGCGAGATCTTCGCGTTGCTGGGGCCGAACGGCGCCGGCAAGACGACGCTGATCAGCATCGTCTGCGGCCTGGTCAACGCCAGCGGCGGCAGCGTCGCCGTCAACGGCCACGACATCGTCCGCGATTACCGCGCCGCGCGCGCCGCAATCGGCCTGGTGCCGCAGGAACTGGCCACCAACGCCTTCGAGAGCGTCTGGGCCGACGTGTCCTTCACCCGCGGCCTGTTCGGCAGGAAACCCGATCCCGCCTACATCGAGAAGGTGTTGAGGCAGCTGTCGCTGTGGGACAAGAAGGATTCCAAGATCCTGGCGCTGTCCGGCGGCATGAAGCGGCGCGTGCTGATCGCCAAGGCGCTGGCGCACGAGCCCGACATCCTGTTCCTCGACGAGCCAACCGCCGGCGTCGACGTCGAGCTGAGGCGCGACATGTGGAACCTGGTGCGCGATTTGCGCGCCGCCGGCGTCACCATCGTGCTAACCACACACTACATCGAGGAAGCCGAGGAGATGGCCGACCGCATCGGCATCATCACGAGGGGCGAACTGCTGCTGGTCAAGGAGAAGGCCGCCCTGATGCGCGACCTCGGCCGCAAGCAGCTGACGCTGCAACTCAACAGTCCGATCGACGCGCTGCCGCCGGGGCTCGACGGCCACGGGCTGGAGCTCGCGGCCGAAGGCGGCGAGATCGTCTACTCCTACGAGACCGGCGGCGAGCGCACCGGCATCACGACCCTGCTGCGCGACCTCGCCGAGGCCGGCATCCGCTTCCGCGACCTGCAGACGCGGCAGAGCTCGCTGGAGGACATCTTCGTCAGGCTGGTGAACGAGAACCGCGAGGCCGCCCGATGAACCTCCAGGCCGTCCGCTCGATCTATGTCTTCGAGATGTCGCGCACCTTCCGCACGCTGCTGCAGAGCATCGTGTCGCCGGTCATCTCGACCTCGCTCTACTTCGTCGTCTTCGGCGCGGCGATCGGCTCCAACATCCAGGCGATCGACGGCATCGCCTATGGCGCCTTCATCGTGCCCGGACTGATCATGCTCACTCTGCTGACGCAGAGCATCGCCAACGCCTCGTTCGGCATCTACTTCCCCAAGTTCACCGGGACGATCTACGAGATCCTGTCGGCGCCGGTCTCGCATCTGGAGATCGTCTCCGCCTATGTCGGGGCGGCGGCGACGAAATCGACCATGCTGGGGCTGATCATCCTCGCCACGGCGGCGCTGTTCGTGCCGATCCACATCGAGCACCCGCTGTGGATGGTGCTGTTCCTCGTGCTCACCGCGGTGACGTTCAGCCTGTTCGGCTTCATCATCGGCATCTGGGCCGACGGCTTCGAGAAGCTGCAGCTCGTGCCGCTGCTGATCGTCACGCCGCTGACCTTCCTTGGCGGCAGCTTCTACTCGATCGACATGCTGCCGCCCTTCTGGCAGACGGTGACGCTGTTCAACCCGGTCGTCTACCTCGTCAGCGGCTTCCGCTGGGCCTTCTTCGGCTCCTCCGACGTCGGCATCGGGGTGAGCCTCGGCATGACGCTGTTCTTCCTGGCGCTGTGCCTCGGCATCGTCACGTGGATGTTCAGGACGGGCTACCGGCTGAAGAACTGAACCGAAAGGAGAACGCCGCCGGCGGATCGCTCCGACCGGCGGCAGGCCCGCGCCGTCAGGCGGCTTTCTGCGACTTCACCCAGGCGATGTACCCGCGAACGTCGCCGGCCGGCTCGGTATAGGCCTTGCCGAGCTTCTTCTCCATCGCGGCGACGTAGTCCCTGGCCCATTTCGGCAGGGCGTAGTCGATCGCGGCGAGGAATTCGAGGGTGGCTGCCAGCCGGATGTCGGCGATCGAGGGCTGCGTGCCGCCGATGAAGGGCTTGTCGGCGATATAGAACGAGCGGAACACTTCCAGCGGCTCGGCAAGCGCCGCGGCAGCCGCCTTTTGCGCCGCCTGCTTGCTGGCGTCGTCCGCCTCGCTGGCGCCGACCTCGCCCGGATACTGCGGGAAGTTCAGCGCCGGGTAGGTGGCGCGCGCCAGGTAGGGATAGAAGGTGCCGATCAGGTAGAACATGGCGCTGTCGACCATGGCGCGCTTGGCCGGCGCCTTGGGGTAGAACCTGTCCAGGCCGTGCTTGTTGGAGAGGTACTGCATGATGGCGCAGCTCTCCCACAGCGTGCCGCGCGGCAGGCCCTTCTCCTCGATCATCGGCGTCAGGTGCGCCGGGTTCTTGCCGAGAAACGCCTTGGAGCGCGTCTGGCCGTAGGCGTCGGCCTCCTCGAAGTTGAGCTTCGCGGCGCGGACGAAGACGCGCACCGCGAGGTTGTTGACGCTCGGCTTGATGACGCTCAGCGTCAGATCCGGCTTCTTCGCCGGCTTGGCCTTGGCGGCGGGCTTTGCCGCGGCCTTCGCGGATGCCTTTGCCGGGGCCGCGGCTTTCGCCGGGGCTGCAGCCCGGGCGGGCTTTGCCGCGGCCTTCGCCGCCGGTTTCGCGGCGGGCTTTGCCGCCGCCTTTGCGGCTGGCTTTGCCGCCGCCTTTGCGGCTGGCTTTGCCGTCGCCTTTGCGGCCGGCTTCTTCGCCGGCTTGGCCGTGGTCGTCTTTGCCATGTGTTCCTCCCTCGGATTTTGGCGCGTGGTGGGGTTCGGTTTTGCTGGGGGTAGTCGACTAGTAGGGGTTCTTCGCCGAGCGGTCGGATGAAAGCGAGGCGCGTGAGCGCTCGACCATCATCTCGATCGCATCGGCGAGATGGATCTCGGCGATGTTGTAGTCGCCGCGCGCGACGCGCAGCTTGTGCGCCTCGAACAGCACCTCACCATGGGTGAAGCCTGCCGGCGGATCGAAGCGGTAGGAGGCGAGCTCGATGGTCAGCCCCATCGGGTCGTTGAAGTAGATCGAATCCATGAAGCCGCGGTCCTTGGGACCGGTGTTCTTGATGCCGCGTTCGCCGAGGCGCTCGACGGCCTGGAGGAAGGTGACGCGCGAAACCGAGAAGGCGATGTGGTGTACGCAGCCCGGCTCGGTCGGCGTGCGCCGCGGGTCCGGCTTGCGGTTCTCGTTGGTGAAGACGGTGATCAGCCGGCCGTCGCCGGGATCGAAATAGAGATGGCTCTCGCTCGCCTTGTCGAGGTTGGGCTGTTCGAAGACGAACGGCATGCCGAGAAGGCCTTCCCAGAAATCGATCGACGTCTGCCGGTCGGCGCCGACGAGGGTGATGTGGTGGACGCCCTGGGACTGGAGTTTACGCATGGCGCTGTCCTTCGCTGCTGGGTCTATGCCTTCGGGAGTTCGATCTGCCGCCTTGCCGGACCGATTGCGACACGTGCCGCCCCGGCGCGGACGCCCGTCGCCGATCGCGTGGCGTGCGCAAGGGGATCGGAGAGCGGTTCAAGATGGGGCAGCCGTCGCTCGTCGCCGGCGCGGCATCAGCGGCGCGCTTGCGATCGGCCCCGGCATGACAGATGGCGATTGCCGCCGGACCCGGCCTGCCGATCTGCATTTGACCTCCCTCACGTCGGACGGTCGTTCGCCGGCCAATCGTTATGTTCCATGCTAGTCCGATTCCGCCGCCGGGCAAGTCCCGCCGCAGGCGGCTCGGCGCCCGCCGCGGGCGCGACGTTCAGCCCATGCGCTCGATGCGTTCGGCGACCATTTCCTGGAGGCGCCAGAGGTGCCGGTCGTGGATACCGAGTTCCTCGAGGTGGCTGACGGTGGAGAACAGGTACTCGGCCATCGAGCCGCGAAAGCCGCAGGCGGTGGAGAGAACGTCGGCGATCGCCTCGGCGTCGAGTCCGCCGATGTAGCGTCCGCTGCGGCGATCGATGGCGAAAGTCAGTGCGGCGAGCCGCTCGCCGTCCGCCTCGACGCCTATGAAGCGCGGCGGGAAGGCGCTCGGCACCATGCTCATCTCGCGGCGGATCAGGCGGTGCAGATTGGCTTCGAGGCTCGCGGCCGGCAGGCGGTGGACGACGCCCGTGCACTGGCCGCCGCGGTCGAGCGCGAGCATCAGCCCGGGCGTCTCGCGGCTACCGCGGAAGCGGTGGTCCCAGCCGAGGCAGAAGGCGCGGCGCCAGCCGCGCGCCAGCGCGATGCGCCGCTCGTCGAAGTCGTAGTCCGGATTCCAGATCAGCGAGCCGTAGGCGAAGACCCAGAAGTCGCCCTGCGGCGCGCCGGCGATGATGCCGTCGACCACGGCTGCATAGTCGGCATCGGTCGCCGGCCTCGCGTTCGAGGCCACCGGCTGGAAGCCGGGGTCGGCGATCTCGCGCCGGACCTTGGCCACATGGTTTTCGGTCAGCCGTATGCGCTTTCCGTTCGTGCCCATCATTCCGCCCCGTTTCGATCCGGCGACGTTACGCCGAACGCGCCGCCGACGGGAAGGGGGGCCGGCTTGGCGGCCAGGCAAGGGGGCGCGTCCTATTTCGCACGCTTCGCCGCCCGGCGCGCGCGCAGCGCCATCAGTCCGACCATCGCCGCCGCGGCGAATCCAGCGCCGGCGACGAACGTCCCTTCGGCGCCGAACGTGTCCCACAGCGCGCCGGCGATCACGCTCGCCGCCAGCAGGGCGACACCGGAGACCAGGTTGAACATGCCGAAGGCGGTGCCGCGCTGGTCCTCCGGCGCGGTGTCGGCGACCAGCGCCGAGAGCAACCCCTGGGTCAGCCCCATGTGCAAGCCCCAGAGCACGACGCCGACGGCGACGCCGGCGATGCCGGGTCCGAAGGCGAGCGCGACGTCGGCGGCGATCAGCATGACGAGACCGGCGACGAGGATCGCGGTGCGGTCGACCCGATCTGAAAGGGCGCCCGCGGGATAGGCCGAAAGGGCATAGGCGACGTTCATGACGACGAGGACCAGCGGCACGAGGACTAACGGCAGGCCCTGCGATTGCGCCCGCAGGATCAGGAAGGCCTCGCTGAACCGGGCGAGCGTGAAGACCGCGGCGATCGCGACGACGACCCAGAAGGCGCTGCCCAGGCGCGCGAGTTCGGCGGGCGCGAGCGGCATGTGCACGCGGTCCTCGCGGGGCCGGCCGTCCGGTTCCTTCACCGCCGTGACGATCAGCGCGAAGGCGAGGAAGGCCGGGATGACCGCAATCCAGAACACGGTACGGAAATCGTCCATCGTCCACCACATCAGGAGGATGGCGAGGAGCGGGCCGACGAAGGCGCCGACCGTGTCGAGCGACTGGCGCAGGCCGAAGCTGGCGCCGCGAAGATGCGCCGGGCTGAGGTCGGCCACCAGCGCGTCGCGCGGCGCGCCGCGTATGCCTTTGCCGACCCGGTCGACGAAGCGCGCCGCCACGACCCAGCCGACGGTCGACGCCAGCGGAAAGACCGGCTTGGTAAAGGCAGCCATGCCGTAGCCGAGCGCGGCGAGAAGCTTGCGCCTGCCCAGCCAGTCGCTGATCGCGCCGGAAAAGACTTTGGTGACCGAAGCCGTGGCTTCGGCGATGCCCTCGATGATGCCGACGGCGAGCACGGACGTTCCCATCACCGCGACCAGGTAGACCGGCAACAGGGCGTGGATCATCTCGGAGGAGACGTCCATCAGCAGCGAGACGAATCCCAGCACCCAGACGCCTCCCGGTATCTGCCGCCACACGGAGGGGCGTTTCGCCTGCGCCGCGAAGATCTTCATGAAACGCCTCGTCTGCAACGGCGCAGCGGCACGGCCGCGGAAGCGATTCGAACCGCTGCAGGGACCGCCAGGATAGGCGGTCCGGCGTCCAGTCCACCAGCCCGGCGGACGGGTTGCCCCATCGCCCGCCGCCCGGCCGCTCTCCTTGCGCAATCCGGGCGTTTTGGCTAAGGAGGCCGCGCATCGGCGCCCCGGCCTTCCGGGGCGCTTCCGTTTGATCCTACCGCCGGGCCGGACCCCCGGCGCCCGCAGCAAAGGCCGACCGCTTCCATGGCGCGCATCGTGATGAAATTCGGCGGGACTTCGGTCGCCGACATCGCCCGCATCCGCAACGTGGCGCGGCACGTCAAACGCGAGGTCGATGCCGGCCACGAGGTCGCCGTCGTCGTCTCGGCGATGGCCGGCAAGACCAATGAGCTGGTCGGCTGGGTGCAGGACGCCTCGCGCGCCGAGGGAACGAACTTCAACATCTACGACGCGCGCGAATACGACGCCGTTGTCGCCTCGGGCGAGCAGGTGACGTCAGGCCTGCTGGCTCTGGTGCTGCAGTCGATGGGCATCCACGCCCGCTCCTGGCAGGGCTGGCAGATCCCGATCAGGACCGACAACGCCCACGGCGCGGCGCGCATCGCCGAGATCGACGGCTCGTTCCTCATCCAGCGCTTCAGGGAAGGCCAGGTCGCGGTCGTTGCCGGCTTCCAGGGCATCGCCCCGGACAACCGCATCTCGACGCTCGGCCGCGGCGGCTCCGACACCAGCGCGGTGGCCATCGCCGCGGCGGTGAAGGCCGACCGCTGCGACATCTACACCGACGTCGACGGCGTCTACACGACCGATCCGCGCATCGAGCCGAAGGCGCGACGCCTCGCCAAGATCTCCTTCGAGGAGATGCTGGAGATGGCCTCGCTCGGCGCCAAGGTGCTGCAGGTGCGCTCGGTGGAACTGGCCATGGTACACAGGGTCCGCACCTTCGTGCGGTCGTCCTTCGAGGATCCCGATGCGCCGGGCATGGGCGATCTTCTCAACCCGCCCGGAACCCTCATTTGCGACGAGGAAGAAATCGTGGAACAGCAGGTCGTCACCGGTATTGCCTACGCCAAGGATGAGGCCCAGATCTCGCTCCGCCGCGTCGCCGACCGGCCGGGCGTGGCCGGCGGCATCTTCGGGCCGCTGGCCGAGGCCAACATCAACGTCGACATGATCGTCCAGAACATTTCCGAGGACGGCAAGTTCACCGACATGACCTTCACGGTGCCGTCGGGCGACGTCGACAAGGCGCTCGCCGTGCTCGCCGGGATCAAGGAGACGGTCGGCTTCGACGTCGTCCAGTCCGAGGCCGGCATGTCGAAGGTCTCGGTGATCGGCATCGGCATGAGGAGCCATGCCGGCGTGGCGGCGACGGCGTTCAAGGCGCTTGCCGAGAAGGGCATCAACATCCGTGCCATCACTACCTCCGAGATCAAGATCTCGATCCTGATCGACGGCCCCTACACCGAACTCGCGGTGCGGACTTTGCATTCCGTCTACGGTCTCGATAAGCAATAGCGAGACTTTTCTCGATCCCGGCGCTCCGGTCGCCCGCACCAGCGGGACGGCCGGAAAGGCCGTTGGAACAAGGCGCTACTGATGCGTGATCAAGCCGGCCCGCGCGTTCTGCTCAGACGCCTCCGCGAACTCATGGCGGAGGCGCTGGAGCCGCAGGAGCGCCTCGACCGCATCGTCCGCGAGATCGCCGCCAACATGGTGGCCGAGGTCTGCTCGCTCTATGTGCTGCGCGCCGATTCGGTCCTTGAGCTCTACGCCACGGAAGGCCTGAACCCCGGCTCGGTGCACCACGCCCAGCTGCGTCTCGGCCAGGGCCTCGTCGGCACGATCGCCGCCAGCGCCAGGCCGATCAACCTGTCGGACGCCCAGCGCCACCCGGCCTTCGCTTACCTGCCGGAGACGGGCGAGGAGATCTACCATTCCTTCCTCGGCGTGCCGGTGCTCAGGGCCGGGCGCACGCTCGGCGTCCTCGTCGTGCAGAACCGCACGATGCGCACCTATCGCGAGGACGAGCTCGAGGCGATGGAGACCACCGCGATGGTCATCGCCGAGATGGTCGCCACCGGAGACCTGGCGCGGCTGACCCGGCCCGGCCTCGAACTCGACCTGAGGCGACCCGTGTCGTTCAGCGGCATGTCGTTCAACGACGGCGTCGGCCTCGGCCACGTCGTGCTGCACGAGCCGCGCATCGTCGTCACCGACCTGTTCAACGAGGACAGCGAGCAGGAGCTGCGCCGGCTGGGCAGCGCGCTCGGCTCGCTGCGCCTGTCGATCGACGACATGCTGTCCAGGCGCGACGTGGCCTTCGAAGGCGAGCACCGCGCCGTGCTCGAGGCCTACCGCATGTTCGCCAACGACCGCGGCTGGGTGCGCCGGCTCGAAGAGGCGGTGAGCAACGGACTGACCGCGGAGGCGGCGGTGGAGAAGGTGCAGTCGGACATGCGCGCCCGCATGCTGCACATGACCGACCCCTACATGCGCGAGCGCATGAGCGACTTCGACGACCTCGCCAACCGGCTCTTACGCCAGCTGATGGGCCACGGGCCGGAGGCGCTGGCCTCGACGCTGCCCAAGGACGCCATCATCGTCGCCCGTTCGATGGGCGCGGCCGAACTGCTCGACTATCCGCGCGACCGCCTGCGCGGCCTCGTGCTCGAGGACGGCGCGGTGACCAGCCACGTCGTCATCGTCGCCCGCGCCATGGGCATCCCCGTGGCCGGCCAGATGAAGGGCGCGGTGTCGATGGCGGAAAACGGCGACGCCATCATCGTCGACGGCGAGGAGGGCCGCATCCACCTGCGGCCGCAGCCCGACGTCGAGGCCGCCTATGCCGAGAAGGTGCGTTTCCGGGCGCGCCGGCAGGAGCTCTACCGCGAGCTGCGCGCCAAGCCGTCGCAGACGGCGGAAGGCGTCCATGTCGACCTCCTGATGAACGCCGGGCTGGCCGTCGACCTGCCGCAGCTTTCCGAATCGGGGGCGGCCGGCATCGGCCTGTTCCGCACCGAGCTGCAGTTCATGGTCGCCGCCACCTTCCCGCGCGCCGAGGCTCAGGAACGGCTCTACCGCGACGTGATGGATGCCGCGCGCGGCAAGCCGGTCACGTTCCGCACGATCGACATCGGCGGCGACAAGGTGCTCCCCTATTTCAAGAACACCAGCAACGAGGAGAACCCGGCGCTCGGCTGGCGGGCGATCCGGCTCACCCTCGACCGGCCGGCGCTGCTCAGGACCCAGGTCCGCGCGCTTCTCAAGGCGGCGGGCGGCCGCGAGCTCAGGCTGATGCTGCCGATGATCACCGAGCTCGGCGAGATCTTCCAGGCGCGCGAGATCATCGACCGCGAGGTGCGCCACCTGTCGCGCTTCGCCCACGACCTGCCGACGAGCCTGAGGATCGGCGCCATGATCGAGGTGCCGGCGCTTCTGTGGCAGCTCGACGAACTGATGCGCTCGGTCGACTTCGTCTCGGTCGGGTCGAACGACCTGTTCCAGTTCGTCATGGCCGCCGACCGCGGCAACACGCTGCTTTCCGACCGCTTCGACCCGCTTTCGGTGCCGTTCCTGCGCGTGCTCAAGCAGATCGTCGACGCCGGGCAGGCCAGCGGCACGCCGGTGACGCTGTGCGGCGAGCTTGCCGGCCGGCCGATCTCGGCGATGGCGCTGCTCGGGCTCGGCTACCGCTCGATCTCGATGTCGCCGGCTTCGATCGGCCCGGTCAAGGCGATGCTGACGGAACTGCCGCTGGAGAAGCTCGAGGCCTTCCTCGCCGACGCCCTGTCTCGCCCGGGTGCCGGCCGCGACATGCGCGCCGAACTTTCCGCCTTCGCCGAAGAGCATGGCGTGCCGCTCTGACCGGCGATTGGTCCCGTGATCGATCCGGCGCGCCTGCCGCCTGCCAAGATGTCGCCTTTTCGGCACGTTGAAGGAACGCTCCAATGCCGATCCATGAACTCGCGGCCGTCGGCGCCGCAACCTGCTGGGCTCTCACCGGGATAATCTCTACCGGACCGGCCGGCCATCTCGGCGCATTGGCATTCAATCGGCTCAGGCAGGTCTCCGTCACGGTCCTGCTTGCGCTCTACGTGCTCGCCAGCGGCAACTGGCAACAGCTCGATTCAGCCAATATCGGCCCCTTGATCCTGTCAGGGCTGATCGGCATCTTTGTCGGCGACACGCTGCTTTTCGCGACGCTGAACAGGGTGGGACCCCGGCGCTCCGGCGTGTTGTTCGCGCTCAACGCGCCGATTGCCGCGATTCTTGGCTTCGTCGTGCTTGGCGAGGCGCTTTCGTTCCAGGCCACACTCGGCATTGCGCTGACCGTGTGCGGGGTGGTTCTGGCGATCCTCTACGGCAAACGCCGCGACCAGCTCCACGCATGGGAGACGGTCAA
The DNA here is from genome assembly GCA_905339215.1 of Rhizobiaceae bacterium. Taxonomy (GTDB): domain Bacteria; phylum Pseudomonadota; class Alphaproteobacteria; order Rhizobiales; family Rhizobiaceae; genus DUSC01. The sequence goes on from CAJPFN010000042.1 coordinate 47,524, forward strand.
GGGACCGCTTTGGGTCGGCGTCGCGGTCGGGCTGGGAGCGGCGATCGGCCAGGCCGTGGGGTCGATCATCGCCAAGCCGGTCATGGCGTCCGGGGTCGATCCCTTCCTGGCGTCGATGGTACGGGTGGCCGTCGCGGCGTTCTGCCTCAGCGTGCTGATCTCACTGCCCATTCCGGCGGTGAAGGCGAAGGGTCCCCTGACACTCAGGGTGGCGGTCATGACCATCCTCACGGGCGTGCTGGCGCTCGGCATCGGAATGACGCTCCTCCTGTTTGCCTTGTCTGGGGGGAATGTCGGCATCATATCCACGCTTTCGGCCACATCGCCGGTGATCATCCTGCCCATGTTGTGGCTGAGAACCGGCGAGCGCCCCGCAGGCGGCGCCTGGGTGGGCGCAGCGCTGGTCGTCATAGGCATGGGCTTCATTTTCCTACGCTGAGCGATTCGTTGAGCTTTGTGGCGTTCTCCGCTAATGCCGTCGCTGTCTTCATGGGTACCTAGCAGAATGGTTTCACTTCCCCGCGACCGCATGGACCAGCTCGTCAAGCGATTCGACATGCTCGAGGCGCAGATGGCGGCCGGGCCGGATGCGGACGCCTATGTGAAGATGGCCTCCGAATACGCCGAGCTCGAGGGCATGGCGCGCAAGGTGCGCGAATTGCGCGCTACCGAGCGCGAGCGCGCCGGCCTCGAGGCGCTTCTGGCCGACCGGTCGACCGATTCGGAGATGCGGGCGCTGGCCGAGGAGGAACTGCCGGCCATCGACGAGCGCATCGAGGCCCTGCAGAAGGACATGCAGGTGCTACTCCTGCCGAAGGACGCCGCCGACGAGCGCAGCGCCATCCTGGAAATCCGCGCCGGCACCGGCGGCGACGAAGCGGCGCTGTTTGCCGGCGACCTGTTCCGCATGTACGAGCGCTATGCCGCCGCGCACGGCTGGAAGGTCGAACTGGTCTCGGCGAGCGAGGGCGACGCCGGCGGCTACAAGGAAATCATCGCCAGCGTCGCCGGGCGCGGCGTGTTCGCCAAGCTGAAGTTCGAATCGGGCGTGCACCGGGTGCAGCGCGTGCCGGCGACGGAGGCGCAAGGACGCATCCACACGTCCGCCGCGACCGTCGCCGTGCTGCCCGAGGCCGAGGAGGTCGACATCGACATCCGGCCGGAAGACATCCGCATCGACACCATGCGCGCCTCGGGCGCCGGCGGCCAGCACGTCAACACGACCGATTCGGCGGTGCGCATAACGCACCTGCCGACCGGCATCATGGTCGTCTCGGCGGAGAAGTCGCAGCACCAGAACCGCGCGCGCGCCATGCAGATCCTGCGCGCGCGCCTCTACGACATGGAGCGCACACGCCTCGCCGACGAGCGCTCCGAATCGCGGCGCCTCCAGGTCGGTTCCGGCGACCGCTCCGAGCGCATCCGCACCTACAACTTCCCTCAAGGGAGGGTCACCGACCACCGCATCAACCTGACCCTCTACAAGCTCGACCGCGTGATGGAGGGCGAGCTCGACGAGATCGTCGATGCGCTCGTCGCCGACCACCAGTCGAAGCTGCTCGCCGAAACCGGGGCGAATGGCTGAAGTCACCACACTCGGCGCGCTGCTTTCCGAGGCGCGCCGCCGGCTCGCTGCCGCCGGCATCGAGGGTGCGGCGCTCGATGCGCGGCTGCTGGTCGAGCATTTCGCCGGCGCCTCGCGCACGGACCTGGTGACGCGGCCCGAGCGGCCGGTTTCCGCCGATGCAGCGGCGGCAGTACTGGCGGCGATCGCACGGCGCGCCGCCCACGAGCCGGTCCACCGCATCCTCGGCTGGCGGGAGTTCCACGGGCTCAAGCTCGCGCTCTCGCCTGAAACGCTGGAACCGCGCGCCGATACCGAGGCGCTGGTCGACGCGGTTCTTCCCTTCGTCCGCGAGACGGCGCGCCGCAAAGGCTCGTGCCGCATCCTCGACCTCGGAACGGGCACCGGCGCGATCGCGCTGGCGCTGCTGAAGGAGGAGCCACGTGCAACAGCCGTCGGCGCCGACCTTTCCGGGGAAGCGCTGCGCACGGCGCGCGCCAACGCCGAAGCCTGCGGCCTCGCCGCGCGCTTTGCCACGGCCCGCTCGGACTGGTTCGAAAAAATCGAGGGGCGCTTCCATTTAATCGCCTCGAATCCCCCATATATAGAGAGCGAGGCAATCGAGGCCTTGCAGCCGGAAGTCAGGCTGTTCGATCCGCGAGCCGCCCTTGACGGGGGTCGCGACGGGCTCGATGCCTACCGGATCATCGCAGCGGGCGCGGCAGGCCATCTCGAAGACGGCGGCCGCATCGCGCTGGAGATCGGGCATCGCCAGAAGGACGCAGTGGAAGCGCTGTTTGGCGGCGCCGGATACCGGCTTTCGCGAGCGGTCAGGGACCTTGGCGGCAACGACAGGGTCCTCGTCTTTAGTCTTGCGGACGCCCCGGAAATAAAGCTTGGCAAGGCGGACGAACATCGCTAGTTTCGCCGCAGCCGGATGAGACGAAGCAGGCAGTGCTGTTACCAAACCGGTTTCCATTTTGAAACAAGCTGCCTCCTTGCGTGAACGACGCCTTGGCTTCGTGCGGGGATCGTCCGGCAAGTAACTGAACCGTGACAGGATGGCACGTGGCGCCGACGCAACAGATGCGGGCGAGCACCGGCAAGAGGGTACGGAACGGCAGGCACGATGCTTGCCCCGTTCGCGACCACCATTTCCAAATGTGAGAATCGGATGAGGCCACAGCAACAGAACCGCCGCATGCGTGGGCGCAACAACAACAATCGCAAGGGGCCCAATCCCCTGACGCGCAGTTACGAGAGCAACGGCCCGGACGTGAAAATCCGCGGCTCGGCCCAGCAGATCGCCGAGAAATACGCGACGCTCGCCCGCGACGCGATGAGTTCCGGCGACCGCGTCATGGCGGAGAACTATCTCCAGCACGCCGAGCACTACAACCGCATCATCGCGGCCGCCCAGGCGCAGTTGCCGGTCCAGCAGCAGATGCGCGACCGCGCCGACGATCTCGACGACGACATGGACGACGAGGGCGACGACGAGAGCGCGGCGCCGCAGGAGATCAGGGCGGAGATCCGGGCCCAGCAGCCCGCGGTCGACGGCTCCGGCCCGCAGCCGGTGATCGACGGCGTGCCGGCCGAGGTGGCCCTGAACCAGGAGCCCGGCGAGATGAACGGTAGCCGCGAGCATCGCGCCAACGGCCAGACGCCCCGCGGCGAGCATGAGGACGGACCGCGCCGGTCGCGGCGTCCGCGCCGCGGCAGGGGCCGGCCCGACTTCGGCGCCGCCGGCGACGGCCCGGGTAGCGGCGACGGAGCTCCGGTTGCCGAGGCCGCGGGCCAGGACGGCGGCCAGGGCGAGCCGGCGCTGGAAAGCTGATCCGCCGACACTTCGGCAATGCCATGCGAACGGCGGGGTTTTCCCCGCCGTTTTTTGTTGTCGTCGCGGTTGCCGGCTGTCTTGAGGGCGCGCCGGGCAATCCCCATATCCGCCGCAACGGGACCTGCCTTCGCGAGAGAGGGGGTCCGTCACCCAAGGCTGATCCGGCGCCGCCTCGCGGGCCGGGGAGGGAACGGAGACAGACATGAACATCGAGAAATATTCCGAGCGCGTGCGCGGCTTCATCCAGTCCGCCCAGACCTACGCACTCTCCCGCAACCACCAGCAGTTCACGCCAGAGCACATCCTCAAGGTGCTCGTCGACGACGAGGAAGGCCTTGCCGCCTCGCTGATCGAGCGCGCCGGGGGTGACGCCAAGGCCGCGCGCCTCGGCGTCGAGACCGCGCTCCAGGCGATGCCGAAGGTCGAGGGCGGCAACGGCCAGCTCTACATGGCGCAGCCGCTGGCGAAGGTCTTCACCACCGCCGAGGAGCTGGCGAAGAAGGCCGGCGACAGCTTCGTCACCGTCGAGCGCCTGCTCACCGCGCTGGCCATGGAGAAGTCGGCCAAGACCGCCGAAATCCTCGCCAAGGCCGGGGTCACGGCGCAGGCCCTGAATGCCGCGATCAACGATATCCGCAAGGGCCGCACGGCGGACTCGGCGTCGGCCGAGCAGGGCTACGACGCGCTGAAGAAGTATGCCCGCGACCTGACGGCAGATGCGCGCGCGGGCAAGCTCGACCCGGTCATCGGCCGCGACGACGAGATCCGCCGCACCATCCAGGTGCTGTCGCGGCGCACCAAGAACAACCCGGTGCTGATCGGCGAGCCCGGCGTCGGCAAGACCGCGATCGCGGAGGGCCTGGCGCTCAGGATCGTCAACGGCGACGTGCCGGAATCGCTCAAGGACAAGCAGTTGATGGCGCTCGACATGGGCGCCCTGATTGCCGGCGCGAAATATCGCGGCGAGTTCGAGGAGCGGCTGAAGGCCGTGCTTTCGGAAGTCACTTCGGCCGACGGCAACATCATCCTGTTCATCGACGAGATGCACACGCTGGTGGGCGCCGGCAAGGCCGACGGGGCGATGGACGCCTCCAACCTGCTCAAGCCCGCACTCGCCCGCGGCGAGTTGCATTGCGTCGGCGCGACCACGCTCGACGAGTACCGCAAGCACGTCGAGAAGGACGCAGCCCTTGCCCGCCGCTTCCAGCCGGTCTTCGTCGAGGAGCCGACGGTGGAGGACACCGTCTCCATCCTGCGCGGCCTAAAGGAGAAATACGAGCAGCACCACAAGGTGCGTATCTCCGACTCGGCACTGGTCTCGGCGGCCATGCTGTCCAACCGCTACATCGCCGACCGCTTCCTGCCCGACAAGGCGATCGACCTGGTCGACGAGGCCGCCTCGCGGCTCAGGATGCAGGTCGATTCCAAGCCCGAGGCGCTCGACGAGGTCGACCGCCGCATCATGCAGCTGAAGATCGAGCGCGAGGCGCTCAAGGTCGAGAAGGACGAAGCGTCGAAGGACCGTCTGGCCAGGCTCGAAAGCGAGCTCGCCGGCCTCGAGGAGGAATCGGCCGGGCTGACCGCCACCTGGCAGGCCGAGAAGCAGAAGCTCGGGCTGGCCGCCGAGCTGAAGAAGCAGATCGACGAGGCGCGCAACGAGTTGGCCATCGCCCAGCGCAAGGGCGAGTTCCAGAAGGCCGGCGAACTGGCCTACGGCCGCATCCCCGACCTGGAGAAGAAGCTCGTCGAGGCGGAAGCCCATGACGGCAAGGGCTCGATGGTCGAGGAGACCGTGACCCCCGACCATGTGGCGCAGGTCGTGTCGCGCTGGACCGGCATCCCGGTCGACAAGATGCTCGAAGGCGAGCGCGACAAGCTGCTCAGGATGGAAGACGAGATCGCCAAGCGCGTCGTCGGCCAGGGCGAGGCCGTGCAGGCCGTGTCCAAGGCCGTGCGCCGCGCCCGTGCCGGGCTCCAGGACCCGAACCGGCCGATCGGCTCGTTCATGTTCCTCGGGCCGACGGGCGTCGGCAAGACCGAGCTGACCAAGGCGCTCGCCTCGTTCCTGTTCGACGACGAGAGCGCCATGGTCAGGATCGACATGTCGGAGTTCATGGAGAAGCACTCGGTCGCAAGGCTGATCGGCGCGCCTCCCGGCTATGTCGGCTACGAGGAGGGCGGGGCGCTGACCGAGGCCGTCCGCCGCCGGCCTTACCAGGTCGTCCTGTTCGACGAGATCGAGAAGGCGCACCCGGACGTGTTCAACGTGCTCCTGCAGGTGCTCGACGACGGCCGGCTGACCGACGGGCAGGGCCGCACGGTCGACTTCAAGAACACGCTGATCATCATGACGTCGAACCTCGGCGCCGAATTCCTGGTCAACCTGAGGGACGACCAGGACGTCGATGCCGCCCGCGACGACGTGATGGCCATGGTCAAGGCATCGTTCCGGCCGGAGTTCCTCAACCGCGTCGACGAGGTGATCCTGTTCCACCGGTTGCGCCGCCAGGACATGGGCCGGATCGTCGAGATCCAGCTCGGGCGCCTGGAGAAGCTGCTCACCGACCGCAAGATCGCGCTCGACCTCGACGCCGAGGCGATCGACTGGCTGGCCGACAAGGGCTACGACCCGGCCTACGGCGCCCGGCCGCTGAAGCGCGTCATGCAGAAGGAGTTGCAGGACCCGCTGGCGGAAAAGATCCTGTCTGGCGACATCCGCGACGGCTCGACGGTGAAGGTCACTGCCGGCTCCGATCGTCTGAACTTCCGGCCGAAGCTCGCCGCGGTGAAGGACGAGGCGGAAGCGGCGTAAGTCGCAGCCGACCGAGATCGAACGAAGACGCCCCTGCGGCAACGCGGGGGCGTTTTGTTTTGACACCAGCGACCCCGATCACGGGCTGACCCGTCCAACAGGCCGATCCGCTTCAACGATTGGGGTCCAGGCCGGTCACCAGCTCGGATCACGTCCATCGGGATCGATCTTGCTCGCCGCCGACGGCCGAGGACCATAGGGCGCGGCGTATGCCAAGGCGAAGGCTTGTCCGACCGCCGCGAACGTGGCGCTCATGGCGGCGACCAGACGCTGCCGGGGAGGCGTCAGGCTCGGTGCGTCGATACGGCGAAAGGCGATCGGGGCGGTGGTGATGATGTCGGTCATGGCGTCCTCCTGTGAGCACCATGAATCGCACCGGCGCCGCCTAAGGTCCTTGGCGGGGAGCTGAAGAATCCTGAACATCGCTGACGGTCGATTTCAGAACGGCCTTCGGGTAACCTCGCGATCTCAGGCGGGGTGTGCTGGATGGACATTCAGTTCGGGAACTACCGGCTGAAACGCGCGGAACGGCTGCTGCTGGGTCCCGAAGGGCCGGTCGAGCTTTCGGCACGGTCGTTCGACATCCTCGTCACGCTGCTGGCCAAGCCAGAGCGGGTGGTCAGCAAGTCCGAACTGTTCGATGTCGTCTGGCCAAACCTCGTCGTCGAGGAAAACACGCTTCAAGTGCACATCTCGGCGCTTCGCAAGGTTCTGGCGCCCGGCATGATCGCGACCGTGCACGGCCGCGGCTACAAGTATTCCGGCCCGCGACCGCTGGAGGTCGACGCCGACAAGCCGGGCGATCCTTCCTTGCCCCGCGGCCGGGCCGACCCGATGGCACCGACCGGCCACAAGCCGGTCATCGCCGTGCTGCCTTTCGTCAACGTTAGCGGCGACGCCGAGCAGGAGTACTTCAGCGACGGGATCACCGAGGACATCATCGTCGCGTTGTCCCGGTATCGTCCTCTCAACGTCGTCTCCCGGCACTCGTCATCGTGCTTCAAGGGCGTGGCCGTCGATGTCAGGGAAGTCGCCGAAAAACTCGGAGCGCAGTATCTGGTGGAAGGCAGCGTGCGCAAGGTCGGCGGCGGCGTCAGGATAACCGCCCAGCTTCTTGAAGCCGCGACCGCGAGCCATGTCTGGGCCGACCGATATGACCGGATGTTGGACGACGTGCTCGCCGTCCAGGACGAACTGGTGCGGAGGCTCGCCAGCACCATCGTCGGGCATGTGGAGATGCACACCGACAGCCGTGCGCGGACGAAGGCGACCGAAAGCCTCGACGCCTATGACTGCTGGCTCCGCGCGAACCACGGTTCCGTCCTCTGGACACCGGAGGGCAACCTGGCCTGCCAGCGGTTCCTGGAACAGGCGATCAAGCGGGATCCGCTTTTCGCGCGGGCCCATGCAAGCCTCGCCTTCTGCCATATTCGCACGGCGACGATGAATCCCGGCTCAGAGCAGATTGCCGCCCTCCACCGGGCGGCGGTTCTCAGCGCGGAACATGCCGTCCGGCTGGATGCGTTCGAGGCGCGGGCGCGCAACGCCCTCGGTTGGAGCCAGATGTACTTTCGCGAGTTCGAGCGGGCGCGGTCCGAGTTCATGCAGGCAGCGGCGCTGAACCCGAACGACGGCAGCGCCTGCATCGACCGGGCGCTGGCGCTCGCCTTTCTCGGCGAACAGGACGCCGCCGATGAGACCGCCGAGATCGCGGCGGTGCTCAATCCGCTGGGCGGCGAGTGGTACTGGTCGGTCCGCGCCATGGTCCACTTCGTCGCCAGGAGGCATGACGCCGCCGAGGCGTGCTTCATGCTGGCGTCAAGGGATTCGCCCGACGTCTCGGCCTGGCATGCGTCGAACCTGACCCATCTCGGCCGGCATCGACAGGCGGAAGACCGTATGCGGCACTCCCTGGAAAGGCTCGGCCTGCAGTGGCGCGGAACCTCACCGATGCAGCCCCAGGACTTCCTCGGCTGGTTCCGCCACGTCAACATGCTCCGGCGCGACGAAGACTGGGACCATCTCGTCGCCGGGTTTCCGAAGGATGTCCTCCTTCCCGGCGACCGGGTCGGGGCATAACGCGTCGACGCGCCGCCCGTCGGATCGGCTGACCCACCATGGTCAGAACTGGCTCAGCCAGGTCGACTCGAGCGAGGTCTGCCGCGCCTTCAGCGTCTCGGCGAGCGGCTGCGGCAGCGGCGGGCGGCAGTCGAGTTCGCCGATGTCGTGGCGCAGATGTGCCGGTAGCTTGGAAATCAGCCGCTCCTGTCGAGCGATCCTCCGGCGGTCGCGGAACTCCCCGATGGCCTGTTTCCAGGCTGCGGAGACGGCATGAAGGCGCTGCGAAAACGCGTTCAACGTGATGGTCGGCTGGGCGTACATCTCGATTACCTCCTGGGTTGGGAGGAAGATGCCGTTCTTCGCCGCTTACGGGAAACGAGTTGCACAAATGGGGCTCATGAGTGAATCTTATCGTCATGGGCGTGCCCGCGGGATTGGACCTCGACCTGCTGCGAAGCTTCGTCGCCATCGCAGAAGAGGGCAGCTTTACGCGCGCGGCCGAGCGTGTCGGCCGGACGCAGTCCGCGGTATCCCTCCAGATGCAGCGCCTCGAAGGGGTCCTCGGCCAGATCGTCATCGTTCGTGGCAAGGGCGGCAGCGTCGAACTCAACCAGCAGGGCCGCTACCTGCTCGAGCGGGCCCGTGAACTGCTCGCCCTCAACGACGATGTCATGCGATCGATGCGCGCCGCGCCCGTGCACGGCGTTATCAGGCTTGGTGTCGCTGCCGAACTCTCCGAGCAGCATCTGCCGAAGGTTCTCGATCGCTTTGCGCAGGTCTCGCCGGCAGTCGAGGTCGAGGTCGAGATCGCCCAGTCCTGCCTGCTCGCCCTGAAGCTGAAGAACGGCGAGCTGGATCTGGTCCTGCTCAGGGCCGGGCTCGAGCCACGGCAGTGGCCGGCGGTCGAGATCTGGCGCAGCCAGACGATATGGGTGACGTCCGCCACCCACCAACAGCATCTGCGCGACCCGCTGCCGGTGTCGACCTCTCCCGCCGGCTGCCAGTGGCGGCCCGCCGAGTACGGCGAGTGCCCGTGGCGCGCCATGGTCTTCCGCGCGCTGGAACAGGCCGGACGCAGCTACCGGATCGTGTCGACGTCGGCGACGACGCAGGGGCAGATGGCGGCGGCGCAGGCGGGACTCGCGATCACGAGCACGCTCGCCGAAGACCGCCTGCTCGAAGGGCTGAGGATCGTGCGGGCAGACGAGGGGCTGCCCGAACTTCCCGACTGCCGGTATCTGATGCTCAAGGGGCGCGACCCGCGGCAGCCGATGACGGACATCCTGGCGACCCAGGTTCACGACGTCTTCGGCGGTGTCGATACGACCGCCTGATCAGGGCGTGCCGGCCGCGCTCTCCCGCCGCCTTGCCTCCACACCCCTTCCTGCTATGAAACGGGCCGCTTGGGAGGGAACCCTACGACATGTCCAATCACCCCGTGCTGATCGCCGGCGGCGGCATCGGCGGCCTCGCGCTGGCGCTGACGCTCAACCAGATCGGCGTGCCCTGCGTCGTCTTCGAGCAGGTGCGCGAGATGAAGCCGCTCGGCGTCGGCATCAACATCCAGCCCAATGCCGTGCGCGAACTCTTCGACCTCGGCATCACGGCGGCCGACCTCGACGGCGTCGGCCTGCCGGCGCGCGAATGGGCGCTGGTGGGGTTGAACGGCAACGACGTCTATTCCGAGCCGCGCGGGCTCGAGGCCGGCTACCGCTGGCCGCAGTATGCGGTGCATCGGGGGCTGTTCCAGATGCTGCTCTACCGCAAGGCGGTCGAGCGCATGGGCGCCGGCGCGGTGCGCATGGGCCACCGCGTCGCTGGCTACCGCAACGAGGCCGACGGCACGGTGACGGCGCTCGTCGAGGCGGCCGACGGCACGCGCTCGGAGGAAAGGGGCATATTGCTGATCGGCGCCGACGGGCTGCATTCGGCCGTGCGCGCACAGATGCATCCCGGCCAGCCGCCGATCCACTGGGGCGGCGCCATCATGTGGCGCGGCACCAGCCCCGGCGTGCCGATCCGCACCGGCGCCTCCTTCGTCGGCCTCGGCACCCACCGCCACCGCGTCGTCTTCTATCCGATCTCGGCGCCCGATCCGTCGACCGGGCTCGCCACGATCAACTGGATCGCGGAGGTGACGGTCGACGGCTCGCAAGGCTGGAAGAGCAGCGGCTGGTTCAAGCCGGTCGAGATCGACGATTTCGTCCACTATTTCGACGGCTGGACCTGGGACTGGCTTGACCTGCCGGCGCTGATCCGCCGCGCCGACGCCGCCTACGAGAACCCGATGATCGACCGCGATCCCATCCCCACATGGCGGGACGGCCGCGTCGCGCTGATCGGCGACGCCGCGCATCCGATGTACCCGACCGGGTCGAATGGGGCGAGCCAGGCGATCGTTGACGGCCGCGTGCTTGGCGCGGCTCTCGTCGTGCACGGGCTTACGCCCGAAGCGCTCGTCGCCTATGACGAAAAACTGTGCGGACCGGTCGGCCAGCTCGTCCTGCGCAACCGCGGCGCCGGCCCCTTCGGCCTGCTCAACCTCGTCGACGAGCGCTGCGGCGGCACCTTCGACGACATCGACGCGGTCATCCCGCCCGAAGAGCGCGCCGCCTTCATGGCCGGCTACAAGACCGCCGCCGGCTTCGCCATCGAGACGCTCAACGCGGCGCCGCCGATCATTCCGGCGGGCGCCAGGGTGGTGCTCGGGTAAGGTCAGGGGGACGCCGAGAAGCCGGCAACCCGCATCCGTCATCTTCATGCCCCGTTCATGTTCGACCTTCCATCCTGGGCATGGCGGGGAAGCGAATCGTGCCCGACCCGCCGCGAGGACGGGCCGGGCGGTCAATGGAGACGGTGGTTACGATGCTGGCACGCATCCTCGTGTTTTCGCTTTCGCTCGCCATGCTGCCGGTTGCAGCAGAGGCTGCGCCCGCTCCGCAGGCCGACTCTCACGCGGCCGCGGCCGTTCCGGCCCGGCCCATCGCGGAAGGGCTGCGCCTTGCCCAGGCGGGCGACGTCGAGGTCTACTACGACGGCCGCGGCCGCCGCGTCATCGTCGACGCCTGGACCGGCGAGATCCTCGCCATCGAGCGGCCCGACCGCGGCGAGCGCCAGCGCGAGTTGCGCCGGCAGCAGCGTGAGCGGCTCCTGCGCGAGCGTGCCGCACGGCGGCAGGAGCAGGAGCGCTACTATCTCGACGATCCGGAAGACATGGCGCGGCTGCGCCGCGACATGGCGCGCGAGCGCGGCTACGTACTGCCCGAAGAGGAATTCGGCTATCGCACCTATCCGGAGCCGCCGCGCGATGGCCTGCCGCGCTATTCCTATCCCGAAACCTACGGGAACGACCCGTACCGGGACGGCACCGAAGGTCGCCCCGAGGTCTATGAGGAGCCCGAGATCGTCACCCGCGCCCCGGTCCAGCGCCAGCCGCTCCCCGACGCCGGGCCGCGGTCGGGTGAGGGTGACCCGGCCGCCGTCGACCCGATCGACCCGGCAACGCCGCCGTCCACCCAGTTCACCGCGCGCGACGACGTCGCCGCCCTGCAGGTGCTTCTCGATCGCGCCGGCGCCTCGCCGGGCGTCATCGACGGGCGTTTCGGCTCCAACGTCGACAAGGCGCTCGCCGCCTATCGCGAACTGACCGGTGAGAACCTGAAATCGACCGATGCGGAGGGTATCCAGAAGGCGCTCGCGGCGTCGGGCGGCGATCCGTTCATCACCTACACGATCACGCCCGCGGATGCGGCCGGTCCCTACGTCGCCTCGGTGCCCGCCGACTACGGACAGAAGGCGAAGCTGGAGCGGCTGAGCTACACCTCGGTCCTCGAGATGCTCGCCGAGCGCTTCCACATGGACGAGGCCTATCTGAAGCAGATCAATCCGGACGCCAACTTCAACCGTCCGGGCACGATCATCAAGGTGGCCAATGTCGGCGTGCCGGCGGCGACCGAGGTCGCCCGCATCGTCGCCGACAAGGGGCGCAAGCAGGTGCGCGCCTACGGACGCGACGGCAACCTCGTCGCTGCCTATCCGGCGACCATCGGCTCGGCCGACACGCCCTCGCCGACGGGCACGCACATGGTCTCCCGCGTCGCGTTCGACCCCGAATACACCTACAATCCCAGCCTCAACTTCAAGCAGGGCAACAACGACAAGGTGCTGACCATCCCGCCGGGGCCGAACGGGCCGGTGGGATCGATCTGGATCGCGCTGGACAAGCCGACCTACGGCATCCACGGCACGCCGGATCCCTCCAAGATCGGCAAGACCGAGAGCCACGGCTGCGTGCGACTGACCAACTGGGACGCACAGGAACTCGCCAAGCTGGTGAAGCCGGGGGTGATCGTCCAGTTCATCAACTAGGCGGCCGTCGACCGCGGGACGACGCACGGCCCCTCATCCCCCTGCCGGGACCTTCTCCCCGCTGGCGGGGAGAAGGGCGCCGTCGTCGCCCGTTTCGCCAATTGCGGACGTTGCCGGACGAGCGCCGCCGCCGCGGTAAGCGTTCCTCTCCCCGTGCAAACGGGGAGAGGATGCCGGCAGGCAGGTGAGGGGCAGCGCGCCCTGAGCGCCGGAAGACGCCGCACCCTCTCCTGTCGTGGCAGCGACGATTCCGGTCGCTGTCGCATGGCGGTCACCGAATCGGCGAAATAGCCTCGCGCGATGGACGCTCCTGTCGATTCGCCCCCTCAACAATCCGCCGCCGGCGCCTTCTGCCCGCCCGAAGCCAGGCCCTTCGCACTGGTGGCGGCAATCCTCGCCTCGTCGATGGGCTTCATCGACGGTTCGGTCGTGGCGCTCGCCATGCCGGCAATCCGCGCCGACCTCGGCGCCAGCCTCGTCGACGCGCAGTGGATCTCGAACGGCTACATGCTGTTCCTCTCCGCACTCGTCCTGATCGGCGGTGCGGCGGGCGACGTCTTCGGCGTGCGCAACCTGTTCGCGGCCGGCATCGTGCTGTTCATGGCGACCTCGCTCGCCTGCGCGCTGGCGCCCGACGCCGGCACGCTGATCGTCATGCGTGCGCTGCAGGGCGTCGGCGCGGCGGTGATGGTGCCGGGCAGCCTGGCGCTGATCGCCAAATCCTATCCGGCGGCGACGCGGGGACAGGCGATCGGGGTGTGGGCGGCCTATTCGTCGCTGACCACGGCGGCCGGGCCTTTCGTCGGCGGCATGGTGCTGTCCTTCGGCGCTGACTGGATGTGGCGCACCATCTTCGCCATCAACGTGCCGATCGGGCTCGTCGCGCTCGCGCTCCTACTCGGCCGCGTACCGCGCGACCGCCCGGCAGAGCGGCGCCCGCTCGACCACCTGGGCGCGCTGCTTGCCACGGCAGGCCTCGGGCTGATGGCGTGGGGGCTGACCGAATTCGGCCTCGCCGAGGCCGAGCGCTCGGTGTCCCCGTCGGTTGCGCTCGCCGCCGGCGCGGCGATCTTCTTCCTGTTCGTTCTCTGGGAGCGGCGCGCGCGGGTGCCGATGGTCAAGCTCGAGCTGTTTTCCTCGCGCGCCTTCTCGGGCGCGAATCTCTACACGCTGTTCCTGTTCTTCGCGCTCGGCGCCGTGCTGTTCTTCCTGCCGATGACCGTCGTCTCGGCCTGGGGCGCGCCCGAATGGCAGGCGAGCCTGATGATGCTGCCGCTGTCGCTGGCGATCGCACTGTTCTCGGGCCGGGCGGGGCGGCTCGCCGACCGCAGGGGGCCGCGGCTGCTGCTCACCATCGGCGCGCTGCTCGTCGGCCTTTCCTATGCCGGGCTCGCCGCCACGGCGCCGCTCATGATGATGTGGCAGGTTTGGTTCCCGATACTCTTCCTGCAGGCGGCCGGGATGGCGATGCTGGTCTCGCCGCTGTCGGCCGCGGTGATGCTGGCGACGCCTGACGCCGACACCGGCCTTGCCTCCGGCGTCAACAACGCGGTGGCGCGCGCCGCAGGCATGATGGCTGTTGCGGCCCTCGGCGCGGTGGCGAGCCTCGCCTTCGCAGGCGTGTCCGACGGGCGGCTTCCCGGCGTCGAGTTCGGCGCGCGGCCGGAGATCGCGCTCGACGCGGCGGCGGCGACGCTCAGGCTCGAGGCGACCAACGCGGCGTTCGGAGCGGTGGCGGCGATCGCAGCGGTTGCGTGCCTGCTCGCCGCGGCGATCGCGTGGGCGACGCAGCCGGCCTGGACCGCGGCGACGCGGCCGGCACTGCGCGGCGACTGAAGACCGACTGAAAACCGGCGAAAGAGGCTACTTGGTGACGCTGGCGACCTTCAGCGGCGGTCCGTCGCTCTCCTCGCGCAGGAGTTCGTCGATTCGTTCGCGCTCGCGCTTGAAGGCCTCCAGGTCCCCGCCCTTCAAGACGCGCCCGACCGGCAGGCGCACGCGCATCGGGTTGACCTTGGTGCCGTTGACCATCAGCTCGTAGTGGAGGTGATCGCCGGTGGCAAGGCCGGAGGCGCCGACATAGCCGATCACCTGGCCCTGACGCACCCGCGCGCCGGGAACGACGCCCTTGGCGATGGCGCTCTGGTGGTTGTACGAGGACTCGTAGCCGTTGGCATGGCGGATGATCGTCTGGCGCCCGTAGCCGCCGGCCCAGCCTGCCTTCTCGACGATGCCGTTGCCGGCGGAGATGATCGGCGTGCCGCGCGGTGCGGCCCAGTCCACGCCGGTATGCATCTTGGAATAGCCGAGAATGGGATGCCGGCGCATGCCG
>CAJPFN010000042.1:67500-69633 GCA_905339215.1 Rhizobiaceae bacterium
TCTGGAAAGTTGGACCATAGTGGGTGACAGTCCCGTACGCGTAATGCGAGCAAAAGTCCTTGAGTAAGGCGGGACACGTGAAATCCTGTCTGAACATGGGGAGACCACTCTCCAAGCCTAAGTACTCGTGCATGACCGATAGCGAACTAGTACCGTGAGGGAAAGGTGAAAAGCACCCCGACAAGGGGAGTGAAAGAGTACCTGAAACCGATTGCCTACAAACAGTGGGAGCCTGAAATGGTGACCACGTACCTTTTGTATAATGGGTCAGCGACTTAGTGTGACGAGCAAGCTTAAGCCGGTAGGTGTAGGCGCAGCGAAAGCGAGTCTGAACAGGGCGTTCAGTTCGTCGCATTAGACCCGAAACCGAGTGATCTAGCCATGAGCAGGCTGAAGGTAAGGTAACACTTACTGGAGGGCCGAACCCATAACTGTTGCAATAGTTCGGGATGACTTGTGGCTAGGGGTGAAAGGCCAATCAAACTCGGAAATAGCTGGTTCTCCGCGAAATCTATTTAGGTAGAGCGTCGACCGAATACCCTGGGGGGTAAAGCACTACATGGGCTAGGGGTCCTCACCGGATTACCAAACCTAAGTAAACTCTGAATACCCAGGAGTACTAGTCGGCAGACACACGGCGGGTGCTAACGTCCGTCGTGAAAAGGGAAACAACCCTGACCTACAGCTAAGGTCCCCAAGTTATGGCTAAGTGGGAAAGGATGTGAGGATCCCAAAACAACCAGGATGTTGGCTTAGAAGCAGCCATCATTTAAAGAAAGCGTAACAGCTCACTGGTCTAATTAAGGGTCTTTGCGCCGAAAATGTAACGGGGCTAAAGCCATACACCGAAGCTTAGGGTTTGCAGCAATGCAAGCGGTAGCGGAGCGTTCCGTAAGCCTGTGAAGGGAGACCCGTGAGGGCTCCTGGAGGTATCGGAAGTGCGAATGCTGACATGAGTAACGTAAGGGGTGTGAGAGACACCCCCGCCGAAAGTCCAAGGGTTCCTGCTTAAAGTTAATCTGAGCAGGGTTAGCCGGCCCCTAAGGCGAGGCCGAAAGGCGTAGTCGATGGGAATCACGTTAATATTCGTGAGCCTGGAGGTAGTGACGGATCATCAAAATTGTTCGACCTTATCGGATTGGTCGGGCAGTCGCGTGGTCCCAGGAAATAGCTCCTCCTTATAGTCCGTACCCGAAACCGACACTGGTGGACTGGTAGAGTATACCAAGGCGCTTGAGAGAACTATGCTGAAGGAACTCGGCAAATTGCACGCGTAACTTCGGAAGAAGCGTGACCCTTCATTGCGCAAGCAGTGGGGGGTGGCACAGACCAGGGGGTAGCGACTGTTTATCAAAAACACAGGGCTCTGCGAAGTCGCAAGACGACGTATAGGGTCTGACGCCTGCCCGGTGCTGGAAGGTTAAGAGGAGGGGTGCAAGCTCTGAATCGAAGCCCCAGTAAACGGCGGCCGTAACTATAACGGTCCTAAGGTAGCGAAATTCCTTGTCGGGTAAGTTCCGACCTGCACGAATGGCGTAACGACTTCCCCGCTGTCTCCAGCATAGACTCAGTGAAATTGAATTCCCCGTGAAGATGCGGGGTTCCTGCGGTTAGACGGAAAGACCCCGTGCACCTTTACTATAGCTTTACATTGGCATTCGTAGTGGCATGTGTAGGATAGGTGGTAGGCTTTGAAGCCAGGGCGCCAGCCTTGGTGGAGCCACCCTTGAAATACCACCCTTATCTCTATGGATGTCTAACCGCGGCCCGTTATCCGGGTCCGGGACAATGTATGGTGGGTAGTTTGACTGGGGCGGTCGCCTCCTAAAGAGTAACGGAGGCGCGCGATGGTGGGCTCAGAACGGTCGGAAATCGTTCGCTGAGTGCAATGGCATAAGCCTGCCTGACTGCGAGACTGACAAGTCGAGCAGAGACGAAAGTCGGTCATAGTGATCCGGTGGTCCCGTGTGGAAGGGCCATCGCTCAACGGATAAAAGGTACGCCGGGGATAACAGGCTGATGACCCCCAAGAGTCCATATCGACGGGGTTGTTTGGCACCTCGATGTCGACTCATCGCATCCTGGGGCTGGAGCAGGTCCCAAGGGTATGGCTGTTCGCCATTTAAAGCGGTA
>CAJPFN010000043.1 GCA_905339215.1 Rhizobiaceae bacterium
GCTGTCCGATCCCGACGATACTGAGCGCGAACGATCGCTGCGCATCGTCCGCGCGCGACTTGCCGAGCCGGAAGAAACGCTCAAGGAAAAGCTCGCCGATCTTTATCAAAGCTCGACCTCCCGATTCGTCAAAGAGGTCATCGCCCCCTGTATCAACATGACGCCGCAAACCTTCTCAGGCGTCTATGCGACCGCCGCCAAGGAGACGCACTGGCTCTCCTACGACAGCTACGCGGCGATCGTGTCGGGCAACACTTTCAGAACCGACGACATCGCCAACGGGCGCACGACGGTCTTCATCAACATCGATCTGTCGACGCTTGAAAACCATCCCGGCATGGCGCGCGTCGTCATCGGAGCGTTCCTCAAGGCGATCTACAATCGCAACGGCGATGTCGAAGAGCGCGCCCTGTTCCTGCTCGACGAGGCCGCCCGCCTCGGCTACATGCGCATCGTCGAAACCGCCCGCGACGCCGGCCGCAAATATGGCATCACCCTTCTGATGCTGTTCCAGTCGCTCGGGCAGATGCGGGAAGCCTTCGGCGGCCGTGACGCGACCAGCAAATGGTTCGAGTCCGCGTCCTGGGTGTCGTTCTCGGCGATCAATGATCCGGAAACGGCCAAGTATATTTCCGAACGCTGCGGCATGACCACGGTGGAAGTGAACCAGGTCAGCCGAACCTCGCGCGACATGGGTTCGTCCCGCACCCGCTCGCAGCAGCTCTCGCAACGCCCGCTGATCCTGCCGCATGAAGTCACCCAGATGCGCGCCGATGAACAGATCATCCTGACCGGCGGCAACCCGCCGCTACGTTGCGGTCGCGCCATCTACTTCCGCCGTCCGGATATGGCGACGCTCGTCGGCAAGAGCAGTTTCCAACCGAAGACGGGAGCAGCTGGATCCTGAACGGCTGCCGTCCCGCCCCCGTTTACCACAAGGCTCCGGCCTTCTCTTCGGCGCTATGTGGGGAGCGCGTTCAGGCCTCCGCCTGCTCCGCTTCGCTCCGCCCCGCCGTCGGCGGGGTGGAAAACGGGGACGGCACGGGACTCTGTCCTTGGCCGCCTGACGTCGGCCATTCCCACAACTATGCCCGCAAGGCGGCTCCGCTCACGACGGCCCGGCCGCTGCTGTGAAATGTGGGGATGCGGAAACATAACGGGAACAATGTGCTCGCAGGCTGCGGGAAAGCGCTTATACTTGCGCGATGAGCAAGAGAATCACCGATAATCAGGTTCTGGGTGAACTGGGCGAGACTGCCGTTAAGAAGATCGTGCTCGAAACAGGATTCATCTACGAGAACCGGGGCAGGCTGGAGGCTGGAACCGACGGCCTGATTGAGTTGCGCGATCCGCGCAGCGGCGCGCCGCTTGGAAAGCTGCTAGGCGTGCAAGTGAAGGCGACAGCCGGCGACCAATATGTTCGGGAGACCGACCGGCAATTTGAGTATGTGCTGAAGGCAGACGATCTGGCGTATTGGCGCAAGTACAACATACCGGTCATCCTCGTGCTGTGGCGACAATCTGACCAATCCGCGTATTGGAAGGATGTCACAGACAGCTTACGCGGTGATGAGCGCCGTCTTCGGTTCGACAAGGACGAAGATGTATTCGGTCCCGGTGGGGCTGACCGCCTAGCGGCTTTGACGATCGATCGGCATACGCCGGGTGTATATCTCCCGCCCGTGAATATGGGGGAGAACGCCATCATGAATATGATGCGTATCCGACTGCCGGATGAGATATTCATCGCCTCGTCACCGTTCGGCATGGGCAAGGACGCCATACCTGATCTGCTTAAACAGCAGAGCACGCGCTTCGATTGGGTCATTCGCAAGCGGCGCTTTGTTTCGTTTTTCGATCCGAGAGAGTTTGGAACACGCGCCATCGTCGACCTCGATCAGGTCGAAGCTGTAGATACAGCGCTCTTCACCCGGAACGATGATTCCGATGACATAAATGACACGATCGATCTTCTTCGCCGCAGTGTCGCGCGCCAGACATCCGGTCAGATCAGCCATCTTGCCAAGGAGAGGCTGTTTTATTTCCATGCTCTGGGTGTCAACAAATCGCGCCGCTACAAATACGCCTCAAGCGTGAAAGACGCGTCGGCCAGGGTGGTGGGCTATTATCCGAACAAGAAATTTCCCGACAAGCCCGGCTATGTCCGTCACCACGCGGCGAATTTCCGCTTTGAGCGGCTTGGCGATGAGTGGTTCATCGTCATCGATCCGACGTTCTATTTCACGCGCAACGGGTTCGTTCCGCATCCCTTTCCCGGAGCGTTGCTGGCCGGAAAGAAGCGGCTTGAACGCAACGCGGCGGTGCGTGGGCAGGTCATCATGTGGCAAAGCCTTCTTGCCGAAAGCGCGGTGCAAAAGGATGACCTCTTTGAGAAAACCGGCGCAAACGATCATCTCATTGGTTTCGAGCATTTGCCATTGATCGAACTGGCGCAGGCCGTTCCTGAAGATACGTGGAACCGTACCGACCCACGAGCCAGGGAGATGGAAGCTGCGGACCTGTTTGAGGAAGGGCTGCCTGCATGACATTCAGGACGCGCGTGTTCGATGAACCTATTCTGGAATTCGGCGATGGCGGGCAGCATTGCGATCCGCGGCAAGGGCTGCGCGAATTCGGGCCGCTTCAGCCCCGTTCGGGTGAAGTGGTGCGCGTTGGCGTGATTGGCACGGACGATACGGTCGCGGGTTTCACGGACTTTCTTGATGAAACAGGACGCGGCATCGAAAGTGAGGGCAAACAGCTGATCAACCTGAACCCGGACTTTCCCGGTCTGGGCAATCAGAATCCGTTTCGCTGCAAGTTTGAAGTGCCGGACGGTGCGACAGGTACCCTGTCCCGTAGCCAAGTCAACGACATACGGGCCATAGGCCGGCATGAGGAGGCCGTGCGTCAGGCCGTGGAGATGATTTCGCAGCAGTTGACGGCTCTCATCGAAAGCAGCGTCAAACCGGACGTCATCGTCCTGGCCTTACCCGCTGCGTTGATCGAAAAACTGGTGAACGCAAAAAGCGAGGAGGGAGACGCAGCGGAGGATGAAGACGAGGATGACAGGGACAGCCTGCTGAATTTTCGTGACCTGTTGAAGGCAAAGACGCTGCACCTCGATGTGCCGACGCAGATTGTCTGGCCCGATACATGGGATGATGCTGCCAAGATTCCGCGCAAGGTGAAGCGTGACAGCAACCGTCAGACGCAGGCCAAAGCGACCCGCGCCTGGAATCTGCTGAACGCTCTCTTCTACAAGGCAGGAAAGGTTCCCTGGCGTCTGTTGCCGGATGAGGCGGGCCTGCGGACCAGTTTCCTTGGTATCGGTTTCTATCGGGACGTTGATGGTCAGCAGCTTTGGACCAGTACGGCGCAGATGTTCGATGAGCGGGGTCGCGGACTCATTCTGCGCGGCGCCCGTGCGCAAACGGAGTCCAAAGGCCGTCATCCCTATCTCACGGCTGAGGACGCGGATGACCTGGTGACTCAGTCGATTGCCGCATACAAAGCCCATCACCGTCATGTCCCGGCGCGTATCGTTATCCTGAAGACATCGAGGTTCAGGGCGGAAGAGGCAGACGGAATCGATGTCGCGCTGCACCGCGCCGGAATCGAACTCAGCGATCTGGTCTGGGTCCAGGAAAGCTCGCCGATCGCCATTTTTCGCGACGGGAATTACCCTGTGCTGCGCGGCACCTTTGTCGATCTTCGAGGAAAAGGCCTGCTCTACACGCGCGGCAGTGTACCCTACTATGGCACGTTCCCGGGACTGCGGGTTCCGCGTCCATTGTTGCTAGTGCCGCACGAGAACTGCGACAGCGCCATCACCAAGATCGCTGGAGAAGTTCTGGCGCTGACCAAAGTCAACTGGAACAGCACGCAATTCGACCAAAAGCTGCCCGCGCCAATCAAGGCAGCGCGCGAGGTCGGACGCATCCTGAAACATATCGAATTCGGAACGGCGGTTTCGCCTGATTTCCGCAGATACACATAATCCCTTCTACAAAGGGAGTGTCACAAAGGCGAAGTCCGAGGAGCGCTGAACGACCGCGCATGCCGGTCGGCCGACGTAGCTGATTGCCATGTTCCAGACGGCATGGAATTATCGAGTGGGACCGCGCCCGTCGGGAGACCGAACCTGTGCTCGCGTGCGCTCCTGGGCCTGGGCTCGGTCGAGCGCGCGCAGTACGCCTCTCGCTTCCTCGAGCTGCCGCTCGTCGACACCGTGCCTGGCAGCAAGTGGGCCGAGATTCTTGCCCGAGCGCAACGCTGCCAGATCGTCACCGAAACGGCGCTCGAATGCGCTCGTGGTCTGCCGCAATTCGACCTTGAGGTCGGGTGACAGCACCTCGCCCCGATCAAGTGCGCTCATGAGCTGATCGCTCGGCCGCGGAACCTCCGTGCTCGCGCGCCGCGCCTGGTCATGACGCTGCTGCTGCATCGTCTGACGGATTCCATGCACAATTTTCAGGTAACTCTCGGCGATCGCCCGAAGGCCAACTTGTGCAGCGATCGCCTGCCGGTGTGCCTCCCGATCCTGTCGGCTGGCAAGAATGGCGTCTTTGCCTGCAAGCGGCCCGAACCGCTCCGGAGCATCTCGCAAGTCCGAAATCACCTGCCGATTGCCAATCTCGCCGTCCAAAGCGGCATTCCGGATGGCTTCGACCACCGGCCGGTGGTCGGCGAACACCGTCCTTGCCGCGGTTACAAGGCGTTTCATCGCCTCGATGGCGCTTTCGGACGCGGCAATCCGTTCTTGCAGATCGGCCTTCGGAACTTCCGCCGCGAGCTCCTGGCCGGGCAGCAACACCGCCCGTCCTGCCTGCCTGGCGTCGTTGCGGCTTGGGCCCTCCATGCGCGCATGGCCTTGCTCGCGCGCATGTTCGCGTTGGCGCGCGTCGGTGAGGATACGTGTCAGATAATGGGTTTCACCGTGGGTCCCGACCACCAGCGCATGACGGACGTATTCAGCATTCGCGCGGATCAGCTCACGGTTCAGCGCGAAGCCCTTGGCCACCGCAAACTGGTGCATGAAGGTCATGGTCGTGCGCGTATTGCCCTCCCGGAACGGATGGATTTTCCAGAGGTCGACAATCATGCCCGCAAATGCGGCCATGTCCTGCGGCCGCGATAGACCCCTGAGACCCGACCAGTCGCGGGCATTGAGTTCCTTGAGGTGGTGCTCTGCCTGGAGGCGCGCCAGATGGAACGGCGCGTATTCGACACTGCCGCCGCCCAGTTTTTCCTCGGCCTTGACCATATCGATGCGGCGGATTTCGCCGGCGAACGGATACACCGGCGCAAAGATGCGCCGGTGCATTTCCAGCAGGTGTGCGAGGTCGAATTGGCCCTTGACCGGATTGTCGTGAAGACCCTTCAACGTCTTCAGGGTTTCCCGACGCTCCTTGCTGTCGAGTTTGGCCTGATCCCTGATGTTGAAATGATTGATGAGGACTGTGGTGCCCGGATAAAGATAGGGGTCACTCATCAAGCGGCACGGGCACGCCTTGCTTCGACATAGGCATCGCCCAGCTGATCGCAGTCCTCACCGCTCAACAGGCCGGCCTCTTCACACAGGACGAGGAACTGTTCGAACAGGTCCGGCTCATCCCGCGACACGGCCATTGCCGAAAGCGCGGCCTTGTGACCATCGGTCAGCATCGCCGCAACGAAGGGCTCAAGCGGCTTCTGGTCGAGGGTCTTGATAACCTGTTTGGCAAGCCGCAACGCATGCGCTCGATCCGCGACAGCGGGACTTTCCAATAGCGTTACGGTCATGCTTCATGCTCCTGGAACTTGGTCTTTTGTATAGCTGAAATTCGGCTCGAAAGCCAGTCTGCGCGGTCCCGTCATTGCCAGGGCCGGCCATCGCTTCGGACTGCGGTTTCAAGCTGAAGGCCCCGCCCGGATGGCGGGGCCCTGTGCCGCCGGTCTAGCTCAGTCCCTGTTTGGCCGGGACCAGATCAGCTGCAGGCCTTCCTCGCCGTCGACCTCAATCAGGGTGGCGTAGATCGGAGCGGGGAAGCTCGGATCGTCCAGCTTGACGGAGAGGTAGTCGCGGCCCTCGCTGGAGGTCTTCTGCCAGGCAGCGCCCAGTTCGACATTGGCTGCCGCGAAGATGCGGAAGTGCGGGCCTTTGTCGGAGGGATTGTCGACGCGAACCAGCTTGGCCTTGACGTTGAGATTGAGGGTCTTGATGGCGCCCGAAAAGCCGGTGCCGGTGGAGGTGAAGGTGCCGATGGTAGCCATGTGCTTCATTCCTTTGATTTCTCGGGCCGCGACCATCGCGACCTCGATGGCGGTCGACAGACCGGAGGCGATCGATCCGCACCCCGAAGGGGCCGGAACTCAGTGGAGGGCGGCCGGGAGAGACTTTCTTGCCTCGCGAGGAATGGCCGCGAAATCCGGGGCCCCCGCGCGACATCGCGCGGGGTGGTTCGGCCAGGGGAAGAAAGTCGAGACCGGCGGTTGCGGGAAAAGAGCGAGACCGAGCGCAGCGAGATCGGCCTTCGGTCAGACCAGCCACATCGAGGACGCAGGTGGACGCGCCTGTCGCAGGAACAACCGGAATGAAGGCGGGCGCCGCTCCATCGCCATCGCTTTCCGGGTCCCCACACGGCGCAAGCGCCATCCCCGCCCGGGCTCCCGTCATTGGCCGGCCACGACAGAGTTCCCACCGGCAATGGTCGACTTTTGCATCACGCCGCCTCCGCGACCCTGCCCGCCGGCTGAAGATCGTGCAGGTAGGTGGCGGCGCGTTGCGCATGCGCGGCGGCCGAGAAGATGAACCGCCTCTCGTTGGAGAGCACCTCGAGCCAGGACGCTAGGTAGCTGGCATGGTCGGGCCGCGGCTCAAGCTCCGGCACGATGCCGAGGTCGGCGCAGAGGAACACCGACCCCAGTTCCGCGATTAGCTCCTCGCGGCTGCGTTCGCTGCGATCCTTGTGGTAGCGGCTGAGATCGCGATTGACCCGGTGGGCGGGAGCTGTCCAGTGGATGGTTTCGTGCGCCCTGACGGCAACGAAGGATTCCGCGTCGCGGAAGCTCTCGAAGACCGGGAGTTGGATGTGGTCGGATGACGGGGAATAGTATGCCTTGGCGCCGCCATAAATGACCCTGGCGCCGGTCGCGTCGAAGAACGCATCGGCGTGGGCGATGCGCGTGACGGGATCGATCGCCGGCGGCGGCGCACCATAATATTGGTCCGGCAGTCCCTCGATCTGGTCGACGTTGAAGACCGAATAGGCCTTGAGGAACGGGATACCGCGCTCGACCTCATCGCCTTGGCTGTCGGTCTCGGTCCTGGTGAACTGGCTGGCATAGACGACGGTCGAGCCGGTCTCGCCCTTGCGAACATGACCGCCCAGCTCAATCGCTTGCTTGAACGTCATCCAAATGGGCGAGGCGAAGCCGCGGGCGAGCGCCTCTGACCAGAGCAGGATGATATTGATGCCCTGGTAGGGCGTTCCATTGTGCCGCAGCGGCCGCGTGATGCGGCCCGCCGTGTTGGCGGCGCTCCAGGGTTTCACCCATGGGCGCACGCCGTTTTCCAGATCCGCGACGATGCGGTCGGTGATCTTCGCGTACATGTCGACGCGGGGCTTCTTGTCTTTCCTGTTCATGTTTCGAACCTCCATTCGAGGCCGCGCCGATCGCGGCCGTCACGAGGTCCGATTGCGCAGGACCGCAGGTCCGCGAACCCGGGAGGATCAATCGGAAGCAGGAGAGACGACGCGGCCGGGCCGGAACGGCAGTGGAGGACGGCATCGCCGTTTCGCGGAGCGAGGACCGGAGCAGGACCAATGATCGTGACGGCCGCGATTGCGCCGGCCTCGCCATGGTTCTTCCTGCTTCCCTTCCACCTCATGGTCCCGCGGAAGCCCAGCGGCGTCTGCCGCGACATGGAAGAAGTGTCAACGGCGGAGCAAAACCAGGCCGTTGGGCGGCGCAAAAGTAGGCCACTTGGCGCCGCAAGCGGGGAACGGCGGGAGGGCGTAGCCCGACTAGAGTTTCCCGCTTGCGGCGTCGGCTATTTTCGTGAGGGCTTCAGCCTGCCTTTCGGGCGCGGCTTTGGGCGAGACGGTAGCTTTCGCCGTTCATCTCGAGGATGTTGACGTGGTGGGTGATGCGATCGAGCAGTGCGCCGGTCAGACGCTCGGAGCCCAACGTCTCCGTCCATTCATCGAAAGGCAGATTGCTGGTGATCAGCGTCGCGCCGCGTTCGTAACGCTGCGAGATCAGCTCGAACAGCAGTTGCGCCCCGGTCTTGGAGAGCGGCACGAAGCCCAGCTCGTCGATGATGAGGAGCTTGTAGGTAGCCATCTGCTTCTGGAAGCGCAGAAGACGCCGTTCGTCGCGAGCCTCCATCATCTCGCTGACGAGAGCGGCGGCCGTGATAAAGCCGACTGCCAAGCCCTTCTGGCAGGCGGCCAGACCGAGACCGAGGGCGACATGAGTTTTGCCCGTGCCACTGGGGCCGAGCGCGATGACGTTCTCGCGGCGCTCGATCCATTCACAGCGCGCCAATTCCAATACCTGCATCTTGTTGAGCTTCGGAATGGCGGTGAAGTCGAAGCTGTCGAGGCTTTTGACGACCGGGAACTTCGCCGCCTTGATACGGCGTTCGACCTTGCGGCGGTCCCGCTCGATCATCTCCCGCTCGGCAAGACGAGCAAGGTATCCGACATGGTCCACGCCTTCGGACGCGCATAGCCGGGCCAGCTTCTGGTGCTCGCGCTGGAAGGTCGGCAGCTTGAGGGTCTTGAGGTAATGGGAAAGCAAAATCGCAGGGGGATTGTCAGGCGCTTCGGCGCTCATGCCGCTTCTCCTGCATCCGATGACAGGAGGCGCATGTATGCCTTCGCCGACGTCGTCTCGACCGTCGCCCTTGGCAGGTAAGGATAGATGGACAGGTCCAGCCGTGGCGGCCGGCGCTCCACCCGACACAGGAGAAGATGCTTGACGGCGTCGAAGCTGATCGCGCCGAGTTGGAGGGCCTGCTTCACCGCCCCGTGCAGATCGACGAGATCGAAGCTTTCCAGCAAACGCAGCACCTGCACATACTCACGGCGGCCCTGCTTGGCCATACGTGCTTCCATCAGGCGGCGCAGCGTGGCGAACTCTTCGGGCAATTCCCATCCCTGAAGAGGGGCGGCCTGATCCAATGCATTGATCTTCTGCTCGATCAGCGGCAGGTAATGGATGGGATCAAAGACGACGTCTTCCCGTTCCCAGCTCCGGGGATGACGAGCAATGATCTCGCCGCGGCAGCCGATCACCACCTCGTCGACATAACCCCGGACCCAGACTTGCCTGTGGCCATAGGCGACCGGAACAGAGTAGTCGTTGGTCTTGTAGCGGACCAGGGAGGTTCTTCCTCACTTTGTGTGATTCAACGGTAACATACGGGCTCTCATCAGTTCTGGCCCGGCTCTGCCATACATGGCTCGCTTCAGTGTTTTTAGGCGATTGATCTGGCCTTCGGCTTGACCGTTGCTCCAAGGGAGCGCGATTGCGTTTTTCACGGCATCGATATCCCGCCGCAGGACACTGGCGAATCGCATGATTGCCGTAAGTTCGGTCTCGATGGCATCGTCGATCCACTTATCCAGCGCATCAGGGTTCCTGCTGCGCAGAATTCCGCTAAAGCGCATTGCCAAGCCACGCATCACGCGGAACGCTTCTGAGCCCTGCTTCAATGCATCGACCCGTCTTGCCTGGCGGTTTGTCAGCAGGCCGCGCGGCTTGATGCACAAAGCAGCAACGGCATCGGCAGAGATGACATGGCCAGTGTCAGGATCACGGACAGGCTCTGAAACCTTTAGCTCGGGCAGCGTCACCTCGGAGCGGACGTTTTCGGCTTGTCGCCACACCTGCAAAAGTCGTTCCAGGTTCGAACGGCTTCCAGTATAGCCCCGGTTCTTGAGGTCATGGAAAAGATGACGCCCAAGGCGGTTTCCATCCTTCCAGCACTCAGCCAGGAACGCTTCGAAATACAAAGGGGATGTCGGATTCAATGCCGCTCGATTTCTGTCCCTGGGTGCACTTGATGTTAGCCAGTTGGTGACGCTCCGACGCTCAAATCCCGTGCGTCTAGCAATCTCACTGTAGGTGAGACCCTGCTGGCGTAGAGCATGCAGCATCTCGAATATTTCCTGGCGCGACTGCCGATGGGCAAGGCGCGCACGGCGGTGTTGAGCCGTGGTGCTGGCAATGGCGTCTTCTGACAGTATCGGTCTGACGTTGGCATGGCCGCAAAGGCTCATCTGTTCCTTGATAGCCGCCCTGAGATTCTGAACCAGATGAAAGCGATCCGCCACCTGGCGGGCCTGCGGCGCGCCCTCTCGAGAAGCCTGGGCATAGAGACCGCAACGATCTCGACTGACGACCTCAATAGAGGGACGTGCTTGCAGCCATGCTTTCGCGCTCGCAACGCTGCGGTCGTCCAGAATATCAACGACTGCACGACGCTCGAGATCGACCATGATCGTGCCGTATCGTGTGGAGCGACGCCAACTCCAATCATCGATGCCAACGACTCTCACTGCATCCTGAATTGAGACCGAAGCTCTTCGTTTGATCTGGCGAAGGATCGTGTCATCGCTGACAGGCATACCAAGGCGACCCATCAGATGTTCCGCGGGGCGGCCACCCATGCTGTAACCCACCAAGTCTACAATCGCGGCCATCCGAGCGGTACGCCGCGTGTAGGGTGCAGCGATATCAGGCAATCGGTCAGTGAAGGTTCGCCGCTGACATTCCCGGTGTCTGCATTGCCACCGGCTCAGGGTGAGCTGAACGTTCACCACCTGCCCCTGAACCGAAAGGTCTTGAAGAGTGCGCTTGCGCCAACCGTGCCGATGACGACTTCGCATACAGCAATCCGGACACGTTCCGACTGGCTTCGCGACCGCGGAAACGGCCCATTTGCCGTCGTTTTGGAGTGAGATGCCCAGAACATTGACCCCTGGGCCGGGTGACCATTTCGATTTCGTGCGCATCCCCGCAGGTAGCAAATGCGATGCCTACAACCTGTTAACCACACAAAGTGAGGAAGAACCCGATTAGCTGCCAAGCGACAGGTGCTGTTTTGGCCACCCTCGGCGCGGGCGACTATAACCCACTCCTGCAAAATCGACGGCGTCGCTTGGCTGAGCTGCGAACCGGCCTCGGCGAACCGCTTCCGCCACACGCCCATGGCAAAATTGAGCGCTTGCTTGCCAGGCTCGAATTGGTGCTCAGCCAGATTGCAGAACTCGAGCGGGAACGCGATGCTGTAGCGGAGAGCAAAGCTCCCGATCGGGCCGGCAGGATGATCCAGCAGCTTACCAGCCTGCGTGGCATCGGCGTGCAGAGCGCAACAGTGCTGGTGCGGGAGGCCTTCGTGCGCGGTTTCGCCAACGGCAAAGCGCTGGGTGCCTACGCAGGCTTGGCGTCGACACCATATAGCAGCGGTGGAATCGACCGCGAACAAGGCATCGGCAAGGCCGGCAATCGACGACTCAGAACAGTGATGGTCGAACTGGCCTGGCTATGGCAACGCTACCAGCCGAGCACCGCACATGCGGCATGGTTCCGCAAACGCGTCGGCGCGACCGGTCGACGTATCCGCAAGGTGATGGTGGTGGCCCTTGCGCGGAAGTTGCTGATCGCGTTGTGGCGGTTCGTCAGCGATGGTGTTGTGCCCGAAGGCGCGGTCATGAAGCCTGCTGCCTAGCGCCATCAGATCGGTAGCCCGCTGCGAGCAGGCGCTACCCTGCAATCCGAGGGAACGTCGCCGTTGTCCGGCGTGGCGCTATGACGCCGTCTTCACAGAGTGGTGCCGTTCTCTTGGAGCTCTCCCGTCCCGAATGAGGGACAGTGGTCGGGAAATATTCCCGCCGGATGTGAGGTTCGCAGGAAATCTGCGGGAACGAGAGCGCCACCTCGAATTGCAGAAGAAAAGTCCTTGACGGAGGAATCATCATGTGAGGCCGGACATATGACTGCACCGTCCGACGGATTTTGCGCAAAGAATACCTTGCCAACAGGGCCGTTCCACATATGAGGAAGAACTCAATTAAGTGCCAAGCGACAACATAATCGTAGATAAGGTACTCGCCGCTGCCGATGCTCTGAGGCCCGTCGGGCTCAATAAGATGAAGGCACTCCTGCGCTGTGGGATGGGACCCTGCCAAGGACGCTTCTGGAGGCAGACCGTCGCCGAGGTTACAGCCAGGAGATGTCGACTATTTCTCCGTACCGGCACCGCTTTCCGGTCAAGCCGCTGACGGACGGCGGCCTGGCCTCGGGCCCGTACTCCGAGGCGGAAAGAAAGGGGTTGTGCGGGACTGGATTAAAGTGTATTCAGCAATGAATTCAGATTCGAGGTGTTCAGGCGATGGCTGACAAGACACGATTGATCGTCGAGGGCGGAGACCCCGCCGCCGATCCCAAGGCGTTTCGGCGTGCGCTTGGTAGCTTTCCGACCGGGGTTTCCATCATTACTACGCCGGGCTTGGACGCGCCAGCCGGGGTCACCGCGAATTCCTTCGCTTCGGTATCCCTCGATCCGCCTCTGGTACTCTGGTCGATCGCGCACACCTCGCGCAGCCATGCGGCGTTCCGGCAGAGCGCGCATTTCGCAATAAACATTCTCGCCGACGATCAGGTGGGCGTCTCGCAGGCTTTCGCCAGCGCCAGCTACGACAAGTTCAGCCTGGTGGACTGGCACAGGGGCGGGACGGGATCGCCGCTGATCGACAATGCGCTGGCCTATTTCGATTGCGTCTGCGAGGCTCGGCACGAGGGCGGCGACCACACCATCATGATAGGCCGCGTCATCGAGTTCGGGCGCTCCGAGGGAAGCCCGCTGGCTTTTTCGCAAGGGCGGTACGGGATTACTTTAGACCACCCCGAAGTGGCAGCGAAGGCGCGAGACCGAAAGTTTGAAGAACCTGGCCTCGACGAATTGCCGTTCTTGAGCCTGATCGCAAAAGCCCACTATAAGGAAGACGCCGATTTGGAGGAGCGGCGGTCGGCGGCGGGCTACACCCAGGTCGGAAGCAAGGTGCTCGCCGGCCTCTATCAGTCGGCGCCTCTGACGGCGGACGAACTCGCCAGGCGCATGTATCTCGACCGCCGCGAAGTCGACGACTCCTTGAACGAGTTCCTGGCAGACGGCCACGTTGCAATCTTTGATGGTCACCGTTTCGCGCTGACAGAATCCGGAAAACAGCGTCGCCGTCAGATGATCGAATACTTGTCGCGCTACCAGGCCCAATCGGCCCGAAGCTGCGATTTTGGCCAACGCGCAGAACAATTAAAGAACATTACGGTTTACTCTGCGTGTGAAGAATCATGGCGACTTGTTCGGCGGCAAATTTGAAGCCTCTGCGGTCGGGAATTCGCTCGGC
>CAJPFN010000044.1 GCA_905339215.1 Rhizobiaceae bacterium
GAAGGAAGCGGCGGCGTCGCCGGCTTTGCCAAGGGCGGCGCCGAGGTCGAACTCGTCGAGGATGGCGACGGCACGATCCTGCGCTATGCCGCCAAGGCCGACATCGGCGGCAAGATCGCCATGCTCGGCAGCCGGCTGATCCACAGCACGGCGCGGCGGCTGGCCAACTCCTTCTTCGAAACCTTTGCCGAAGTCGCGGTCAGGCAAGGCTGACGACCGCGCCGACGGACATCGCGCCGGACGGCGACGCCGCATTCAGCGCCGCCGGGGGCGTCCAGTCTGGCGGCGGTAGAACCATGCCTTGGCGAGTTCGTTGGCGATCACATAGCCGACGATGATCGCAATAATGGCGACGAGCTCGACGGCGGACAGCGGCACGAAGCCGAAGATCGCGGCGAGCGGCCCGACATAGGGCAGCAGGAAGGTCAGGGCGACGACCGCGACCGTCGACCACAGGAGCAGGCGGCTCGGCCTGCTGCGCAAGGCCGACCGCCTCGTCCTCAACACAAGCACGACGACGAGTTCGGTCAACAGCGAGATCGTGAACCACATGGTCTGGAACGTCGCCTCGCCGGCGTGGAAGACGAGCACGAGGAGGGCGAAGGTGAGCAGGTCGAACACCGAGCTGACGAGGCCGAACAGGATCATGAAGCGGCGGATCGCGGCAATGTCCCAGCGCTGCGGGCGGGCGATGGCTTCGCGGTCGACGGCGTCGGTCGAGATCGCCATCGAAGGCAGATCGGAGAGGAAATTGTTGAGCAGGATTTGCTTGGCGGCGAGCGGCAGGAAGGGCAGCAGCGGCGTGGCCAGCGCCATCGACACCATGTTGCCGAAATTGGCGCTGGTGGTGATGGCGATGTACTTGATCGTGTTGGCAAAGGTCCGCCTGCCCTCCTCCACGCCGGTGCGCAGCACGTCGAGGTCGCGCTCGAGCAGGATGACGTCGGCGCTCTCGCGGGCCACGTCGACGGCGCCGTCGACCGAGATGCCGACATCGGCGGCATGGAGAGCCGGCGCGTCGTTGATGCCGTCGCCGAGATAGCCGACGCAGTGGCCGGTGCGCTGCAGGGCGCGGACGATACGCTCCTTCTGCTGCGGATCGATCTCGACGAAGAGGTCGGTGCGCGGGGCGAGATGCCACAGCGCCTCGTCGCGCAGCGCCGCGAGCTCGGCGCCGGTCAGCATGGCTTCGGCGTCGAGGCCGACGGCGCGGGCGACGTGGGCGGTGACGTTGCGGCTGTCGCCGCTGATCACCTTGACGCGGATGCCGAGCGCGGCGAGGCCGGCGAGCGTCTGCGCAGCGTCGGATTTGGGCGGATCGCGGAAGAAGAGGAAGCCGCGAAAGACCATCTCCTGCTCATCGTCGTGGCCGTAGCGGGCGCGGGCTTCGACGTCGCGGCTGGCGACGCCGAGGACGCGAAATCCGTCCTGTCCTCGCGCCGCGCAAATGGCGGCCAGCTCGGCGCGGCGGTCATTGTCCAGCGCCACCGCGCCTCCCTCCGCCGCGACGCCCGCGCATATGGCGAGCAGTTTCTCGAACGCGCCCTTGGTGACGACCAGGTGGCGGCCGGGCGTTCTTTCCGGAGCGACGACGATGGTCAGGCGCCGGCGCAGGAAGTCATAGGGGATCTCGTCGACCTTCGCGTAGCCGGCGGTCGCCAGCCCGGCGCCCTCGCCGGCCGCGACGATCGCCTCGTCGAGCGGGTTCCCGATACCGGTCTCGAAGGCAGCGTTGAGGAAGGCGAGCCGGCGTACCTCCCCGGACTCCTCACCGCGCGGATCGGCGGCGCCGTCGAGCACGACCTCGCCTGTGGTGAGCGTGCCGGTCTTGTCAGTGCACAGCACGTCCATCGAGCCAAGGTTCTCGATGGCGTCGAGACGGCGGACGATGACGCCGCGGCCGCTCATGATGCGCGCGCCGTTGGAAAGCGTTACGCTGATGATGGCGGGCAGCAACTCGGGCGACAGGCCCACCGCCAGCGCCACGGCGAAGAGCAGCGATTCGATCGCCGGCCGGTCGAGGGCGACGTTCGCGGTCAGCACGAAGAGTACGATGACGACCATGACGCGGACGAGCAGGTAGCCGAAGCTGCGCACGCCGCGGACGAAGTCGGTCTCCGCCGGCCGCGCCTTGAGGCGTTCGGCGATGGCGCCGAAGGCGGTGTGCGCGCCGGTCCTGACGACGAGCACCCGGGCGGTACCGCTGCGCACCGACGAGCCGAGATAAACGACGTTGGTGCGCGCCGGAAGCGGCGCGTCGGCGGCGACCGTCCCCGACGCCTTCTCGACCGGGAAGGATTCGCCGGTCATGCTCGCCTCGCTGACGAGGAAATCCTCGGCCTCGAGCACGAGCCCGTCGGCCGGGATGAGATTGCCGGCTGAGAGCATCACGACGTCGCCCGGCACGATCGCGGCGACCGGCGCGTCCGTCTCGATGCCGTCGCGGACGACTCGGCACGAAAGCGCCAAGCGGCGCTTCAGCCGCTCCACCGCAACCGAGGCGCGGTACTCCTGGAAGAAGCCGAGGAGCGCGCTTCCGAGCACGATGGCGAGGATGATCGCGGCGTCGATCCACTGGCGCAGCGCCAGCGAGACGCCAGCGGCGAAGGCGAGGATGAGGACGAGCGGACTTTCGAACTGGCGCAGAAAAAGGCGCAGCGCGCCGAGGCGCCGCCCCTCCTCGACCGCGTTCGGGCCGATTTCGGCGAGGCGCTTCCCGGCCTCGTCGGCGGACAGGCCGCCGGGACCGGAGCCCAGTTCGGCGGCGAGCGCAGCGACGCCGCGGCTCCACCACGCGTCGCCGGCGATATCGGCCTGAGGATCCGTGCCGTAGAAGCGAATGTCCGACGAAGACACGCCGAAGCCCCCGCGGGTTGCTCTGCCGAAGTCTAGCCCGCTTCGGCGGGAGGGGGAACGTGGCGGACGGCCTCAGCCCAGGACAAAGAGTGCGGCGTAGGCGTCCGGCCTGAAGCCGACGGAAAACCTGCCTCCGGCGTCGAGCACCGGCCGCTTGATCATGGTCGGGTTGGCGAGCATTAGCGCCAGGGCCTTCGCCTCATCAAGGCCGGCCCTTTCTGCCTCGGGGAGCGCGCGGAACGTGCTGCTCGAACGGTTCAAAAGCACCTCCCAGCCGAGCGCCTTCGCCCATTTCTTCAGCGTCGCCGCCGAGAGCCCCTCGACGCGATAGTCGTGGAAGACATGCTCGACTCCGTGGCCGTCGAGCCAGGCGAGCGCCTTCTTCATCGTGTCGCAATTCTTGATGCCGTAGATGGTGACGCCCACGACGCCCTCCCCCTCGCCCTTCCGCCGGGCCGTCACTCCCCCTCGGTTGCTCAATTGCCTTCTATCCGGCCCGAGGGGCGTTGGGAAAGGAATCGCGCAAGCGAACGCATGGAATCGTCCGCCTCGACGGCGCGATCGAACAGGGAACACAGCAAAGCCTGAGGATCGGCCAGTTGCATGCCTAGCCGACCGTCGAAGCCCGGACGACCAGCTGTACCGGCGTGATGACCTCGGATGGGGGCGGTTTGCCCTCCGACAGCCAGGCAAGTACCGTATCGGCCATCCGATGGCCGAACTCCGCGATGTCGCATCGCACCGAGGTGAGGCCTGGCCAGACCTGGGCGCAATCCTCGATGTCGTCGAAGCCGACGATCTTCAACTCGGACCCGACAGCGCGGCCGATCTCGGCGCATCCGGAGTGAAGCCCGAGCGCGACGAGGTCGTTGAAACAGATCGCCGCGTCGACGAGCGGATAGTCCCTCTGCAAGACCATGGCAGCTTCGCGCCCGAAACTGCGGGTCGGACGTCCGGACAAAACGAGAGGCTGCTGCCCCAATCCGCTCAGAACTTCCAGGTAGCCGGACATGCGCTTCTGCGTGACGGCCCTGCCCTCAAGACCCCCGACAAAGGCTATTCGCCGTGCGCCTACCGCCACGAGATGCTCGACCGCCATCCGGCTGCCGGACTCGTAGTCGGGTGCCGCGAAGGGGAACCTGTCAACATCTGCGACGACCTGACGAAGGACCTGGATGGCGGGAATCCCCGCACGCGCGAGCGGTCCGAAAGTGGCCTCCTCATCGCCGTAGGCCGGCGAAATGATCAGCGCCGAGACGCCGTGCTCGATGATTGCGGAGACGACTTGGGCCTGGAGCGACGGATCCTCGTCGGTGTTTGCCACCACCGTGGCATAGCCGCGCGCCGAGAGCGCCATCTGCACCGAGATGGCGAATTCGGTGAAGAAGGGGTTCCTGAGGTCGTTGATGACCAGGCCGATCAAGCCTGCATTGGCCGAGCGCATGTTGGCGGCCATGCGGTTATACACATAGCCAAGCTCGGACATGGCGCGCCGTACTTCCGCGCGCGTTTCGTCCTTCACCAATGGGCTGTTCTGCAGCACCAAGCTAACCGTGGATTTCGATACCCCGGCCTTGTGCGCGACATCGATGATGGTCGGCCTTCGCTCCACATTCCGCTCCAGAACTCTGGTTTCAGGCGATCCCGTGAACGTGCAGCAGGGCGCGCATTCGGGACACTGCCAGATCGGAATTGGACAAGAGTCCGGCGCGGTCCGCAAGCCGGAAGACCTCGGCGTAGTGGGTTATGTCGCGACTCGATTGGAAGCCTGCCGGCATCGTGAAGGCTCGCTGATATCCGTTCAGCCAAGACAGGAAGGCGATGCCGGCCTTGTAGAACCGGGTCGGCGCCCGGAAAATCTCCCTACTGAGCGGCACGGTGGGAGCCAGCAGCCGGTGGTAGGTCGCCGTATCGCCCTCAGCCAGCGCCTCCAATGCCTGGGCGGCGGCCGGCGCGATGGCGGCGAGGATGCCGAGCAGCGCATGCGAATGGTGCGTCCCGTCGCCGGCGATCAGAGCGGCGTAGTTGAAATCGTCGCCGGTATAGAGCTTCACGCCCGCCGGCAGGCGCTCGCGGAACGCCTCCTCATGGGCTTGGTCGAGCAGAGAGATCTTGATCCCGTCCACTTTTGCCGGATTCTCGGCAATCAGCGCGAGGACGAACTCGGTTGCCGTCGCCACGTCGGGGCTTCCCCAATAGCCGGCGAGCGCCGGATCGAACATGTCGCCCAGCCAGTGCAGGATGACCGGCTCCTGCGCGCCGTCGATCAGATGACGATAGACCGAGCGGTAGACCTCCGGCCTGGCGTCGATCGCCGTGAAGGCACGGCTGGCCATGACGATGAGCTGGCCGCCTGCCGCCTCGATCGCTTCGGCCTGCGTCAGGTAAGCCGCCCCGATCGCGTCGGCCGTCGTCAGCGCAGACAGCGGCTTGTGGTCCGTTCCCGCCCCGCAGGCGACGCGTGGTTTCAACGGATGCGCCCGCGCCGCCGCCATCGTCCGCTCGATCAATTCCTTCGCCGTCGGCCAGTCCACGCCCATTCCACGCTGCGCCGTGTCCATCGCCTCGGCGAGCCCCAACCCCTGGTCCCAAAGTCCCTCGCGGAAGGCGAGGGTCGCCTCCCAGTCCACGGCGGGGCGGCCATCCCAGGGATCGCGCTCGCGGAGTGCGTCGCTCACCACATGGGCAGCGGCAAAGGCGGTGCGCGTGAAGGGCGCTCTCGGCGCACGCGGAACCAGCGGCGTACCCGAAAGGCGGTAGGGTTCGAGACGTCCGTCGGAGGTGGGCAGAATCAGCATGGGCGGCTCGCGTTGAGAGGAAGGTCGAAGACAAGAATGCCGTCCAGTCCGCCCTGCGCATGCGCGACCAGTGCGGCACCGACGCGGCGGTGATCGGGATGGTCCTGATAGGCGGCGAGCGCCTCCCAGTCGGCGAAGTCGACGGTGAAGCCGTGGAGATAGCCGCGTTCGATCTTCTCGGGGCTTTCGCTCCTTCCCGAGGCAATCGCGAGGAGCCCAGGCACCTTGCCCACGATGGCGTGCAACTCGGCGAAGAGCCCGAGGATGGCCTCTTCGGTCGCGTCAGCGCGAAAACGGATCAGCACGATGTGACGGATCATGGCGGAAGCTTCATCCATCATAGGCCATGTTCGGCTTTCATCAGATCGGCGCCTTTTTCGCCGATCATGATGGCCGCGGCGTTGGTGTTCGAAGAAACGAGCGTCGGCATGATCGAATTGTCGATCACCCTCAGGGCC
Organism: Rhizobiaceae bacterium; assembly: GCA_905339215.1. Taxonomy (GTDB): domain Bacteria; phylum Pseudomonadota; class Alphaproteobacteria; order Rhizobiales; family Rhizobiaceae; genus DUSC01. The sequence goes on from CAJPFN010000044.1 coordinate 6,113, forward strand.
CGGATCCCGTTAAAGCGCAGTTGCGGGTCCACCACCGCCGCCGGATCCGCACCCATCGCGCAGGTGCCGGCCGGGTGGTGATCGGTCTTGGCGTGGGCGCAGCCATAGGCGAAGTAGTCCGCGTCGGTCCGCACGTCCGGTCCCGGCAGCCGTTCCGCCTTGACGTAGGGCGCCAAGGCCTTCTGGCTCATGATCTCCCGCGCCAGCTTCAGGCCGCGGATCGACATCTCCCGATCGTAGGGATCGGCCCAGTAGTTGGGGTCGATCAGCGGCGCTGCCCGCGGGTCGCCGGAGGCGAGCCGTACCGTGCCGCGAGAGCGCGGGCGCAGATGGGCCGAATTGAGCGTGACGCCGCCTTGCGGCATAGCCGCGACGCCGGCTTCGATCCCGGAGCCGAGGCCCAGATGGAACTGGATGTCGGGCGAGCGCGCTGCCGGATCGGCATACCAGAAGCCACCGGTCTCAAAGAGGCTCGACGCCACCGGCCCGCTGCGGTTCAGCAGGTATCTGATGCCGGCCAGTGCCGACCAGTGGAGCTTCGCATAGCGGTCGTAGGTATGCGGGCCGGTGCATTCGGCGATGACGAACAGGTCGAGATGGTCCTGGAGATTTGCTCCGACCCGCGGCTGGTCGAGCACCACCGGAACGCCGACGGAGCGCAGATGGTCGGCGGGACCGATGCCGGAAAGCTGGAGAAGCCGGGGCGAGCCGATGGCCCCCGACGACAGGATGACCTCGGCGTCTGCCCGGATCACGCCTTCGCGCGCGAGTTCGACGCCGGTCGCGCGCCCTTTGTCGACTTCGATCCTGAGGACCTCGGCCCCGGTACGCACGGTCAGGTTCGGCCGCCTGCCGCGGATCGGATTCAGATAGGCGATCGAGGCGGAGGAGCGGCGGACGTTTCGCTGAGTGAGCTGGTAGTACCCGACCCCATCCTGCCGCTCGCCTGCCATGTCGGCATTGCTTGGAATGCCGATCTCGCCCGCAGCGCTGAAGAATGCCTCGCAGATCGGCAATGGAGCGGCCGGTTTCGAGACACCGAGAGGTCCGCCCTTGCCGTGGAACCGGTTGTCCCAGCTGTCATTGTCCTCGGCCTTGCGGAAATAGGGCAGCACATCCTCGAAGGCCCAGCCTGTGCAGCCCATCTGCCGCCATTCGTCGTAGTCGAGCGCATTGCCCCGCGTGTAGATCTGGGCGTTGATCGACGAGCCGCCTCCGATCACCCTGGCTTGCGTGTAGCGGATGACCATGTCGTTCATGTGCCGCTGCGGCACGGTCGACCAGCCCCATGAGCCGATGCCCTTCGTCATCTTCGCGAAGCCGGCCGGCAGGTGGTAGAACGGGTGCCAGTCGCGTCCGCCGGCTTCCAGCAAGAGGACGCGGACGGCCGGGTTCTCGCTCAACCGGGCCGCCAGCACGCAGCCGGCCGAACCGCCGCCGACGATGACGAAGTCGTATGCCGTAGCCATCTCAAAGCCTCGCGATCGAAAGGCCGCCGTCGACCGGAATCGCGGCGCCGGTCGCAAAGGCCATCCTGCCGGTGGCGATGGGCAGGATGACCGCGCCGATGTCGGCGGGCTGGCCCCAGCGGGCGGCGGGAACGAGTCCGCCTTCGATGCGGGCGGTGTACTTGTCTTTGACCCCCGCGGTCATTTCCGTCTCGATGATGCCGGGGCGAAGTTCGAAGACGCCGATGCCGTGCGGCGCCAATCGCAGCGCCAGCGCCTGGGCCGCCATTGCCGCGCCAGCCTTGGAGATGCAGTAGTCGGCCCGCTCGACCGACGCCATGGTGGCAGAGACGGAGGTGACGAAGGTGATGGAGCGGTAGTGCGGGCTGGGTGCTGCCAGCATCCGTTTCGCCACGGCCTGCGCCAGGAAGAAGGCGCCGCGCAGATTGACGCCGGTGACGAAATCGAAATTCTCCGGTGTGATCTCGAGCATGTCGCCGCGCACTCTCGCCGCGACGCCGGCATTCTGGACGAATGCGTCCACAGGTCCCATCTCGGCCTCCACCGCATCGAGCGTCCGTTCGATCGCGCCGACATCGGCGAGGTCATGGCGGAAGTAGCGCGCGGACGCGCCGAGCCCGATCAGCGCGGAACCGACCTGCGGCGCGTCGGGGTCCGACCTCGACGCAATCGCGACGCGGAATCCCCCCTCCGCCAATGCCAGGGCGATGCCGAGCCCGATGCCCTGTTGGCCGCCGGTGACGAGTGCGAGCGGGGTCATGCCGGGAATACCCTTGAGCGGATATGTTCGCCGGCTCGAAATGCGAGCGCGGCGACGGTGAGCGAAGGATTGACAGCCGCCGAGGTCGGAAGGACGGATGCATCCACGACGAACAAATTATCGAGGTCGTGCGCCTTCAGGTTGGCGTCCACGACCGACGTGGCGGGGTCGGCGCCCATGCGCGCCGTGCCGCATTGGTGGCTGGGTTTCGACTTCGGGAACCCGCGCGACAGCACGATCGGCCAGCCGGCCCGCCGCATGGTTCTTCCGAGCCGCGATACCAGCAGCCGGTGGGCATCGAGGTTGGTACGCCTCCAGTCGAGTACGATGCCCCCATCGCGCCAGAGCACGCGACTGTCGGGATCCGGCAAGTCCTCCGACATCGCCATGATGTGCATCGAGCGCTCGGCAACATGGCCGGCGAGCCACAGGGGCAGCCCGCTCTCGCCGGCAAGGATCGGCCCTGTGACCCGGCCAAGCATCTGCACGTTCCCCAGCGGCTCGCCGTTGGGGCCGCCAGTCAGGTACCAGTCGTTGAACTGTATGGTCTTCTCGTAGACCGTCCGGTTGCGGCGAATAGGGTTGTAGGCAATCATCGCGGTCAGGTTGTGGTTCATGAAATTCCGCCCGACCTGGCCGGAGCTGTTGGCGAGCCCCTGCGGATGTTCGCCATCGGTCGAGGCAAGAAGAAGCGCCGCCGACATGATCGCGCCCGCGCTCAGGCAAACGACCGAAGCGCTCAGCGTCTCGCGCCCACCGTTCCGCTCCACCTCGACGCCGGCCGCCCGCCGGCCTTCGCGCAACAGCCGCGTCGCTTTCGTGCCGGCAAGCAACGTGACGTTCGGATAACGCAACGCCTCCGCCAGACCCGCCGTTTCGGCGTCCGCCTTGGCGCCGGTCGTGTCGGGAAATGCGTCCCATGCCGTCGGCGCACGGGCCAGCCAGCGATCGATATCTACACCGAGCGGCAGCGCGGATACGTGCAGCCCCTGCGCGGCGAGGGAGCGGCGTAGCGACGCGACGTCGGCCTCGTCCGGCACCGGCGGGAAAGGGTAGACGGAGGAACGCGGCGGCTCGGTCGGGTCGCCCGTCGCGTCGCCACGAACGCGGTAGAGCCGTTCGGCCTTGCCATAGAACGGCTCGAGCTCTTCGTACGAGATCGGCCAGCCCGGCGTCGTTCCGCCGATGTGGCGCAGCGGGCGGAAATCCTCGGCCCTGTAGCGCAGCAAGACCGCGCCGTAGAACTTGGTATTACCGCCGACACAGGCATAGTTGCCGGGACTGAACGCTTCGCCTTTGATATCGCGCCAGGTTTCCTTCGGCCGGAAAAAACCGCGCCCGAAAATGGCGTGCGGATCACGTGCCTCCGGACAATCGCGAAGCCGCTCGCCCCGCTCCAGGATGACGATCCTGCGGCCGGAGGGGGCCAGCGCCGCCGCCAGCGTCGCGCCTCCCATGCCCGAACCCACGATGAGCACGTCCGGCTGCATCAGTGGACGATCCTTTCCTCTGTCTTGGGATCGAAGGCGACTGCCTTTTCCATGTTTATGGCAAAGCTGAAGGGTTCCCCCGAGGTTACGTTCGCATCTGCGCGTATGCGACCGATCACGTCGCGACCAGAAAGCGTCATGGTCACGAAAGTATCCGATCCGGCCGGCTCGGCGACGCCGACGCGGTTCGACATGGCGACGATGTTGGACGACTTGCGGTCGGCGCCCTCAGGGTCGGTGATCGCCTCCGGCCGGATGCCGAGGAGGATTTCCCGGCCTTCCCGGCCTGCGAGATTCGGCTGGCTGAACGGCAGCAGACGTTCGACCCCGTCGGCGTCAGCGACGCGAGCGTTCGGGCAGCCGTCTTTCACGACAACGCTGGCCGGGATGATGTTCATGGCGGGGCTGCCCATAAACGTCGCCACGAACACATTGGCAGGTCTGTCGTAGATCTCCCTGGGCGTGCCGAGCTGCTGCACATGCCCCTTGTTCATCACCGCGATGCGGGTCGAGAGCGTCATCGCCTCGATCTGATCGTGGGTGACGTAGACGATGGTCGTGCCGAGCTTCTGGTGCAGCTTCTTGATCTCGGTGCGCATGTCGACGCGTAGCTTGGCGTCGAGGTTCGACAGCGGTTCGTCGAAGAGAAAGACGTCGGGCTTGCGCACGAGAGCCCGACCCATCGCCACGCGCTGGCGCTGGCCACCGGAAAGCTGTCCGGGCTTGCGGTCGAGAAGGTGGTCGATCTGCAACAGCTTCGCCACGTCGGCGAGCGCGTGGTCGCGCTCCGCCTTCGGCACGCCGTGCATCTCCAGTCCGAAGGTCATGTTTTGTGCGACAGTCATGTTGGGATAGAGCGCATAGCTCTGGAACACCATGGCGATGTTACGCTTCGAAGGGTGTACGCCGTTCACGGTCCGCCCCTTGATCGCGATCTCGCCGCCGGTGATCGATTCCAGCCCTGCGATCATGTTCAGCAGCGTAGACTTGCCGCAGCCCGAGGGGCCGACGAGCACGAGGAACTCGCCCTCTTCCACAGAGATGTCGACGCTGTGCAGAACTTCGACCGTTCCGTAGGACTTGGTCGCTCTGCGGATGTCGAGGAAGCTCATGATCCGTTTCCTTCGTGTTGGCGGCAAATGTCCCGCCTCCCCGGGAGGAGGGAGGCGGGACGAGGCGCGTCATTTCGCGGCGAGGATGGCCTCGGCCAGCGCTGCCGCGCCTTCTTGGGCGGTCATCCCGGAGTTGAAGAAGGTGGTGATGGCGTCGGTTGCGGCGCCGACGACCGCCGCATGGGCGGCGTGGGTTCCGGCAAATGTCGGGACGGCGGTCCCTGCGGAATCGTTTGCCACGAGGTCTGCCGAGGTGGCCCGCGCGCAGTCGTCCATGGCCGAAAGGTCCAGGTCCGCCCGCGCCGGGATGGCACCCTTTGCCTGGTTGAACGCGACCTGCACGTCCTTGTCCATGATCGCCCTCGCCAGAACTTCCTGCCCCTTGATCAGATCGGGGTCGCCCTGCGTGAACAGCGACAGCGAATTGACGAGATAGACGAAGCCCTGACCCTTCGCCTTGGGCACGGGGATGCAGGCATAGTCCTCGCCCGGGCGCTTGCCGGCATTGGTGAACTCGCCCTTGGCCCAGTCGCCCATGATCTGCATGGCGGCTTCGCCGTTGATCACCATTGCGGAAGCCAGGTTCCAGTCGCGGCCGGCAGCGTTCGGGTCGACCATGCCGCGAAGTTCGGCGAGCTGCGCGAAGACGGCAACCATGGTCGGGCCGCGTAGGGCTGCCTCGTCGAGCTCGACGAGCGCCTTGCGGTAGAACTCCGCGCCGCCGACACCGACGGCGACGGCCTCGAACATGTAGGCCTCCTGCCATGCCTGCCCGCCATGGGCGAGCGGCAGGATGCCCGCGGCGCGGAACTTCGGTGCGAGGGCGTTGAACTCCTCCCATGTCCGCGGGTAGGTCGCGCCGATTCGGTCGAAGGCGGCCTTCGAGGCCCATATCATGTCGGTGCGATGGACGTTGGTCGGCACCGAGACGTAGTGGCCGTCGACCTTGGTGAAGTCTTTCACCGCCTGAGGTAGCGCCGCGTCCCAGCCGTCCGCAGATGCCAGCGCGTCGACATTTCCGAGCAGACCTTCCTTGGCCCAGTCGATGATGTTCTGGCCGAGCATCAGCATGGCCGCCGGCGGATTGCCGCTGGCGATGCGGGCCTGCAGAGCCGTCTTGGCCTGGTCGCCGCCGCCTCCGGCGATCGGTGCGTCTTCCCACTTGACGCCCTCGGCCACCACCTTGTCGCGCACGGCGGCGAGGGCCGCCGCTTCGCCGCCGCTGGTCCAGAAGTGCATCACCTCCACCTTCGGCTCTGCCCAGGCAGTGGCGGCCGAAAGGCACAGCGCGGCCGCGCCGAGCGCCGCAAGGGGATTACATTGCCGTTTCATTGCGATAATTCTCCTGTCGTTCGCCCGAGGTCCGTTGCATCAGGGCTTGGGTTGAACAGGACCGCCCGACGGCTCCACCCGTCTGGCGGTCCGCCTATCCCTTCACCGACCCCGCCATCAGCCCGCGCACGAAGTAGCGGCCTGCGACGACGTAGACGAAGAGCGTTGGAAGCGCGGCGAGAATCGCCCCCGCAAAATGGACGTTGTATTCCTTCACGCCGGTCGACGACTGGACGAGATTGTTCAGCGCCACAGTCATCGGCTGGCTCGTGCCGCCGAACGAGGCGCCGAACAGGAAGTCGTTCCAGATGTTGGTGAACTGCCAGATGACGGAGACGACGGCGATCGGGCCCGAGACCGGCAGCAGGATGCGCCAGAAGATGCGGAAGAACCCGGCTCCGTCGATCTGCGCGGCGCGTACAAGCTCGGTTGGAAACGCGGCGTAGTAGTTGCGGAAATAGAGCGTCGTGAACCCGATGCCGTAGACGACGTGCACGAGGACGAGCCCCGGTACGGATCCGGCCAGACCGAGTTGGCCGAGCACCATCGCCATCGGAATGAGGACGATCTGGAACGGAATGAAGCAGGAAAACAGCATCAGTCCGAACACCCAGGTGTCGCCGCGGAACCGCCATTTCGTCAGGATGTAGCCGTTGAGAGCGCCGACGATGGTGGAGATCGCCACTGCCGGCACGACCATCAGGATCGAGTTGAGGAAGTACGGTTTCAGCCCCGTCGGTTCGACACCGATCTGGGCCGTTGACCATGCCGAATGCCAAGGCGCCATCGTCCATACCTGCGGCAGCGCCATCATGTTGCCACTGGTGATCTCGACCAGCGGTTTCACCGAATTGACGCCCATCACGTAGAGCGGCAGCAGATAGAACAGCGCGAAGAGCGCCAGCACGAGGTAAACGAACGTGCGCGTGACGCGGCCGGTGGAGACTGCGGTGTCCTGCATGGCGGAGGAAGAAGCGGAGGCCATCACTTCTTCTCCTTCAGCTCGGCATAGAGATACGGGACCATGATCGCCGCGATCGTCATCAGCATGATCACGGCCGAGGATGCGCCGATGCCCATCTGGTTGCGGGTAAAGGTGTAGGAGTACATGAAGGTGGCGGGCATCTCGGTCGAACGTCCGGGGCCGCCGCCCGTCAGAGCGACCACGAGGTCGTAGGATTTGATCGCCAGGTGGCTGAGGATCACGAAAGCCGAAAGGAAAGCCGGCCGCAGTAACGGGATCACGATCCGCCGATAGAGCTGCCAGTTGGATGCGCCGTCGATCTGGGCGGCCTTGAGGATTTCATTGTCGATGCCGCGCAGGCCCGCCAGAAACATCGCCATGACGAAACCGGACGTCTGCCAAACCGCGGCGATGACGATGCAATAGAGCGCCAGGTCGTTCGACTTGATCCAGGTGAAAGAAAAGCTCTCCCAGCCCCACAACCGCATCACGCGCTCCAGCCCGATGCCGGGATCGAGGAACCACTTCCAGGCGGTGCCGGTGACGATGAAGGAAAGCGCCATCGGGTAGAGGTAGATCGGCCGCAGCACGCCTTCGCCGCGGATCTTCTGGTCGAGGAGAATCGCAAGCAGCAGGCCGATCGACGTGCAGATGACAATGTAGAGACTGGCGAAGATCGCGATATTGGCCAGCGCGATGTGCCAGTGCTGAAGCGCGAAAAGCTTCGCGTAGTTCTCGAAGCCGACGAAGTCGAATCTCGGCAGCATCTTCGACCCGGTGAACGAAAGCACGACCGTGAAGGCGATGAAGCCGTAGACGAACAGGAGAGTCACCGCGAAGGAAGGCGCCAGCACCAGCTTCGGCAGCCAGTCCTGTAGGCGCGTACGGAAATCCGTCATCGTATCCAACGCCATGGTCATTCCTCCCGGCCGCGCACAGCGCAGCGTCGCGACAAGAATACCTGGCCAGCGGTGGCCAGGCGTGTCGGAGGGCGGCATGCCGCCCTCCGCCGGCTGCAAAGGTTACTTTGCGGCCTCGACCGCGTCAGCCAGTGCCTTGGCCGCCGCTGCGCCGTCGCCGTACTGGCCATTGAAGGCGGCGGTGACCACGTCATAGATGGCGTTCTTCACCGCCGCGCGGTTGGCATGGCCATGCGCCATCGAGCCGAGCAGCGTGCCGGCGCCGTTGGCCTCGGCGAGGTCGGCCATGCCCTTCTTGCCGCAATCGTCGAAGTCGGCATTCGGCACATCGGTGCGCGCCGGAACCGAACCCTTGACCACGTTGAAGGCCGACTGGAAAGTCGGCGCCATGATCGAGGAGGCCATCGCCGCCTGGGCCGATTGCTTGGCCTCGCCCTCGACGCCGAACATCGCAAACTGATCGGAGTTGAAGGTCACGGCGCCCTGCGTTCCCGGGAAGCGGATGCAGACGAAGTCGACGCCCGGCTTCTTGCCGGCTTTCAGGAACTCGCCCTTGGCCCAGTCGCCCATCATCTGCATGCCCGCCTCGCCATTGATCACCATGGCGGACGCCAGGTTCCAGTCGCGGCCGGAGAAATTCGCGTCCACGTAGGAGCGCAGCTTGATCAGGCGGTTGAACGCCTCGGCCATTTTCTCGCCGCCGAGCGCGGCCGGGTCGAGATCGACGAAGGCGGCCTTGTAGAAGTCGGCGCCGAGCGAAAGCGCCACGCCGTCGAAGACGGTCGCCTCCTGCCAGGCCTGGCCACCATGTGCCAGCGCCGTGATGCCGTTCGCCTGCATCTTATCGAGCACCGCGACCAGTTCGTCCCAACTCTCCGGCGCCTTGCCGCCGGTGGCGTCGAGCGCGGGCTTGCTGATCCACACCCAGTTGGTCGAGTGAACGTTGACCGGCGCCGCGATCCAGTGGCCGTCATATTTCGAGAAGGCCTGCAGCGCCGTTGGCACCACACCGTCCCAGCCCTCGGCGGAAGCAACGGCGTCGAGATTGCCTAGCGCGCCTTCGGCTGCCCAATCCTGGATGTCGTAGCCAAGCATCTGCACGGCCGTAGGCGGATTGCCGGCGGTGACGCGGGCGCGCAGCGTCGTCATCGCCGCCTCGCCGCCGCCGCCGGCCACCGGCATGTCGATCCAGCCGATGGATTTCGACTTCAAGTCCTCCTTGAGCACGTTGAGTGCCGCCGCTTCGCCGCCGGAGGTCCACCAGTGCAGGACCTCCACGTCCTCGGCCTGCGCGATCGCCGTCGAAGACAGCAGCGCCGCGACCATCGTCATCCTCATTCCAATCCGACCACGCATAGGTTTTCCTCCCTTGATTGCGTCGGTTGCCAAGGCCCTTTCCCGTGGGATCAGGCCGCCCTAACCCAGGGGTCGCGCGTGCGGCCAACCCGCATCACGAGCGATTTCACCTCCAGGAATTCCTCCAGCCCGTAGCGGCCGATCTCGCGCCCGCGCCCCGATTGCTTGACGCCGCCGAAGGTCACTTCGGGGAAGCCGTCCATCCAGGTGTTGGTCCACACCGTGCCCGCGCGCGCCTGCCGCGCGAAGGCGAGACAGGTGTGGGCGTCATCGCTCCAGACCCCGGCGCTCAGCCCGTAATCGGCTGCGTTGGCCAGTGTGACGGCTTCGTCGAATGTGCGGAACGTCAGCACCGTCAGCACCGGACCGAACACTTCCTCGCGCGCGATGGCCATTTCCGAGGTCACGTTGCGGAGGACCGTCGGCTGGTAGAACTGGTTGCCGAGGCCCGGCACATCGAGGCGGTCCCCGCCCACGACGATCTCGGCGCCCGCCGCACGAGCCGCGCGGACATGGCCGTCGATCCTTGCATTGTGCTCGGCCGTCACGATGGCACCGACCTGGGTCGCCGGATCGAGCGGATCGCCGAAGGCGACCCTGGAACTCAACGCGGCCACCCTCGCGGTGAAATCGGCGGCGATGTCCTCGTGGACGATGATGCGGCTGCCCGAATTGCAGCACTGGCCGACATTGAAATAGACGCCGAAGGTGACGGCGTCGGCGGCGCCGTCGATGTCCGCGTCGGGGAAGACCACCTGCGGATTCTTGCCGCCCAGTTCCAGAGCCACCTTCTTTAGACTGTCGGAGGCAGTGCGCGCGATCGACCTGCCGACCACCGTCGAACCGGTGAAGGTCACCATGTCGACGGCCGGATGCGCGGTCATCGTGCTGCCGACGGGCTGGCCGTAGCCGAGGACGATGTTGACCACGCCCGCCGGCAAGCCGCCCTCGATGAGCAGTTCGCCCAGCAGCACCGTCGTCGAAGGGGTCATCTCCGACGGCTTGACGACGCAGGTGCAACCGGCAGCGAGCGCGAAGGGCAGCTTCTGGGAAAGTATCCAGAACGGGAAGTTCCACGGGGTGATGATCGACACGACCCCAATCGGCTCCTTCAGCACCACCGCCAGAATCGCCTCGCCGAGCGCGTTGTGGCTATCGCCGGCGACTGTGCGCGCCAGTGCGGCCGCGTAACGCCAGAGGTCCGCCGCGCCGGCAATCTCGCCGCGCGCCTGGGTGATGGGCTTGCCCGATTCCAGCGTCTCGATCAGCGCGATGCGCTCGACATTCCTCTCGATCAGATCGGCCACCTTCAGCAGCAAGGATGCCCGTTCCTTGCCGGAGATGCGGCTCCAATGCCCGTCGTCGAAGGCCGTCCGCGCGGCCGCGATGGCCGCCTCTGCTTCCGTCGCGCCGCCCCTGGCGGAACGGCTGACGACGACCCCATGCGAGGGCGATCCGCGCTCGAAGGTTGCGCCGTCGACGCTGTCGCGCCATGAGCCGCCGATCAGGTGGCGGTTTTCGCGCGTCGGCGGGAGAGCGGCGCGGGAAGAGGGAATGACGGTGAACGCGCTCATGGTCAGGTCCCCGGGAATTCGGGTTTGCGCTTTGCGCGGAACGCGGCGACACCCTCGTCGCGGTCGGCGCTGGCGGCAATCGCCGCACTGCCGAGCGCTTCGATCATCGCGCCGCCGTCCTCGCCGCGGGCGGCGTGAATCATCGACTTGGCGATCTCGACCGAGCGCGGGGAAAGCCCCGCCACCGCGTCGGCAATCACCGTGGCGTTGGCCCTGGCGTCCTCGGCTATTTCGGCGACGAAGCCACAGGCGAAGGCGCGGTCCGCGCCAATGCGGCGGCCGAACAGCGCCATCTCCTTCACCATCGGCTCGGGCAGCAGCCGGGCGAGACGTTGCGTCCCGGACCATCCAGGCACGATGCCGATTCCGGCCTCCGGCAATGCCAGGGTTGCGCCAGGCGCCATCACGCGGATGTCGCAGGCAGCCGCAAGCTCCAGTCCGCCGCCGAAGGCGTGGCCCGAAATCGCCGCTACGGTCGGTTTGGCGAGTCGCGCCAGGCGGTCGAAGATGCGGTGTCCGCCGCGTACCCAGTTGCGCGCGAACTCGGCCGGCGACAGTCCGCCCCAGGCGCCGATGTCGGCTCCGGCGCAGAATGCCTTTTCGCCTTCGGCAACGAGCAGGACGCAGGAGATGTCGGCCCTGCGCTCGATCGTCTCCAGATGCACGGCGAACTGCTCGAGCATCGGCAGGGTGAGGCAGTTCAGTTTCGCAGGATTGTCGAGCCTGAGTTCGGCGACGCGCCCGCGATGGTCAAGGTGGACCGCACTCATGGTTGCCACCCCATCGGTTCTTCACCGAGCAGGACGAGCGGCATGGCGATCGCGTCTCCGGCGACGGTCACCCGGCCCTGGCTGGCCGCGACGATGTCGAGCGCCGGGTCGATCCCCGGCATGATCTCGGTCGCCACAAGGCCGTTTGCCGTTGGCCGGATCACGCAGCGTTCGGTGACGAACAGCACTTCCTGCCCCTGTTCGCGGGCACGACGGCCGGAGAAGGTGACGTGCTCGACCCTGTCGACCATCTTGGCGAACTTGCCACGGCTCTGGACGCGGACGCCGCTTGCCGACAGCGCGATCTCTGCGCCCGCCTCGAACCAGCCGGAGAAGATGATCTTGCGGGCACGGGCGGTGATGTCGACGAAACCGCCGCAGCCTGCCGTGAGATACGGCTTCTTGCCGAGCTTGGAGACGTTGACGTTGCCGTCGACGTCGACCTCAAGGAAGGACAGGAAGGAAAGGTCGAAGCCGGCGCCCTGGAAGTAGATGAACTGCTGCGGCGAAGGGACGAAGGCGTCGGCGTTGGAGGCGCAGCCGAAGGCGAAATCGGTCAGCGGCATGCCGCCGACCGCACCCTGCTCGATCGCCCAGGTCACCGCTTCCGGGTAACCCTCCTCCAGCAGGATGCGCGGCACCATGGCCGATATGCCGAAGCCGAGATTTGCCGTCATGCCGGACTTCAGTTCCATGGCCGCCCGGCGCGCAATGATCTTCTCCACCCCGTGCTCGGCAAGGCGGAAGCTCGACCACGGCCGCATGATCTGCCCGGATATGGCCGGATCGTAGCGGGTTTCGCAGGTCTGCTTCTGATCCGGATCGACGACGACAAGATCGACCAGATGCCCCGGCACCCGCACATCGTGGGGCCGCAGCGAGCCGCGCGCGGTCACGCGCGAAACCTGGGCAATGACGACCCCACCATTGTTACGGGTGGCGATCGCCTGTTCGAGGCCGCCGAGATAGGCGCCCTCGTGTTCGTAGGTCAGGTTCCCCCATTCGTCGGCCGTGGTGGCGCGCAGGATGCAGACGTCGGGATAGATGTTTGGGAAGTGAAGCCAGGTTTCGCCGCCGAATTCGACGCGCGACACGATCGGCTGGCCCGCAGCCTTCCGGTTCATCGCGCAGCCTTCGCGGAGGGGATCGGCGAACGTATCGAGCCCCACCTTGGTCAGCACGCCGGGGCGGCGCGCGGCGGCCTCTCGATGCATGTCGAACATGATGCCGGAGGGCACGTTCCAGGCCGCCACCCGGTCCTCGACGATCATCTTCCAGATGTCCGGCATCGGCAGGTTTGACGGACCGGACGGATAGGAGCCGGCAAGCACCCGCGCCAGCAACCCGTCCTGGGCGAGGTGATCAATACCCTTGACACCGTACATGTCGCCGGCCGCTATCGGGTGCAGCATCGTGAGCGCGCGCGGGTGCCCCTCGGCGCGGAAGCGCTCGCCGAGCGCCCTCAGAACGAGATCGGGGCAGCCGAGCGCCGACGACGACGAAACCGTCACCACGGCGCCGTCTCCAATGCGTCCGGCGGCCTGCCTGGCGCTGACGACCTTGGTCATGCGGCCACTCCATATTCGACCTGCTGGCGCATTCCGGTGCGGGCGGCCTCACGCACCGCGAGCGCGACGGCGAGCGACTTCACTCCGTCCTCGCCGCCGGCGGCCGGGCTTCCCCGCCCGGACACCGCCTCGGCGAAACGCCGCACCGACTCGACGTAGAGGTCGTGGTTCGGGAACGGAACATCCTCGCTGCCAGCCGCCGTCACCAGTTCGATCCGGCCGTCGGGACGCTGGGTCATGACGCCGCGCGCGAAGATGGAACCTTGCGTGCCGTGCACCTCGAGGCCCGTCCCTGCGAACCCATGCGTGAAGCTTTCATGAGCCATGACCATGGTACCCGACGGCATCGACCAGACCGACATGGCGCTGTCCTCGACGCCGCGCCCCATTCCCGAACTCGCCATCTCGGCCACGACGGTGACGGGATCCTCGCCCAGCAGGAAGCGTGCGACGTCGGCGTCGTGCACGGCGATGTCGGCAATTACGCCGCCGCCGGCACCGGGGTTGTCGATCCGCCAGCCGCGCAGGTTTTCGGGAAGCTGGACGGCATGGAAGATGCGCAGCGACAGCACGCGTCCGATGCGTCCCGAGGCTACGAGGTCGCGGACCGCCCGGTGGCTGCCGGAGCAGCGCAGGTGATGGTTGGTGGCGAAGACCAGTCCGGCCGCCCTGGCGGCGCGCACCATGTCGGAAGCATCCGCAAGCGACGTGGCCAGCGGTTTCTCGCACAGCACGTGCTTGCCGGCGCGGATCGCCGCCATCGCCTGGGGCAGGTGCTTCTCGTTCGTGGAGGAGATATAGACGGCGTCGATGCCGGGATGGCGGAGGGCGGCGTCAAGGTCCACGCCGTGCAAGGCGATGCCATGCGCCGCCGCGAAGCCGGCTGCCAGGCCGGCCGAGCCGCTGACGAGCGCCGCAACGGTGGCGCCATTGGCACGGACTGCGCCGACCATGTGCTGAGCCGCAACCGTGCTCGCCCCGACAAAAAGCCAGCGCAATCTGTATCCTCCTCACCAGCGGGCCGCAGCAAGAATTTAGAACGTTCCAAACCAATATGGAACGTTCTAAATTGAGTCAAGCGTGAAAATGAGATGCGCGGCCGCGGATCGACGTCAGTCAGGCGGCTATCCGCTGCTCAATGCTTTTCGTAGCGCCGTAGCGTGGTTTCGGATACGTCCAGAAGGACGCTGAATCATTCCCACTCGATGGTGCCGGGCGGCTTCGAGGTGACGTCGTAGACGACGCGGTTGATGCCGCGCACCTCGTTGATGATGCGGGTGGCGGCGGCGCCGAGGAAGGCCATGTCGTAGTGGAAGAAGTCGGCCGTCATGCCGTCCACCGAGGTGACGGCGCGCAGCGCGCAGACATATTCGTAGGTGCGGCCGTCGCCCATGACGCCGACGGTCTGCACGGGCAAAAGCACGGCGAAGGCCTGCCAGATGGCGTCGTAGAGGCCGGCCTTGCGAATCTCGTCGAGATAGATGGCGTCGGCCTCGCGCAGGATGGCGAGCTTTTCGCGGGTGACGCCGCCCGGGCAGCGGATGGCCAGCCCCGGACCGGGGAACGGGTGGCGGCCGATGAAATGCTCGGGCAGGCCGAGCTCGCGGCCGAGAACGCGCACCTCGTCCTTGAACAGCTCGCGCAGCGGCTCGACCAGCTTCATGTTCATGCGCTCGGGCAGGCCGCCGACATTATGGTGGCTCTTGATGGTGACCGAAGGGCCGCCGGTAAACGAGACGCTCTCGATGACGTCGGGATAGAGCGTGCCCTGCGCGAGGAAGTCGGCACCGCCGAGCTTCCTGGCCTCCTCCTCGAAGACCTCGATGAACAGGCGGCCGATGGTCTTGCGCTTCGTCTCCGGATCGGCCTCGCCTTCCAGCGCCGAGATGAAGCGGTCGGAGGCGTCGACGAGGATCAGCGGCAGGTTGTAGTGCTCGCGGAACATGGCGACGACGCCCGCGGCCTCGTCCTTGCGCATCAGGCCGTGGTCGACGAGGATGCAGGTGAGCTGCTCGCCGACCGCCTCGTGGATGAGGAGGGCCGCGACCGAGGAATCGACCCCGCCCGACAGCGCGCAGATGACCTTGCCGGAGCCGACCTGGCGGCGGATCGCCTCGACCGCCTGCTGGCGGTAGGCGGCCATGGTCCAGTCGCCGGCAATCCCGGCTATCCGATGGACGAAATTGGCGATCAGCTTCGCCCCGTCCGGCGTGTGCACGACTTCCGGGTGGAACTGCACGGCGTAGTATTTGCGCGCCTCGTCGGCGATCGCGGCGAAGGGCGCGCCGGGCGAGGTGCCGACGATGCGGAAGCCGGGCGGGATGGCGGTGACGCGGTCGCCGTGGCTCATCCACACCTGGTGGCGGGTGCCCTTCGCCCAGACGCCGTCGAACAGCGCGCAGTCGCCCTCGACCTCGAGGAAGGCGCGGCCGAACTCGCGGTGGTGGCCGGCCTCGACCCTGCCGCCGAGCTGGGCGCACATGGTCTGCTCGCCGTAACAGATGCCGAGCACGGGAACGCCGGAGGAAAAGACGATGTCGGGTGCGCGCGGGCTGCCGATGTCGACGGTGGAGGCCGGGCTGCCGGACAGGATCACCGCCTTCGGGCGCAGCCGGGCAAACGCCTCGCCGGCCGACTGGAAGGGCACGATTTCCGAATAGACGCCGGCCTCGCGGACGCGTCTCGCGATGAGCTGCGTGACCTGGCTGCCGAAGTCGACGATGAGGACGGTGTCGGGGTGCGTGTTCATGGCGAGCCTGTAGAGAAAAGACCGATTCGGCGCAATGGCCGCGCGGAGCGAGTCCCGCCCTCGTCCTTCGAGACTCGGGGGCGTTCGCCTCCCCCTGTGCGTCGAGGAAGGCGGCGCCAGTTGCCCCTCATCCCCCTGCCGGGACCTTCTCCCCGCAGGCGGGGAGAAGGGACGCTGGCCTTTGCGTGGGCGCTCGTCCTGGAACGCTGGCGATCGGCGAAGCGGGCGATGACGGCGCCCTTCTCCCCGCGCTGCGGGGAGAAGGTCCCGGCAGGGGGATGAGGGGCAGCGCGGCGTCGACGCATCTTCCCCCGACGATCGAAAACCGGCATCCAGACACGGCTTCTCCCCGCCACGCTGCCTTTCGGCCCTGGCCATTGAGGAAGAGGGTGGGAAAGCGGGGCGCGACTGCCGTGCCTTCCGAAACTTTTAGTATGTGGCGCGACCTTCGCGCCCCGCCGGCTTTTTCGGGCGTACCTGCCTTTCTACCCGGAGCGCCGAAGGTGGCCGCCGGAAGTTGCCTTCCGACGTCTGCTCAGGGGCGCCTTGCCGTCTTTGTGCCAATGGGCACCGAGGGGTCGTAATGCCCCCCAAGGTATCCAGGCCGCCCCCCCGGAGACGGCCGCCACGTTAGCGACCGCTCGGAGGCACCGGTCCCTCCCCACGCAATCACCGTCGCGACCGGTGTTCCCATGGGAGGAACTGGGGGAAAGCGTACGCGGGTTTCCGGGGAGGGGGATAAACGAGGCGCGAGGAAGACGACGGTCGATTGATTTTGCGAGGGAATTTCTTCGCGACAGGGCGAAATGGCGCGGTTTTATCCCCGCATCCGGACTGCGTCGCTTGACGGCGATCATTGCAGGGGAAAGACTGATGGCGGAAAAAGGGTTGGAAGCGGATGGGCGGGAATTGGGTGGCGACGCTGCAAAAGCTGCTTGCCGCTTGGTCAACGGGCGTCGACGGCGAAGCGCCATGACGGCAAACTTACGGACGAACTTTGCCTCTTGATTAGAGCTGGCTGTGTGAGAGCCTAGACAGAGAACTACGAGAATAAAAGCTAATTCCCCGGTCGGTCTTCGGGGGACCCAAAATTGTCCCACCAAGGAAGCAACGCGCAATTGTCGAGTGGATACCGCTTCCTCACTAAGCTGACGCCGCAATCGCGCGCGACCTCGGGTAACCCGTAGCCGTCATACTTGTCCGTTATCGCGTGAGCTAGAACTGCTAGGAATTCAGACCGCTCGGTTTGGGCAAGAGTGTCGTTCAATTCTTGCATAGAAGCGAACACCACACGTCGCATGTCGGCTTTGGTGATGTTCGCATCGTCTGCTGCCATCTCCTCAGCTCGCTTCATAGCGGTATGCCTAAGGCGTGCGGCCATCTGCATCCAGCCGTCCATAGTCAACACCAGACCAATCGCGTCGGATGACACAGGTCGAGTGACGTACAATTTTCGCCTGGCATGGGAAAAAAAGCGCCAGAGTTGGAAGATTCCCTTTGCAATCTGCTCGAACCCCTGTCGCGCCACCGCCATAGGATTCTCAGCATATTGGGCCTCAAACGTGAGCTTGGTTGTCTTACACTCGATGGCAAGTGCCACTTGATCGCCATCTGTCACAAGACAGTCGGGTGGATCGACTTTACGCCCCTTCGGCCCATACGGACCGTCTTTGACAGCCTTCAGCTCAGGAAGATATGCCGTCAGCAAACGCCGGATGTATTCCTCAAACCGAGTATTTGCCTCGGTTAGCAACTGGTTCGGCCCCTGACTTATCTCATAATAGAGGCCCGCGGTTGCCCGACTCATGATGAGGAGAGGCAGCGGAGCGATATAGGTTGGGACCTTCCGGTCTATTCGAACAATCGGCTTCTGGCGCAGAAGGCTTGCCATGTAGGCGGTACGTAGTGGCCGCCCTAAACGCTTTGAGGAATCTGCGTTGAGCTTACTGGCCATCTTCCTTGCTTGCGCCAGCTGAACGCTGTGAAGCTCCAAAGTCTTCTCCATCTTGGCCTTCGGCAAACCGAGATTCGTCGGGTCTGGCAACTCTGTCCACGGCTTACTGAAGAATACGCCCAACAGCGCTAAACTAAATAAAATAAAGTCGGAAACTGACAGGCCATTCTTCTCCTCAAAGAATTCCCCACATGCGCCCTGTCCATAGACATAGGCAAATCTATATAGTTGTTCAGTACTTGGACCGCGCTGCCACGAAAATTGGCGCTGTCCTATTCGATACATCTCTTCCCAGATGTCCTCCGGCTTGTTCATCAATACATACTCGGCGCCTTCAAGATCGCGAAGCAGATTGGTCAGCACGCCAATGGAAGCGAACGTCGTACAGTTGGAGCGATGGTGTCTGCCCCGACGAGGCTTAACCTTCTCCGTGGTAAAAAGGGATGTGACGAAGGTTTCCAGTTCCCAAGGAAAGATCGCGTGATCGCCGAGAATACCGTCCATCGCGGCCTCTTTGGGAAAGGTGATATAACGCCGGGCGACGTTTGCATTCCCCGTTTGCAATGCACGTACGGCCCAGATCAGCGTCAGGAAGTCGGCATCATCGGCGCGCGCCAGCCACTGAAAGTAGCGTTTGCGGCGCATGCTGAGCTTTAATCTCGCCGCACCGCGCGAAGGTAAATCAGGTGATTTTTCGTCTTTTACCAAAGCCGGCTACGTCCGTATGAATCGCAAAGCGACAAATTCGCAACACTTTCATTTGTTGGCGATTCAATCAATCTGCTATTCTATAAGCTAGTCCAAATGGGTATGACGCGGCGACCTCGCTTTTGTCGTATACGATTTTGCCTGAGTGCCCGCGTTATTAGGTCACCGCGAAAAGTTATCGGTGCTGCCAGATGCGGCTCTATATGTGACGGATTGACCAAGCAGCAGCTTTCGCGCGGCGACAGAGGCGCAAAGACTCCCGTACCGACGTCGCAACCTGCCCTCCCCGCGATTGCCGAAGCGGTTCGCTTCCCCGATGACGGTCGTCGGGGCCGGACCTTCGGCACGGAGCCTATGTCGACGCACCACGCTGCCTTCGGCCGGGCGCCCTTCGCCCCCGGCGCCGCGCACTGCCGAGGGGTTCCGGCATGGATTCCAGGGTCTGCGCCTTCGCTTCGCTCGGCTTCGCCCTGGAATGACGAAGGCGACGGGGCCGGCGCGATGCCCCCTTCTCCCCTTGCGGGGGAAAGGGATGGCGCCTCAGCCGAGCAGGCCGGCGCGGATTTCGGCCTCGAGGCGGTCGACGGCGACGGCGAGCTTCTCGTCGATGACGTGGAGGTATTCGGTCCAGTCGCCGACGTGGCGCAGCTCGGCGGCGCCGTCGGAGATGCCGCGCAGGCCGACCAGCGGCAGGTCGAAATGGTGGCAGGCGCGCAGCACGGCAAACGTCTCCATGTCGACCATGTCGGCGGCAACCGCATCGTAGGCGGCGCCCGAGACGATCGAGGCGCCGGTGGCGAGCGTGGCTTCGGGGATGCCGGGAATGCGCAGCGGCATGTCGACGACCGCCGGCAGGTCGAGGAACGGCGTGGCGCCCTTGTCGAAGCCGAGCGCGGTGGCGTCCATGTCGCGGTAGGAAACGGCAGAGGCCTGGTAGACGCCGGTCTGCTCCAGCGTGCGGCTGCCGGCGGAACCGAGCGAGACGACGAGGTCGGGCGCCCTGCCCGCCGCGGCGAGCCGCGCCAGATGGGCGCCGAGGCGCACGCCCGCCTCGACCGGGCCGACACCGGTCATCAGCGGGGAGAAGCGGGCCTTGAGATGCGGGCCGTATTCGGCGTCGACCGCCATGACGAAGAGCACGGAACGGCCGGCGATCGCGGTCGGGTCGGCCATCGCGGTCAGCCCGACAGGCCTTCGCGGCCGGTGATCGTCATCATCGTGCCGGTCATGGTGGCGATCAGCTTGGCCTCGCCGTCGGCGGCGATGGCGTAGGCCTGGCCGTCGGCGACGATGATGGTGCGGCCGGGCTTGGTGACCGAGCCGCGGAAAAGGAAGCGCTCGCCCTTGCCCGGCGCCAAGAGGTTGACCTTGAACTCGATGGTCAGCACGGCGGCATCCTCCGGCATCATCGAGAAGGCGGCGAAGCCGCAGGCCGAATCGAGCGCGGTCGAGATGACGCCGGCGTGGAGGAAGCCGTGCTGCTGGGTGAGCGCCGCCGCATAGGGCATCTCGATCTCGACGATGCCGCGGGTGACGCGGGTCAGCTCGGCGCCGATGGTGCGCATGGCCGGCTGGCGGGCGAAGCTGGCGCGCACGCGCTCCTCGAATCCGGAGACAGGTATCGGCCCGCGCGCCATGGTGATGTCCTTCGCTGCTTCTTTCGCTTATCGCAAAGCGAGGCGGCGGACGCAACGCCATTGCTGCGATGCAGCATAGAGATGCCGGTAACGCCGCAGGGGCCGGCGACGGTCAGTTGAGGACGAGGATCGAGGCGTTGAGCAGGGCAGCGAAGGCGACCCAGGCGGCGTAGGGCACGAACATCCACGCCGCCGGCCGGTCGACGACCCATGTCGCGGCGACGAAGGCGAGGATGGTGACGAGAAGGGCCGAGACGACGGCGAGCGCGGCGCCGATCCAGTGGGCGGCGAAGAACACCGGCGACCAGAGGAAGTTGAGGACGAGCTGGGCCGCCCAGAGCTTCATCGCCGCCCCGCCGGCGTCGCGGCGGAAGGTGCGCCAGCCGGCCACGGCGACGAGCACGTAGAGGATCGTCCAGACCGGGGCGAAGATCCAGTTCGGCGGGTTGAAGGACGGCTTGGCAAGGGCCGCGTACCAGCCGTCGGGCCGCGTGACCGAGCCGATCGCGAGGCCGCCGCCGATGACGACGACGAGAAAGACGACCAGGGAGATCCGGTTCCTCAAGCGCTGCCGCTCCGACGTTGCAGGGGATCACGCCCCTTGCGATGAAATTGGCGCGGCGACGGCGCCCGTCAACCGCGGCGGTCGAGCGCGGCGAAGAAAAACCCGTCGGTGCCGGTGTGCAAGGGGCCGAGCGCGATGCCGAGGCCGGGCGCGATGCGCACGGCGTCCGCCCTGCCCGGGAAGCGGCTTTGCCACAAGGCGGCGTGATCGGCCGGCGCGAAATCGCGATGGCGGCCGAGGAAGGCGGCGACCTGGCGGGCATTCTCCTCGGCGAAGACCGAGCAGGTGATGTAGCAGAGGCGCCCGCCCGGCTTCACGTAGGCACGCGCGGCGTCGAGGATCGCCGCCTGCTCGGCGACGCGGGTTTCCAGCTGGCGCGGCGACAGCCGCCACTTGGCGTCGGGACGGCGGCGCCAGGTGCCGGCGCCGGTGCACGGCGCATCGATGACGACGAGGTCCATGCCGCCGGCGAGCGAGGCAAGCTCGGCGGGCCTGGCCACGACCTGGACGTTGCGGCTCTCGGCGCGGCGCAGACGGTCGAAGATCGGCGCCAGCCGCGCCTTTTCCGAATCGTGGGCGAAGATCTGGCCGCGATTGTCCATCGCCGCCGACAGCGCCAGCGTCTTGCCGCCGGCCCCGGCGCAGAAGTCGAGCACCTGCATGTCGGCTGTCGCGCCGGCGAGTTCGGCGGCGATCTGCGAGCCCTCGTCCTGGACCTCGAACCAGCCCTTCTGGAAGGCCGGCTCCGCCTGGACGTTCGGATGGCGGCCGGCGCCCTCGATCGGCGGGATGCGGATGCCGAAGGGCGCGAGCGCGGTGGCGGCAGCTCCCGTGCCGGCAAGCTCTTCGATGACTTTCGTGCGCGCCGCACGCAGCGGATTGACCCTCAGGTCGAGCGGCGGGCGCCCGGCAAGCGCGGCCGTCTCGGCGACCCAGTCGTCGCCGAACGCTTCCATGAGATGGGGCACGCACCAGTCGGGGCAGTCGGCGCGCACCGCGTCGGGCGCATCGGCGAGGTCGCGCGCGGCGATGCCGGCGCGCTCGCCGGCAGAAAGCGCCTCCGGCGCGAAACGGTCGCCGGCGAGAGCCGCGCCGAGCGAGGCCGGCGTCTCGCCCCATTCGAGGATGAGGGCGCCGAAGCCCAGCGCCCGCGAGGTATCGGCGCCGAAGAGCCAGGCCGCGGAGCGCCTGCGCCTCAAGGCGTCGTAGACGATGTTGCCGATCGCGGCGCGGTCGCCGGCACCGGCGAAGCGGTGGGAGAGACCCCAGTCCTTCAGCGCGTCCGCCGCCGGACGATGCCTTTTCTCGATGTCGTCGAGCACCTCGATGGCTGCGGCCAGCCTTCCGCCCAGTCTCATGTCGCGCTTCCCGTTTTCGGCAGACCCGATCGCGGCAAGAGCTATCCGGGGCCGGGGATTTGCGCAAGGGGCGCGGCGGCGCGCGCGGCGGCCCAATCGGGCCGAAGGATGGCGAGGTTCAGCTCGTCGCGGTGGACGCCGTGGAAGTAGGCGGCGCCGCGCGCCACGCCCTCGGCGACGAATCCCACCGCCTCGTAGACGCGGCGGGCGCGCAGGTTGTCGGGGAAGGCGCCGATGGCGAGCCGGTGGGTGGCTGTGGTTTCGAAGACATGGTCGACGACGGCGCGCATCATCGCCTTGCCGACGCCGTGGCCCGGCCGCGACACCGCCACGCGCTTGACCAGCGCCACCCGATCGGCGGCACGCGCGCCGCGCACGATGGCGAAGCCGACCGGCTCGCCGTCCAGGCGTGAGATCAGATAGTCGTACCGCTCGTCGGCGAGCGCCTCGCGGTGACGGGCCTCGTCCCAGCGCCCGACCAGCGCCTCGTAGCCGGGGAGCCGCTCCGTCGCCATGACGAAGGGAAGGTCGGCCAAGGTCGCCGCAGCCAGCTCCAGTTCGTGATCTCCGGCCATCGTCCCGCGTTCCCCGTTTCGCCACCGGCGGCGAAGGAAAAGACGATCCGGCCGTTCCTGTCCAGCCGGGAACGCAGGCAACCGTCCGGCCGGCCGGCCGGAAAGGCGAAAGGGCGGCGCCCGGAAGGACGCCGCCCCGCCATTCCTCGGTGGCCGGGACCGCCGGCTACTTCGCCAGGTCGAAGCGGTCTGCGTTCATCACCTTCGTCCACGCCGCGACGAAGTCCTTGACGAACTTCTTCTTCGAGTCGTCCTGCGCATAGACTTCGGCGAGCGCGCGCAGCTGCGAGTGCGAACCGAAGATCAGGTCGGCGCGGGTCGCCGTCCAGCGCAGCTCGCCGCTCTTCCTGTCGCGGCCCTCGTAGACGCCGTCGCCGGCCGGGCTCCACTTCGTCGCCATGTCGAGCAGGTTGACGAAGAAGTCGTTGGTCAGCGTTTCCGGCCGGTCGGTGAAGACGCCGTGCGACGGCTGGCCGGCCCTGAGCACGCGCAGGCCGCCGACGAGCACGGTCATCTCCGGGGCCGTCAGGGTGAGCAGTTGGGCGCGGTCGACGAGCGCCTCCTCGGCCGACAGGCGCTGCCGGCCGCGGGAATAGTTGCGGAAGCCGTCGGCGACCGGCTCCAGCGGCGCGAAGGACTCGACGTCGGTCTGGTCCTGCGAGGCGTCCATGCGGCCCGGCGCGAAGGGTACGGCGACGTCGAAGCCGGCGTCCTTCGCCGCCTTCTCGACCGCGGCGTTGCCGCCGAGCACGATCAGGTCGGCGAGCGAGACCTTCTTGCCATCGCTGCGCGAGGCGTTGAAGGCAGCCTGGATGGCCTCGAGCTTCTCCAATACCGCGGCGAGTTCGGACGGCCGGTTGACCGCCCAGTCCTTCTGCGGGGCGAGGCGGATGCGGGCGCCGTTGGCGCCGCCGCGCTTGTCGGAGCCGCGGAAGGTGGAGGCCGAGGCCCAGGCCGTCGAGACCAGCTCGGACACCGGGATACCGGAGGCGAGGATCTTGGCCTTGAGCTCCGCGACGTCGGCCGCGTCGACCAGCGCATGATCGACCGCGGGGATTGGGTCCTGCCAGATCAGCACCTCGGCCGGAACCTCGGGGCCGCGGTAGCGGGCGCGCGGACCCATGTCGCGATGGGTCAGCTTGAACCAGGCGCGGGCGAAGGCGTCGGCGAACTGGTCGGGGTTCTCGAAGAACCGCCGCGAGATCTTTTCGTATTCCGGGTCGAAGCGAAGCGAGAGGTCGGTGGTCAGCATGGTCGGCGCGTGGCGCTTCGACGGATCGTGCGCGTCCGGCACGGTGCCGGCGCCCATGCCGTGCCTGGGCGTCCACTGCTGCGCGCCGGCCGGGCTCTTCGTCAGTTCCCATTCGTAGCCGAACAGGTTCCAGAAGAAGTTGTTGCTCCACTTGGTCGGCGTCGTCGTCCAGGTGACCTCGAGACCGCTGCCGATGGTGTCGCCGCCCTTGCCGGTGCCGAAGCTGCTGACCCAGCCGAGGCCCTGCTCCTCGATCGGGGCGGCTTCCGGCTCGGGTCCGACCAGCTTGGCGTCGCCGGCGCCGTGGGTCTTGCCGAAGGTGTGACCGCCGGCGATCAGCGCCACGGTCTCCTCGTCGTTCATGGCCATTCGGGCGAAGGTGTCGCGGATGTCGCGGGCCGCCGCGACCGGGTCCGCATTGCCGTTCGGCCCTTCCGGATTGACGTAGATGAGGCCCATCTGCACTGCCGCCAGCGGGTTCTCGAGGTCGCGCTCGCCGCTGTAGCGCTCATCGGCCAGCCACTCGCCTTCCTTGCCCCAGTAGATGTCGAGCGCCGGCTCCCAGGTGTCGGCGCGGCCGCCGGCGAAGCCGAAGGTCTTGAAGCCCATCGATTCCAGCGCGACGTTGCCGGTGAGGATCATCAGGTCGGCCCAGGAGATGGCGTTGCCGTATTTCTGCTTGATCGGCCAGAGCAGACGGCGGGCCTTGTCGAGGTTGACGTTGTCCGGCCAGGAATTGAGCGGAGCGAAGCGCTGCTGGCCTTCGCCGCCGCCGCCGCGGCCGTCGGCGATACGATAGGTGCCGGCGCTGTGCCAGGCCATGCGGATGAAGAGCGGGCCGTAGTGACCGAAGTCGGCCGGCCACCAGTCCTGCGAATCCGTCATCAGGGCGCGCAGGTCGGCCTTCAGGCCCTCGTAGTCGAGTTTCGCGAATGCCTCGGCATAGTCGAACCCCTCGCCCATCGGATCAGAGAGCGCGGAATTCTGGTGCAGCACCGAGAGGTCGAGCTGGTTCGGCCACCAGTCACGGTTCGAAGGGCCGGCGGCCCCGTGCGCGACCGGGCATTTGCCGGCCTTTTCGTCAGTCTTTGCGTCCATGGTCGTCTCCAGTGGTTTTGCAGATTCGTCGGTTTCGTCGGTCCCGCTCAGGTCAAGGGCGGGTAGTGAGCCGCGGTCGAGGGGGCCGGTGCGGGCATTCGCCGCAGGCGGACCGGGGTAGAGAGCGCTGGCCTTTCGCGCGATGGCGCCCGTGGGAAGGGCGATCGGCGGGACCTGCCGGAACGGCGTCGCTATCCGCGGCGGATGAACCCTCTATGACGCAGCCCGATGCTCAGCCCATCGATCGGGCGCCACAGGCGCCGATCACGGCGGTAACGGTCGGTTCCGTCATGGCTTTCGCCTCCCTTACCCTTTCTGGTCGGTAGAAAAATCGCCACCGGTCGCCACCCCCACGGGGCGCCAGTTTTGAACGGTTCCAGACTAGCCAAAGGGGATGATAAAAACAAATTGCCTTTCCTGCTCGTTACGATAACTTTTCATTATGATAAAAATCACCATCCGCCAGATGCAGTATTTCGAGGCGCTGGCGCAGACGCTGCATTTCGGCCGCGCTGCCGAGGCCGTCGGCGTCACCCAGCCGGCGCTCTCGACCCAGGTCGCCGAGATGGAGGAACGGCTCGGCTGCCGTCTCTTCGACCGCAGCGGCAAGACGGTGCGCCTGACCGAGGAGGCGCGCGCCATGCAGCCGCGGATCGCCCGCATCCTGGAGGAACTGCGCGAGCTGGAGACCTCGGCGCGGCGCGGACGGATCGCCATGGAGGGCCGCTTCCGGCTGGGCATCATCCCGACGGTGGCGCCCTACCTGCTGCCCAGGGCGCTGCCGGAACTGCGCCAGCGCTTCCCGGCGCTTCTCCTCGAGCTGCGCGAAGCGGTGACCGGCGCGCTCGTCGAGGAGACGCTCGCGGGACGCATCGACGCCTTCGTCGCGGCGACGCCGGTCGACGGTTCCGGCCTCGTCACGGAAGAGCTTTTCGACGATCGCTTCTTCCTCGCCGTCCCGGCAAACGATCCCGGCTTCGCCGCCCCGCCGGTGCCGCCGGAGAGCCCGGCGCTGGAGCGCCTCATGTTGCTCGAGGAAGGCCACTGCCTGCGCGAACAGGCGCTCGCGGTGTGCGGCTCGGTGAAGCCAACGGCAATGGCCAACTACGGCGCGACGAGCCTGACCACCTTGATGCAGATGGTGGCGCACGGGCTCGGCGTGACGCTGGTGCCGGAGATTGCGGTGGCCAGCGGGGCGATCCTGCCCGGCGTGCGCGCCGTGCCCTTCGCCGAGCCGATGCCGGCGCGCACGCTCTGCCTCGCCTGGCGGCGCAACAGCGCGCGGCGCGCCGAATGCCTGGAACTGGCGGAAATCCTCAAGGCGATGGCGCCGGCCTCAGACCGCCCCGGCGAGATGCAGCGCGAACCAAACCCAGCCGAGCCCGAGGACGGCCGCCCCCAGTTGGAACAGCGGGCTGCGCAGGCGCAGCCGGTTTGAGGTCAGGTGCACCCAGGCGTGCACGTAACGGAGCGCGATGAAGATCCATGCCAGCGAAAGCGTGACGATCCCGACGCCGCCGGTGGCGTAAAGCGCCAGGCAGAGCACGTGGAACAGCACCGGCAGTTCGAACTGGTTCATCAGGTTGCTGGAGACGGTGATGCTCGATTCCGGCTCGGCGCCACGCAGCTTGAACTGGGCGGCGCGCGCCTCGCCGGTGCGCACCGAGGCGCGGCGCCGCACCCCCAGCACGACGTAGACGACATAGACGAGAAGCACATGCGCGAGCATGGGCCAGAAGATCGCGGTGGGGGTCATGAGCTCTCCGTGCCGGGGTATCGCGGCGGACGGGACGCCCGGCCGCGTTGCGCGAGACTAGCATCGGGAAGGCCCCTGCCAAGACATCCGGAAGGGCCGTCCACCGCTAAGGACAGGCTGGCGGCAGGCATGTTCGACGCACTTTTCCACTTGATCGATCCCTGCGGTATGATGGGCAAATTCCGTCGACGCCGGGAAAGTGCAGGCCTC
The DNA here is from genome assembly GCA_905339215.1 of Rhizobiaceae bacterium. Classification (GTDB taxonomy): domain Bacteria; phylum Pseudomonadota; class Alphaproteobacteria; order Rhizobiales; family Rhizobiaceae; genus DUSC01. The sequence continues at coordinate 33,290 of CAJPFN010000044.1, forward strand.
TGCAGAACGCCAGCCAACGCCCCGGGGCCGACGACAGACGACACCACGGGGGCCACTTGAAACGCGCATTCCTGTTCGGCCTCACGGTCCAGCTGATCATCGTCGGCGTGATCTTCCTTCTTCTCGGCGAACAGATGATCCCGATGGCGCGATCGCCGGTTATCGGCATCGTCGCCCTGTGCCTCGCCGCCGCTAGCGGGTTTTTCGCGTGGAAAGCGGCTCTGCACCCGTCGTGGCCGGTCAAGATCGGTATGTGGATCGCCGGCTTCCTCGCCGTCTATGTCGCAATCCCGGTCATCGAGATCGTCGCCGTGATGGCGATTGCGGTCTTCTCGAACTGAAGCGCGGCCGGAGGCAAAGCGGCGCGCAAGACACCGTCTTCCGGCCATGGTAGGCTGGCAAGCCGACAAGCAAGGATGCTGGCATGAACGTCATCGCCACCCGCGCCGCCGACGGACTGCCCCGCCGTTCGTTCACCGTGGCGGAAATCCGCCGCATGGTCGAGGCGGGCATCATCGCCGAGGACGAGAACTTCGAGCTGATCGAAGGGGAGATCGTGCCGATGTCGCCCAAGGGGAACCAGCACGAGGTGATGAAGGCGGCGTTGAATCGACTACTGGCAAGGACCGCGCCGGACGATCTCCGCCTCGGGGTCGAGTCGTCCGTCTATCTCGACGAGCGAACCTTCGTCGAACCCGACCTTTGCCTCTACCCTCTCCGGCTCATGCCGGAGGATGTGAGGGGCACAGACGTCATCCTCGCCGTCGAGGTGGCGGGCGCATCGCTCGGCTACGACCGCGGGCTGAAAGCGCGTCTCTACGCCCGCTATGGCGTCAACGAACTCTGGGTCGTCGAGGCGGAGACGCGCGAGACCTGGGTCCACCGCCAACCCCATGCGGACGGCCAGTGGGGCAGCATCGAGAGGGTTGCCACCGACACGCCGCTTTCGCCGGCGGCGCTGCCGCAGATCAGCGTGCGGATGGCCGACCTGCGCTGACCCCTACTCCGAAATCCGAGCCGGCTTGAACGCCCGCCCTACAGGCCGCCCGGATAGTTCGGGCTCTCGCGCGTGATCGTCACGTCGTGGGTGTGGCTCTCGCGCAGGCCGGCGTTGGAGATGCGCACGAAGGTGGCGCGATCGCGGAACTCGGCGAGGTCCTTGGCGCCGACATAGCCCATCGCCGCACGAAGGCCGCCGGCCAGCTGGTGGAGCACGCCGGCGACGGGGCCCTTGTAGGGCACCTGGCCTTCGATGCCTTCCGGCACCAGCTTCAGCGTGTCGCGCACTTCCGCCTGGAAGTAGCGGTCGGCCGAGCCGCGCGCCATGGCGCCGACCGAGCCCATGCCGCGGTAGGCCTTGAAGGAGCGGCCCTGGTGCAGATAGACCTCGCCCGGGCTCTCGTCGGTGCCGGCGAGCAGCGAGCCGATCATGGCCGCGCCGGCGCCGGCCGCGAGCGCCTTGGCGAGGTCGCCGGAAAACTTGATGCCGCCGTCGGCGATGACCGACACGCCCGACTTCTCAGCCGTCTCGACCGCCGCCATGATCGCCGACAGCTGCGGCACGCCGACGCCCGCGACGATGCGCGTCGTGCAGATCGAACCGGGGCCGATGCCGACCTTGACGGCGTCGGCGCCGGCATCGATGAGCGCCTGCGCACCCGCCGACGTCGCTACGTTGCCGGCCATGATGCGCACCGAGTTCGACAGCTTCTTGGCGCGGGTCACGGCGTCGAGCACGCGCTGCGAATGGCCGTGCGCGGTGTCGATGACGAGCAGGTCGACGCCGGCGTCGATCAGCCGCTCGGCGCGCTCGAAACCGTCGTCGCCGACACTGGTGGCGGCAGCGACGCGCAGGCGCCCCTGCGCGTCCTTGGTGGCGTTGGGATTCAGCTGCGACTTCTCGATGTCCTTCACCGTGATCAGGCCGACGCAATTGCCCTCGGGATCGACGACGAGCAGCTTCTCGATGCGGTGCGAATGGAGCAGGCGCTTGGCCTCCGACTGGTCGACGCTCTCGCTGACCGTGACCAGGCGCTCCTTGGTCATCAGCTCGTGCACCTTCTGCGCCGGATCCGAGGCGAAGCGCACGTCGCGGTTGGTGAGGATGCCGACGAGGCGGCCGGTCTTCTGGCCGCCGGCGCCGCCGTTCTCGACGACGGGGATGCCGGAGATGCCGTGGGCGCGCATCAGGGCGCGGGCATCGGCGAGCGTGGCGTCGGGGCCGATGGTCACCGGATTGACGACCATGCCGCTCTCGAACTTCTTGACCTGGCGGACCTCCTCGGCCTGCTCGGACGGCGAGAAGTTGCGGTGGATCACGCCGATGCCGCCGGCCTGGGCCATGGCGATGGCCAGCCGCGACTCGGTGACCGTGTCCATCGCCGCCGAGAGGATCGGCACGTTGAGGTCGATATCGCCTGCTATGACGGTACGGATGTCGGTCTGGCCGGGCATCACTTCGGAATGGCCGGGCTGCAGCAGCACGTCGTCGAAGGTGAGGGCCAGGGCCCCGGTCGCGGATTCGATGATTCTTGCCATTGCCGATCCCTGAATGCGAGACTGGGGAGCGCCGACGCGATTGCCCGCACCCCGACTCGGAAGTCGTCCGTTCATGATTGGCGCCGGCTGGTACCACGTCCGGCCGGAGATGGAAAGCGACGGCCGGCGGCGCCGCGCAGAAATCGTCCGGGCGTGCCGGCGAACGTTGACGGATGTCCGGGGCGGGCCTATTCGCTGCCGACCCCACGCCGCCAGCGCGGCGCCCACCGGATGCCGAGATTCCCCGTGAACCGCATCGTCCCGCTCGTGCTCGCGGTCGCGCTCTTCATGGAGCAGATGGATTCGACCGTCATCTCGACGGCGCTGCCGGCGATCGCGGCCGACATCGGCACCAGCCCGGTGGCCCTGAAGCTGGCGCTGACGGCCTATCTCGTCTCGGTGGCGATCTTCATTCCGGTCAGTTCGTGGATGGCCGACCGCTTCGGCCCGCGGCGGCTGTTCCGCTGGGCGATCGCCGTGTTCGTGCTCGGCTCGGTCGCCTGTGCCGCCTCAGGTTCGCTTTCCGCCTTCGTGGTGGCGCGTTTTGTGCAGGGCATGGGCGGCGCGATGATGACGCCGGTGGCGCGGCTCGTGCTGGTGCGCACCACGCCGAAACGCGACCTCGTCTCGGCGATGGCCTGGCTGACGGTGCCAGGCCTGATCGGCCCGCTGGTCGGGCCGCCGGTCGGCGGCTTCATCACCACCTTCTTCACCTGGCACTGGATCTTCCTGGTCAACGTGCCGATCGGCGCGGCCGGCATCCTGCTCGCCGGGCGCCTGTTGCCCGAGATCGAGCCGGCGGGCGGAGGCAGCATCGACGCGACCGGCTTCGTGCTCTCGGCAATCGCGGCCTCCGGCGTCGTCTTCGGCCTGTCGGTGATCAGCCTGCCGGCGCTGCCGCCGGCCGTCGGCTTCGTCACGCTGGCCGCCGGCATTGCCGCCGCGTTCCTCTATAGGGCGCACGCGCGGCGCATGGCCCGCCCGCTGCTCGACCTCGGCCTCTTCGCCAACCGCACGTTCCGGGCGGCAATCGCCGGCGGCGCGCTGTTCCGCGTCGGCTCGGGCGCGGTGCCATTCCTGTTGCCGCTGATGTTCCAGCTCGGCTTCGGCATGACGCCGTTCCAGTCGGGCCTGCTCACCTTCGCCTCGGCGATCGGGGCCATCGCCATGAAGTTCCTGGCGCCGCTCACCCTGCGGTTCGGCGGCTTCCGCGCCGTGCTCGTCGCCTCGGCGCTCATCGGCGCGGCTTTCATCGCCGCCAACGCGGCATTCACGCCGCAGACGCCGGCCGGCGCGATCATCGCCGTGCTGATCGGCGCCGGCTTCCTCCGCTCGCTGTTCTTCACCTCGTCCAACGCGCTGGTGTTCGCCGATCTCGAGCCGGGCGAGATGAGCCAGGCGACGGCGATCTCGGCGGTGTCGCAGCAGATATCGATCGCGCTCGGCGTGGCGGTCGCCGGCGGCATCCTCGAGGCGACGACGCTGGTCACGGGCGAACCGATCGGGCTTGCGGCCTTTTCCACCGCCTTCGTCATCGTCGGCGGCCTGACGGCGCTTGCAGCAATCCCCTTCCTCACCCTGCCCGGCGACGCCGGAAGCGCGGTTTCGGGGCATGGCCGCGGCAAGGGCGACACGGACAACACGCCGCCGGCAGCGGGCTAGGACGCCTCGTTGCCTTCGCCTGCGGCGTCGCGGCTCTCCGTGGCACGCCCCTTGAAGCCCTTGGCGAGGATATAAAGCTCGACCGATTCGTCGCGCGAGGCCGGCGGCTTGACGTGGTGGACGGCGCGGAAATTGCGTTTCAAAAGGTCGAGCAGGCCGCCTTCGGTGCCGCCCTGGAAGGTCTTGGCGAGGAAATGGCCGCCGGGCTTCAGCACGGAGATGGCGAAGTCGGCCGCGACCTCGCACAGATGCATGGTGCGCAAATGGTCGGTGCGCCGGTGGCCGGTGGTGGGTGCGGCCATGTCGGAAAGCACCACGTCGGGAGCGCCGCCGAGCACTTCCATCAGGCGGGCCGGCGCTTCGTCGTCGAGGAAATCCATCTTCAGGATCGCAGCGCCCGGCACCGGGTCCATGTCCAGGTAGTCGATGCCGACCACCAGCGGTCGCACCTCGGTGGAGCGCACCCGCTCGGCGGCTACCTGGCACCAGCCGCCGGGCGCCGCACCGAGATCGATGACGCGCAGGCCGGGCTTCAAGAGACGGTACTTGTCGTCGATCTCGATCAGCTTGTAGGCGGCGCGGGAGCGGTAGCCCTCGGCCCTGGAGCGCTGCACGTAAGGGTCGTTGAGATGCCGCTCCAGCCAGCGGCGCGAGGATTCCTTCAGGCCGCTCTTCTTCTTCACCCGCGTGCGCAGGACGCGCGTGCCGCCCGCGCCGGGTTTGCCGCCGCCCGGTTTCTTCGTCATCGCCGCCAGCCGTCGTGGCGGTCGCGGCGCCAGACGCCCTCTTCCGCCATCAGTTCACTGAGGATTCCCTCGCGCAGGCCGCGGTCGGCGACGCGCAGGCGCTCGGACGGCCACACCTCGCGGATCGCCTCGAGGATGGCGCAGCCGGCAAGCACCAGGTCGGCGCGGTCGGCGCCGATGCACGGATTGGCGACGCGCTCGTGGAACTCCCAGCCGAGCAGGCGCTCGACCATGCCGTCGACCGAGCCGCGATCCATCCACAGGCCGTCGACGCGGCGGCGGTCGTAACGCTCGAGGCCGAGATGGACGCCGGCGAGCGTGGTGACGGTGCCCGACGTGCCGAGCAGGTGGAAGCGCGAGCCGGCGACCATGTGGTCGAGGCGGCCGCGACCCTCGAAGCGGGAAAGATGCGCGGCGACGTCGTCGACCATGGCGCGGAAGCTCTCGCGGCTGACGTCGCGGCCGCCGAAGCGCTCGGCGAGCGAAACCACGCCGACCGGCAGCGAGGTCCACGAGACGATGTGGCTGGCGAGCCGCGGCGAGCGCTGCCTTGACAGGTCGATCAGCGCGATCTCGGAGGAGCCGCCGCCGATGTCGAAGAGCACGACGCCGTCGGTGTCGCGCTCGACCAGCGAGCCGCAGCCCGACACGGCGAGCCGCGCTTCCGTCTCGCGGTCGATGATCTCGAGCGATAGCCCGGTCTCCGCCTCGACGCGGTCGAGGAACTCGGCGCCGTTCTGCGCGGCGCGGCAGGCCTCCGTGGCGATCAGCCGGGCGCGGCGCACGGCGCGGTTGCCGAGCTTGTCGGCGCACACCTTCAGCGCCTCGACGGCGCGGTCCATCGCCGCCTCGCCGAGACGGCCGCTCGCCGAAAGCCCCTCGCCCAGCCGCACGATGCGCGAGAAGGCGTCGATGACGCGGAACTGGCCCGGGCGCCCCGGCACGGCGACGAGCAGGCGGCAATTGTTGGTGCCGAGGTCGAGCGCGGCGAAGACGGGGAGTTCGCCCGACGGCGCCGGGCGCGCCGGCTGCGGCGGGCGCCGGGCAAGATCGGCAGGCGGCGCAGCAGCCTGTACGGGTGCCGGTTGCGGCAGCGGCTGGACCTGCGGCGCCTTCGGCTGCGACGAGACGGGCGGCGAAGCCGCGGCAGCGGCCGCCGGCTCGCGCGAATAGACCTTGCGGCCGCGGCGCTTGCGCCGCTTGCGCGACTTGTTCTTGTGCTGAGCGGCGCTTGCCGACGCAGGCCCGTTGCCGAGCCTAGCGCCATCCTTCCGCCCGCCTTGCGGTGCGGAAGGCTGGTGCGCGCCGGCACCCGCCGTCGCGCCACCCTGCGAAGCCCCGCCGCCCGGCGCATCGCCGGAATGGGGGTCTTTCACCGTCGTTCCTCTGTGCCGCGCGAAACCCGGTCGGGGCACGCTGCAGGCATCCTGATCCTTCTACGTTGAGACGATCATATCAGCGCCCCGCGCCTTCACCAAGGGCGGCGGAGGCAAATCTTCGCCTGCGGCGAAAGTGTCGGGTCCGCCCGTCCGTTCAGGGGTTCCCTCGCGCCGCCAATCACTTTATCGAAGAGGGCGGGGACAAGAAAAAAGCAAGAATGCGGGGAAATGCGCACGGGATGAAGTGGAAGGATTATGTTTGGCCCGTTGTGGGGCTCGCGGCGGTCGTGTTCTCCGGCTGGATGCTCTACAACGAACTGCGCGGCATTTCCGCTTCCGACGTCATCGACGGGTTCGCCGCGATCCCGCCACACCGCTGGCTGCTGGCGGCCTTCGGCGCCCTCGTCGCCTATGCCGCGCTCGCCGGCTACGACCACATCGCGCTCACCCATATCGGCAAGCCGCTGCCCTGGTGGTACGTGACGCTGTGCTCGTTCACCACCTACGCGCTGTCGCACAACATCGGCGGTTCCGTGGTTTCCGGAGCGGTCATTCGCTACCGCGCCTACGGCTCGCGGGGCCTGAACGGCCAGGAAGTCGGCGTACTGGTGGCGTTCTGCTGGTTCACCTTCGTGCTGGCCACGATCTTTCTCGCCGGCATCGTCTTCATCATCGATCCGGAACTGACCGAACGCTTCGTCGATTTCGAATCGATGCCGATCACGCTTTCGGCGACCACCGGCGCGTTGCTGCTCGCCTTTGTCGCCCTCTACGTCGCGGGCAGCCTTCTCGGCTTCAGGCCGCTGCGCATCGGCGGTTTCCGCCTCGAATATCCGCGCCCGGCGATCGTTCTGCGCCAGCTGACCGTCGGGCCGATCGAGCTGATCGGGGCCGCCTCGATCATCTACTTCGCCCTGCCGGAGGCCGGCAATCCGGGCTTCGTCACCGTGCTCGGCGTGTTCATCGTCGCGTTCTCGGTGGCCTCGGCAACGCACGCGCCGGGCGGCATCGGCGTCTTCGAGCTGGTGGCGCTCGCCGGCCTGCCCGACATGGACAAGGTCGCCGTGCTCGCCGCGCTGCTGGTATTCCGCCTCTACTACCTGATCGTCCCGCTGATCCTCGGCATCATCGTCGTCGTACTCTTCGAGCGCAGCCAGTTCGCCGGCCGCCGCGCCGCCGAACCGCGTGCCGCGCCGCCGGAATGAGCGGTCCGCGCCGGCGGAGCGCGACGCGGCCGCCGGCGACTTGAAAGGCGTCGCTGCCGGCCTATCTTTCAGCCGGGCGGTCAATGCCGGCGGCCGACCGGCGCATGGCGATCGCCGGGCCGGCGGACGAGCGATCCGGCTTGACATGAGGCGGCCCATGGGCAATACGCGGTCCGCATGCGGCCA
>CAJPFN010000045.1 GCA_905339215.1 Rhizobiaceae bacterium
TCGCCGTCGGCGCCTTTGGCGCCGGCATGACCTGCGCCCTTGCCACCGGCTTCCTGCGCGAGAACAGCCGCATCAAGGAGGACACGGTGATGGGCGTCGTCTTCTCCGGCATGTTCGGCCTCGGCATCGTGCTTTACACGAAGATCCAGACCGACGTTCATCTCGACCACATCCTGTTCGGCGACATGCTCGGCGTCTCCTGGGCGGACGTCGCCGAAAGCGCCGTGATCGCCGCAATCTCCGCCGGCTCGGTCCTGTTCTTCCGCCGCGACCTCCTGCTGCATTCCTTCGATCCGCAGCATGCGCAGGCGATCGGCCTGCCGGTGCGGTTCCTGCATTACGGCTTGCTGGCGATACTGTCGCTGACCATCGTCGGCGCGCTGAAGGCCGTCGGCATCATCCTCGCCATCGCGCTGCTGATCTCGCCCGGTGCCATCGCCTTCCTGCTCACCGGGCGCTTCCAGCGCATGCTGGTGCTTTCGGTGGCGCTCGCCGTGGTGGCCGCGTTCCTCGGCGTCTATCTCAGCTTCTTCATCGATTCCGCGCCGGCGCCGACCATCGTGCTGCTGCTCACTGCGATGTTTGTGGCGGCCTTCGCCGTCTCGCGGCTACGCGTCCGCGCGGCCGAGCGGCATATCGCGCAGCAGGGCTGAGGGGGCACCGCCCGAGGTGCCGCAACCCGTCCATGGCTTTTCTCTTTTCGACGCGCTATGCCGCGACCCGGCCGCGGCGGCACCGCACCGTGCGGCATGATCCGCCGAGAAAAAGGATCGAGATGCACTGCACCGCCAACCGGACCCGCCGCCGATGACGACCCCCGACCAGCGCATTGTCATCGTCGGCAGCGGTCACGCGGGGGTCGAGCTCGCCGCGGCGTTGCGTCAGCACGGCCACGCCGGTCCGGTGACGATCGTCGGCGACGAGCCGGACCTGCCCTACCAGCGTCCGCCGCTATCCAAGGAGTTTCTGAAATCGCGCGACGATGCGGGCCTGCCGCTGAAGGGCGAGGCCTTCTATGCGGCAAAGGACATCACGCTGCGGCTCGGCCGCCATGCGGCGGCCATCGACCGTGAAAGGCGCGAACTGGTTCTCGCCGGCGGCGAGCGTATCGCCTACGACCACCTGGCCCTCGCGACCGGCGCCAGGAACCGCATCCCGCCGATTCCCGGCCTCAACCGGGCGCCGACGCTCGAACTGCGCACACTGGCCGACGCGCGGCGCCTCCACGACCGGCTCGACGCGCTGCGCCACGTCACCATCGTCGGCGGCGGCTTCATTGGGCTGGAGGTCGCGGCGTTGCTGCGCGCCCGCGGTATCGCCGTCGACCTCGTCGAGGCGACGCCGCGGCTGATGGGCCGCGTGCTTTCGGCGACGATGTCGGCGCATTTCCGCTTCCACCACGAGGCGCTGGGCACACGCCTCCATTTCGAGACGCTCATGCGCGGGGTGCAAGAGACGTCGCGCGGTTGTTCCGTCGCGCTGTCCTCGGGAGAAACGCTGAAGACCGACGCGGTGCTCGTAGCCGCCGGCGTGGCGCCGAACACGGAACTCGCCGAACGCGCCGGCCTGGCGGCCGACAACGGCATTGTCGCCGACGCGCGACTGCTCACCTCCGACCCGGCGATCTCGGCGATCGGCGACTGCGTCGCCTATCCCAACGTCCATGCGGGCGGCATGGCGCGGCTGGAATCGGTGCAGAATGCCGTCGACCAGGCGAAGTTCGTCGCGGCGCGGCTCTGCGGCGAAGAGGGCAGCTATCACGCGACACCGTGGTTCTGGTCGAACCAGGGCAGCCAGCGCCTGCAGATCGCCGGGCTGGGCGACGGCCATGACGACGCCATCATGCGCGGCGACCCGCTCGGCGAGAAGTTCTCGGTCTTCCTCTACCGTGGCGAGAGGCTGCTGGCGGTCGAGAGCGTCAACGCGGCGGCCGACCACATGCTCGCCCGGCGCCTGATCGGCCAGGGTATCGCGGTGCCGAAGCCGCTCGCCGGCGATCCTTCCGCCGATCTCAAGGCGCTGCTCTGAGGCGGCGGCGACGGCCGACCGTTGACGGCGGTCAAGGCGCGCCAGCCCGGCGCGGGCTCTTCTCCGCGCAAGAAAGGGAGCCGCACGATGAAGGCGATGGTGCTGCGCGAGATCGGCCGGCCTCTGGTGCTCGAGGAGCGGCCGGAACCGCTGCCCGGTCCCGGCGAGATACGGCTACGCATCGAGGCCTGCGCGGTCTGCCGGACCGATCTCCACGTCATCGACGGCGACCTGCCGCACCCGCGCCTGCCGCTGGTGCCGGGTCACGAGATCGTCGGCATCGTGGACGCGCTGGGGGAGGGCGTCGATCCCGCGCGTCTCGGCAGACGCGTCGGCATTCCCTGGCTGGGCCACACCTGCGGGTATTGTTCCTACTGCCGGTCGGGCGCGGAGAACCTCTGCGACGAGCCGGTGTTTACCGGCTACACGCGCGACGGCGGTTTTGCCACGCATGTCGTCGCCGACAGCGACTATGCCTTCGATCTCGACGCCAACGCCGATCCGGTGTCGACGGCGCCGCTGCTCTGCGCCGGGCTGATCGGCTGGCGGGCGCTGAAGAAGGCCGGTGAAGGTCGCGCGATCGGGCTCTACGGCTTCGGCGCGGCGGCGCACATCCTGATGCAGATCTGCGCCTGGCAGGGCCGCTCGGTCTACGCCTTCACGCGGCACGGCGACGAGGCCGCGCAGCGCTTCGCCCTCGAACTCGGGGCGAAATGGGCCGGCCCGTCAGACCTGCCGCCGCCGCAACCGCTCGACGCCGCGATCATTTTCGCGCCGGCCGGCGATCTTGTGCCATCGGCGCTGCGCGCTGTGCGCAAGGGCGGTCGCGTGGTCTGCGGCGGCATTCACATGAGCGACATCCCGCACATGCCTTACTCGATCCTCTGGCAGGAGCGCTCGATCACCTCGGTCGCCAATCTAACGCGGGAGGATGCTCGCGAGTTCTTCCCCGTCGCGTGCGCCGCAGGCGTGACGACGCGTACGAGGGCCTATCCGCTGACACGGGCCAACGAGGCGCTGGACGATCTCAGGAACGGTCGCTTCTCGGGTGCGGCGGTGCTTGTTCCGTAAGTCATCACTTACCATGTTCGCAGGAGTGAACAGCACGTCAGGGCTTTTCCACCCGCGCCACCTGGTAGGTATGCATGACGCGTTCACTGGTCACCGACACATACTCGCCGTTTACGAAACGCTCCTCTCCCAAGCGGAAGCCGGTTTCGTTGTCGGCGCCACCTTCGGCGAAGTCGAAATACCATTGTCCGCCCGTTCCCGCCCATACCGGCGGGCGGCCGGGACACCCTTGATACGGGTCAAACCAAGACGACCCTCAAACACGAGCCGATCTTCCCGGCGCCTCGCGCGAGTGCCGGGGAGTTCGCGCCTACGTCGGCTCAGGCAGGCTTCACCTCGATCTTCTTTTCCTTCTTCTGCGCTTCCGCGGACTTCGGCATCTTCACGGTCAGCACGCCCTTGGCGAAATTCGCCTCGATCTTCCCGGCGTCGACACCATCGGGAAGCTGGAAGGAACGCTGGAACGAGCCGTAGCTGCGCTCGGACAGGTAATAGTCCTTCTCGCGCTCCTCCTTCTGCTCGGTCTTCTCGCCCTTGATCGTCAGCATGTCGCCGGCGAGCTTGAGCTCGATGTCCTTCTCGTCCATGCCGGGGAGTTCGCATGTGATCTCGAACTCGTGGTCCTTCTCGACGAGGTCGACGGCGGGCGCGATCTGCAGTGCGCCGAGTTTCGGCCAGGGCACGTCGCCGCCTGGCGTCCGGCCGAACGGCGAGCGCCAGCCGAGGGGGTGGAAGTCGTCGAAAAGCCGGTCGATCTCCTGGCGCAGGTTCTCGAAGGGCGACCAGCTGCGCGCAGCCGGAGCCGCCTTGCCGGCACTCTTGACGGGTACCTTGTGGGAAGCATCAGCCATGATGGTTTCTCCTGATCGGATCTACGTAACGCGCCGCCCGCGCGACCGCGAAGCGGCATGCCCGGGAGCAGGCAAACTACCCGCGGCCGGCCCGAACGGCGGACCGATCTGTCCGTGGTGCCTGCACTTCTTCCCGGAACTTCATTATCAAAGCCGGTCTGCGCCGCGCCTACATTGATGCTCGTCAATACGGAACCGCGGTCTCCACCGCGGTCGCTTGACGCCGGTCAAGACGAGCCGGGCCGAAGCTGGTATCAAGGCTTCATGCGCATCTTTGCCCTGAAGGGATCGGAACAGTTCGGCGACGCGATCGCACGGTCGATGTGGACCGAGGTCGAGCGCCACGAGGAGCGCGACTTCGAAGACGGCGAGCACAAGGCGCGTCCCCTGCTCGGTGTGCGGGGCGAGGACGTCTACGTCGTCCACAGCCTCGCCGGCGACGGCAGCGCCTCGGCGAACGACAAGCTCGTCAAGCTGCTGTTCTTCATCGCGGCCTGCAAGGAGAACGGCGCGGCCCGCGTGACGGCGGTCGTCCCCTACCTCGCCTATTCGAGGAAGGACCGGCAGACGAAGTCGCGCGATCCCGTGACCACGCGCTACGTGGCACAACTCTTCGAGGCCGTCGGCACCGACTGCGTAATGACGCTCGACGTCCACAACATCGTCGCTTTCCAGAACGCTTTCCGCTGCACGACCGTGCACCTCGACACGCGCCGGCTTTTCAGCCCGTCGATCCGCGCTCTGGCCGACGGCTTGCCGGTGACGGTCTTCTCGCCGGACGGCGGCGGCGTGAAACGCGCCCAACTCCTCAAGGAGACCTATGAGGCGGAGACGGGCGAGGCGGCCGGCTTCGGTTTCATGGAAAAGCGCCGCAGCGGCGGCGTTGTCTCGGGTGACTTGTTTGCCGGGGACGTGACCGGTTCCGCCGTGTTCATCGTCGACGACATGATCAGCACCGGCGGGACGATGCTGCGCGCCGCAAAGGCATGCCGGGCAAACGGCGCAATGAAGGTCTATGCGCTCGCCGCTCACGGCCTTTTCGGCGAGGGATCGCAAGCGATGCTCGACGATCCGGCCATCGACGGTGTGGTCGTCACCGACACGCTGACGTCGGCCGCCCGCGCCGCCTCCGGCCGGCCGGAGGGCCGTGTCGAGGTCCTGCCTGCCGGCCCGCTGGTCGGGGAGGCAATCCGCCGGCTTTCCGCGAACGGGTCGATCACCGACCTGCTGGGTTCTCCAGGCTGACGGTCTCGCGCTCCGCCACGGCGATATAAGACATGGCGAGCGGCCGCCATTTCCCCGGCTTGCGCACGGGAACGTCGAGGAGATGGGCGAGGCAGAGCCTGGCCCGCAGCAACATGCGAAAGCCGCCGTAAAGCGCCATCAGTCGGGGCTCCGGCCGGCCGCCGAGACGGGTCTCCAGCGCCTCGAGGAGCATAGGGCGAATCCAACCGGCGCCGAGCACGTCGCACTCCAGGCCGAGATGATTGACCTCGTCATAGGGGTCGACCATGCGCAGGGCACGGCTGAACTCGAGGCAGTCGATGACCTGCGGCGGGTGCGTGAGGCAGACGTGTTCGGGGCGAAGGTCGCCGTGACCCTCGACGATCCGGCCCTCCGCGATCCTGCGCTCCAAGGCCGGCCGAAGCGACACGATACCGGCCTCGACCCGGTCGAGG
>CAJPFN010000046.1 GCA_905339215.1 Rhizobiaceae bacterium
GATTTTTGAGGGGTAGGATGACAGAGAGGGAGCAAGATCGACCCCCACTCCGATCGGCTTCGCCGACCACCTCTCCCCCGCTCGACGGGGGAGAGGAAAGGCGCGCGCAGTCGATGCCGGGCGCCCTTCCTCTCCCTCCGCAGGGGGGAGAGGTGGCGTCGCGAAGCGACGACGGAGTGGGGGAAGGCGATCGCGAGAACCGCAGCCGGAGGAAACCCGGCACGACTCTTCGCGCACGCGACCTTCGTCAGGGTGACAATCAGGCAGAGGCCCTCCTCTGGCTTGAACTGAAGCGGCGCCGACTGGGAGGCTACAAGTTCACCCGCCAGTTCCCAATCGGCCCCTACTTCGCCGATTTCGCCTGTCGCGACAGATGGCTCGTCGTCGAGATCGATGGCTCCCAGCACGCCGACAGTGAATATGATCGCCGCAGGGACGCGTTGATGCGCGCGCAGGGCTACTCCGTCCTCCGCCTCTGGAACACCGACGTTCTCAAACAGCGCCGCGCCGTCTGCGAGACGATCCTGGCGGCGGTCGAGGGGCGTCTGACGGAAGACGTCGCGGCAACCGACCTTCGTTTCGTCTACGCGCGGAGCAACGATCCGCAGGCCCGAACCCCGGCCCCGGAGATCCTGCAATGAAACTCCGCCCCATCAACGCTCCCGACGCGCCGCAGCCTCTCGGCGGCTACGCTCAATCGGTGGAGGTGGCGGGAGCCTCGCGACTGCTGTTCATCTCCGGCCAGATACCTGCCACCGCCACGGGCGAGGTGCCCGCCGAATTCGAAGCGCAGGCCCGCCTCTGCTGGGCGAATGTCATCGCGCAGCTGCGCGCCGCCGGCATGAGCCTCGACAACCTCGTGCAGGTGCGCATCTTCCTGTCGGATCGGAAGTACATCGCCGACTACCGCAAGGTGCGCATCGAGGTTCTCGAAGGCCGGCAGGTCGGGCTCACCACCATCATCACGGGTATCTTCGACGAGCGCTGGCTGCTCGAGATCGAGGCCGTGGCGGCAGCCTGACAAGCTGACTCGACTTTGCAACGACACGATTCATTTTACGACGGAACGGACCCATCCTCATGAAATCCCATGCAAAAGCAGTCATCATCGGCGGCGGCGTCGTCGGCTGCTCGGTGCTCTATCACCTCGCCCGCGCCGGCTGGACCGATATCATGCTCATCGAACGGTCGGAACTCACCTCGGGCTCGTCCTGGCACGCGGCCGGCGGCTTCCATACGCTGAACGGCGACCCCAACGTCGCCAAGCTGCAGGCCTACACGGTGCAGCTCTACAAGGAGCTGGAAGAGCTCTCCGGCCAGTCCTGCTCGCTGCACCTCACCGGCGGTGTCATGATGGCGGATACGCCCGAGCGCATGGACTTCCTCCGCCTCGCCCACGCCAAGGGCCGCTATCTCGGCATGGACACCGAGCTGATCACGCCGTCGGAAGCCAAGGCGATGTTCCCGCTGATGGACGAGACCAATTTCGTCGGCGCCATGTGGGACCCGGTCGAGGGCCATCTCGATCCGTCCGGCACCACCCATGCCTACGCCAAGGCGGCGCAGAAGCTCGGCGCCGAGATCGTCTTGAGGAACCGCGTCGTCGAATTGACCCAGGACGCCGACGGCACCTGGAACGTCGTCACCGAAAAGGGCACGGTGAAGGCCGAGCACGTCGTCAACTGCGGCGGCCTGTGGGCGCGCGAGGTCGGCCGCATGGTCGGCGTCGAGCTGCCGCTGCTCGCCATGGAACACATGTACCTACTGACCGAGCCCCTGCCGGAGGTCGAGGCCTTCAACAAGGCGACGGGGCGCGAGCTGGTCGGCGTTCTCGACTTCAAGGGCGAGATCTATTCGCGCCAGGAGCGCAACGGCATCCTGCTCGGCACCTACGAGAAGGCGTGCAAGCCGTGGTCGCCGGTGAATACGCCGTGGAACTTCGGCCACGAGCTGCTGCAGCCCGACATCGACCGCATCGCGCCGTCGCTGGAGATCGGCTTCAAGCATTTCCCCGGCATCGCCAATGCCGGCATCAAGCAGATCATCAACGGCCCCTTCACCTTCGCCCCCGACGGCAACCCGCTGGTCGGCCCGGTGCAGGGCCTGACCAATTTCTGGTGCGCCTGCGCCGTCATGGCCGGCTTCAGCCAGGGCGGCGGCGTCGGCCTGGCGCTGTCCAACTGGATGGTCAACGGCGATCCGGGCTTCGACGTGTGGGGCATGGACGTCGCCCGCTGGGGCGAATGGGCGAGCCTGCGCTACACCAACGCCAAGGTGCGCGAGAACTATTCGCGGCGTTTCTCGATCCGCTTCCCCAACGAGGAACTGCCGGCGGCGCGCCCGGCGCAGACCACTCCGCTCTACGACACGATGCTGGCGCAGAACGCCGTCATGGGCGACAGCTGGGGCCTGGAGACGCCGCTCTGGTTCGCGCCGAAGGGCACCGAGCCGAAGGACATCGTTTCCTTCCGCCGCTCCAACGACTTCGCCCATGTCGGCGCCGAGGTGAAGGCGACCCGCGAGTCGGTCGGCGTCACCGAAATCGCCAACTTCGCCAAGTACGAGGTCTCCGGGCCGGGATCGGAAGCCTTCCTCAACCGGCTGATGACCAACCGCATGCCGAAGAAGGGCCGCATCGTGCTGACCCCGATGCTCAACGAGTTCGGCAAGCTGATCGGCGACTTCACCATCGCCAACGCCACCGGCCGCTCGGGCGACGACAGGTTCATGATCTGGGGCTCGTCCGCCGCGCAGAAATACCACATGCGCTGGTTCGAGCGTCACCTGCCGAAGGACGGTTCGGTCAGGATCCACCGCTTCGACCAGACGCTGGTCGGCCTGTCCGTCGCCGGGCCGAATGCGCAGAAGCTGCTGGCGAAGCTCGTCGACGAGGACGTCTCGTCGAAGTCCTTCCGCTTCATGGATTTCCGCGAGATGGCGGTCGGCGGCGCGCCCTGCATGGTCAACCGCATCACCTACACCGGCGACCTCGGCTACGAGATCTGGATGCAGCCGGCCTACCAGCGCCTGGTCTACCGGGCCATCAAGGAGGCGGGCGCCGAGTTCGGCATCGTCGATTTCGGCATGCGCGCGCTCTTGTCGATGCGCCTGGAGAAGAACTTCCCCACCTGGTACCGCGAGCTGCGCCCCATCTACGGGCCGTTCGAGGGCGCCATGGAGCGCTTCATCAAGCTGGAGAAGAACGACTTCATCGGCCGCGAGGCGGCGGCGAAGGAGCACGCCGCCGGGCCGAAGCTGCGCCGCGTCTCGCTCGTCGTCGACGCGGAAGACGCCGACGTCATGGGCGACGAGCCGATCTGGGCGAAGGTCGACCGCGACTACGGCACGGTCGACAAGCCGCACGGCTACGGCGCCCCGCGCTTCGACGCGTCCGGCAAGGAGACGCGCGGCTCGACCGCGGCCACCGGCGCGTCCGCCGTGCGCGGCATCGTCGACGGCGACTGGCGCGTCGTCGGCTGGGTGACGTCGGGCGGCTACGCGCATTATGTCGGCAAGTCGATGGCCCAGGGCTACGTTCCCGCCGCCCTGGCAGGCGACGAGAGCGAGGGCCTGTTCGAGATCGAGATCCTCGGAAAACGCCGCCCGGCGCGGATCAATGTCGAGCCGCCCTTCGACCCGGCCGGCGAGAAGATGCGCGGCTGACGGTAACGGACGATACGATGCCGGTGGGGGGCCGGACGCCATGAAGATCGCGAAACTCGAAACCTTCACCAACGAGTTCGTCGGCTTCGTCCGTGTCACCGCCGACACCGGCGACACCGGCTGGGGCCAGGTGTCGACCTACAACGCCGACATCACCTGCCGGATCTTCCACCGGCAGGTGGCGCCTCATGCGCTGGGCAAGGCCGCGCTCGACTTTGACGACCTCAACGACCGCATCTGCGAGAAGGAACACAAGTATCCCGGCTCCTACCTGCTGCGCGCGCTGGCCGGCCTCGATACCGCACTGTGGGATTTGCGCGGCAAGGTCGAAGGCAAGCCGATTGTCGAGCTGATCGGCGGCCGGCCGGGAAAACTGCGCGCCTATGCCTCGTCGATGAAGCGTGACATCACGCCGGAAGACGAGGCGCGGCGCTTCCTGGAACTCCGGGACACGTTCGGCTTCGACGCCTTCAAGTTCCGCGTCGGTGCCGAATGCGGCCGCGACATCGACGAATGGCCGGGTCGCACCGATGCGATCGTGCCAACGGTGTGCCGCGCGCTGGGCGACGGCGTGGCGAAACTTGTCGACGGCAATTCCGGCTTCTCGCCGAAACGCGCCATCGAGGTCGGCCGCCTGCTCGAGGCCGAGGGTGTCTCGCATTTCGAGGAGCCCTGCCCCTACTGGGAACCCGAGCAGACCCGCGAGGTCGCAGACGCCCTGGCGATCGACGTCGCCGGCGGCGAGCAGGACTGCGACCTCGCCTGGTGGAAACAGATGATCAAGCTCCGGCCCGTCGACGTCGTCCAGCCGGACGTCATGTACATGGGCGGGCTGACGCGCACGTTGCGCGTGACGAAGATGGCCGCCGATGCCGGCCTGCCCTGCACGCCGCACGCCGCCAATCTCGGCCTGGTGACGATGTGCACGATGCACCTGCTCGGCGCCATCCCCAACGCGGGCAAATACCTCGAATTCTCCATCGAGGGCGACGACTACTATCCGTGGCAGCGCGGCCTGTTCCTCGGCGATCCCTATCGCATCGAGGATGGCAAGGCGACGATTCCGGACGCACCCGGCTGGGGCGTCGAGATCGATCCCGCCTGGCTGGACAGGGCGGAGTACGCGGTTTCGGAAATCCGTTGACGAGGCAGGACATGGAAAGCGACCGGCGCGGCGCCTTCGGCCACCATCGGCGCAAGATCCTCCCATTCGAGCCTGGCGAGGGCGCCTCGGTCGAGGCGCTGCGCAAGGCCTCGCGCGAAAAGGCGTCGGCGCTCAACCAGCACGTTCTCGGCTACGGCGCCGTCGCGGAAGCCGAGTGGCGCCGCGCCGGCATCGCCGATCCGGATCTTGCGGCCATGCGCCGCTACCGCCTGGAGCGGATCCGCGCGCAGCTGCGCCGGCTCGACTATGGCGGCGTGCTGCTCTACGACCCCGTCAACATCCGCTACGCCACCGACACCACCAACATGCAGGTGTGGATCGCCCACAACCCGATCCGCTACTGCTTCGTATCGGCCGACGGGCCGGTGGTGCTGTTTGACTACTTCTCCTGCGAGCACCTGTCCGACCATTCCGGCGTCGTCGACGATGTCCGCCCGGCGGTGCCGTGGCTGTTCCTCTACAGTGCCGAACTCACCGAGGCGAAGGTGCGCAAGTGGGGCGACGGCGTCGACGACATCGTCCGCGAGTACGGACGCGGCAGCCGGCGCATCGCCGTCGACCGCCTCAACCACGAAGGCGTCGCCGAGCTGGCGCGGCGCGGCATCGAAGTCTTCAACGGCGAGGAGGTCATGGAACTCGCCCGCGCCATAAAGTCGCCCGACGAGATCCTCGCCATGCGCCGCGCCATCGTTTCCTGCGAGGCGGCCATGGCCGAGATGGAAGCGAAACTCGTGCCGGGCATCTCCGAGAACGAGCTGTGGGCCGAATTGCACCGCGGCAACATCGCCCGCGGCGGTGAGTGGATCGAGACCCGCCTGCTCGCCTCCGGCCCGCGCACGAACCCCTGGTTCCAGGAATGCTCGTCGCGCATCATCGAGGCGGGCGATCTCGTCGCCTTCGACACCGACCTGATCGGCCCCTACGGCTACTGCGCCGACATCTCGCGCACCTGGCTCTGCGGCGACGGGCGGCCGGGCAACGAACAGCGCGACCTCTACCGCACCGCCGCCGACCAGATCGCCCACAACAAGGCGCTGATGCTGCCGGGGATCAGCTTCCGCGAACTGGTCGACCGCTCCGTCGTGCCGCCGGGCGACTGCTTCCCGACCCGCTACGGCGTGCTCTACCACGGCGTCGGCCTGGCCGACGAATACCCGACGCTGCCGCACGCCCCGGACTGGACCGAGGAGACGCCTGACGGCGTGCTCGAGCCCGGCATGGTGCTCTGCGTCGAAAGCTACATCGGCCGGCTCGGCGGGCACGAGGGCGTCAAGATCGAAGAGCAGGTGCTGATCACCGAGACCGGCAACGAGCAGCTGTCGTCCTACCCGCTCGACGCGCGACTCCTTGCCAGCTGATCTGAAGCAGCGAGAACGCCGCGTAATGTCGCGGCGATACGCTCCGGCGTCGTCCGCGAGGTGATCCAGGGCAGGCCCGGCCGCCGCGCCGTCCAGCCGACCACCTTGAGTTCGCCCGCCGCCGGCTCGAAGCGCCGCGCCAGCGCCCAACTGCGGCAGTCGATCGTCGCGATGTCGGCCCTGCCCTCGACGATGGCCAGGATCGACGACCGATGGGCACCGGTTTCGATGCGCTCGGAAAAGATCGCCAGGCTTTCCCCTTTCGCGTCGAGGTCGTGCGAAATGCCGAGCAGACCCGACATGGAATCGGGATTGTTGTAGGCGAAACGCAGGCCGCGTAGGCGGTCGAGCGGCAGGCGCGCGAGACCGTCGGCCGGCGGGGGAAAATTCTCCGGCGCGCCGCTTTCCCGCCGCATGACGATCGCGCTCGAATAGTCGGGCCCGGCTCCCCCCGGGATGCCGTCATAGCTCGGCTGGCCGAGCACCTGCACATGGTCGGCCAGGCCCACCTCCATCGGTCCCCAGCAGGTCTGGCCGAGGAGAAGAGAGGGATGCCGCCACAGCGCAGCAAAATCGAGGTCGTCGGGCGGAAGCGTCGCCGGGTCGGCGGCGATGACGGCGCCGGCAGCGTCACGGATGCCGCCCGGGACCGCCGGAAGGTCGGCATTGCAGCGGGCGAGCGTTTCCGGCGCCTCGACGCCCGCGGCACGCAGCCGGTCGCGCAGTCCCGCCCAAAGCGCGTCGGTCTCCGCCCGGGTCTCCGCCCAGTCGTACATCGGAATCGTGGCGAAGGTGCTGCTCATGACACGATGTCGCCCGTGATCGGAAGATCGGTCGGACTTGACCTTACTCCTTTGGTGGCTCGGCTGGAACCGGCGCGGTGCCGGCGCCGTGGACGCTGCGCGCCCTCACCCGCGGCCGAAAGGCGCGGCCGGGCTCCGGCGCACGCCGCAGCACCGGGTGCACCACCGGTTCCTTGGCGCGGAAGGCGTAGTCGCGCAGCAGGGCGAAATAGTTGGGATAGAAATAGCCCTTGTTGCGGGCGATCCAGCCGTCGCGGTCGGCGCGGTACAGCGCCGGCAGCCTGTACCAAGCGACGTTCGGCAGCTTGTGGTGCACGATGTGCAGGTTGTTGTTGAGAAACAGGAACGACAGCGGCGAGCGCTCGACGATGATGGTTCGCCCGTCGGGGTGCTCCGACCACTGGTGTTCGGCGAAGGTGCGGATCGAGATCAGCGACTGGCCCAGCCAGGCCGGAACCAGCAGGTAGAGCCAGAGGGGTATGCCGAACCCGTAGACGACAAGGGCGCTGGTTGCGGCAGCGCCTAGTCCGTGCAGCAGCCACGCCCTGCGGATCGTCCGGTCGCCCGCCGCGACGGCGCGGAAGTCGCCGATGACGAAGCCGATGCTCGACAGCCAGGGGCCGAGGGCGAAGCGGCCGACCATGGTGTTGTTCAGCTTGAGAAGTACCTTGAGGTAGCCCGGCAGTTCCTCATGCTGCCAGAGCGCCCGATAGTAGCTCTCCGGGTCGTCGAACGGATCGGTCAGCCGCTCGTCGGCATGGTGGCGCAGGTGCAGCGTCTTGAAGCGCCGGTAGGGCCAGACCAGCCCGAGCGAGAAGAAGACGAACGCCTCGTTGATCGCCGCGTTGCGTGTCGGATGGCCGTGCAGGACTTCGTGCATGAGCGACGATTGCAGGGCCACCGTGAAGGCCATCGCCGCAAGCGCCAGAACCGGGTAGGCCGGCCAGAGGAGGAAGCCCGCCGCGAGCCAGGTGGCGTAACAGCCGACGGCCAGCGCCACCGTCGGCCATTCGATCTGCAAACCGCGCTGATTGAGCCTGCTGGTGCCGGATTCGCCCACGTGATTCCCCAGGATCCCCACTCCTGACACCATGCTGTCAGGAGCTTGGAGTTTTCGCAATGCGACAATGCGCATGAAATGTTGACGATGCGCATATACATCAGCAAGTGTTATGAATTGTAAACATATCTGGGTATCGAACTCCGGGAAGAACCGAAATGGACAAGCGCGACCTGTCGGCGATCTTCCGCGAGCGGCTGAAGCTGCTCGTCGCGCGCAGCGGGCAGAACCAGTCGGCCTTCGCAGCCGCCGTCGGCATCGACCGTTCGGCACTGTCGCAACTCCTCTCCGGAACGACGACACGGCTGCCAAGGGCGGAGACGCTGCTCAACATTGCGGCCCAGCATCGCGTCTCGCTCGACTGGCTGCTCGGATTGAGCCAGGACGAAGGCCTGACCGGCGAGCTCCGCCAGAGCCTCGAGATCGAGGAAGGCCAGGGCGCGTTCGACCGGACCTTGCTCGCCAAATGGCACGCCGAGGCCGCCGGCACGAAAATACGCTACGTGCCGGCGGGCATCCCCGACCTTCTGCGCACCGAGGCTCTGATCGAATACGAGGCGGATATCAGCAACCGCAGCCGCGAGGCCCAGGCCGGCGAGACGCAGTACCGCATCGACTACAACCGGCGGCCGGAGACCGACATGGAGGTGTGCATGCCGCGGCACACGCTGGAGATCTTCGCCCGTGGCATGGGCGTGTGGGACCGCTTTCCGCCCGCGGCGCGAAAGGCGCAACTCGAGCACATGGCCCGGCTGCTCGACGACCTCTATCCGAGTTTCCGCCTCTTTCTCTACGACGGAAGGCAGCGCTACTCGGTTCCCTACACGATCTTCGGCCAGTTGCGCGCCGCGATCTATGTCGGCGACATGTATCTCGTCCTCAATGCCACGGAGCCGATCCGGACGCTGACCCGGCACTTCGACCAGCTGATCCGCGCGGCCGAAGTCAACGCGCATGAGGCGGCGGACTATGCCCGCGCTCTCGCAGCGGCCTCCTGAACGCCGCTCCGGGGCCCGCAAACCCGCCGCCGTCAAGGCTTTGGACGTATCCGCGAGGCCGAAACGCGGTGCGCGCCATCCAACCACTGGAAAACCGGTAACCGGACGGGATCGCGCCCCTATCGGCGTTGACGAGATATAAAGATTTCTTTATATCATTATTCGAACATCTCACAGCCGAGGCCTACCCATGACCAATCCGATCGACACGCTGCTTGCCGAGAAGGGCGTGCTGCTGGCGGACGGCGCCACCGGCACCAACCTCTTTGCCATGGGCCTCGAGGCCGGCGAGGCGCCGGAGCTGTGGAACGAGACGCATCCGGACAGGATCGCGGCGCTGCACCAGGGTTTCGTCGACGCCGGCGCCGACATCATCCTCACCAATTCCTTCGGCGGCACCCGCCACCGCCTCAAGCTGCACCACGCCCAGGATCGCGTCTTCCAGCTGAACAAGCGCGCCGCCGAGATCGCCCGCTCGGTCGCCGACAAGGCCGGCCGCAAGGTCATCGTCGCCGGCTCGGTCGGCCCGACGGGAGAACTCCTCGTGCCGCTCGGGGCGTTGACCTACGAGCAGGCCGTGGATGCTTTTGCCGAGCAGATCGAAGGACTTAAGGCCGGCGGCGCCGAGGTCGCGTGGATCGAGACGATGTCCGCCCCCGACGAGATCCATGCGGCCGCCGAGGCCGCCATCAGGGTCGGCCTGCCCTACACCTACACCGGCTCCTTCGACACGGCCGGGCGCACCATGATGGGCCTCCTGCCGAAGGACATCCACGGCGTTACCACCGACCTCGCCGAACAGCCGGTCGGCGTCGGCGCGAACTGCGGCGTCGGCGCGTCCGACATCCTCGCCTCGCTGCTCGACATGAGCGCGGCGAAGCCGGACGCGACGCTGATCGTCAAGGGCAATTGCGGCATCCCCGAATTCCGCGGCACCGAGATCCACTATTCCGGGACGCCGGAGTTGATGGCCGACTACGTCCGTCTTGCCGTCGACAGCGGCGCCAGGATCGTCGGCGGCTGCTGCGGCACCTCGTTCACCCACCTCGCCGCCATGCGCAAGGCGCTCGACGGCCACCGCAAGGACGGCCGCCCGACGCTGGAGACGATCGTCGAGCGCATCGGCCCGTTCCGCAACAAGACCGCGTCCGGCAACGACGACGGCAGCCGCCGCGAACGCCGCCGCGCCCGCGGCTGACAGGGGCCGCCGGAGGCTTACCGTTCCGGCTGTTGCCGGTCCCGGGGGTCGCGGCTGCGCAGTAGTCCTTCCCCAAGGTAACCTTCTGTTCGTACTTTCGCGCGAAGATTCGCGGATGGTCGGACTATTGCTGCGCATCCTGCGACTGATGGTCCTCGCCGTGTTGCCATCGCTGGCGGCCGCGACGGGCTACGCAGCTGCGCAAGCCCGGCTGGAGATCGAGCGCAGCGATCCCAATCTCACCTCGATGCTGGCCATCGACAGGCCGCTCTACGTCGCCGTCCGCTATCGTAGCGACGTCCCCGTCCGCCTGCGCGCCGAACCCTACTATCGGAACGAAAAAGTCGAGGACGGACTGATGTCCAATCCGACCGTGCTCTATCCGCCGGGTTCGGGCGCCGGGCTCGCCTGGCTGGCCTTCTGGAAGCAGGCGCGCGTGGATCGGGTCGATATCGTCGCGTACGATGAGCAGTGGAACCGCGTGGGCGTACGCAGTTTCGAGGCGAGCCTCAGATGGACGGAAGACGTGCTCGGGCGTCCCGCGACACCCTCCTGGGTCGGCAAGCTGAGACAGTACGAGGCGGAACTTGCCGCGCGGTACGTTCCCGCGACCGGCGGAGCGCTATGGGACCGGCTCGCCTCGGCGCTGACCCTTTTCACCTTCGCCGCGCTGCCGCTTTATCTCGTGCTGCAGCCGCTTGCCTTTTCGCGTCTGGCGGGCAACTGGCGGAAGGCCGCGATGGCGCCGCTCCTCTTCACCGGTCCGGCTGCCGGCTATGCCGCCTTCGCCCTCGCGGCCGGATCCAATCTGTGGCCGATCGTGCTGATCCTCGTCGCGCCGTTCGCCGTCGTCTATCTCGCCGGCCTGTTCGCCGCGCAGCATTACGTCTCCTCGCACTGACGAAAAAGAAGGCCGGCAAGGACTCAACGTCCCCGCCGGCCTGCCTCACCCGCCCGTGGCCGGCCCTCCGCTATCCGGACGATCCCATCTGGAAGAAGCCGGCCGTCATCGCCACTACCGCTTTGCGCCGTCCAGCGCCGAGGCAAGGCGCGCCAGCGAGAGGAATTCCGACCGGTACCCGAACGGATCGGTTCCCCGGGCGGCAGTGGCAATCTCGATGATCCGGTCCCAGTCCATGCCGGCGACCGCGTCCGTGTCACGAAGTTTCTGGCCGAAGGCGGCGACGGCGACCGAGAAACGCTGGTCGGTGCCCGCGGCGTCGAACGAAGAAACCTCGTTCGCCGCCGTCACCGGCGTGGTGATCAGCTTCGATGCATCGCCGTCCGGCGCCTTGTAGCGGATCTTGACGAAGGCGTATTCATCCGCGTTCTGGATGCCGGCGGCATTGTCAGTCGCGGCCTGGCCATAGCGCAGGTCGTCGATCATCTGCGGCGCGCCCTTCGGCGTGATCTCGTAGATCGCCGTCACCGAATGGCCCGAACCGATTTCGCCGGCGTCGACGCGGTCGTTGTTGAAATCCTCGCGGTTCAGCGCGCGCGTCTCGTAGCCGATCAGTCGGTACTCCGACACCGCCGCCGGATTGAACTCGACCTGGATCTTGACGTCCTTGGCGATGGTGAACAGCGTCGACGACGCGTCCTGAACCAGCACCTTCTCGGCCTCGGCGAGCGTGTCGATGTAGGCGGCCGTTCCGTTGCCGTTCTGCGCGATCGTCTGCATCATCCGGTCGTTCAAGTTGCCGCGGCCGAAGCCGAACACCGAAAGGAAGACGCCGGACCTGCGCTTCTCCTCGATCAGCCGCTTCAGGTCGTCGTCGTCCGTCTGGCCGACGTTGAAATCGCCGTCGGTGGCCAGCATGACGCGGTTGACGCCGTCCTTGACGAAGGACTGCTCGGCGAGCCGGTAGGCCTCCTTGATGCCCGCCTCGCCGGCCGTAGTCCCGCCGGGACGCAGGTTATCGATCGCAGACAGGATCTTGTCGCGCTCCGAAGCCTTGGTCGGCATCAGCACCGTGCCGGCATCGCCGGCATAGGTGACGATCGAGACCGTGTCGTCGGGATTGAGCTTGTTGACGAGCAGGCGGAAGGCCGACTGCAACAACGGCAGTTTGTCGGCCGAATTCATCGAGCCCGACACGTCGATCAGGAACACCAGGTTGGCCTTCGGCTGCGTCGCCGGCTTTACGTCGTAGCCCTTGATGGCGACGTGCATCAGCTTCGTGTGATCGTTCCACGGCGTCGGCATGACCGTCACCGTCGTGTTGAACGGCACCGCAGCGTCCTCGGGACCCTTCCAGTCGTAGGGGAAGTAATTGATCATCTCCTCGACGCGAACCGTATCGGCCTGCGGCAGAAAGCCCTCCTTCAGCGAACGCCGGGCGAACGAGTACGAAGCCGTGTCGACGTCGATCGAGAAGGTCGACACCGGGTCCTCCAGCGCGGAACGCACCGGATTGGTCTTGAACTCCTCGAACCGCTCGCGGTTCTCCTCATCCGCAATGAGAGCATCGGCAGGCGCCGAAGGCTGCGCCGGGGCGGACAGCTTGGTCTCGCCGAGCGCAGTCGGCGAGCGCCCGATCTTCTGCGCGTGAAGCGTCGTCCCCGCGCCAGAGGCCGCATCGCCAATGCCGCGCGGCAGGGCTTCCATTTCCTGGCGCACCGCCTCGGCAGTCGCCGGGGGCGCCGGAGCGGGTTCGGGCGCAAACAGCTCGGTCGCCGCGTCGCGGCTTTCCTCCGTGTTGCCCTCGGCGGGCTTCGCCGGCAACAGCGTGCCTTGTCCCCCGGTCTCGGCAACGTCGTTGTCGGCGCCGAAGCGGTAGGGATTCTCCTGCATCATGTAGTAGGTGACGTAGCCTGCGATCGGCAGCGCCATCAGGCCGGCGATCGCCGGCGCACTCATCAGCTTCTTGTTCATGATCTCACTCCAGAGCTTCCTCGCCCGTTCAGTGAGACGTTGCGGAGCCTCCGATCCTTGGGGGGCCGCGGAACTGTTTTTCAGATCGTAGGCGCCGAGCGCTGCCTCGAGCGCGCGGGCCTTCGCCTCGGACCGCGGGACCGGCGTCTTCATCGTGCGCAGCAGATCGAGTTCGTCGTCGTCGACCATGGTCACTCTTCCCCGGCTTCGTGCATGAGCACCTTCAGCCGTTTCTTCGCTTCATGGATATGCCAGGACACCGTCGCTTCCGAGCAGGCCATCACGTCGGCCGCGGCGGCGTGCGCGAGGCCTTCGCCATAGACCAGCAAAACCGCGTCGCGCTGCTTGTCCGAGAGGCGGCGTACCGCCGCCCACAGCCGTTCCGCCCGATCGTCCGGTTCCTCGGGCGCTTCGCCCGATATGAGGGCGTGCACGCCGAACGCTTCCGTCTTCGCCGTCTCGCGTGCACTGCGGCGCCCGTGGTCGCGCGCCGCATTCAGCGTCAGCGCATAGAGCCACGTCGTGAACGCGCCGTCGCCCTTGAAGGAACGGACCGCCTTGCCGAGCCGCGCGCACACGTCCTGTGCCACGTCCTCGGCATCGGTACGGTTGCCGCACCACCGCCATGCGACCCGGTGGATGAAGTCGTAGTGCCGCTCGACGAGCACGGCGAACGCCCGCCGGTCGCCGCCGCGCGCCAGACCGACCAGTTCCGCGTCCGAGGCTTCGCCCTCTGCCAGCATCATCGCCATCATTCGTCCATGAGACGGCAGCTATCGGCCTTTCCTTGGGTCGGGTGAAGCTATTTTTTTCGCGCCGCGCGGCACCGGCCTTCTTCACAGCAGGCGCAGCGTCGCCTGGTCCGGAACGCCGGCGAAGAAGCGGTTGATTGCGGCGTCGAAGGGCGCGCCGCCGCCGGCCGCCGCGAACAGCGTCATTGACGAGCGGAACTTGAGATCGTCCGGGCTGCCGAAGATGTCGCGTACGGAGCGA
This sequence comes from Rhizobiaceae bacterium, assembly GCA_905339215.1. Classification (GTDB taxonomy): domain Bacteria; phylum Pseudomonadota; class Alphaproteobacteria; order Rhizobiales; family Rhizobiaceae; genus DUSC01. The sequence goes on from CAJPFN010000046.1 coordinate 14,114, forward strand.
TCGCGGTGGGCGAGGACGGCATCGGTGCACGCGCGCAGCCGCGGCCCGAGGACGGGATGGTCGAGATAGGCGCGGGCCTCGTCGCGCCCGGAGATGGCGAAACGTTCGGCCATGGCGCTGCGCCCGAGCCCCGCGATCTGGGGAAAGACGAACCACATCCAGTGACTCCGCTTCCTCCCGTCTCGCAACTCGTCGAGGACATGCGGATATACGGAATCCTGCGCGTCGACGAAGCGCTGCAGCAAGAACGGGTCGTCGTCCCGTACCATCTCCCCCTCGCCTCGCGACGACCAGGCCTCAGGCCCTGGCGCCGGAACGCAGCGCCTCGTCGAAGAAGGTCAGAAGCCGCCTCCAGTGGCGTTCGGCGCCGGCAGGGTCGAAGACCCCGTGGTCCGGCACGCACCAGCCGTGGCGCATGCCGACATAGTTCTCCAGCATGTGGTCGACCTCTGCCGCGCGAAGCGCCTCGGCCAGTCTGGCCGACTGTTCCGGCGGAAAACTCTGGTCGACGCCGGCGGAGCCGACATAGACGCGGGCGCGGATCGTCGCGGCATGGCGGTGCGGGCTGTCATGCGCCTCGCCGGCCAGATGACCGCCGTGGATGCTCGCTGCGGCGGCGATCCGGTCGGGATAGGCGGCAGCGGCGTTCAGCGCGCGTGCCCCGCCCATGCAATAGCCGACCGTTCCGAAACCGCCCCCGGCGCCGGCCTCTTCCAGCGCCGAGACGAAAAAGGCCGTGTCGCGGCGCGTCATCTCCTGGCTGGTCCCGCCGATCATTCCCATCAGTTCGGCGCGCTTCTTCTCGTCGGAAAACGCCGTCTTCGCATCGAAGGGACCGTAGGGACCGAACCGGTAGAAGAGGTCGGGCACGAGGACGAGATAGCCGTTGGACGCGAGGCGATCGGCCATCTCCCACAAAGCAGTCCTGGGGCCAAACGCGTCCATGTAGAGGATTATCCCCGGCGCCCCGCCGGCGGCGTCGCCATGAAGGGTCGCCTCCGACACGCCGTCGGAGGTTTCGATATCGATGGCGGTTCTCTTCATGGCGCTGCCCTGCTTCGCTTCCGGCACTATTGAGGGCAGCGCGCGGACAGGCAATAGCGCCGGATGCGGTACGGTGATCCTGCCCTGTCCGTCCCGTGAAAATTCCGTTAACATGATCGCGTTTCGACGCATCGTCGCCACAATCGGGCGCGAAAAGCTACGGTGGGGTTATAAAGGGCGCTCGACAGAAGTCTTGCGTGGAGAGTGGGTTGACGTTCCGGTTTGGAGGGAAAGCGGCGCGCGCGCCGATGGTCATCGACTGTCGGAACCATAGCGTGTTCTCGCAGCAGAAAGCTGAGTTGCGACGGCAGCGGTTGATCCTGACCGTGGCCGGCAGCGTGGCGTTCTCGGGGCTGGCGACACTCGCCTATCATTACACGGCGCCATTCGCAGATCCGCCGTCGTTCGCTGTCGCGGCGCAGACTATCGCGGTTGCGGCGCCGCAGGCAGCCGCTCCCGCGGTTGAGGAAAGGGCGGACGTCGCCACCGAAATCGCCGCGAAACCGGTCGAGCAGGCGGCCTTGCCGGCCGAGCCTGAGACCGCGCCGCCTCAAGAGGTCGTGGCGAGCCCTGTCGAAAGTGCAGTAGCGGAAGAAATCGAAGTCCTCGATCCGAACGACCCGCGCTGGAGTTCCCCGATTGCCGTGGTAAACCCGGCCCCCGCGGTCGCGCCAGAGGAAAACCGCGAGTTGGCTTATGCCGCAGGGAATCCGGCAGCTGATGCCCTCAGGCGCACCATAGTCGACGATCGGACGGACGACACGGAAACGTCCGCCATTCCGGCTCCTCGTCCCGCGGTCAAGGCGATCGAGCCTGAACCGCCGGCCGTTGTCGATGGGCGGGAACCGACACGCACCGCGACCATAGCCCGCGCGGTAAACATGAGGGCCAGGGGCACCAAAGGCGCCCGCGTACTCGGCGTGATCCCGCAAGGGGCAACCGTCGGCCTGGTCGATTGCGGCGGCTGGTGCGAAGTGATCTATGAAGGTCGCCGAGGCTTCATCTACAAGTCCTTCATCGACGGCTCCGGTCGGACGGCCGACGCAACTGAGGCGGCGCGGCCGCGCAAGCCCTCGAAACCGAGGATCGTTCCACCTCAGCAGAACGATATCAACGCCCTCGGCCGCTGATCAGCCCGATCCCCCGCCTACGAATGCCGCCATGTGGAACGCCTGCATGTCGTCGGGATAGCGATAGGCGATGCCCTGCGGGCAAGCATTCCGGTCGAGGCATCCGCGCTCGCGGCAGGCCGCCCCGTCGACGCCCCTGACATGGACGCGGCAGCCTGGGTAGTCGAAGCCATCTGCCGAATAGGCGTTGACTGGGCAGGATTTCAGGCAGGGTTTTCCGACACATCGGTCGCAATGATGAATCGGTTCGGCAGCGGGCTGAATCGATGCTTGAAGGTGCTCCGCAGCCAGGTCGTCAAACAGCAGCGCGCCGCGATAGGCGTGCCACAGGCCGAAGACCGGATGCATCAGCACGCCGAGCGGCGACGGCCTGAGCCCCTCGGCCCGCATCGCCCACTGCTGGAACGGCATGTAGGGCCGCTCGGAGGGAAAGACCGCACGGGCGCCCAACTGCGCGGCGACTGCGCCGATCACCGTCCTGGACCACGTGTCGAGCGGATCGGCGAGATCCGGCGGTTGGGCGGAACGCCAATCGCAAAAATGCCGCCAGTGCGCGGCACCGCCGTGGCCTATGAGGATCACGCCCCGCGCCGACGCGCCGAAGGCGTCCACCGGAGCGTCCTCGTCCGGCGCGAAGGCGAACCCGCCGCGCGGGATCAGACCGTGGGGCGCCAGTGCCGCCGACAATCGTCCCGCCAAGTCACGTTGTCCGCGCATCGAACGTCATCCTCACGGCCGGTACCGCACTTTGGATATGGCGTGACCGCTATCCCGCCGACAAGCGGGAAGAAGGCTAGATGCCCGACGATACCGTCATCCCTTCCGGTCCGGCGCCCGCATTGCCGAGCGCCAGACTTCCTTGTGGATGATGTCGGCCACTTTAGCCCGGCCTGACGCGGGCTCCCTTCACGTGAAGGCGTCGGGCATCGACTCCTTCTTGCGGGCGATGAAGGCGGTCAGCGCTTCGTCGATCGCAGGATCCAGCGCCGGGGCTTCGTAGCTCTCCAGCCAGCGCCGTGCCATCTCATTGGCGCGGCTCTCGGCGCGTTTCTCGCCCTCGGCCTGCCACTGCTCGAAGGAATTGTTGTCGGCGATGGACGAACGGTAGAAGGCGGTCTGGAAATTGGCCTGCGTGTGGTCGCAGCCGAGATAGTGGCTGCCGGGACCGACCTGGCGGATCGCATCCATCGCCTGGCCGTTCTCGGAAAGGTCGACGCCGGCGGCAAACTTCTGCTGCATGCCGAGCTGATCGATGTCCATCATGAACTTCTCGTAGCAGGAAGCGAGACCGCCCTCGAGCCAGCCGGCCGAATGCAGGACGAAGTTCGTGCCCGCAAGAATCGTCGAGTTCAGCGTGTTGGCGCTCTCGTAGGCCGCCTGCGCGTCCGGAACCTTGGAGGCGCAGAGCGAGCCGCCGGTGCGGAACGGCAGGCCGAGGCGGCGCGCGAGCTGCGCCGCACCGTAGGAGACCAAGGACGGCTCGGGCGTGCCGAAGGTCGGCGCGCCAGACTGCATCGAGATCGACGAGGCGAAGGTACCGAACAGCACCGGAGCGCCCGGGCGAATGAGCTGCGTGAACGCTGCACCCGCCAGCACCTCGGCCAGAACCTGGGTCAGCGTGCCTGCGACCGTCACCGGGCTCATCGCACCGGCGAGGATGAACGGCGTGATGATCGTCGCCTGGTTGTTGCGGGCATAGACCTTGGCTGCGCCGAGCATCGTCTCGTCGAAGACCATCGGCGAGTTGGCATTGATCAGGCTGATCAGCACCGTGTTCTGCTCGACGAACGAGTCTCCGAACACCAGCTTGCACATCGCCACCGTGTCCTCGGCGCGCTCGGGGGCCGTGACCGACCCCATGAACGGCTTGTCGGAATATTTGATGTGCGAATAGATCATGTCGAGGTGACGCTTGTTCACCGGCACGTCGACCGGCTCGCACACCGTGCCGCCCGAATGGTGGATCGAGGGCGCCATGTAGGCGAGCTTTACGAAGTTGCGGAAATCCTCGATCGTCGCATAGCGGCGGTTGCCGTCGAGGTCGCGCACGAAGGGCGGGCCGTAGACGGGCGCGAACACGGTCGCGTCGCCGCCGATCTGCACCGAGCGTTCCCGATTGCGGGCGTGCTGCGTGAACACCGACGGCGCGGTCTTGAGCAGCGAGCGCGGCAGGCCGCGCGGGAAGTGCACGCGCTCGCCCTTCACGTCGGCGCCGGCGTTGCGCCACAGTTCCAGCGCCTCTGCGTCGTCGCGGAACTCGATGCCGATCTCCTCGAGCACGGTGTCGGCGTTCTTTTCGATCAGCGCCAGGCCTTCCTCGTCGAGGACCTCATAGACCTTGATCTTGCGCCGGATGTAGGTCAGCGACTGGCCGGGACCACCACCGGAACGCGCTGCCCGGCGCGCCGCCGCGCCGCCGCTCGCTCCCCGTCCGCGCCTGCCGCCTGCCGGCTCCTGCTCGACTGCCAGCTTTTCGTCCATTGTCGTCTTCCCTGGAAACCTCGTTTGCGCCTCCCTCAGGCGCGTTTGGCCGGATCGTAGTCGAGGAAGCGCGGCAAAACGGCCCGCCAGCGCCAACCCCTGTCGCAAAACAGACAAGAAATGCACCGATTCTACGGTCGCTTTCCTTTTGCGGAAAGTCGCAAATCAGCTATGGAACCGGGAGCCTTCCGGAATAGATAGTGCGTGAAAAATCCGTGCCGCCCGAGCCGCGGACCTGAGGAGCCAGAATGTCCGACGACGAGATCATCCTGTCCGAACTTTCCGATGACGAACTCGTGCAGCAGATGCACGACGATCTCTATGACGGCCTCAAGGAAGAGATCGAGGAAGGCACCAACATCCTGCTCGAGCGCGGCTGGATGCCCTACAAGGTGCTCACCGAGGCCCTGGTCGAGGGCATGCGTATCGTCGGCGAGGATTTCCGCGACGGCATCCTGTTCGTCCCGGAAGTGCTCTTGTCGGCCAACGCGATGAAGGCCGGCATGGCCATCCTGCGGCCGCTGCTCGCCGCGACCGGCGCGCCCAAGCAGGGCAAGATGGTGATCGGCACCGTCAAGGGCGACATCCACGACATCGGCAAGAACCTCGTCGGCATGATGATGGAGGGCGCCGGCTTCGACGTCATCGATCTGGGCATCAACAATCCCGTCGAGAACTACCTCAATGCCATCGAGGAGCATAAGCCCGATATCATCGGCATGTCGGCGCTGCTGACCACGACGATGCCCTACATGAAGGTCGTCATCGACACGATGAAGGAAAAGGGCATCCGCGAGGACTTCGTCGTTCTCGTCGGCGGCGCGCCTCTCAACGAGGAGTTCGGCAAGGCCGTCGGCGCCGACGCCTACTGCCGCGACGCCGCGGTCGCCGTCGAAACCGCCAAGGACTTCATGAAGCGTCGCCACAACGTCCGCGCGACGGCCTGACGCCGGGCCTCAGCGAAATCGGGCGGATTGAAATGGGCGGCGCTGCCGCCCATTTTCGTTTTCCGGCGAGGATACGGAGGCCGGCACCGATGACCGACCAGCCAGATGACATCCGCACCCCGGCACCGCGCCTGCGCGTGATCGCCTGCGGCATGATCGCCCGCGAAGTGCTGGCGGTGAAGGCGCTGAACGGCCTCGACAATCTCGACCTGCAATGCCTGCCGGCGGAGTTCCACTTCTATCCCGACCGCATCCCGGCCGCGATGGAGGCGGCGATCCTCGAGGCGCGGGCCGAAGGCTTCGAGCACGTCTTCGCCGGCTACGGAGACTGCGGCACCGGCGGACTCCTCGATGCTGTCCTTTCACGCCACGGGGTCGAACGGATCGCCGGACCGCATTGCTTCGCCTTCTACCAGGGCAACGCCGCCTTCGCGGCCTCCGGCGAGGCGGACATGATGGCCTTCTACATGACCGATTTCCTCTGCCGGCAGTTCGACGCTTTCTTCATCCGGCCGCTCGGCCTCGACCGCCATCCGGAGCTGATCTCCGACTATTTCGGCAACTACGAGAAGCTGATCTATCTCGCCCAGACCGACGATCCCGCCCTCGACAAGGTCGCGGAGTCTGCGGCAACCTTGCTCGGGCTGGAATACGAGCGGCGGAGTACGGGATACGGCGATCTGACCACGGCGCTCGTCGACGCCGCAAGCGGCCCAGCCTGACACGAAAGAGCCCGATTTTCCGGGCTTCCTCGCATGAAACCAAGGGTGGGGAATCGATGAAACGTGCGAGCCTTATCGCCTGTCTTGTTCTGATCGCCGGCGCTCTCCCCTCTTCGGCCGACGGCGTCGTCGACAAGATCATGACACCCGCCGACAAGACGCGGCTCGCCAGCTACGGAACGGTGCGCGCCGAGGCGATCGCCGAGGCCCGTGCCGGCGGCGCGCCCACCGACCTTGCCGCGCTCGACGCAATCCTCGTCGCGCCGCAGATCCCCTTCGCCGGCCTCGACATGACAGGGAACTGGCAGTGCCGCACCACCAAGGTCGGCGGGCTGGGCGCGCTCGTCGTCTATGGCTGGTTCAAGTGCAAGGTCAGCGACGACGGTTCAGGCTGGCTGCTGGAGAAGACCAGCGGCTCGCAACGGACGAAGGGCCGGTTCTATGACGATGCCGAGCGGCGGCTGATCTATCTCGGCTCGTTCTTCGTCTCCGGCGATGCCCCGAAGCCCTATGGAAGCGGGCCGGAGAGCGACCAGGTCGGCTATGCCTTCCGCACCGCGGAAAAGGCGTGGCGGATCGAACTGCCGTCGCCCTATTACGAATCGAAGCTCGACATCATGGAGTTCAGGCGCTGACGTCAGCCGCTACCTCCCGACTCCTGTCATCAACGATTAACCGGCGGAACGCAAAATCCGGCCAACGACCCCGGCCGTCTGTTCGTGCCGGGAAAAGAGGCTACGACAGGTACCACGCGGGATGAGACAGGAGCCCGGCAGCTACGCCGAGAACATGGCCATCGCGACGCCCCGCCAGCGCCGGCCGCGGCGTCTTTCCGAACTCTTCGCCCAACTCGCACGCGACGCGAACGGCGAGGTTTCCATCGCCTCGATTCGCGATGCGCTCGGGGAGCGCAGCCTGGCAGCCTTCGTCGTGCTCTTCGCCGGCCTCAATCTCATACCGGCGCCGCCCGGCGCTTCGGCCATCCTTGGCGTGCCCCTGATCATCGTCTCGGCGCAGATGCTGATAGGCGCCCGGCGCGCCTGGTTGCCTGGCTTCATCCTGAGACGGTCCTTGTCCGCCGAGCGCTTCCGCGCCGCAATGGACTGGATCCTGCCGCGCCTGGCGCGGATAGAACGCTACGTGCGGCCGCGCTTCTGGCCGTTCTGGCGGCGCCGGGGCGAGCGGATCGTCGGTACCGCGGCCTTCTTTCTGGCCATCGTGGTGACGCTGCCGATCCCGTTCGGCAACTGGCTGCCCGCCTTCGCCACGGCGCTGATCGGCTTGTCGCTGATCGAGCGCGACGGCATCCTGCTGGCTATCGGCGGCGTTGTCGGCATCGCATCGATCGGCATCGTCGTGGCGGTGGTCGGCGCGGCCGGTTTCGCCGCGCAGGCAGCGCTCGGATGGGCGTTCTGACCGGCCGCGTGCCGATGCGGCCCCGGGCCGCCGGCGCGCCTTGACCCGGCCAGAATCCACATAGCCTGCGACGCCGGCCGGTTTGCGATTTGCGACATTCGTCCGCGTCGCTTTTGAATGCGCGCGCGTCGCCCCATGAGAAGCGGGTTTCCGGTGCTTCCGGCAATGCTCCGGCGATCGAACACAGAGAACCTCGCATGGCCGATCTCATCGTCGTCTACTGGCGCGACATCCCCGCCCAGGTCATCGTCCGCAAGGGCCGGCAGAACGCCAAGCGCGAACTGCCGCTCCGCTTTACCGAGGCGATCGACATGGCGGCGATGCGCTCCGGCGCAGCCGAAACGGACGCCTACCTTGCCGAGTGGCGCAAGGCCGACCCGGTGCCGGTGAGCGACGATCTGGAGGCCGAGGCCGACAAGGCCGCGGCGGAACTCGATGCGAAATACGACCGGGAGCGGCTCGTCGCTCTCGCCAAGGCAGGCGGCAAGGAAAATGACTGACACCCAGCCGACTTCGACGACCGCGGCAGGACCTGCCCGCGGCGCGCAGACCGTGCCCCCGACGACGGGGGGCGTCATGACCCAGGCGACGATCGTCAAGAAGGCGGCGCCGAAGAGCGACTACAAGCCGGCCGACGTCTCGCCGCAGCGGCGCGTGCAGCGCCGCTATACGGTCCGCTTGTGGTCGATCCGCCATTCTCGGGCCCTGGAGTGGTTCTACGCCCGCTTCGCCAACCTGTTCCTGATGCTTCATCCGCTGTGGAAGGGTATCGGCTACGGCCGTGTCGAAGCCCCGGTGAAATTCGTCGAGAAGCGGGTCAAGGGCTTCATGTTCGATTGCCGCATGTGCGGCCAGTGCATCCTGTCCTCGACCGGGATGTCCTGCCCGATGAACTGCCCCAAGCAGCTGCGCAACGGCCCCTGCGGCGGCGTTCGCGCCAACGGCAATTGCGAGGTCGAACCGAACATGCCCTGCGTCTGGGTGAAGGCCTGGGAGGGTTCGCGCAACATGGAGAAGGGCGACGCCATCCTCGCCGTGCAGAAGCCGGTCGACCAGTCGCTGCGCGAGACCTCCGCATGGCTGCGCGTCACCGCTCTCGCCGCCGCCACGCGCGAAAACGCGGCTCAAGGAGATGGCCGATGACCAACGCCCACCCCTTCCACATCGACGAGAATCCCGCCGGCCCTCACCTGCCGCTCGATCCCCTGCCCGGCCATACCTCGCGCGGCCGGCTGGAGCGCGTGCTGCGCCGCGGCGAGTTCGCTGTGACCACCGAGCTCAACCCGCCCGACAGCGCCGATCCCGAAGATGTCTACAACCGCGCCAGGATCTTCGACGGCTGGGTCGACGGCATCAATGCCGTCGACGCGTCGGGCGCCAATTGCCATATGTCCTCGGTCGGCATCTGCGCCCTTCTGACCCGCATGGGCTACGCGCCGATCATGCAGATCGCCTGCCGCGACAAGAACCGTATCGCCATCCAGGGCGACGTGCTCGGTGCAGCGGCGATGGGCGTCGCCAACATCCTGTGCCTCACGGGAGACGGCGTCCAGGCCGGCGACCAGCCGGGTGCCAAGCCGGTGTTCGACCTCGACTCCATGTCGCTGCTCGAGACGATCCGCGTCATGCGCGACTACGGCAAGTTCCTGTCGGGCCGCAAGCTCACCACGCCGCCGCAGCTCTTTCTCGGCGCCGCCGTCAACCCGTTCGCGCCGCCCCACGATTTCCGCGCCATGCACCTCGCAAAGAAGATCGCTGCCGGCGCCCAGTTCGTTCAGAGCCAGTACTGCTTCGACGTGCCGATGCTGAAGACCTTCATGGAACGCGTCCGCGACCTCGGCCTCGCCGACAAGGTCTTCATCCTGGTCGGCGTCGGCCCGCTCGCCTCGGCCAAGACGGCGAAGTGGATCCGCTCCAACGTGCCGGGCATCCACATTCCCGACGCGGTCATCAAGCGGCTCGAAGGCGCACAGGACCAGAAGAAGGAAGGCAAGCAGCTCTGCATCGACATCATCAACGAGGTGAAGGAGATCCCCGGCGTCGCGGGCATCCATGTGATGGCCTACCGGCAGGAGGAATACGTCGCCGAGATCGTCGATGAATCGGGCGTCCTCAAGGGTCGCAGGCCGTGGAAACGCGAGGCTCGGCGTGATGACCGCCTGGTCGCCGACCGCCTCGGCCATATCCTCAAGGACGACGTCACCGAAAGCCAGGTCGACATGGTGAAGTCGGCGCATTGATACGGTGAATGGGAACGGTGAACGGCAGGGAACGGCGATCTTCCTCGGATAGAAGCCTGCCACGCGGGAGCTCCGTCTCGTCCATTCGCCATTGACCATTCGCCATTGAACAAGAACAGATAACGATATAAAGAAGTCTTTATATCTCGGAGAGGATCTCATGACCCGTACCATCGTCGCTTCCGCGACCCGCGAAATCGTCATCGGTTTCGACCAGCCCTTCTGCGTCATCGGCGAGCGCATCAACCCGACCGGCCGAAAGATCCTGAACGAGGAACTGGAGCGCGGAGACTTCTCCCGCGTCGCGTCCGACGCCATCGCACAGACCGAGGCCGGCGCGACCGTGCTCGACGTCAACTCGGGCGCGGTCTTCTCCAACATGATGGCGCAGGACCCGCGCTATGCCGACAACAACTTTGTCGAGCCGATGCTGATGCCGAAGCTGATCGAGACGGTGCAGTCGGCCGTCGATACGCCACTCTGTATCGACTCCTCCGTTCCCGGCGCGCTCGAAGCCGGCCTGCAGACCGCCAAGGGCCGGCCGCTCGTCAACTCCGTGACCGGCGAGGAAGAGCGGCTCGAGAGGGTCCTGCCGCTGATCAAGAAGTACAACGTCGCCGTCGTCGCCATCTCCAACGACGACACCGGCATTTCGGAAGACCCGGACGTCCGCTTCGCAGTGGCGAAGAAGATCGTCGAGCGCGCCGCCGATTTCGGCATTCCCGCCCACGACATCGTCGTCGATCCGCTGGTCATGCCGATCGGCGCCATGGCGACCGCCGGCCACCAGGTGTTCACGCTGGTCCGCCGCCTGCGCGAGGAGCTCGGCGTCAACACCACCTGCGGCGCCTCGAACATCTCGTTCGGCCTGCCCAACCGCCACGGCATCAACAACGCCTTCCTGCCGATGGCCTATGCCGCCGGCATGACCAGCGCCATCATGAACCCGGTGGCGCTGCCCGTCGGGCCGAAGAAGATCGCCGAGAAGAAGGCGGAGGTCGAGGCGGCCGGCATCGTCCTGCCGCCCGATCTCGACGACGAGACCTTCTGCAAGCTGTTCGGCCTCGGCTCGACCAAGTCGCGGCCGGGCAAGGAGATGGAGGCGATCCGCGCCGCCAACTTCCTGCTCAACCAGGACGCCGGCGGCGCCGCCTGGATCAACTTCAATCGCGAGCCGGGCGCAGCTCCCCGCGGCCGCGGCGGCCGCGAGTCGCGGCGCGCACGGGGGTAGAGATATTTCGGTGCGATCCTTCGGAACGCCCCTTCGGCAACCTCCGGTTCGCACTTCGACACAGAGGAGACGGGAATCCCGCAACGCTCACGGAGAGGCGCGAGCGTTGCGAGCCGCGAAGGAAGCATTGACGAGATGAGCACCCCCCACGACCCCCTCGTCCTGTTCATGCCCTCGGGAAAGCGCGGGCGCTTTCCCGTCGGCACGCCGATCCTCGACGCCGCGCGCCAGCTCGGCGTCTACGTTGAGAGCGTCTGCGGCGGCCGCGCCACCTGCGGGCGTTGCCAGATCGAGGTTCAGGAAGGCCATTTCGCCAAACACAAGATCGTCTCCTCGCTCGACCACATTTCGCCCAAGGGACCGAAGGAGGAGCGCTACGAGCGCGTCCGCGGCCTCCCCGAGGGCCGCCGCCTCTCCTGTTCGGCGACCATTCAGGGCGACCTCGTCGTCGACGTGCCGCAGGACACTGTGATCAACGCGCAGGTCGTACGCAAGGGCGCCACCGACCGCCACATCGAGCGCAACGCCGCCGTCCAGCTCTGCTACGTCGAGGTGGAACAGCCCGACATGCACAAGCCGCTCGGCGACCTCGACAGGCTGAAAACGGTGCTGGAGAAGGACTGGGGCTGGAAGGACCTGCTGGTGGCGCCGTACCTCATCCCGCAGGTGCAGAAGATCCTGCGCACCGCCCTGCCCGACCAGCCCGAAGTCTCCGAAGGCAGATGGGGCGTGACCACCGTCGTCCACCGCGACACGGATTCCTCGCGCCCCTTCATCATCGGGCTCTATCCGGGCCTGAAGAACGAGGCCTACGGAATAGCCTGCGACATCGGCTCGACGACGATTGCCATGCACCTCGTCTCGCTGCTGTCTGGCCGCATTGTCGCGTCGTCGGGAACCTCGAACCCGCAGATCCGCTTCGGCGAAGACCTAATGAGCCGCGTCTCCTACGTGATGATGAACCCGGAGGGTCGCGAGGCGATGACCAGGGCCGTCCGCGAGGCGGTAAACGCGCTGATTGGCAAGGTCTGCGCCGAAGGCGGCGTCGACCGCCACGACGTCTTCGACTGCGTCTTCGTCGGCAACCCGATCATGCACCACCTGTTCCTCGGCATCGACCCGACGGAACTCGGCCAGGCGCCGTTCGCGCTCGCCGTCTCGGGCGCGCTGCAGTACTGGGCCCACGAGATCGGCATCGAAGTGAGCCCGGGCGCTCGGCTCTATATGCTCCCTTGCATCGCCGGCCATGTCGGCGCCGATGCGGCCGCAGCGACCTTGTCCGAAGGGCCGTACCGCCAGGACAGGATGATGCTGCTGGTCGATGTCGGCACCAATGCCGAGATCGTGCTCGGCAACCGTGCGCGGGTCGTGGCGGCGTCGTCGCCGACCGGCCCGGCCTTCGAGGGCGCGGAGATTTCATCCGGCCAGCGCGCAGCACCCGGCGCCATCGAGCGGGTGCGCATCGATCCGGAAACGCTGGAACCGAAATACCGCGTCATCGGCGTGGAGAAATGGTCCGACGAGGACGGCTTCGAAGACGAGGCGGCGGCCACCGGCGTCACCGGCATCTGTGGCTCGGCGATCATCGAAGTCGTCGCGGAGATGTACCTCTCGGGGATCATCTCTGAGGACGGCGTCGTCGACGGAACGCTCGCAGCGAAGAGCCCGCGCATCGTCCAGACGGGCCGTACCTTCTCCTATCTCCTGCGCGACGGCGAGCCGCGCATCACGGTGACGCAAAACGACGTGCGCGCCATCCAGCTGGCCAAGGCCGCACTCTATGCGGGCGTAAAGTTGCTGATGGAGAAGCAAGGCGTCGAAACGGTCGACACGATCCGCTTCGCCGGCGCCTTCGGCTCGTTCATCGACCCGAAATACGCGATGGTGCTTGGCCTCGTCCCCGACTGCGACCTCGACGAAGTGAAGGCTGTCGGCAACGCGGCGGGCACCGGCGCGCTGATGGCGCTGTTGAACCGTAACCACCGGCGGGAGATCGAGGAAACGGTCCGCCGCATCGAGAAGATCGAAACCGCACTGGAACCCAACTTCCAGCAGCTCTTCGTCGACGCCATGGCGATGCCCAACAAGGTCGACCCGTTCCCGAAGCTGTCCGCCGCCGTGCGGCTTCCGCCGCGCAAGGCGGCGAGCGAGGACAGTGCCTCGGAGCCCGGCCCGCGCCGGCGCTCGCGCGAGGAGCGCGCCGCCCGCCGCGTCAGGAGCCCGGACCAGGCGACCGATGTATAGCGGGTGTCGCGTCCAATTGAACCCGTTCTGCCGGTGACGGCACGACGCGGTACGGGCGCCCCGCTCTTCCGCGTTACCGTTCTGTAACGACCCCGACATCATTTGCCGGCGTTGCGCGATCCGGCTGATACGCAGGCGCGATATCACGCCGGCCGTGGCGCATCTACCCGCAGCCGATGGGGCCGGTCCCGGGCGCGCCGAGCAGGGCTGTTGCGATGACGATCGTCCGTGACAGCCTCTATGCCAACCTTCCCTTCGCTGAGCGCGCCGTCCTTGCGGCGGGGGCTGGCTGCCGCTCGCGGAGGGAAGGCTTGGTAGGCTTCTACCGCTATCGCGGAGCCAGGTAGCCAACGAGGGCGAAGGCGATCCAGACGAGCCCGGCCTGGAGGACGAAATAGGCTGTCTCGATCCCGATGAAAGTCGCGAGCCGCACGTCGAACTTCGCCGCGTGGGCGAGAACCTGCGCCGACCAGATCAGCGCCATCATCGGCACGCAGACGACCAGCGCATCGGCAGCGGCGCCGGCGCCGGGGCGCAGCCTCTCGAAGACGACGGAGACGATGATCCCCTGCAGCAGGATGGCGAGGAAGCCGAGCGGGACCAGCGGTTCGGCGCGACCGAGATAGCCGGCACCTTCCAGCTTTTCGCGAAACAGCACCAGGTGCCAGACATAGGCAAGCGGGAAAACCGCCGCCATGTAGGCGAATGTTCCGAAAGCGATACGCAGCAACATCGGGCACTCCGTCCCCGGGATGGGGCCGACGTTAGGGCCGGCGCGTGGCAGAGGGAAGCGCCACCGGTCGAGGGCCGTTCGCCTCTCCTGACAGGAACTGACATCGCCCCTCTTGACCTCGCGGCCGGACGGACTCACCCTAGTTAGCAGGGGGTGAATTCGTCGCGTCGTTCAGAGTCCCGCAATGCCCAGCCTCAAGAGCCACCTCGTCTCACTGGTGCTGAAGCACAGCCGCAAGAAGGCCTTCACCAGCCCGGAAGGCCTCCACCGCTGGATCGCCAGGTCGCGGAAACTGCAGGATCACCGGCCGCCGGCCCGGTTGGCCGCGCGACTTTGCATTCGCGAGCGCGCCGTCCACGGCTTCCCGGTCTACGACGTCAGCCCGGCGGCAGGTGGTGGAAACCAGCGGATTCTCTACTTCCACGGCGGCGCCTATGTCTTTGAAATCACACCCTATCATTGGACCCTGATCGCCGAACTGGCCGAGCGCCTCGACGCCACCGTGACCGTGCCGATCTATCCGATCGCACCGGAGCACGACTTCCACCGAATGTTCGCCATGGTGCGCGCCGTCTATGAACGCGTGCTGGAGGAGACCGCGGCCGGCGACCTTTCCTTCGTCGGCGATTCCGCGGGCGGCAACATGGCCGTCGTGCTGACCATGATGGCGGCGGAGGACGGCCTGCCGCGACCGGCCCGGCATGTCCTCATCTCGCCCGGCCTCGACATGAGCCTCAGCAATCCGCGGACCCACGAGGCCGAGCGGCTCGATCCATGGCTGGCGATCCCCGGCGGCCTCGAGGCGATCCGGCTCTACGCGCCAGGCATCGACCGCTGCGACTGGCGCATCAGTCCGATCTTCGGCGATCTCTCCGTCCTGCCGCGCACGCTGCTGCTCACCGGTTCGCGCGACATGCTCACGCCCGACAATATCGCCTTCGCAGAAAGGGCGCGCATGACTGGCGTGGAGGTGGAACTCGTCCACGAGGAGGGCATGTTCCACGTCTGGCCGCTGATCGACATGCCGGAGGCGCGACGTGCAAGGGACAGGATCGTGGCCTTTCTCGGCGGCGAACCTATGGCGAGGCCTGTTCCCCGCTGGAACTGGGGCGCGCTCAGAACCGCCCCTTCTCCCTGAACAGTTCGAAGGTGGCGCGGATGTGGTCCGCGGCCGCCTTGACCGGCGGGCTCGCTTCCGGCGCCACGACCATGGCGAGGCTGTAATTGCCCATCTCGGGCAGCCCGTCAGAGGTGGTCAGTTCGACCATCTCTTCGCCGATGAACGACTTCGGCAGCGGCGCCACGGCGAGATCGGCGAGGATCGCCGCGCGCTGGCCGGCGGTATGCGCGCTCATGTAGGCGACGCGGTAGTTGCGGCCGTCGCGGCCGAGCGCGTCGAGCGCGTTGGCCCGCCAGGCGCAGCCCTCCTCCCAGATCGACACGGGCAGCGGCTCGCGCAGGTGGGCGCAGCCGCCCTTGGCGCCCGCCCAGACGATCGGCTCGGTCATCAGAACCTCGGCACCGTCAAGGCTGACCTTGACCGAATTCGTCAGCAGCGTGATGTCGAGGGCGCGATCGTCCATGCGCCGCCTCAGGTTTATGCTCTGGTCAATGACCACGTCGACGGCGATGGAGGGGTGAGACTGGGAAAAGCGCTTCAGCACGTGGGGCAGGATGCGCTCGCCGAAATCGTCGGGTGAGCCGAGCCGCACGACGCCGGTGATGTCGGGAATGATGAACTTGGAAACCGCCTCGCGGTTGATCGCCAGCATCCGCCGCGCATAGCCGAGCAGCATCTCGCCGTCCGTCGTCAGCGACACCGAGCGAGCGTCGCGCGAAAACACGGCGCGGCCAAGCACGTCCTCGAGCTTCTTGATCTGCATCGAAACCGCCGAAGGCGTGCGGAACACGGCATTGGCGGCGGCCGTGAAGCTGCCCGTCTCGGCGATTGCGACAAAGGTACGCAGCACGTCGAGTTCGAGCAGAGGCAAGGGATGGTTGAGGGGGGCCGTCATCGCGTCCAGCTTTCAATTATCTTGATAGAGACGATCATTTCATTTCGTTTGATTGAACTACAGGTTGGCGCGATAGTCAACCTGCAACGACCGGATTGAGGCCGGTTCACTGACGGGAGAAACGATCATGACCCTCTATTCGACCCTCGCCCGCGTCGCCGCCGACTGGCGCGACGCGCGCTCCGAAGCCCGCACGCGGCGGATCATCGCTTCGCTGCCCTCCGAAGTTCGCAAGGACATCGGCTGGCCGGACGCGTTGAACGTCGACCTGCGCCAGCGCGTGTCGTCCGCCGGGACGCACTGACCCATGCCGCGTCAGAAGCCGGGCCGCCGGACAAACTATGGGCGGTCCGCGCGCACTGCACAACGCCACAATGTCATGCGTCCGCTGCATGGCTGGCGCGCGGTGGACGCAGAGCACGGCGAAATGTCCGCTAAGATACTGAGAACACGACGCATTTCGGGCAGAATGCCCAACGATGTCGCAAATGGTGTCGCTTTTTGTATCAATCGCTTCGCTTTTTCCGCCTTATGTGCGCCGCACAATGCCTATATCTGCAGCGTCCGAAACGAGATGCCCCACTCCAGAGCGCGAAGGCACCCCGTGTAACCTTGCATGGAGCCGTGTCATGAAATTCTTCGCCCGCTTCTTCTCCGCCCGCCGCGACGCCAACCCGACGACGACCTTCGAGCGCGAGCGCCTCGGCCGCACCATGCCTGGCCAGACGGCAGCCCTCGCCGCGACGCGCCTCGGCGTTCTGGTCGGCTGACCGGCCGCCACGCAGACAGTTTCCAGTCAACCGCCGCCTCGGTCTAACCGGCCGGGCGGCGTTCTCTTTTGTCGCGACAGAGCTTGCGACAAGAGTTGCGCGAGCGCCGCGAAGCGCGTTCCGTTGTCGCAACGGCGCGATATTTTCATTGACAGTTCAAGCCTTTTTTGATGACGCTTTTCTGATCGCGACATATCGTCCGATCGCGTCATGGCATGGGGCTTCGCTTTGAACGCAGTCAGGAATCCGGTTAAACGGTCGCTGGTCTTCTTCCTGGTGCCCGATTTCACGATGGTCGCCTTCGCCACGGCGCTCGACCCACTTCGCCTGGCGAACAGGATGCTCGGCTACGAGGCCTACAAGTGGCGGCTGGCGAGCTACGATGGCAAGCCCGTCCGCGCCTCGAACGGCGTCGAGTGTGCCGTCGACACCTCGCTTGACGACGAACGGCGCAAGATGGCCGGTCCCGACCGCCCCTCGATGGTGGTCCTGTGCAGCGGCATCAACGTCGAGACCTACTCGAACAAGAGCGTCTTCGCCTGGCTTCGCGAGGAGTATAACCGCGGTGTCGCCATCGGTGGCCTGTGTACCGGCGCCCACGTGCTGGCTGCCGCCGGACTGCTGGCCAACAAGCGCTGCGCCATCCATTGGGAGAACCTGCCGGGTTTCCAGGAGGCGTTCCCGAAGGCGAATGTCTTCGCCGACCTCTTTGAGGTCGACCAGAACATCTATACCTGCGCGGGCGGTACCGCGGCGCTCGACATGATGTTGAAGCTGATCGGCGACGACTTCGACGAGAACCTCGTCAACCGGGTCTGCGAGCAGGTGCTGACTGACCGCGTGCGCAGCCCCACAGACCGCCAGCGCCTGCCGCTGCGCGCCCGCCTCGGCGTGCAGAATTCGAAAGTGCTCACCATTATAGAACTGATGGAGGCCAACCTCTCCGAGCCGCTGTCGCTGATCGAGATCGCCGACCACGTCGGCCTGTCGCGCAGGCAGATCGAGCGGCTGTTCCGCCAGGAGATGGGACGCTCGCCGGCGCGCTACTATCTCGAGATCCGTCTCGACCGGGCACGGCATCTGCTCGTGCAGTCGTCGATGCCCGTCGTCGAGGTCGCGGTGGCCTGCGGTTTCGTCTCGGCGTCGCACTTCTCCAAATGCTACCGCGAGCTCTATGCCCGCTCACCGCAGCAGGAACGCGTCGACCGCAAGCAGCTTCTGGCCGCTTAGGACACTGCCGGCGAATACCGGATCGTACTTGCGGAGACGGAATCGGCTCTGGCTGGAACTTTTCGCCGTTAGATCGCTGTGAAGCCGTTGTCGACGAAGAGATGCGCGCCGGTGATGAAACTCGCTTCGTCGCTGGCGAGGAACAGCGCCGCCTTGGCCACCTCCTCCGGCTCGCCGATGCGCCCCTGCTGGGCGGCGAGAGCGGCGTCGGAGACGTCGACCCCGAGCGCGCCGAGTTTCGCCACCTCGCTCAGCCCGTGCGGCGTGCGGATGAAGCCGGGGCAGACCGCATTGCAGCGGATGTTCTTGTCCCGGAACTCGACGGCGATCGCCCGCGCGAACATGTGGCAGGCGCCCTTGGTGGTGTCGTAGAGCACCTCCATCGGCGTCGCCGCCACCGCTGAGATCGACGAGGTGCAGACGATCGAGCCGCCGCCGGCGTCGATCATTCCGGGAATGACGGCCCGGGTCATCAGGAACATCGAACGCACGTTCACTGCGTGCAGCCACTCCCAGTCCGCCAGCGTGGTTTCCAGGAACGGTTTTATGACGATCGTTCCGGCGTGGTTGAAGAGCACTGTCGGCGGGCCAAAACGCGCGGTCGCCGCCGCAACCGCGGCGTTGACCTGTTCCTCGTCCGAGACGTCGGCAACTATGCTGTCGGCCTCGCCGCCGGCGCCGCGGATCGCCTCGACCGTTTCGGCGGCGGCCTCCGCGTTGCGGTCGACGATCGCCACGCGGGCGCCTTCCGCGGCAAAGAGGCGCGAACTCGCCCCGCCCATTCCCGTCGCGCCGCCCGAAATCAGCGCGACCCGCCCCGCCAGCCGTCCTGCCATGTTGTCGATTCCCCCGTGATGCCGGAAGGATAGCCCGGCCCGGGACCTCTCGCCAGCCGCCGGGTTCGCGGGTTCAGGGTTCGGTGAACATCCAGGAGCGGTTGCGCCACATCTTCTCGCCGATGAGGCAGTCGTAGGCTCCCCTTGCCTGCACCCTGACCACGGGAAGGCCGCCCGTTTCGCCACCGGGACGGTGCTGCGAGCCGGCAAGCTCCAGCACAAGCTTGCGCCGGATCGCCTCGGGGAACTGGGACCAGTCGTTGACCGGGATCATGAAGGATCCCGGTCCGCCGATGACGCAGTCGGCGTAATAGCGGTCGAGGTCGGTGACATCGTAGAGGCTGGAGTAGCCCCCGCCCGTCATCAGCGGCAGCCCGTTGATGACGATGCCCTTGGCAACGACCGCGTCGCGCGTGATGTCGACCGGCGCGCCCTGATTGTTGGGCCCGTCTCCGGAGATGTCGATGACGCGCTTGGTGCCGCGAAACTGGCTCTCGGCGAAGAGATCGATGGAGAACTCGAGCGCACCGGAGATCGATGTGCGCCGCGCGCTGTTCGGCGGCAGGGCGGAAAGCTGCCGCGCCACGCGTTCGGCGTCCTCCGGCGAGGCAATGACGGTCCATGGCACGACGACGTGCTGCGTCGTGTTGCCGGCCCATTCGAAGTAGGTCACGGCGATCCGTCCGTGGAGACCGTCGGCGATGGCATCGAGCACCCGCCTGTCGGTGAGTGCCGCGGCATAGCCGTCACGCTGGATGGCGAGTTCCGCGGGCGACATGGAGAGAGAGACGTCGACGGCAAGGACCAGTTCGACATCGACCGCTTCGGCCGAAGCAGGGACCGCGCTGGCCGAAAACAGCGCAGCAAGCGCGCCGCCGAAGATTACCCCCCATTGGGCAAACCGACCGGACATGAAGGAAAGGTAAGCGAGTTGGCTCGCTCGCGGAAGCGAACGATCGGCGCCCGACTTCACATTCGCGCGACCCGAACGTCTTGACCGCATCGCGATTCATTCCATAGCCTCGTCGCGAGGGGATATTGCCGGGACATTCATGCTCGAAACGCTGCAATCCGTGTTCGAGCCGTTCGAGGTCCGGCTGATCGCCGGCATCGCCGGCGGCACGATCCTGTTTGGCCTCGCCGCACTGGCGGTCGCCATGTTCCAGTACCTCAGGGTGCGCAACTGGGCGACGGCGAAGGCCCGGATCCTGAGCTCCGCGCCAGGCTTCGAACTGAGACAGAAGTTTCAGACCGAACAGCCCCGCAACGTCCGCGTCGCCAAGATAATTTACCAGTTCGAAGCCGCCGGCCGTACGTGGCGCTCCAACCGCATCCTCGATTCCGGCGACGCGGCGGAGGACCAGACGGAGCGCCTGCTCGCCGCCTATCCCGTCGGCGCGGTCGTCACGATTCGCCATGACCCTAAGGACCCGTCGAAATCGGCGCTCGAAATCGACCACCCGCCCAAGGATCTCGCCGCGGGCTGCCTCGCCGCGACGCTCATCGTGGTGGTGTTCGCGGCGCTCGGCATCCTGTTCGTCACCTACGGGATCGAAGGCCTGCAGCAGCTGCTTCCCGGCGCGATCCTGCCTTTGACGATCGCAGGTTCGGTCATCGGCTTCTTGTTCCTGCTGCTCTTCATCGCCTTTCATCGCCAGGCCAAGGCTGTAGGCCGCTGGCCAACGATCAACGGACGCATCGTGTCGAGCGGCGTTCACGAGTTCCAACAACGCCGCGACAAGCCGCTTCGCACGATGCGCGGCACCAGGATGATGAAGACCATGTACATGCCGGTGGTCGAATACAGCTATTCCGTCGGCGGCCGCGATCGCTCCAGCTGTTCGATCTGGGACGGCACGGAGGTGTCCGGTTCGCGCAGCTATGCCCAGCGTGTCGCCGACCGCTACCCGGTCGGCCGGACGGTCACCGTGCGCTACGACCCGACGGACCCCGGGAAAGCCGCACTCGAGGTCGGCGGCAGCTGGCACTGGATGTTGCTTGTCGGCGCAGTCGTTGCCTTCGCTGTCGCGGCGTGGTCGACGGGCCTCTTCGTCTGAACTCTGGCTGCCCCGGCGACGGATCGGAGCGGGTGGGGACGCTGCCGCGGCGGAAAGCCGCGCCCGCCAGGACCGACATGGACGAAAGTTAAGGTGACTGCCCCGGTCATGCGGGTTCACTTGTGCACTGCACAATCGGAGACCCTCATCATGAATCCCGTCCTTTCGCGCTGGGCCACGCCATCCATAACCGGCCTGTTCGTCATCTCCCTGGTGTCAGGAATCGCGATCTTCTTCGGCGTCGGCCGCAGCTACTTCACCGGCATGCACGAATGGCTGTCGATGGTGCTGGTGGTCCCGTTCGTGCTGCATCTGTGGAAGAACTGGCGGCCGTTCGTCTCCTACCTGAAACGACCGCCGATGGCGGTGGCGAGCGCGGTATCGCTGGCCGCAGCACTGGTTTTCGTCGTTCCCGCGGTCGTTTCGCCGAGCGGACCGCCGCCGGAGCGCGCGGTCATCCAGTTGCTGCCGTCGCGCACCATCGCGCAGGTCGCACCGCTGTTCGGGCATACGGGCGAGACACTGGGCGCGGCCCTTGCCGCCGGGGGCCTGACCGTGGAATCCGTCGAGGACACGCTGGCCAAGGTGGCGGAAATCTCGGGAGCCACGACGTCGAAGGTGCTGTCGGTCGCGCTGGCGGCGAAGAAATAGCACCGCGTTTTTCGAACGGCGGGGTCGGCGTCCGATGCCGATCCCTGCCACCGCCATCAAAGTCGGCGCAGCGGCTAGGCGGCGATGAAAAGCCTCAGCGCCCGCGGGCCCGCCCCCACTTGTCCATCGACTGTCCGCACGCCTTGCAGATAAATCCGTCGCGGATCGCCTGCCCAGTGGAAGGACGGGCCTGCGCCGCCGGGACGATCTCGCCGCATTTCGGGCAGTGGATAGGGCCCGGACCGGCACCGCTGCGGAAGCGGTTGCGCGCGGCGCGCACCAGCGCGCCGACGAAGACGACCGCTCCGAGCAGTGCGATGACAGGGCCGATCGGGCCGGGCGACATCACGCGCGTTCAGCTGCGCGGCTTGAGGTTCTCCGGATCGTAGAGCGGCTTGTAGCCGACGCCGGCCACCTCGACCGGATAGGTCTCGCCGAAGTACTCGACGTTCAGCTTGCGGCCTTCCTGGCAATGCGACCACGGCAGGTAGGCGAGCGCGATGTTCTTGCCGATCGTCGGGCCATAGGCGACCGAGGTGGTGAACGAACGGCGGCCAAGTTCGTCGACCAGCGTCTCGCCCGTCTCCGGGTCCATCACCGGCATGGTGCCGACAGGGTAGCGGGCAACTCCCTTCGAATCGACGTTGCCGGTCATGACCAGCGTGCACAGCATCGCCGGCTGGTGCGGCCGGGCCTTGTACTCGAGGTGCTTCGCCTTGCCGCGGAAATCCGCCTCCTTGACCTTCGGACGCGCCAGGTCGGATTCGATAAGGTTGTATTCAGTCAGGAGGTCGGCGTTCTGCAGGCGGAGACTTTTCTCCATGCGCCGCGAATTGGCATAGGTCTCGACGCCGAAGGCCATCACGCCGGTCGAGCGCAGCGCATCCCAGACGGCGAGGCCGTCCTCGTAGCGCATGTGCAGCTCCCAGCCCTGCTCACCGACATAGGAGATGCGGAAGGCGGTGACGTCCTTGCCGGCGATCCTGATCGGCTTGATCGCGGCGAAGGGGAAGTTTTCCGGCGAGAGCCCCGCCGGGTCCTCGACCACCTTCTGCAAGGTTACGCGCGCGTTCGGGCCCCAGATGCCGATGGTGACGTACTTCGCTGTGACGTCTGTCACGGTCACGTCGAAGCCCTTGTCCTCGGCAATCCGCTTCACGTAGTGGAAGTCGCGCGGGCCGGCGTCGGCGCCGTCGATCACCCGGCAGCGGTCGGCCATGCGGATCACGGTCAGGTCGGCGCGCACCATGCCTTCGTCGTCGAGGAAGTGGGTGTAGATGCCCTTGCCGATGTTGGCGTCGCCGCCGATCTTGGCCGCGCACAGCCATTCGAGCAGCGCGACGTGGTCCGGACCCTCCACGTCGAACATGTAGAAATGCGATAGGTTGACGATGCCGCAGTCCTCGCTCATGGCGAGATGCTCGGCATTGGAGACGCGCCAGAAGTGGCGGTTGTCCCATTCGTTGGCGCGCACCGGTACGCGGTCGCCGTACTTTTCGAGCAGGTGCTCGTTGGCGGCGTAGCCGTGGGCGCGCTCCCATCCGCCGAGTTCCATGAAGTAGCCGCCAAGTTCCTTTTCGCGCTCGTAGAATGGCGAACGGCGCACGTTGCGGCCGGTCGCATAGGGCTCGCGCGGGTGGACCGCCGGATTGTAGATCTTCTGCGCCGCCTCGCCGCAGCGCCCGGCGATGAAGTCCTCCTTTATCTGGTGCGGATAGTAGCGCGAGTAGTCGATCCTGGCGTGGTCGATCGCAGTGCGCCCGTCGGTCATCCAGTCGGCGACGAGCTTGGCCATGCCCGGCGCGTCCTTGACCCAGATGGCGACGGCGTACCACAGGCCCCTCACCTTCTGGCTCTCGCCGATCGAAGGACCGCCGTCGGCGGTGACCTGTAGCAAGCCGTTGAAGGAGCGGCGCTCGTCGTAGCCCAGTTCGCCGAGGATCGGCGTCAACTCGATCGCCCGCTCCAGCGGTTCCAGGATCTGCTCCATGTCGAGGTCGCGCTGCGACGGCGACAGGCGCGCCTGGTGCTTCTCCATCAGGTCGCGCGGGTGGCAGAGCCGCGGCTCCTTCTCCTCGTAATAGCCCCACTCGATCATGCCGCCTTCCGAAGTGGTCGGGTCGCCCGTGTCGCGCATGTAGGCGGAGTTGCCCTGGTCGCGCAGCAGCGGATAGCCGATCTCCTTGCCGGTACCGGCGAACTCCGTGTACGGACCGAAGAAGGTGAGCGGATGGTCGACCGGCATGACCGGCAGGTCTTCGCCTGCCATCTCGGCGATCAGCCGGCCCCAAAGGCCCGCGCAGACGATCACGGTGTCGGCCTCGATGGTGCCGCGTTCGGTGACGACGCCGCGGATACGTCCGTTCTCGATCTTCAGCGCGGTCGCCGGTGTGTTGGCGAAGGCCTGCAGTTTGCCGGCGGCGACGCCCATGTCGATCAGCTTGCCGGCGACGGTCTGCGAGCGCGGGATGACGAGGCCGGCGTCCGGGTCCCAGAGACCGCCCTGCACCATGCTCTCCTCGATCAGCGGGAACTTCTGCTTGATCTCGGCCGGCTCGATCAGGCGGGCGCGCGTGCCGAAGGCCTTGGCGGAAGCGACCTTGCGCCGGATCTCGTCCATGCGCGCGTCGTCGCCGACGCGGGCGACCTCAAGGCCGCCGATGCGCTCGTAGTGGCCGAGCCTGTCGTAGAACGAGACCGAATAGAGCGACGTCCAGCAGGACAGGAAGTCGTGGCTGGTCATGTAGCAGAAGTCGGAGGCGTGCGCCGTCGAGCCGATGTCGGTGGGGATGCCCGACTTGTCGATGCCGACGATGTCGTCCCAGCCGCGCTCGATGAGATGATGGGCGATCGACGCGCCGACGATACCGCCCAGCCCGATGATGACAACTTTCGCCTTTTCCGGAAACCCAGCCATAGCCCGCGACCCTGATGTGGAATTTTCGGCACACTATAGGGCGCTTCGCCACGATTGCAGCCTGTTTGCGACATGGCGGAAACGCCCCGCGACCTGCGGCAAGCCAGGTTGCGCAACCATTAACTCTAACATTGTATGAGGCTTGCCCGTTAACCCGGAGCCCCGCCGATCGTGTTATGGATTGTCCATGCTTATCGCAGCAGAACCGGATACGAGACGCCACATTACCAGTCTTCGACCGTTACCGTATGAAGATCGCGGCGAGCGGAGCGAAATCCTCCATGTCGGCCGCGAAGACGGCTTCGATTTCTCCTGCCGCGAATACACGGAACTCTTCGCAGCCGCCGACGCGACCGGCTTCCAGCATCCCCAATGGCTCCGGCATTTCTTCGGGATGCTGGCGCCCCACCGGCGCGCCGGCAAGGTAGTCGTCACGCTTCGTCGCGACGACGGCAGGCTCGTCGGCGTCCTGCCGCTGATCCTGCGCCGCAAGGCCGGCGTGCGGCTCCTTGAGACGACCGATCTAGGAGTATCGGACTATGCGGCGGTGCCGCTCGAACGCGCCTTTCGCACCGGCATCGCCCGCCTCCCGGGATTGAAGCGTCGGATCGCCCAGGCCCTGCCCAGCCACGACATCCTGCGCATCCGCCCGATTCGCGCCGAGCACCTCGACGACTGGGCGGCGCTGCTTCCCGGCATCGCCGAACCGCTCGGCTTCGGCGCACCGTTCGCCGCGCTCGGGACCGACTATGCCGAGTGGCGCCGCACGCGCCCGTCGAAGTCCCTGCTCGGCCGGCTTTCCCGCGCCGAAAAGCGGATCGCCAAGCTCGGCGGGGGCCGGCTGGTGCGCCTCTCCTCGCCCGCCGACATCCGCGCCGCCGTGGCGGAAATACAGCGCCTCAGGGCCGGCCGCTTCGCCGGCGACCTGATCCAGGACGATTTCGTCCGCGATTTCTATGCAGCCGTCGCCGTCGAAGGGGGCTGCGACGCTCTTGCGGAGGTGTTCCGGCTCGATATCGGCGGCCATCCGGCTGGATACGTCTACGGCCTCGCCCATCGCGGTCGCTTCTACTACCTCCTCATCGGCTGCGACTACGAAAACCACGGCCGCTGCTCTCCCGGTCTGGTGCTCTACGACCGCATCATCGCCGACTGGATCGGGCGCGGTGGCGACGTCTTCGACTTCACCATCGGCGACGAGCCGTTCAAGGCAGATTTCGGCACGCAGTCGACGCCGATGTTCGCTCTGGTCGACACGCCGACCTGGCGCGGAAAGCTGGCGCTCGCCGCGTTTCGCGCCCACGCGCAATTGCGCTCTCGGCGCAGCGAAAGACAACCGGCAGAGGACGGCGGTCCGCCGCCGGGAATGGGAGGGGAGACATGACCACGCGCGAGGACCTTCTGAAGAACTCCGTGATTGTCGCGGCGCATGCCGACGACGAGATCCTGTGGTTCAACTCGATCGCTGCCGACGTCGACAGGATCTTCGTCGTCTATTGCGATTTCTGGGCGCATCCAGAACTGGGGCGCCGGCGGCAGGCGGCTTTCGCCGAGTATCCCCGGCCGATCGAATGCCTCGGCATCGACGAATCTGGCGCCGCCGGCTGTGCCGACTGGACAGCGCCCGACCTCACCGATTCCGGCATCGCCCTTGGCTACGAGGCAAGCCGCCGCGCCCTGACGCGCATCGCCAAGAAGTCTCTATCCATGGTCTCGGCATACGATCCGGCAAAGGTCTCTGCCGAGAGCGTCTCCGAGACATACCGGGCGAACTTCGACGCAATTCGTGCCGCGCTCGAGCCGCGCCTCTCTGCCGGCATGAACGTCTTCACCCACAATCCGTGGGGCGAATACGGGCACGAGGAACACGTCCAGGTGTTCCGCGTCCTCGAGAAGCTGCGCGACAGGATCGGTTTTCGCCTGTGGATGTCCAACTACTGCACCGAGCGCGCAGTGCCGCTGGCGATGCGCTATTTCCGCAGTGCGCCGGGGGAATATGTCCGACTGCCGGCGAACAAGGATTTCGCGGCTGCCGTCGCCGAGGTTTACAAGAAGCACGGATGCTGGACCTGGGCGGACGACTGGTCTTGGTTCGACGACGAGTGCTTCATGGAGGCGCCGCGCGAGCAAGCCTTGCATCGGGCGCACAACCACCTGTTCCCGCTGAATTTTTTCGCCATCGAAGACGAAGTCCAGCGCCGCCAGTGGCTGCCGCTGGCGATCACGGCCACCGCGGCGACCGTCGGGCTTGCGGCGATTGCCGACTAGGGCAATGCCCTAGGCGGCGAACCTTCCGGGGCCGGTCCCGCGCCATGGCGACGGGGCAGCCAACCCAGTGAGTTTGCTCAGGCGAAAGCCCAGATGTCCTCGGCCTGGAAGCCGACCTCGTAACCGGCGGTCTTCAGCTTAACGACCACCTGGCCGATTTCGGCCGCAGGCAGCGCGCCAACCTCGATTTTGATCATGCCCGGACGGTAACGAGAAAGATCGAGTTGCTCGAAGACGACCCAGCCGGCGCCCTCGCAATCGACCAGGAACGCGTCAATGTGCTCGATCCCGTTGCGGTCGAGCAGGGTCTGCAGGCGCTCCGACGGGACCTCGATGTCTTTGAGGTGCGGGGCGAAGCGGCTGAAATTGGCGTCGTCCTCTCCCCAGGCGTTCTTGCCGGACATCAGGTTGGTGTCGGTAACCGACGAGCAGCCGATGAACTCGATCGGCAGCGTCCCGGCCTCCAGTGCAGCCGCGTCGAATGTGTGGACCGTGATCGCACCCCTGGCCTTGGTGACCGCGACCGGCTCGATGACGAACCGCTTCTCGTCGGGGTAGTTCGCACGCAGGCGCTTCTGGTTGTACGGGATCGGCTCGACGAGCAGCGCCCGCGCGCCGCGGATGCGGTGCAGCCAGGGCGTCACGTCGTCGAAGAGAATACCGTCGCAGGCGCCGACGTTGACCATCTGGAACGGCCGCCCGCCGATCCGGGCGCGCAGCGCGGCACCCGCAAGGAAACGTGTGCCGCGCAGCGAGGGCGCACGCGCCAGAAGCGCATTCGGTAGGCACGCGGCGGCAAGAATACGAGCGAAACTGGATGCGATACTCACGGCCGGGCACCTGAGGATGGGAAGGAGGACGGGGGACGATTGAGGCGTTCACCCGCATCGCGCGCGTTCGCCCCCCAAAGCGC
The DNA here is from genome assembly GCA_905339215.1 of Rhizobiaceae bacterium. GTDB lineage: Bacteria > Pseudomonadota > Alphaproteobacteria > Rhizobiales > Rhizobiaceae > DUSC01. Next base: position 41,959 of record CAJPFN010000046.1, read on the forward strand.
GGCGAGTGGAACCGCGATCAGCAGGAAAGGCGGGAACAGGTTGGGCAGGTAGATGCGCGTATCGTGGATCGGGAAGATCGCGAACTTGGCAAGCACGGCGAGCACAAGCGCCGCAAACAGGACGCCCGCCCGGTTGTCGAGGTGGAAGCCGGCGCGCGCGGCGGCGAACCAGCCGCCGAGCGCCAGAACGGCGAGGCCGACCCAGGTGTTGAAGCCGATGGCGCGCACCACCGCATTGACGAAGGCCTTCGCGTAGGCGGCGACCGAGAAGGCTGGATCGAAGCCGTCCATGTTGAGCTGCTGCTCGATGCTGGAGAAGTAGAGATGCGGCCACCAGCCCGGATGCCCCGCCCAGCGCGACACTGCGAGATAGACCACGGCCGAGGCGACGAAGCCCGCGACGACGCCGACCGAGCGGATGCGAAAGGCAGCGACGAGAACGAAGAAAACCCCGGCGAAGACCACATTGTCGGGGCGGATCGCCACGGCCAGCGTCAGGAGCGTCGCCGTGAGCATTTCCCGCCTTTCGACATAGGCGAGGACGGCGCCGAGCATGACGGCCGCGCACAGAAGGTCGGGCGAATTGGCCCGCGCCGCCGCGCCGAACTCGAGCGCCATCAGGATGCCGGCCGCGAGCGGCGCCAGCGCCATCAAGCGCTGGCGGGCGAGCCAAAGAAGGGTCACCGCGCCGAAGAGCAGCACCGAGAAGATCTGGATCGCCTGCATGGCGGCGACCGGCGACATCACTTTGCTGACCGCCGAGAGAAGTTCGGCGTAGACGAACTTCACGCGGTACATGACGAGTTGCGAATGAAAGTCGGCCGCGTTCGCCGCCATGTGGCTGCGGTAGCCGCCGCCATCGTCGGTCAACGCCCGCCAGTCGCCCTCGGAAACGGCGGCTTTCACCGTGCCGTAGACGTAGTCGTGGAGCGCCTGCGAATCGGCATAGGTCCCCTCCTCCGCCACGGCGAGATAGGGAAGCATGTCCCAGTTGGCGTCGGGCAGCACGACGACGGTTGCCGCGGTCAGCAGCATGTAGAGCGAGAACAACGCGGCGCCGATCGCCGCCGCGTTCCTTGCATAGACGTCGCCCGCGAAGCCGAGCGCGGCGGTGCCGAGCCTGTCGAACACGCCTGTCGGTGCGGGCGCCCGGGTCAGCATGGCCTCAGCCCACCTGGCTCTTCAGGAAATCCTTCACGATTCCGGTGATGCCGCGCGAAAGCAGCGAGTCGAGCGCCTCGACGAAGCGGTCGACATGTTCCTTCTGGCAGATCAGCGGCGGCTCGAGGCGGATAACGTTGCGGTTGTACTCGGTGAAGGCGACGAGCACGTCGTAGTCGCGGAGCAACAGCGCACCGATGAAGCCGGACAGCGACCCCTTCAGCTTGTCGTCGAGCAGCGACACCATGGGCCGCAGGACCATCGGCAGCGTCTGCGAGAAGTCCTGGAACTCCAGGCCGACCATGAAGCCCTGGCCGCGGACCTCCTTGATGATCTTCGGATACTTTGCCTGCAGCGCGTTCAGCCGGTCGAGCAGGTAGTCGCCGGTCGCCGCCGCATTGTCGATCAGGCCCTCGTCGTAAAGCACGTTCAGCGCCTCGATCGAGGTAATGCAGGCCTCGCCGATGCCGCCGAAGGTCGCCGCGGCGTGGATCATCGCCGTCTTCGGCGTGCCGTAGGCCTTCATGTAGACGTCGCGGCGGGCGATCATGGCGCCCATCGCCGTCTTTCCGCCGCCAAGCGATTTCGCCAGCGCAGTGACGTCGGGCACGACACCGTAGTGCTCGAAGGCGTAGAAGCGGCCGGTACGCCCCACTCCGCACTGCACCTCGTCGGCGACCCACAAGACGCCGTACTGGTCGCACAGCTTGCGTAGCTTCTGCCAGAATTCGGCCGGCGCCTGGATGATGCCGCCGCCGCCCTGCACGGTCTCGAGCACGATTGTGCCGATCTCCGGATCGGAGCGGAATGCGTTCTCGATGGCGTCGATGTCGCCGAATGGCACGCGCACGGTGTTGCCGACGAGCTTGAACTCGCCGCGGTAGAGCTGGCCGTCGGTGATCGACAGCACGCCCTTGGTCTTCCCGTGGAAGGAATTCTCCGCATAGACGATCTTCGGCCGCTTCGGACCGGCGGCGCGCTCGGCGACTTTGACGGCCGCCTCCATGGCTTCCGAACCGGACGAGCCGAGGAAGACCATGTCGAGGTCGCCCGGCGAGCAGGCGGCGATGTTGTGCGCCAGTGCCGCCGCATACTGCGACATGAAGGCGATGGCGATCTCGTGCCGCTTCTCTTCCTGGAACTTTCGCCGGGCTTCCAGAATGCGCGGATGATTGTGACCCAAGGCCAGCGAACCGAAACCGCCGAAGAAGTCGAGGATCTTCCGGCCGTTCTGGTCGATGTAGTACATGCCCTCGGCGCGCTCGACCTTCACCTTGTGGAAGCCGAGCAGCTTCATGAAGTGGAGCTGGCCGGGATTGAGGTGCGCCTTGAACAGGTCGGTCATGCGCGCCACGTCGAGCGCCTTGGCGTCCTCGACGGAGAGCAGGTTCGGCTTCGGGGTCGCATGCGCGGCTAGAGCCGGCGTCGCGATGACGGTGCGGGCCGCGGCATGGTCTGGGCGGGTCATTGCGTTCATGTCTTCGGTCCTTGTCATTCGGCCGGTACGCTGTGTGCGGCGGCGACGGCGTGGCCGTCCTTTTTTGCGTGGTATTCCGAATAGGCGGCGATCAGCATGTCCTCGTCGCGGAACTGCGGCACCCAGCCGAGGTCGCGCTTGCCCTTCGACACGTCGAGCACGCAGTCCTCGTCGGCGATGAGATACTGCTCGGGATCCATGATCGGCATGTTGAGAAGGTCGAGGAAATCGAGCGTCCGCTTCACCGCCCAGGCGGGCGTCGGCAGCAGGATCGACTTCGAGCCGGCGTGGCGGATCAGGTCGCCGAGCAGCTTCCTCACCGGTGGCGGGTTCAGCGAGCCGAGATTGTAGGCCTCGTTCGGCACGCCTGCCTTCCAGGCGAGCCTGGCCGCCTCGGCGCAATCGAACACCGAGATGAACTGGTAGGGGTTCCTGCCCGAGCCGATCATCGGCACCGGCAGGTTCCAGTCGATCAGCTTGAACAGCTTCTCCAGGATGCCGAGGCGGCCCGGACCGATGATGAGGCGCGGACGGAACAGCGAAATGCGCATGCCCCGCAGGCGCCAGTCGGCGGCGAGTTCCTCGGTCTTCTGCTTCGACAGGCCGTATTCGCCGAGCGGCGCGACCGGATGGTCTTCCGTCATCGGATAGGTGACGGTGTGGCCGTAGATCATGTCGGTGGTGAAGTGCACCAGGCGGTCGGCGCCGGCATCGGCCATGGCGTGGATGATGTTGACCGTGCCGTGGTAGTTGACCGGGAAGAAGAAGTCGTGGCGCTTGGCGCGCACCTGGATCGGCGACAGCATCTTGGCCGACAGGTTGTAGACCATGTCGCCGGCCTCGATGCCGACCGCTGCGACCGACTGCGGATCGGTTACGTCACAGCGGACGAAATGGGCCTTGCCGTAGTGCGCGAGATCGCTCTTCACGATGTCGGCAACGACGACGTCCTCGCCGTCGGCAAGCAGTTTCGGGGCAAGATGGCGGCCAACGAAACCGTCGCCGCCGAAGATCACGTGTTTCATCGGACGAACTCGCTAGTCTGAAGGTTCTGGTTCTGATTGGTGGCGGAGGTCTCGGCATGGCCGCGGCCGCTCTGCGCGATCAGCACCGTACCGACGCAGATGAAGGCGATGCCGGCGATGCGCAGCGCGTTGAGATCCTCGCGGAAGACGAAGTAGGCGAACACCGCGACGACGACATAGGCGAGGCTGAGGAAGGGATAGGCGAAGGACAGGTCGACCTTCGACAGCACGTAGAGGTGCGAAGCCATCGAAATCACGAAGGTGAGCAGGCCGAAGAACACCCAGGGGCTGAACACGATCGCCAGGATCTTCAATGCCGGATTGACGCCGGCGAAGCTGATCGGGCCGAGCGCCATCATGCCCTGCTTCAGCATCAGCTGAGCGGCGGCGTTGGTCAGCACCGTGAAAAGGATGAAGGGCAGGAATTTCATATCGTCCTCGCGCGCCGGCTTGTCTTATCGCACAAACAGTAACATTCGACTAAGTCCATGATACAATTTGAGTAAACCCGACCGTTACTTATTTGTTTACCTTGATTGTCGAATATTTTATCTAACCGGCCATCAGGACCGGCGATGTCGAGGTTGGCAGGCGCATCGCCGTGCGCCGCCAGAAATCGGATACGAAGGCGGGATCGCGCCGGGCCTCGAGCTGCTGCCAGCCGGGAAAGGACGCGGCAAAAACCTTCGCGCTCATGCGCGCGTCCTTGTAGGGATTGACCGCACCGCCTGCTGCCATGGTCACATGGTCAAGCTCGCGCAGCAGTGACAGCGTCTTCTCGCCGCGGTTGGGGAAGTCGAGGGTGAGCGTGTAGCCCGGCCTGGGGAAGGACAGCAGGCCTGGCGAGGTCATCTCGCCGAAACGCTTGAGCACGGTCAGGAACGATCCCTCGCCGGCGTCGCGGGCGACGCGCAGCAACTCGGCGACGGCCGTCCTTGCCGCCTCCGTGGGAATGACGCTCTGGTGCTGGAAGAGGCCCCGCGGGCCGTAGAGGCGATTCCAGTGGCTGACCCCGTCGAGCGGGAAGAAGAAGGTGTCGGCGCTCGCGCGGTGCGGATCGGGCGATGCACCCTTGCGCCAGTAGTAGGCCCCGTTGAACAGCCTGAGGAATGGCCGGCCAATCACACTGAAGGGCGGACGGAACGGGACCAGCGGGCGGAACGGCAGGCCGCGCCCCTTCACCGGCTCCCGCCCGGTCGCATGGTTTCCGGCGATCAGCAGGCCTCTGCCTGCGGACCGTCCCGAGGCAAGTTGATCGATCCAGGCGACGGCGTACTCGTTTTCGTCGTCGGCGGCCTGGGCGATGTCGAAGTACTCCGCCAGGTCGCGGAAGCGGGAGACGCGCTCGTCCACGTCCGTCGAGGCGACTTTCATCATCCTGACTTCAGCGCTGAGGATCAGGCCGGTAAGGCCGAGCCCGCCGATCGTGGCGCGAAAGAGCTCGACGTTCTGCGTCGGGCTGCAGCGATAGTAGACGCCGTCCGAGCGCAATAGGGTCAGCGACTCGACATGGCCGCCGAAAGTGCCGCGGCGATGGTGGTTCTTGCCGTGGACGTCGTTTGCGATCGCGCCGCCGAGTGTGATGAAGCGCGTACCTGGAACGACCGGCGGGAAGAAGCCCTGCGGGCCGACGAGCGCGATGATGTCGGACAGCATCGCACCGGCCTCGGCCTTCAGCAGGCCGCTCTGCGGATCGAAGTCTATGATTTGGCTGCGGCTGCGCATGTCGATCAGCGTGCCGAGGCCGTTCAGGCAGGAATCGCCGTAGCTGCGGCCGTTGCCGTAGGCGAGGACGGCATTGATGCCGGCCTGCCGCCCGCGCAGGCGGCGTTCGCCCTCCGCCGGGTCGATGACCTGCGGCGACGGTCCGCCGACCAGTCCGAAGCTCTGCATGTGCGCGGCCATCAGATCAGCGCTCCGGCTAGCACGAGTGCCGCGCCGAACGCCGCCATCGCCTGGCTGCGCCAGTCGCGGATGATGAAGACGATCGGATCGTCGTGCATCTCGTCGCGGCGCGCCAGGATCCAGATGCGCATCGTCAGGTAGAGCACGATGGGCGCCAGCGGCCAGACGAACCAGGGTTCAGGATAGAGTTCGCGCACCGCGTCGCTGTCGATGTAGAGCGCAAGCACGAGCGCCGACGAGAACGCCGACGCCATGCCCGCCTGGGCGACGATATCCTGGTCCTCGGCCCGGTAGCCGCGGCCGGCGATGCGCTCGCCCTCGCTCAGCGTCGTCGAGCGCAGTTCGACGTAGCGCTTCACCAGCGCCAGCGACAGGAAGAAGAAGATCGAGAAGGCGAGCAGCCAGAACGAGGCTTCGATGCCCGTCGCCGCCGCACCGGCGAGCACGCGCATCGTGTAGAGGCCGGCGAGCGTCAGCACGTCGATGAGAAGCATCCGCTTTAGCGACAGGGAATAGGCCGTGGTGATGACGAGATAGGCAGCCAGCGCCACGCCGAAGAGCGGCGGCAACAAAAGGGCTGCCCCGGCACTGACGGCGAGTAGGACGGCGATCGCGGCGAAGCCGGCCGGAATCGAGAGCAGTCCGCTGGCGAAGGGCCGTTTGCGTTTGGTCGGATGGGCGCGATCGACCGCGAGATCGAAGAAGTCGTTGACGATGTAGATCGCCGAGGCGGCGGCACTGAAGGAGACGAAGGCGATCGCGCAGGCGAGCAGAGCCCCTGGATCGGAATATCGCTGCGCCAGAATCAGCGGCACGAAGATCAGCAGGTTCTTCAGCCACTGGTGGACGCGCAGCATGCGCGCGACAGTGCGGAGGCTGGGCTTCGGCGCTTCGATCAGGTCGCCGCCGTGCTTGCGGTGCCACTGCGAAGCGGCGCGGTCCGGGGCGACGACCACGGCCCTGCGCGCCGAATCGAAGATGGCGATGTCGTGCCGGCTGTTGCCGAGATAGTCGTAGCCCCCGTCGCCATAGGCCGCGGTGAGGGCTGCGCTCTTGCGCCCGGAAGTGAGGTTGTGGGCGCCGTCCGTCGCCATGACCTGGTCGAACAGGCCGAGATGGGCCGCAATCGCTTCGGCGAACTTGCGCGGCGTTCCGGTGGCGAGCACGATCCTGCGCCCCGAGGCGCGCGCCTCGCGCAGGCGTGCGACGACCTCGTCGCGGTAGGGCAGCAGCGTCGGATCGATGTCGACGCGTGCCGCGATCTCGAGTTTCAGCCGTGCCGGGCCGCCCCGAACGAGCCAGAAGGGCACCAGGAACAGGAAGAGCGGATTCTTGCGCAGAAGCAGGAACAGCCCTTCCCACAGGAGGTCGGTCGCGATCAGCGTACCGTCGAGATCGACCGCCAGCGGAACCGCCGTGCTATCGGTTCGTGCGTCCATGTCCATTTCCCTGCGCCCGTCGTCGTGGAGACGCGCCGTTGGCCCGGGTATAGGACGAAGACCGCACTTGACGGTTAAATCTGGGCAGGGAACCCGGCGCCTGCCGACCATTTTGCCGCGCAGGATGAACGGCGGGTTACCCGAAAAGATAAAAGGCCGGAGATCGTCTCTCCGGCCCTTCCGCGCGGGATATGCGCGCGACTACTTGATCTTGCCGACGCCACCCGAGATCTCGACCGTCTCCGAGCCGTTCAGCGCCTCGCGGTCGCCGTTCGGCATGGTGACGAAGCAGCCGCTCGGGCAGAACTGGACCGTCTCGCCGGCGCCGATGGCGATCTCCGACTTGTCGCCGCCTTCGGTAACGATCAGCGTGCGCGGCTCGGAATCGAGGTTGGTCGCGCTCGCGGCCATCCCGTGGCCGCTCATCGCGACCAGTCCGGCGAGGGCGAGGCAGAACTTCTTCATGGCTCAATCGGTGTTTCCACCGCCTCTGCGTATCGGAAGAACCCCTTCGGCCTTCCTTTCGTGGAACCTTATAGGAGATCGAAGCTGAACGGCAACTGAATGGACGTACCTACACCGGATCCGGGCGCTTCCGCCGTCGGCGGGCGGTCGGCTCGGTCTGCGGCGCGACTGGGACCGGCGGTGCCGACATGTCGCCCGCCGGCGGTTCGGTCTCGCGGCGCAGGAGAACTTCGCGCTGTGGGAACGGAATGACGATCCTTTCACGCTCGAAGGCTTCGACGATGGCAAAGCGAATGTCGTTCTGCACGGCGAGGCTGCCGAGAATGTCGGAGAGGAAGATGCGCACCTCGAAGTTCAGCGACGAATCGCCGAAGCCGCTGAAATGGACGAAGGGCTCGGGGTTTTTCAACACCGACGGATGGCTGCGCGCGATGTCGAGCAGGATGGCGTGGACCCTGCGCGGATCGGTTCCGTATGCGACGCCGACCGGGATCTCGACGCGTCCGAGCCTGTTCCTGTGCGTCCAGTTGCCGACCGCCGCGTTGATCAGCTCCGAATTCGGCAGGATGACGGTCTGCCGCTGGAAGGTCTCGATCTCGGTGGCTCGCACGCTGATCTTCTTGACCGTGCCCGACACCGCTCCGGCGACGATCCAGTCACCCACCTTGAAAGGCCGCTCGGCGAGGAGAATCAGTCCCGAGACGAAGTTGGAGACGACGTTCTGCAGGCCGAAGCCGATGCCGAGCGAGAGCGCGCCGGCGACCAGCGCCAGGTTGGAGAGATCGATGCCCGCGGCCGAGATGCCAAGCAGTCCGGCCAGGACGACGCCCGCATAGCCTACGCCGGTGCGGATCGAATTGCGCACGCCGGCGTCAACCCGGCCGCGCGCCATCACCGAGCCGTCCAGCCATCCCTGGAACCAGCGCGTCAGGAAATAGAGGAGCACGAAGACGAAGACGCCGGACAGGATGCCGGTGAGCGAGAACGAAAACGAGCCGATCGTGATCTCGGTCGCCAGACGGTAGAGCCACGCGGTGATGTCGCCCGGTTGAAAACCCCACTGGAGCAGGATCAGGGGCAGCCCGATCAGGATGACGATGAAGTTGGTGGCAACCGAGACGACGAGGCCGAGCTGGTCGAGCGTGGTCTCGTCGACCTTGAACCAGCGCCCGTAGCGGCGGCCGAGCGCGGTGCCGCCGAAGGCGCCTTCTGCCGCGATCGCGGACGCCGACTGGAAACCGATATACATGGTCGCCAGGATCGCGCCGGTGATGACGATCTGCTGCGACATGAATCGCGCCAGGCCGATATAGCCGAGCAGCCCGGCGACGACGGTCGCACCGCCCAGGCCGAACAGGAGGAAGCGGAACGCCGGATGCCACGGGCGCGCTGTGCCCTTCGCGTCGACGAAAGGCTTCACCAAACCGATGAGGATGATCAGCGCACCGGTCAGGAAGGTCGAGACCAGGCTCTCGCCGACGGTCAGGGACAGCGGCGATCCGAGGACCTCGAAAACCTTCGTGAGAAAATGATCGACGCCGGTGAAGAACGCCGTCGCCGACACGAGTACGACCAGGAGGTGCCCCGCTGACGGCCCGACGGGGATCAATCTCCATTCGAGCTGTGGAGGCGCGAGCACGGCTCGTCCGAGCCTGTGGACGAAATAGACGACGGCGACGACGTAGAACAGGGAGCGGAGCATCGCGCCGATGTCGCCGCGCAACACGCTGAAGTAGTCGAAGAAGAAGTAGGTCGCGGCGAGAAACACCGCGAGCGCCGCCGACGGCAGCAACGTCGACCAGAACGCCACGGACAGGCGGCTGAGATAGGATGGCTGCGCCGCCGCTGGGTCCGAAACGAACAGACCGCCAAGAACGCGCCTTCCGCCAATGACCAGGATTGCGGCCGCTGCGAGCGCGAAGAACGCCGCCGCGGTGACCGATTTGAGCTTGAACTGGAAGACGAACCGCAGCCAGGACGACACGGTGTAATAGAAGTCGCCCATCTCGTCGGCGAACGCCGTCAGCACCTCGCCGACGAGCGCGTAGTCGATGGTGTAGCGTTTGGTCAGCAGGCGCGCGAAGAGATCGCGGCGCATTGCGGCGATGTCGTCGACGAGTCGCTTGATGCGAACCGACAGGTTCTCCGCGACGCCCAGCAGGACGTTTATCTCCGCTTTCTCGGAAACGAGATTCTGGCGTTCCCCCGCCACGATGTCGGGTTCGGCCGGCTGGCCCTCGCCCGGGGCCGGGCCAAGCTGTTCGAGGCGCGCGTTGATCTCGGCGAGGCGCGGACGGAATGCGAGGCCGCTCTTCAGCACCGCCTGCGAAACGGTTTCGAGTTCCGCTCTGAGGGCAACCAGCCTGGCATCGTCCTCGGCGCTGTCGGCAACCTTCCTGGCGAGTTCGTCGATCTTGACGGTGAGGCGGTCGAGCTCGGACTGCTGTTCGCCGATGAGGCCGGCGCCGAAATTGCCCACGTTCTGGGCCGAGGCCGCGGCGGCCCAGAAGAGCGCGCAGATCCCGATCAGGAGGATGGCGAGGCGCCGCATGGTATGGGTCGGCATCGTGTCCTTGTCCGGCCGCCCGGCCGCGGCCGTTCGGTCCTTGTCCGTGCCTTGATAATCAGGCGGACCCGACCCGGCAAGCGCCCAGCGGTCGCGGTATCCGCCATTGCCGCGCGAGGTCGGCCATGCGAAAGGCCATGGCGGAATATTCGCCGTGGTGGCCCGGCGCCCCCTATAGGCTCGCGCATCGCATGAAACGGAATGTCCCGATGGCGGAATATTCGGCCCTGTCCCTCCTGAGAAATGCGCTCGGCGGCAACCGCGACTGGGCTCCGGCCTGGCGGAAGCCCGAGCCGAAACCCACCTATGACGTCATCATCGTCGGCGGCGGCGGTCACGGGCTGGCGACGGCCTACTACCTCGCCAAGGAACACGGCATCACCAACGTCGCGGTGGTCGAAAAAGGCTATCTCGGCTCGGGAAATGTCGGCCGCAACACGACCATCGTGCGCTCCAACTACCTCTTGCCCGACTCGATCCGTTTCTACGAGCATTCCTTGAAGCTGTGGGAAAACCTCTCCCACGACCTCAACTACAACGTCATGTTCTCGCAGCGCGGCATGCTCAACCTCGCCCACACGCCGGGCCAGGCCGACGACTTCATCCGCCGAGGCAATGCCATGCGCCACGAGGGCGTCGACGCCGAATGGCTGACCCCTGCCGAAATCGGCCGGATGGTTCCGGGCCTCGCCATCGGCGGTTCGGCCCGCTTTCCGGTCGTCGGCGGTCTGATGCAGCCGCGCGGCGGCACCGCGCGCCACGACGCCGTTGCCTGGGGCTACGCGCGCGGCGCCGATCGCCGCGGCGTCGACATCATCGAGAACTGCGAGGTCACCGGCTTCCTGCGCGACGGCGACCGCATCACTGGCGTCATGACGACGCGCGGCGAGATCCGCGCCGGCAAGGTCGGCATCGCCGTCGCCGGCAGCACCGGCCACGTCATGAAGATGGCCGGTGTCGAACGGCTGCCCATCGAGAGCCACGTGCTCCAGGCGTTCGTCTCGGAATCGCTGAAGCCCTTCATCCACACCGTCGTCACATTCGGTGCCGGCCACCTCTACATATCGCAGTCGGACAAGGGCGGCCTGGTCTTCGGCGGCGACATCGACGGCTACAACACCTATGCCCAGCGCGGCAATCTGCCCGTCGTCGAGGAGGTGATGTCCGAAATGGTCGCGCTTTTCCCCGGCCTCGCCCGCGTCAGACTCCTGCGCTCCTGGGGCGGCATCATGGACATGTCGATGGACGGCTCGCCGATCATCACGCGCGGTCCCCTGCCCGGCATGTATCTCAACTGCGGCTGGTGCTACGGCGGCTTTAAAGCGACGCCGGCCTCCGGCTGGTCGTTTGCCTGGACGATTGCGAAGGACGAGCCGCACCGCATCAACGCTCCCTATACGCTCGACCGCTTCCATCGCGGCGCCGTCATCGACGAGAAGGGCCAGGGCGCGACGCCCCGGCTGCACTGACCAATGATGATCACCTGTCCTTACTGCGGACCTCGCGACGTGTCCGAGTTCACCTACCAGGGCGAGGCCGGCCGCCAGCGCCCTGATCCGGCCTCCACCGACCGTGCCGCCTGGGACGCCTACGTCTACGACCGGCTCAATCCTGCCGGCGAACACAACGAACTCTGGCAGCACTCGGGCGGCTGCCGCGCCCACCTGGTCGTGACCCGCAACACGCTGACTCACGTCATCTCGTCCGTCGCTTTCGCGCGCGAAGCGGGCCGCGCCCACTCCGCCGGCCGTCGGGGCAAGGGAGCCCGCTCATGAGCCCCCGCCGCACCGCCGACAGCGGTCGCATCGACCGTTCGCGGCAGATCCGCTTCTCCTTCGATGGCGCCAACTATTCGGGCCACCCGGGCGACACACTCGCCTCGGCGCTACTCGCCAGCGGCGTCTCGCTGTTCGGCCGATCGTTCAAGTACCATCGCCCGCGCGGCGTCATGACGGCGGGTATTGACGAGCCGAACGCGCTGGTTACCGTGCTCAAGGGCGACGGGCGCGAGCCCAACATCCCCGCGACGATGCTTGAGATATACGACGGCCTCACCGTCGTCAGCCAGAACCGCTATCCCTCGCTCGCCTTCGACGTCGGCGCGGTCAACGGCCTCGCCGGCAAGCTCTTCTCGGCCGGTTTCTACTACAAGACCTTCATGGGGCCTGTTTTCGGCCCGCTGAAAGGCACGCGGTTCTGGATGTTCTGCGAATGGTTCATCCGCCGCGCCGCCGGCCTCGGGCGTGCCGGCTATGCCGCCGACACGGCGCGCTACGAGCGCGTCAACGCCTTCTGCGACGTACTCGTCGTCGGCGCCGGCCCGGCCGGCCTGATGGCGGCGCGCGCGGCGGCCGAGCAGGGCCGGCGCGTCATCCTGGCCGACCTCGATACCCGCCTGGGCGGCTCGGCCAACTGGTCGGACGAGACCATCGACGGCATGGCCGCGACAGACTGGGTGGCGTCGGCGATCGCCGACCTCTCCGGACGCGACAACGTGCGGCTGCTGCCCCGCACGACGGTATGGGGCTACTACGACAACAACACGCTCGCCGCGCTCGAAAGGGTCACCGACCACAAGGCGAAGCCGGAAACCGGAGAGCCGCGCCACCGCAGCTGGACGATCCGTGCCGGTTCGGTCGTCCTCGCGACCGGTGCGCTCGAACGCCCGCTGGTCTTCCCCGGCAACGACCGCCCGGGGGTCATGCTTGCGGCTGCGGCCGAGCGCTATGCGGTCGAGTTCGGCGTTCTCGCCGGCGAGCGCGCCGTGCTGTTTACAAACAACGACCGCGCCTACCGCTCCGCCGCAGCACTTGCCCGCGCCGGCGCCAGGATCGCGACGATCGTCGACGTACGCGATACGGTGTCGGCCGCAGCGCGGCGGCTCGCCTCCGAATGCGGCGCCGAACTGCTCGCCGGCCGCGCCGTTGTCGCCACGGACGGCCGCCGCCAGCTTTCCGGCATCGCCGTCCGTGCCTTCGACGCCAGGAGCGGAACGGTCTCGGGCGACGCGCGCAACCTCGCCGCCGACTGCCTGCTCGTTTCGGGCGGTTGGTCGCCCGCGCTGCATCTGGCCAGCCAGGCCGGCGCCAGGCCGCGCTGGGATTCCGGCCTGCAAGCCTTCCTGCCGCCGGAACCGACGCAGAACTGGATCGCCGCCGGCGCCGTCGCCGGCGCCTATTCCACCGCAGAGGTCCTGCGCCAGGGCCTTGAAACCGGCCGCATGGCGGCGGGTTCTGCCGATGAGGATGACGGCGGATTGCCGCTCGCCGCCGACGACGAACTCGACCCGAACCCCGCCCCGGTCTTCGAGATCAGGGCCGACGGCAAGGCGTTCGTCGACCACCAGCACGACGTCACCGCCGACGACGTGCGCCTCGCCTACCGCGAGGGTTTCGTCTCGGTCGAGCATCTGAAGCGCTACACCACGCTCGGCATGGCGACCGACCAGGGCAAGACCTCCAACGTGCCCGGCATGGCGATCATGGCCGCGGCCGTCGGCAAGCCGATCGAGGAGGTCGGCACCACCCGCTTCCGCCCTCCCTTCGCCCCGGTGTCGCTGGGCTCGCTCGCCGCCGAGCGCCATGGCCATCTCAAGCCGGAGCGGCTGACGCCGATGCACGACTGGCACGTCGCCAACGGCGCCACCATGTTCACGGCGGGCCTGTGGTTCCGTCCGCAGATCTACGGCCTTCCCGGCGAGACGATCGAGCAGGCCTATGTCCGCGAGGCGAAGGCGGTGCGCGACGGCGTCGGCATCGTCGACGTCTCGACACTCGGCAAGATCGCCGTCCAGGGGCCCGACGCCGCCGAGTTCCTCGACCGGGTCTACACCAACATGTTCTCGACGCTTGCGGTGGGCAAGGCCCGTTATGGGCTGATGCTGCGCGAGGACGGCTTCGCCTATGACGACGGCACGACCTGGCGTCTCGGCGAGACCGAGTTCCTGATGACCACGACGACGGTCAACGCCGGCAAGGTCATGCAGAACCTAGAATATTGCCTCGACGTCGTGTGGCCGGACCTGAAGGTGCACCTGACCTCGGTGACCGACGAGTGGGCAGGCGCGGCCCTCTCCGGCCCGAAGGCGCGACAGGTGCTCGAAGCCTGCGTCACGGGAACGGCGGTCGACGACGCGACGCTTCCATTCATGGGCATCGTGCGCGGCGAGATCGACGGCGTGCCGGTGACGATCTGCCGGCTCTCGTTCTCGGGCGAGCTGGCCTACGAGGTCTATTGCGGCGCCGGCCACGGCACCCATGTCTGGGAAACATTGATGGAGGCCGGCGAGCTCTTCGGCATCGTCGCCTACGGCCTGGAGGCGTTGGGTACGCTGCGCATCGAGAAGGGCCACGTCACCGGCGCCGAGATCGACGGCCGCACCACCGCGCGCGACCTGCACCTCGACTGGATGCTGTCGAAGAAGAAGCCCTTCATCGGCTCGGCCATGATGGACCGCGACGGGATGACCGGCCCCGGGCGCCTGGAACTGGTCGGCGTCGTGTCGCTCGACGGCCGGCCGCTCAACGGCGGCGCGCACATCGTCGAAAGCTCCAACCCGGCGGCGCCGCGCGATTCCATCGGCCACGTCACCTCGGTCTGCTACTCGCCGGCGCTGCGCAAATACATCTCGCTCGCCCTCGTCGAGGACGGCAAGGCGCGGCTCGGCACGCGCGCCTTCGTCTCCGATCCGGTGCGCAAGCGCTTCGGCCCCGTCGAGCTCGTCAGCCACCATTTCTTCGATCCCGAAGGGAAGCGCCTCCATGGCTGAACCGCTGTCTCCCCTGCAGCCGGTCTGGCAGCCGGGCCGCCACGGCAATCTCTCCGGCGGCGCCGGTGTGGTCCTTTCGGAGACACGGCCCGCGTCGATCGTCCAGGTCGCGGCCTGGCCCGGATCCGAACGCGCGGTGATCGCCGCGATCCGCGCGGCGACCGGCCTAGCCCTGCCCGACGGCGCCGGCGGCGGCGTGGCCGCCGCGACGAAGGCGGCGTTCGGCGTCGCACCCGGCCGCTTCGTCGTTGTCGATCAGGCGGAAGGCCTTGAAGGCGAGCTTCGCAGCCGCATCGACGCCGCGACCGGCTCGGTTACGGGCCTTTCCCACGGCCGCACGGCGATCCGCGTCGACGGACCGAAGGCCGAGTGGGTACTTTCGAAGCTGTTCGCCGTCGACTTCGGCCTGACCGCGCTGCCCGTCGGTTCCGGCGTCGCCACCCAGCACCACGACGTGCTCGCCCAGATCCAGCGGACCGGCGCCATGCGCTTCGACCTCTACGTGTTCCGCTCGCTCTCCCGCAGCTTCTGGAAGACGCTCTGCCATGCGGCGGAGGACGTCGGCTACGAGGTGATCTGATCGCCGTTGCCTCGGCGTTCGTCGCGTGGAAAGGTGCGGGCGCCCGCCCGCCCGAAAGCCCCGCATGAGCACAGCGCCGCGCTACGACGTCGACCCGCGAAAGTTCGCCGACGATCCCTATCCCGACCTCGCCGCGATGCGCGAGGCCTGTCCCATCGCCTGGGTGCCGCAATTCGGCGCCACGCTGTTCACGCGCCGCGACGACATCGCGGTCTGCGAGAAGAACATCGCCGTGTTCTCCTCCGACCAGCCGGGCGGGCTGATGAACCGGCTGATGGGGCAGAACATGATGCGCAAGGACGGCGAGGCGCACGCCGCCGAGCGCCACGCCATCTTCCCCACCGTCTCGCCGAAGACCGTACGCGACCATTGGCGCGCCCGCTTCGAAGGCCATTGCAGGCGCATCCTCGACGAACTGGCGCCGCGCGGCGTGGCCGACCTCGTCCGCGACTTCGCCATGCCGGTCTCGGCGGAAGCGCTGAAGGAGATCACCGGACTCACCAATGTCGCCTTCGCCGACATGGACGTCTGGTCGCAGGCTATGATCGACGGTATCGCCAACTACGGCGGCGATCCGGCGGTCGAGGCGCGCTGCAACCGGGCGACCGCGGCCATCGACGCCGCGATCGACGCGATGCTGCCGTCCGCGCGCGCCCGGCCCGACCCGAGCCTGCTCGGCGTCATGTGCGCGGCCGGAATGCCGGAGGAAAGCATCCGCGCCAACATCAAGCTGGCCATCAGCGGCGGCCAGAACGAACCGCGCGACGCCATCGCCGGGTTGGTCTGGGCGCTCCTCGACCATCCAGACCAGCTCGCAGCCGTCCGCGGCGGCGCCGTCGGCTGGTTGCAGGCCTTCGAGGAATATGCGCGCTGGCTGTCGCCGATCGGCATGTCGCCGCGCCGGATCGCGCAGCCGTTCGAGTTCGGCGACGTCTCCTTCGAGCCGGACGAACGCGTCTTCTTCATGTTCGGCGCCGCCAACCGCGACCCGCACCATTTTGCCGATCCCGACCGCTTCGACGTCGCCCGCGACGTGTCGAAGAGCATCGCCTTCGGCGCCGGCCCGCATTTCTGTGCCGGCGCATGGGCGTCGCGCACGCTGATCGCGGACGTCGCCGTTCCGGCCCTGTTTGAGCGGCTGAAGGGTCTTCGCCTCGCCTCCGGCCGCCCGCTGCGGCCCGTCGGCTGGGCCTTCCGCGGGCTGCTCGAATTGCCGGTCGTGTGGGAGGCGTGACGCTCGCGGCGAAGGTGCCGCCATGGCATTGACTTAGCGCCCGCCGCTCCGGTGGAATTCGCGTCGTCAGGATCTCCTTTTTACGTCCGGACAACGCGGGATCGACTGGCGGGGGTGGCGGGCGTTGGGTAACGGCGAAGGGAGATATCCACCGGACGCAGATCAGTCCAGCAGCAGTCGCTCGAGGCTCGATTCGAGCCATCGCCGATAGTCATCGGCCGATAGTCCTTCGACTTGCCTGGACAGCGTGAACTGTTCCGGACTGGCAAGACGCCAGATGATGTCCGTCGCCTCTTTCGCGTCCATGCCGCCGCGCAGCGGCCCCCGGCTGGCGAGTGCCTCGGCGAGGAAGGCGAGATTGCGCCGTCGACCGGCGTGGAGCTCTCGGTAAAACCCTTCCAGCTCCGGCTCCGCGCGGGCAGCCTCGCGGACAACCGCAACGAGCGGCGCGACGCGCTCCAGAACCGCGACGATGTCGCCTGCGAACAGCGCCAATTGCGTAGATCGGTCGGAGGCCGCGCCCACCGCGCGCGGGACCGCCTGCTGCAGCAAGGGCACGTCGGGGAACGCGCCCCTGACCGCCCGCACGACGAGTTCCTGTATCAAAACCCGCTTGTTGCCGAACACCGCGTAGATCGTTTCGGGCGCGACTGCGGCCTCGCGCGCGATTGAAGCGATCGTCGTTCTTGTCCAGCCGTCGCGCAGGAACGCAGCCTGCGCCGACTCGAGGATGGCGTTGCGGGTGTCCGCGGCAGTCTGTTGTCGGCGTGCGGAGCGATAGGCGCGTCTGGGCTTTACTTCTTCCGTCAATTCGATACAGTCCAACTGTATTCAATATATCGACCGCCAACCTAGCCGAGCCATATGCCGTTGGCTAGCGCATCAATTCGAGATGGAGGCCGCCACCATGCTGGCAAGATACGCGTTGCAGTTCGCCGATATCATGATCATTGCCCTCCTCGCCGGCAGCGTGTTCGGCATCTGGCGCGGATATGACCCCACCGGCTACTCGCCCGCTGCGTTCCTCGAAATCCATCAGGGCGCGGTGCGCGGGCTGAACACGCTGCTGCCGGCGATGGGCGCCGCGGCAATCGTGTTTACCGGCATCCTTGCCTGGAGCGCGAAGGGAACGACGCTGCCTTTCCGGCTCTATATCGTCGCCATGGCAGCGATGATCACCGCAGCCCTCGTCACGCGTTTC
>CAJPFN010000047.1 GCA_905339215.1 Rhizobiaceae bacterium
ACATCGTCAGGCTCCTTGTTGAAGAAGCCCGTCATGCTCTGCCGCTGCCGCGCGACCCTCAATGGAGGCCCGGCCTCCGGCCTGTGCCCTCTACCTCAACCCCAAGCGCCCTCCCGCGCGAGCGGGTTCGTTCTCCGGCCCGACCAAGACGGCCAACACCGGCCGCGGAGGT
Organism: Rhizobiaceae bacterium; assembly: GCA_905339215.1. Lineage (GTDB taxonomy): Bacteria > Pseudomonadota > Alphaproteobacteria > Rhizobiales > Rhizobiaceae > DUSC01. The sequence continues at coordinate 173 of CAJPFN010000047.1, forward strand.
CAGGAGCCGGCTCGAAAGCCACATGTTTCCTGATGACGCGCCGATCGCGGGCGACTACGACGCCTTCGTCGCGGCGCGGGCGCAGCGCATCCACGATGCAATGACGCGGCTCTGTCGCGGGGAGACGCCAGGCGATCAAGCCGGCTGGGCGAGACCGGACTCGGACCGTGAGCCGGTCAGTGCACGACCCCGACGCGGCAGCGTCGAAAAAACTTCACGGGTTCAGAGTGCCGGGCCAGAGGGGTCGGCGAACGCCATCCAAGTCTCTGATTTTACTGGATTCATATCCGTTGGTGGAGCTGAGGGGGATCGAACCCCTGACCTCGTCATTGCGAACGACGCGCTCTCCCAGCTGAGCTACAGCCCCGTCCAGCGGATGCGGCGGATTTAGGCTGCGTCCGTGATCCTGTCAAGCGATCCATCGGGCCGGGGCTTGCCGCATCCGCGACCAGTGGCTACATGTCGCGCGACACGGAGAGAACCGCATGCTCGCGCTCATTCAGACGATCGTCCTTGCCCTGGACATCTACTGGTGGCTCCTGATCGCATCGGCGATCTTCTCGTGGCTCTATGCCTTCAACGTCGTCAATCCGCGCAACCAGGCGGTCGCGACGATCGGCAACGCCCTGTTCCGCATCACCGAGCCGGCGCTCAGGCCGATCCGCCGCCTCCTGCCGGACCTCGGCGGCATCGACATCTCGCCGATCATCCTGCTCCTCATCATCTTCTTTATCCGCCAGTTCATCCTGACGACCGTCGCGCCCCTGGTGGTCTGACCGCCAGCCCATGGCCACGCACTACCGCCTCCGCACCGACGGGGCGGATCTCTTCGTCCGCCTGACGCCGAAATCCTCGCGCGACGCGCTCGAAGGCGCCGAGACGACCGCCGACGGCGCCGCCCACGTCAAGGCCCGCGTGCGCGCCGTGCCCGAGAAGGGCGCGGCGAACGCGGCGCTGGAGCGCCTCGTCGCCCGTTCGCTCGGCGTGCCCGCCAGCACCGTCTCGGTCGTCGCCGGCGGCACGTCGCGGCTGAAGACCGTGCGCATCGCCGGCGAACCCGCGATGCTCGCCAGGCTGCTCGACGGGCTGGCCGTCGCGGACGGCCGCTAGGGTTTTCCGACCGGCCGACGGCGCCGCGGCGAAGCTGGGGACGATCGGACAGTGCGGTGACGGTGGGGGTCCGCCGTTTCTTTTTTCACCGGCGGCGGCTAGGCTCGAATGATCCTCCATCACGGATCACAGCCGATGCGTCCGCTCCCCCTTTTCGCCGCCCTCGCTTTCGCCGCGACGCCTGCGGCAGCCGAAACGATTGTCAGCGCCTATACCGACCTTGACGAAGGCCGCGACTGCACCGTCTACGAACGCGCCGAGGAGGGCGGCGACTTCGCCAACATCGTCTGCAACGGCTACAGGGGTTATCCCGTGATGATCTTCGCCGGCGACCTCCGCGAATCGCTGTTCTACGGCTATCCGCCCGAGGGCGACCTGCCGCCGGCGTGGGAGAGCTTCGGCTCGTTCAACTCGACCGGCCCCAAGATCGAATGGCGCATCGCCAGGAACGGCGACATCGAGATCCCCTTCGCCACGATCCACCGCTGGTTCGTCAGCTCGGTCGAGGATCCGGACAAGCAGATCGAGGTGCTGGCGATCGCCAAGATCGGGCAGGTTTCGGCGCGCGAGGGCTGCACGGTCGGCCTCGTGGTGGCCAGCGGCAACGCCAAGGCCAACGAGACGGCGCGCAGGATCGCCGACGAGAACGCCCGCGATTTCGCCTGCGGCGTCGACAAGCGCTTCGAGATCGCCGGCAAGGTGCCGCTGCCGGATTTCTATCGCCAGGAGCGGTAGAGCATTTCCGGCGTTTGCCGGGCGGTCAGCCCTTGGCCGCCTTGGCGCGCTCGATCGCCTCGACGATCATCTTCTTGGCGTGATCGGCGTCGTACCAGCCTTCGATCTTCACCCACTTGCCGGGCTCGAGGTCCTTGTAATGGGTGAAGAAGTGCGAGACCTGGTCGAGCGTGATCTGCGGCAGGTCGGTGTAGTTGAACACCTTCTCGTAGCGCTTGGTCAGCTGCGGCGCGGGCACCGCCACGACCTTCTCGTCCTGGCCGGCATTGTCTTCCATGATCAGGACGCCGATCGGGCGCACGTTGATCACGCAGCCGGGCACCAGCGCCCGCGTGTTGCACACCAGCACGTCGATCGGGTCGCCGTCGCCCGACAGCGTGTGCGGGATGAAGCCGTAGTTGCCTGGATAGCGCATCGGCGTGTGCAGGAAGCGGTCGACGAACAGCGTGCCGGCCTCCTTGTCCATCTCGTACTTGATCGGCTCGCCGCCGACCGGGACCTCGATGATGACGTTCACGTCGTCCGGGGGATTCTTGCCGATCCTGATGGCGTCGATGCGCATTGGGGGGTGTCCTCTTCGATCGCGCTCCCGATAGCGCCCGCAACGCCATTGTGCAATGCACAAAAAGACGGATGCGTCGCCGCGGCTCAATCCCAGACGAAGGCGACCTTGCGCAGCGCCTTCTGGTCGAAGACTTCGACGCCCTCGGCGACGTCGCGGCCGCCGGTGCTTGCGTAGAAGTCGACGGCGCCGGCGTTCTCCTCAAGCGCCCAGACGACCAGCCCTTTGAGGCCGTGGCCGCGCAGGCGGGCGCGGGCTTCGGCAAACAGCCGCGTGCCAAGCCCGATGCCCTGGTATTCCGGCCTGAGATAGAGCTCGTAGATCTCGCCCTCCTGGCGCAGCTCGCGCGCGCGGTTGCGGCCGATCGTGGCATAGCCGGCCACTTCGCCGCCGACTTCGACGACGAGCACCGAAGCGGCGCGGCGGATGGCGTTGGCCCACCATTCGCGGCCCCGGCGGCTGATCATGGCGGTCAGCGCCCGGTGCGGGATGATGCCAGAATAGGCGCCGCGCCAGGCGTCGTGGTGGACCTCCGCGATGGCCTCGGCGTCACGGGGCTCGGCCTTCCGGATGTCGATCGCGAGCGTCTTCATGGTTCGTTAACCATAGCCGTTCGATCGGCCGCGGCGCAACCCGAACCTGCCCGGCGGGACGCGTTGCTCACAGGCCGGAAACGATCAGATCTCGACCACGTGGTCGTCGAGCTCGTTCGGATTCCCCTCGCCAACCGGAAAATGCGCGGCGAGCAGCGCCCCGACCGAGGCAACCCCGGCGACGAAGCCGTCGGCGATGGCCCCGCGCCGCGCGTGGCCGACCAGCTCGCGCACGACGCCGTCCCACGTCTCCTGGCCGACGCGGCGGTTGATGCCGGCGTCGGCGATGACCTCGGCATATTGCTCGGCAAGGGAGACGAACAGGAGAACGCCGGTTCGCTCGGCGGTGACGTGCACGTTTCGCGCCAGGAACTGGCGCAACGCGTTGTCGTGGGCGCGGCGGTAACGCAGCCGGCGCGGCACCAGATGGATGCGCAGGCCCGGCGCCAGCCAGAGCACGGCCAGCGCGCAGGCGATCGCCGCGGCCTGCGCTGCGACCAGCGTCGTCGGCCTCAGCTCAAACCAGGAAAGGTGGAGGATCCAGGCGACCGCGAGGCTGAGCGCGACCATGCTGGCGGTGACGATGAAGGCGGCGGGGAAGAAGTAGTCGTCGCTACGCTGCGCCACGACGCAGAAGATCTCTCCCGAGGTCTTCTCTTCGGCCGCGCGGATCGCCGCGGCGACCGCTTCGTGTTGCTCCGGCGTCATCGCGCGTACGGCCATCGTTATCACCAGCTCCCCGAAGACCCGCCGCCGCCGGACGAGCCGCCGCCGCCCGAAAAGCCGCCGCCGGAACTGCCCGACGACCAGCTGCTCGACGAACTCCCCGACGACCAGCTCCCGCCCGAGGATGACCCCGATCCGCTGTAAGAGATGTCCATGCCGAGCCAGCGGTAGCGGCCAGGGCCGATCTTGCGGCCGAAAACCGGCGCGAGCAGCGCCATGGCAAAGCCGCCGAAGAACAGCACGACCCACAAGATGACGAACAGCGTGATGAACAGGTCTTCCGAATCGAAGCCGACGTTCTGGTTGCGCTCGCCGCGCGCCTCGAGTTCGGCGGCGTTGCCCTCGAGCACCATGACGATGTCATCGACGGCGCGCGAGATTCCGCCGGAGAAATCGCCGGCGCGGAACGCCGGCACCATGGTGTTCTCGATGATCAGCTTAGCGTGCAGGTCGGTCAGCGTGCCTTCCAGCCCGTAGCCGACCTCAATGCGCATCTTGCGGTCGTCGCGGGCGACGAGCAGCAGGATGCCGTTGTTCTCTCCCGCCTGGCCGAGGCCCCAGGCGCGGAACAGGCGGTTGGCATAGGGCTCGATCGCCTCGCCGCCGAGGCCGGGAATCGTGGCGACGACGATCTGGTCGGACGACTTCTTCTCGAAGGCCTCGAGCCTGGCCACAAGCGCCGCCTCGGTGGCGCCGTCGATCAGATTCGCGTTGTCGACCACCCTGCCGGTGAGGACGGGCAGTTCGGCGGCCGGCGCCGTGGCGGCAACGAGGCACAGCAGCAGCGCCGCGAACAGCGCACGCCCTGCCGTCCCCGTCACGGTGCAAGCCCGTTCCAGCATCGACGGCTCCGCTCAGCCGCCCTGGTTGGTTCCGAAGTCGACCTTCGGCGTCTCGATCTTGTCCTCGGCGACGGTGAAGTTCTGGTAGGGCTGGGCGTCGGTGAACCAGAACGTCGCCCACAGCACCGACGGAAAGGTGCGTAGCGTGGTGTTGTACTCGCGCACCGCCTCGATGTAGTCGCGCCGCGCCACGGCGATGCGGTTCTCCGTGCCTTCGAGCTGGGCCTGCAGCGCGAGGAAATTTTGGTTGGCCTTGAGATCCGGGTAGTTCTCGACCACCGCGAGCAGGCGCGACAGGGCGCTGGTCAGGCCGGACTGGCTGTCCTGGAAGGCCTTGAACGCCTCGGGATCGGACAGCGCCTCGGGCGACACGGTCACCTGGGTCGCTTTCGCCCGCGCTTCGACGACCGACTCCAGCACCTCCTTCTCGTGTGCGGCGTAGCCCTTCACCGTCTCGACGAGGTTGGGGATCAGGTCGGCGCGGCGCTGGTACTGGTTCAGCACCTCGCTCCACGCCGCCTTCGCCTTCTCGTCGGCGGTGGGGATGGCGTTGTAGCCGCAGGCCGACAGGAATGGCAGCAGCAGGCCGAGGAGGAAGAAGGCGGGAAGGCGACGGAAAAGGCCGGGCAGCGCTGTCGCAGGCATGGAAGACCCCTGATCAATGGTTCGGCGGGCGGACGATAGTCCGAATCGCCGCGCCGCGAAACGGGGCCGTTTGTCCCTGCGGTCCAGCCGTCGGGGACCGTCCGGCTCGCCGGCTTTCACGCGGATGTGGAAAGGAAAAGTGCCGGAACGGGCGAGTGCGGACCTGTGACTCCGGGCTACAACACGCTATGGTCGCGCCGGACCGGCGGCTTTGGCGCCGCGGGCCACGAAATGACGTTGCATGTCGCACCGATGACCGACGACCCCGCCGACCAGACCGAATCGCGCCGCATCCTCGAGCGGGTCGCACACGATTCGAGCGGCGGGCTTGCCGGCGCTTCGGTCATGGCGCGCGTCGTCGAACGCTCGAGGAGCCATCTGGCCGCCGGTGACGCCGACCAGGATGACGCGATCGAGGTCTGGGGCACGCGGATCGGCCGCGTGCTGGGACTCGCCTTCGTCGCCGGCCTTGCCGTCTGGCTGATCCTCTACCTTTCCCGCGGATAGTTCGCATGACCGCCGAGCAAGAAGACGCGCCGCGGGCCGTCATCGTCATCTCCAGCCACGTCGCGCGCGGCTCGGTCGGCAACCGCGCCGCCGTGTTCGCGCTGGAAACGCTCGGCCACCCGGTGTGGGCCGTTCCGACCGTGATCCTGCCCTGGCATCCCGGACACGGCCGCGCCACGCGGATCGTCCCCGAGGCAAGTCAGTTCGCCGCGCTGATGAAGGATCTCGAACGGTCGCCATGGTTGGGCGAGGTCGCCGCGGTGCTTTCGGGCTATCTCGGCGAGGCGAGCCAGGCTGAGGCCGTCGCCTCGCTGGTCGCCGCCGTCAAGGCGAGGAATCCGCGGGCGCTCTACATCTGCGATCCGGTCATGGGCGATCTCGGCGGCCTCTACGTCCCCGAGGCAACGGCTGTGGCCTTGCGCGACGTCCTTGTCCCGATCGCCGACATCGCGACGCCGAACCGCTACGAACTCGCCTGGATGGCGGGGACGCCGTTGGACGACCTGCGCTCGGCGATCGCCGCCGCGCTCGACGCCGGACCGCCCACCATGCTGGTGACCTCGGCGCCGTCGCTGATGTCGGGCGGCACCGGAAACCTGTTGCTCACGGCCACCGAGGCGCTGCTCGCCGAGCACCGCATGATCGAGCAGCCGCCGAACGGCCTCGGCGACCTGACCGGCGCCGTCTTCCTGGCGCGGCTGCTCGCCGGCCAGCCGGCCGCCAAGGCGCTGCAATCGACGACGGCGGCGGTGTTCGAGATCCTCGCCCGCACCGCCAAGCGCGGCGCCGACGAGCTGACGCTCGAGACCGATGCGCAGAGCCTGTCGCACCCGATGGCGATGGTGCACCTTCGCCATCTCTCGCACCCGTCGAGGGACCGCCGGGCGTGAGCGGACGGGCCGTCGTCGGGGTCGACGGCTGCAAAGGCGGCTGGATTGCCGTCTTCCGCCTGCCTGGCGCAGGCGTCGAGGCGCGCGTCTTTGCCCGCATCGCCGATCTCGTCGATCTCCTGCCTGCCGATGCGGCCATCGCCGTCGACATGCCGATCGGACTGCCCGAACGCACCGGACACGGCGGACGCGGACCCGAAGCGCTGGTCCGTCGCCTTCTTGGGCCGCGCCAGTCGAGCGTCTTCTCGATCCCGTCCCGCGCCGCCGTCTACGCGGTGGAGGAAGAGTTCACGTCGGTCGAACGCTGGTACGAGGCGCACCGGCTGGCAAGCGCCGCCGCACGCGCGACGTCGGAACCGCCGCGCGCAGTCTCCATCCAGGCCTTCGGCATCTTTTCCCGGATCCGCGAGCTGGACGGCCTGCTCCGTGCCCGGCCGGATCTCCAGGCGAGGATCGTCGAATCGCACCCCGAGGCCGCGTTCTGGCGCCTCGCCGGCGGGCAGGCGATGGCGACGCCGAAGAAGGTCAAGGGCCAGGTCAATCCGGCCGGCATGGAGGAGCGCAGGGCGCTGCTTGCCTCATGCGGCCACGATCGCGCCTTCCTCGACCGCCCGCCGCCACGCGGCGCGGCCGCCGACGACTTCCTCGACGCCGCAGCCATGATGCTCGTGGCGGAGCGCTTTTCGCGCGGCGCGGCGGTCAGCTTCCCCGACCCGCCCGGTCGCGACGCCCACGGGCTGCCGATCGCGATCTGGACCTGACCGGCCCCCATGCGTCGAAAGGCGTTGATCGCGGCAACGGAATGCCGTTAGAGACATTTCCATGGCGCATCTTCCCGAGATCCTCCTCAACGGTTATCGCAACTTCATGTCGGGGCGCTACGCGTCCGAGAGCAGCCGCTACCGGTCGCTCGCCCGCGAAGGTCAGGCGCCCGAGACGATGGTGATCGCCTGTTGCGATTCGCGCGCCGCACCCGAGGCTGTCTTCGATGCCGGCCCCGGCGAACTGTTCGTCGTGCGCAACGTCGCCAACCTGGTGCCTCCGTATTCGCCGGACGGCGAGTACCATTCGACGTCGGCCGCCCTCGAGTTCGCGGTGCAGAGCCTGAAGGTCAGCCACATCGTGGTGATGGGCCACGGGCGCTGCGGCGGCATCCGCGCCGCGCTTGACCCCTCCGCCGCACCGCTGTCGCCGGGCGACTTCATCGGCAAGTGGATGAGCCTGGTGGCGCCCGCCGCCGAGACCGTCGCCGGCAATACGATGATGACTGCGGGCGAGCGCCAGACCGCGCTCGAGCGGATCTCGATCCGCTACTCGCTCGCCAACCTGCGCACCTTTCCCTGCGTGAGCATCCTCGAGGGCAAAGGAAGGCTCTCGCTGCACGGCGCCTGGTTCGACATCTCGAGCGGCGAACTCTGGATCATGAATCCGGACACCGGCGACTTCGAGCGGCCGGACATCGATTGACCGAAGGCGCCCTACTCCCCGCCGAAGCGGTGGGCGAGCGGGATCTCCGGCTGGGGCAGGGTACGCCACACGATCCAGCACAGGATCGCGACAAGGCCCATCGCCGGGATGATCGTCGCCATGGCGAGGACCGGATCGCCGATCATCGCCGCGATCGAGCCGCCGACCAGCCCGCCGCCCATCTGGAAGAAGCCGCCCAGGGACGAGGCCGCGCCCGCGATATGTGGATAGGGCGCGAGCGAGGCGGTCAGCATTGCCGGCATGACGAAGGCAATGCCGAAGGCGAAGAAGGCTACCGGTCCCATCACCGATAGGAAGGTGGGCGCCGCGACCCGCAGGCCGACGGCGAGGGCCAGGCTGCCGATGGCGATGAAAAGCAGGCCGGGTGGCACCAGCCGGAGAGCGCCGAAGCGGCCGAGCAACAGGCGAACGACCAGCGCGCCGGCGAAGAACATGCCCGACTGCATCAGCATGCCGACGCCGAATTGCGTCGGCGTCAGGCCTACTCTCTCCATGAGAATGAAGGGCAGCACCGTCGCCTGCGTGTAGAGGGCGCCGATCGATCCCGTCATGATCAAGGCCGAGAGCACGAAGTAGCGGCTGCCGAGCAGCGACCCATAGGACCCGGCGAGCGCCCGCGGCCGTATCCGGGACAGGTCGCGCTGGACCGTCTCGACCATGGCGAAGTGGACCACCAGGATAACGACCACTGCGGCCGCGAACATGACGGCGAAGATCGCATGCCAGCCGGCGACTTCCATCGTCAGCCCGCCGATCGTCGGCGCGAAGGCGGGACCGACGCCGAGGATCAGGCCGATCAGGTTCATGATGCGGGCCGAGCGCTCGCTGGTGAACAGGTCGCGGACGATGGCGCGCGAGATGGCCACGCCGACCGCCGCGCCAACGCCCTGCAGGAAGCGGGCGGCGATCAGGATCTCGATCGTCGGGGCGGCGAGCGCGACAAGCGAGGCGGCGAGATAGATGCCGAGAAAGGCGAAGGTGACCGGCTTGCGGCCGAAGCCATCCGACAGCGGCCCGCAGACCAGCTGGGCGAGTGCGAAGCCGGCGAAATAGAGCGAAAGCGTCAGCTTCACCGCCGCCTCCGTCGTGCCGAAGGCGTGGACGATCTCCGGCATGGCCGGGGTGAACAGCGCCATCGTCACCGGCCCGATGGCGACCAGCAGCGCGCCGAGCAGGCTGACGCGACGTTCGCTCATCAGGGGGATCGTCTTCATGGACGGCTGCACGTTCATCATGCGGCACCGTCCTTGCGGCAGGGATCGACGCGCATGGCCGCGAGGTTGGCGCGAACGGTTTTCAGCACCTCCACGAAGTTCCGCCAGGCATCGGCCGGGACGGCATTCGCGGCGTCGGCGCGCATCGCCGCTGCGATCGGCTGGATCTGTTCCAGCATCGCCTCGCCGGCCGGTGTCAGGTGAACGGTCTTGGCCCGGCGGTCTTCTGGGTCGGCGCGCCGTTCGACGAGGCCGCGCGCCTCCAGCCGGTCGAGAGCGCCGGACAGCGTCATCGCCTCGACGCCCATCCTCTCGGCGAGCACGTTCTGGCGTACGCCGCCGGCGCGGTAGGCGTGCGACAGCGTCCGTCCCTCACCCGGCGTCAGGCCAAGTCCGGCCTCGCCGGTGCGGCGGTCCATCTCCGCGCGAAGCATGCGGGTCACGTCCGTCAGCAGGAAGCCGAAGGAGTCGGGATCGAAGGTGCTCGCCATTTTATAAGCCGACCTTATAATAAGGACGACTTAATAATATTGGATGCCGTGCGCTGTCAAGGTTGCGTGCGGGCGGCCCGCCGCCTACATGGTCGTCGCAGACCCCCGAGTTTCCAGCGGATCACCAATGCCCAGCACGAATGTCATCGACCTCGCCAGCCATCCCCTGACCGGCTGGACCGGCCCGCTCGGCCTGCCCGATTTCGCGGCGGTCGATGACAGTGACTTCGCAACGGTCTTCGACGCCGCGCTCGCCGCGCACCAGGCCGAGATCGACGCGATCGCCGGCAACGTCGAGCCGCCGACCATCGCCAATACCCTGGCGGCGATGGAACTCGCCGGCGAGGCACTCGGTCGCGTCTCGGCGATCTTCTGGTGCAAGGCCGGCGCCCACACCAACGACCAGATCCAGGCGCTGGAGCGCGACATTGCGCCGAAGATGGCGCGGCACTACTCGGCCATCGCCATGAATGCGCCGCTGTTCGCCAGGATCGACGCGCTCTACCGCGACCGCGCCGCCCTCGGGCTCGACCCCGAGACGCTGCGCGTGCTCGAAAAGACCTGGAAGCGCTTCGTCCGCTCGGGCGCCCTGCTCGACGAGACCGGCAAGGCGCGGCTGGGCGCCATCAACGAAGAGCTGGCAGGGCTGGGCGCCCGGTTCGGCCAGAACGTGCTTGCCGACGAGCGCGACTGGGCGATGTTCCTGGAGGCGGGCGACCTCGCCGGCCTACCCGAATTCGTGGTGGGCGCCATGGCCCAGGCTGCGGAAACGCGCGGCCGCGCAGGCAGCTACGCGATCACGCTGTCGCGTTCGATCTATGAGCCGTTCACCACATTCTCCGAACGCCGCGACCTGCGCGAAGCGGCCTGGCGGGCCTTCACCATGCGCGGCCAGAACGGCGGCGCCACCGACAACGTCGACGTGGTGCGCAGGACGTTGGCACTCCGCGCCGAGAAGGCGCGGCTGCTCGCCTACGACAGCTACGCCGCTCTCAAGCTCGACGACACCATGGCGAAGACGCCAGACTCCGTATTCGCCCTGCTCGACCCGGTGTGGGACAAGGCCCGCGAGAAGGCCGCCGCCGATCAGAAAGAGTTGCAGCGTCTCGCGGCAGCCAACGGTGGCAACGACGACATTGCCGGATGGGACTGGCGTTTCTGGCAGGAAAAGCTTCGCGCCGAGAAGTACGCCTTCGACGAGGCCGAGCTGAAGCCCTACCTCCAGCTCGATCGTGTCATCGATGCCTGCTTCGACGTCGCGACGCGGCTGTTCGGCATCACTTTCGCCGAGCGACAGGGAATCGCCGCCTGGCATCCCGACGTGCGCGTCTTCGAAGTGTCGAATGCCGACGGCTCCTACCGCGGCAGCTTTCTCGCCGACTATTTCGCGCGGCCGTCGAAGCGCTCCGGCGCCTGGATGAGCTCGCTGGAATCGGGCTATCGCCTCGGCGACGGCGCGCGGCCGGTGATCTACAACGTCATGAACTTCGCCAAGCCGCAGCCCGGCGAGCCGGCGCTCCTGTCGATGGACGAGGCGCGTACGCTGTTCCACGAATTCGGCCACGCCCTGCACGGCATGCTGACCGACGTCACCTGGCCGTCGGTGTCGGGCACTTCCGTCAGCCGCGACTTCGTCGAGCTGCCCTCGCAGCTCTACGAGCACTGGCTGACCGTGCCGCAGGTGCTGGAAAAGCACGCGCGCCACGCCGCGACCGGCGAGCCGATGCCGTCGGCGCTGATCGAAAAGATGCTCGCCGCAAGGAACTTCGGCGCCGGCTTCGCCACGGTCGAGTTCACCGCCTCGGCGCTGGTCGACATGGCCTATCACGCACGCGGCGAGGCGCCGGCGGACCCGATCGCCTTCGAAGCCGAGAAGCTGCGCGAGATCGGCATGCCGGATGCAATTGCCATGCGCCACCGCACCCCGCATTTCGGCCATGTCTTCGCCGGCGACGGATACTCGGCCGGCTATTACTCCTACATGTGGTCCGAGGTTCTCGACGCCGACGCCTTTTCGGCGTTCGAGGAGACCGGCGACCCGTTCGACCCGGCGCTCGCGCAAAAGCTACGCGCACACATCTATGCCGCCGGTGGATCGAAGGATCCGGAGGACCTCTACCTCGCCTTCCGCGGCAGGATGCCGACGGCCGCGGCGATGATGGCCAAGCGCGGCCTGGCGTAGGAGGCGGCGATGAAGCAGCGCAGGTTCGGCAGGAACGGCCCCGAAATCGGCGCCGTCGCGCTCGGCTGCATGAGCTTCGGCGGCATGTACGGTCCGACCGACCGGGCCGAGAGCCTCGCCGCACTGGCGAAGGCCGACGAACTCGGCATCACCCACCTCGACACCGCCCTCATCTACGGTGGCGGCCTGTCCGAGGAGATCATCGGGGAATTCGTCCGCAATCGTCGGAACCGCTTCACCATCGCCACCAAGGCCGGCATCGTCGCCCGCCCGAGCCGGCACTTCAACAACCGGCCGGACTACCTGCGCGAGGCCCTCGAAGGTTCCTTGAAACGCCTCGGCCGCGACCATGTCGAGCTGTTCTACATCCACCGCCGCGACCAGGATGTGCCCGTCGAGGACGTGATGGGCACGCTGGTGCGCTTCAAGGAAGAGGGCAAGATCGGCGGCATCGGCCTGTCCGAGGTGGCGCCGGCGACGCTGGAGCGCGCCGCGTCGGTGCATCCGGTCATGGCGGTACAGAACGAGTACTCCCTGTGGACCCGGCTGCCCGAGCTCGGCCTGATCCAGGCCTGCGCGCGGCTGGGCACGGCCTTCGTCGCCTTCTCGCCCGTCGGGCGCGGCGTCTTCGCCGACAGGCCGCTCGACCCGGCCACGTTCGCCGATCAAGACTTCCGCAAGAGCAATCCGCGCTTCATGGCACCGAACTTCGCCGCCAACGAGGCACGCATCGAGCGTTTCCGCGCCTTCGCCCGCGAGCGCGGATGGACGGCGAGCGCCCTCGCCGTCGCGTGGACGCTGCACCGCGGCGATCACGTCATCCCAATTCCCGGCACGCGCAGCGCCGCCCATGTCGCCGAACTGGCCGCGGCGGCCGACATCCGGCTCGACGCCGACGATCTGACACGGATCGAGGCGATCCTGCCGGCCGGCTTCGCCCATGGCGACCGCTATTCGGAGCATCAGTCGGTCGACACGGAACGCTACTGCTGAGCGCTTCGCGCCGATCCTGACGAGCGGATGAGGAGGGCCACTGCCTGGACGGAATAGGCTTAGTCGGGATAGCAGGCTGCCGGAATGTTCGGCCACACGGCGCGGTCGCAGCCGAAAGTTTCACGCGTCTGGCGGAATTTTGCGCTGACCGGGCCGGTCACGACCGGATCGACGCCGTAGGGCGCGTCGGGGAAGAGGCCGGCCTGTTCCACCGGCCACTGTCTCTCCCGTACGCCATCGTCGTCGGTGAGCGGCGTTGCCCCCGAGGAGATGGCGATCATCGCCAGCACCGCGCCCGGAAGGGCGGATCGGAACAAGGCAGGTGCGATGACACGGATGGCCTTCATCAGGGACTCAACTTCCTGGCGGCGGAAAAGATCCACCGTTCGTTAACGAACCGTCATTCGACACGAGAATGGTAAACGAAGTGCTGCGATGAACGGCCAGCCGGCGCAACGGTTGCTCGCCACGGGCGGCCGAAGCGCATAAGGTCGCCGGCGTGCCACCACGACGAGGAGCAACGACATCATGCAATGGTCCTATCCGATCCTGCGTGTCGCCGGCACCGAGATCCGCATTCACCTGACCTTCCTGCTGCTGCTCGCCTGGATCGGCGTCGCCTACTACCAGGACGGCGGCGCCGCCGCGGCGCTCGAAGGCGTCGGCTTCATCGTCGCGGTGTTCGCCTGCGTGGTGCTCCACGAGTTCGGCCATGCCACAGCGGCGCGGCGCTACGGCATCCGCACGCCGAAGATCACGTTGCTGCCCATCGGCGGCGTCGCCGAACTCGAGCGCCTGCCGGAGAAGCCCGGCGAAGAGATCGTCGTCGCCGTCGCCGGACCGCTGGTCAACGTCGTCATCGCCGGAATCCTCATCCTCGGGCTCGGCGCCACGGTCGGCACCGATGCGCTGACCTCCATGGAAGACCCGAAGATCGGTTTCGTCGCGCGGCTTGCCGCCGTGAACGTCTGGCTGGTGCTGTTCAACCTGATCCCGGCCTTCCCGATGGATGGCGGCCGCGTGCTGCGGGCGCTGCTCGCGACCCGCTACAGCCGTGTCCGCGCCACCCAGATTGCCGGAACCATCGGCCAGTTCGCCGCCTTCGCCTTCGGCTTCATCGGTCTCGTCGTCGGCAATGTGCTGTTGATCTTCGTCGCCATCTTCGTCTACCTCGCCGCGACCGCAGAGACGCAGGCGATCGGGCTCCAGGACGCCGCGCGCGCCGTCGACGTCCGCGACGCCATGATCACCCGCTTCGAGAGCCTGACGGCGACGGCCAGCCTCGACGACGCCGCGCAGGCGCTCTTGCGCACCACGCAGCACGAGTTCCCCGTGATCGACGGCGCCGGCAGGCTGCGCGGCGTGCTGACCAGGGCGCATCTCGTCGCCGGCCTCCAGCAGCGTGGCGAGAAGACGCCGGCGGCGGAACTCATGGCGACCGACATCCCGCTGGTCAGCGACGGCGAGAAGCTGAGCGCGGCGCTCGAGCACCTGCAGAAGGGCGGGACGCCCGCCGTCGGCGTCGTCGACGCGCAAGGCCGGCTGGTGGGTTATGTGACCATCGAGAACATCGGCGAACTGATGATGCTGCGCAGCGCCGCCGCCCGCTGACGGGCGTCCTTCGGCGCGTCCCCCTTTCGCATTTGCGAAAAAGCCTGTATGAGCGCGGCCGACCGAACATGCCGCGCGCGACCTTGCGCGCCGAAAACCCCCGAGTACCCGATATGCAGATCCGCAACATCGCGATCATCGCGCACGTTGACCATGGCAAGACGACGCTGGTCGACCAGCTCCTGAAACAGTCCGGCTCCTTCCGCGAGAACCAGCGCGTCGCCGAGCGCGCGATGGATTCGAACGACCTCGAGAAGGAGCGCGGCATCACCATCCTCGCCAAGGCGACCTCGGTCGACTGGAAGGACACGCGCATCAATATCGTCGACACGCCCGGCCACGCCGACTTCGGCGGCGAGGTCGAGCGCATCCTGTCGATGGTGGATTCGGCCATCGTGCTGGTCGACGCCGCCGAGGGACCGATGCCGCAGACCAAGTTCGTCGTCGGCAAGGCGCTGAAGGTCGGCCTCAAGCCGATCGTCGTCATCAACAAGATCGACCGGCCGGACGCGCGCCATGTCGAGGTGGTCAACGAGGTGTTCGACCTGTTTGCCGCGCTCGACGCCACCGACGAGCAGCTCGACTTCCCGATCCTCTACGGCTCGGGCCGCGACGGCTGGGTCTCGGAGAAGCCCGAAGGCCCGAAGGACCAGGGCCTCGCCCCGCTGTTCGACCTCGTGCTCAAGCACGTGCCGGCGCCGACCGTGCATCCCGGGCCGTTCCGCATGATCGGCACGATCCTCGAGGCCAATCCGTTCCTCGGCCGCATCATCACCGGCCGCATCCATTCGGGCTCGCTGAAGCCGAACCAGGCGGTCAAGGTGCTGCATCACGACGGCACGCTGCTCGAGACCGGGCGCATCACCAAGATCCTCGCCTTCCGCGGGCTGGAGCGCCAGCCGATCGACGAGGCGCAGGCCGGCGACATCGTCGCCATCGCCGGCCTGTCGAAGGGCACCGTCGCCGACACGTTCTGCGACCCGTCGGTCACCGAGCCGCTGAAGGCGCAGCCGATCGACCCACCGACCGTCACCATGTCCTTCCTCGTCAACGATTCGCCGCTCGCCGGCACCGAGGGCGACAAGGTCACCAGCCGCGTCATCCGCGACCGCCTGCTCAAGGAGGCGGAGGGCAACGTCGCCCTGAAGATCGAGGAATCGGCCGACAAGGATTCGTTCTTCGTCTCCGGCCGCGGCGAGTTGCAGCTCGCCGTGCTGATCGAGACCATGCGCCGCGAGGGCTTCGAGATCGCCGTGTCGCGGCCGCGCGTGGTGATGCAGAAGGACGAGCACGGCCACCTGCTCGAGCCGATCGAGGAGGTCGTCATCGACGTCGACGAGGAGCATGCGGGCGTCGTCGTGCAGAAGATGAGCGAGCGCAAGGCCGAGATGGTCGAGCTGCGTCCCTCCGGCGGCAACCGCCAGCGCCTGGTCTTCCATGCGCCGACGCGCGGCCTGATCGGCTACCAGTCGGAGCTTCTGACCGACACGCGCGGCACCGCCGTGATGAACCGGCTGTTCCACGCCTACCAGCCCTACAAGGGCGAACTGCCCGGCCGCACCAACGGCGTGCTGATCTCCAACGAGCAGGGCGAGTCGGTCGCCTACGCCATGTGGAACCTGGAAGACCGCGGCCCGATGGTCATCGATCCGGGCGTCAAGGTCTACCAGGGCATGATCATCGGCATCCACAGCCGCGACAACGACCTCGAGGTCAACGTGCTCAAGGGCAAGAAGCTGACCAACATCCGCGCCGCCGGCAAGGATGAGGCGGTGCGGCTGACCCCACCGATCCGCATGACGCTGGAGCGCGCGCTCGCCTGGATCCAGGACGACGAGCTGGTCGAGGTGACGCCGAAGACCATCCGCCTCAGGAAGCTCTATCTCGACCCCAACGAGCGCAAGCGCTTCGAGAAGTCGAAGACCGCCGGCGCCGCCTGAGCGAGCGCTAGGTCTGTCGCGCCGGCCCCGGCCGGCGCGGTCAACCGCGCAGCGGGAACAGCGCGCGAAGCGCAGGGTCGCGCAGCCACAGCCCGCCCCACATGAACAGGCCGAGGTAGACGCTGAACAGCACATGGCTGAACAGCGGGTTGCCGACGCGCAGCTGCGTCGCCATGGCGCCGCCCAGCAGGCCCATCGCCAGCACTGCTCCGAGCACGCTCGTGCGCGGCCAGAGATAGAGCAGCACGCAGGCGACCTCGATCAGGCCGATCATCAGCGTATGGCCCTGCGGCCAGCCGAGCTGCGTCATGCTGTCCGTCGCGACGGAGGCGCCGACGAGCTTCGGAGCGGCCGACGCCACCAGCAGGAAAGCCGCGAAGAGGCCGCTCAGGACCCAGCCGGTCGTCACCATCATTCCATTGCTCATCGAAACTCTCCTATGCGTGTTTATGAAAGAAGCAGGGCCGCGGGAATTTCCACCCTTGCGTCCGGCTTTCCCGTATTTATCTTTACGGCGAGATAAATACGGGAATATCTTGATGTCAAGACAAATTGGCGACCCGCCCGACTTCGGCGCCGACCATGTCGGCCTGCGCCGCGAGCAATGGGCCCGCGAGCTGCCCGATCTGGACACCGTCGGGATGGCCGTCCTCGGGCGGGCGCGCTGGATCACGCTCAAGGTGCGGCCGGAGATCGAGGCCGTCTTCCGCCGGCACGGTCTCGACACGGGCGAGTTCGACGTCGTCGCCACGTTGCTGCGCTCCGGGCCGCCCTACCGTCTCCGCCCGACCGAGCTCTACCGGTCGCTGATGATCTCCTCGGGCGGCCTCACCAACCGGCTTGCCCGTCTGGAAAAGGCCGGACTGGTGCGACGCATCGAGAGCGGCAGCGACGCGCGCAGCCTGCCGGTCGAGCTGACCGGGAAAGGCCGGGCGACCGCCGAGGCGGCGATCCGCGCGGACATGGAATGCGAAGCGGCACTGCTCGCCGGCCTCGGCGACGAGGAACGCGACATGCTGGACCGCCTCCTGTGCAAGCTCGCCCTCAGTCTCGACCGCCCCGACGGCGCGGAATCCGCCTGAACGCCAGCGGCACAGGCCTTTGCCGGTCACGCCGACCGGAGGGCGACGCACCAGCCGCCGGGCAATTGCCTTCCGAGGCTTCCATGTCCTAGGGTCGCGCGCTCGCAACCGCCATCCGGAGTCCTCATGCGCGTGGCAGGCTACACCCTTCTTGCCCTGGTCATCGGCTTCTTCGGCGGCTGGGCCGTCGCGACGTCGGCCGCCTTCCGATACATGGACGCCGCCAACGTCTTCGACCGCGACGGCGGCGGGGCGATGGGCGCGTTCTTCATCATCGGCCCATTCTTCGGGCTGATCGCGGCAATCGTCGCGGCCGGGATCACCGCTGTGCGCATGCTGCGCAAGGACCTGACGGCGCCGCTCGGGGCGAAGGCGCCGTCCACGGGTGCCAGCGTCCTGCTGGTCGCGATTGTGGCGGCGGTCGCTGTCTACCTGGTCGCCTGGTTCATCATCGAGCTCGGCGGCCCCTACGGCCTCGAGGGCGCGGCGAAGCCGCTCGCCGAGGATGGCATCCCAGCCCTGTTCGGACTGGCCGCGGGCATCGGCGCCTGGGCCATCGGGCGGCGACGCGGCGCCTGACCGGCCGGCACCGTCGACAACCGCGGCGGCGCCGATATAGAATTTCCGCTCGATACGGATCATTGCCATGACCCTCTCCTCGCTTCTCATCTTCGCCGCCGCCCTGTTCGTCGCCGCCGGCTCGCCCGGCCCGTCGATCGCCGCACTCGTCGCCCGCGTCATCGCCGGCGGTGTCCGCGGCGTGCTTCCCTTCCTGCTCGCCATGTGGATCGGCGAAGGCGTCTGGCTGTCGTTTGCCGTTTTCGGCCTCGCCGTCGTGGCGCAGACCTTCCATTTCGCCTTCGTCGCGCTGAAATGGGCCGGCGTCGCCTATCTCGCCTGGCTGGCCTGGAAGATGTGGACGGCGCCGGTCGAGACGAAGGATGGCGCGCTGCCGGCGGCGGATTCGCCGCTGCGCCTGTTCTTCGCCGGCATGGCGGTGACGCTCGGCAATCCCAAGATCATGGTCTTCTACCTGGCGCTGCTGCCGACCCTCGTCGACCTCGGCTCGGTCACCGTGTTCGGCTGGACAGAACTGGTCGCCACCATGGCGATCGTGCTGGTCGCCATTGACCTCACCTGGGTCGCCGCGGCCGTGCAGGCCCGGCGCATGCTGAAGAGCCCGCGCGCCGTCCGGATCGCCAACCGCGCCGGTGCGACCGCGATGGCCGGCGCGGCGGCGGCGATCGCCGCGCGCTCCTGAGCCAGCCTCGGCGTCGGATTGAGCCAGCCGGGCTCTTTCAGCCCATCTCGATGATCGGCGCGATCTCGATCGTGCCGTCGGCATCGAGATGCGGGCAGCGCCTGGCCATGGCGGCGACGGCGTCCGCGTCCGCGGCCTTGAGCACGGAATAACCGGTGGTCGGGCTCGGCCCGCCGTCGTCGGTCACCTTGCCGCCGGGATGGACGGTCATCGACTTGCCCACCGGGTTGCCGCCGTCGACGACCGCATCGCCCAGCGAACCGAACCACGACAGCCATGCCTGCATGGCCTTCTGCCCCTCCTCCTCTGAGGCCGGCATCGTGCCGCCATGGTAGACCAACAGGAAATTCGGCATTCTCGTCCCTCCGTCGTTGCAGCACCGCGCCGATATGGGTTGATATCAACATATCTCGTCACCGTCCATCCCTGACCGAACCGATGCCGACCGGACGGCTTGCATGAGGGGATGAGGTTGGCGCTCAGCGCGCCATGGCGTGATATTCGGGGTTGGGGCGCATGTCGACCGCTGCGGCGACGCGGTTCGACATGTTGAAGAAGGCCGCGGTCGAGGCGATGTCCCAGATGTCACGGTCGGAGAAGCCGGCGGCGCGCAAGCCGGCGCGGTCCGCCTCCTCGATCTTTGCCGGCGCCTCCGTCAGCTTAACGGCGAAGTCGAGCATTGCCTTCTGGCGCGGCGAAAGCGCTGCGGCCCGGTAGTTCATCACCATCATCTCGCCCAGCGCCGGGTCGCCCGATAGCTGGCGCACCGCCGCGCCATGCGCGGTCAGGCAGTAGTAGCAGTGGTTCACCGAGGAGACGGCGACCGCGATCATCTCGCGCTCGAGCTTGGAGAGGCCCGACGCGCCGAGCATCAGGTCGTTGTACATGTCGGTGAAGGCGCGCAGCTTCTTCTCGTCGAAGGCGTAGGCCTGCAGCACGTTCGGGACGAGGCCGAGCTTTTCCCGGCACTTGTCGAAATACGCCTCGGTCGCTTCGCTCAGCGGTCCGGTCGGCTCGATATCGAGCGCGACGATCGTTTCTGTCATCTGCCGATTCCTTCGTCCTATCTGGAATTTTCAACCGCCGTGTCGAGGGGTGCGGGTCGTAAAAGCGTTGTCATCTGCTACGATAACAAAAAATCATGACGGGGGGAGGACCAAGCGCCATGGTGGACAGCCAGAAAGGCCGGAAGGCCGGAAATGTCGCGGTGCCGGAGGATGACGGCGGCGGCGCGCAGAGACTGGCTTCCTTCCTCCTGACGCGGGCGCCGGCGGAAGACGTTTCCTGCTATGAGCCGGGCGACCTGGAGAAGGCCGCCCGCCGTGCCTGGGCGGCGTTGAGCCGCCACCGCAAGGGCGAAAGCGTGGTCGACGTCGACAACGGCCGCGACGTTCGCCGCCAGGGCCGTCCCGTGACGGCAATCACCGTCGTCAACGACAACATGCCGTTCCTGTTCGATTCGATCCTCTCCGAAATCAGCGAGAGTGCCGGCGAGGCGTCGCTCGTCGTGCATCCGGTCTTCGCAGTGCGCCACGACGGCACGGGCGTCGCGGAACTGCTCGGCGAGCCGGGTGCTGCGCGGACCGATGCCGGTGCCGACCGGGTCAGCCTCATCCATGTCCATGTGTCGCCGCTGAGCGACCGCGAAGCCGAGGGCCTGGCGGAACGCCTCGGCAGGATCCTCGTCCAGGTGCGGGCCGCAGTTGCCGACTGGAGGCCGATGTTGGCCCGCCTCGACCAGGCGATAACCCAGTTCCGCTACTCGCCGGTGCCGCTCGACAAGGACGACGTCGCCGAGGCTATCGCTTTCCTGGAGTGGCTGCGCGACGACAACTTCACTTTCCTCGGCATGCGCGAGTTCGTCTATACCGGCGGCGAGAAGAGCGGCACGCTCGAACGCTCCGACAAACGCGGTCTCGGCATCCTCGCCGACCCGGACGTGCTGGTGCTGCGCCGCGGTTCCGAGGCGGTGTCGACCACGCCCGAGATCCGCGCATTCCTGCACGGACCCGATCCGCTGATCGTCACCAAGGCCAACGCCAAGTCGGTGGTCCACCGGCGCATCTACCTCGACTACGTCGGCATCAAGACCTATGACGACAATGGCGGCCTTTCCGGCGAGTTGCGCGTGGTCGGCCTGTTCACCTCGACGGCCTACACGCGCTCGGTGATGAAGATCCCCTACCTGCGCTCGAAGGTGCAGGCGGTGATCTCGAAGTCCGGCTTCGATCCGAACGATCACTCAGGCAAGGCGCTCATCAACGTTCTGGAATCCTATCCGCGCGACGAACTCTTCCAGATCGCCGTGCCGACGCTGAGGAAGCACGCCGAGTCGATCCTCGCCTTGGGCGAACGGCCGCGCGTGCGCGCGCTTGTCCGGCCCGACCAGTTCGACCGCTTCGTCTCGGTGATCGTCTTCGTGCCGCGCGACCGCTACGACAGCGGCGTTCGCGAAAAGATCGGCGCCTACCTGAAGACTGTCTTCGAGGGCAGGGTCTCGGCCTACTATCCGGCCTTCCCGGAAGGCTCGCTGGCGCGCGTCCACTTCATCATCGGCCGATCCGGCGGCAGGACACCGAAGGTCGACGCCGAGACCATCGAGGCGGGCATTCGCGGAATCATCCGCACCTGGGACGACGGCCTGCGCGAGGCGGCGGCCGACGCCGGCGCCGATCCATCGATCGTCGAGATCGCCAGTCGCTTCCCGGAGAGCTACCGCGGCTCGTTTTCGCCGGAGGAGGCGCTCGCCGATGCCCGCCGCATCGCCCGCCTCGGTGCCGACCGGACGATTGCCATCGACTATTATCGCCACGCCGGGCAGGCCCAGACGCAGGCCGCACTGAAGATCTATCACTACGGCGAGCCGGTCTCGCTGTCCCGGCGCGTGCCGGTGCTGGAGAACATCGGCTTTCGCGTCATCAGCGAGCGCACCTTCGAGGTGCAGCACGGAGACCAGCCGACCGTCTTCGTCCATGATATGGAGCTGGAGAGTGCCTTCGGCGGATCGATCGCCCTTTCCGACGGCGGCGCGCTGTTCGAGGACGTGTTCCTCTCGGTCTGGCGCGGCGACAGCGACAATGACGGCTACAACGCGCTCGCTTCGACCGCGGGGCTGAACTCCGCCGAGATTCGCGTGCTGCGCGCCTACGGCCGCTATCTGCAGCAGGCCGGCATTCCGCAGAGCCAGGACTTCATCGCCGGCACGCTCAACCGCTATCCCGGGATCGCTCGCGGACTCCACCAGCTGTTCGTCGCGCTGTTCGATCCGAATGCGGGCGACGGCGAAGTCACGGCGCGCCACCTCAAGGCCAAGATCAAGGACGAGCTCGACGCCGTTCCCAACATCGACGACGACACCATCATCCGCCGTTACCTCAACCTGATCGAGGCGACGTTGCGCACCAACCACTTCGTGCCGGACCGGCCGGACGGCGTCTCGTTTGCGTTCAAGCTCGATTCGAAGGCCGTCACCGGCCTGCCGGAGCCGCGCCCCTGGCGTGAGATCTTCGTCTACGGTCCGGAGGTCGAGGGCGTGCACCTGCGCTTCGGCCCCGTCGCGCGCGGCGGCTTGCGCTGGTCCGACCGCGCCCAGGACTACCGCACGGAAGTGCTCGGCCTGGTCAAGGCGCAGCAGGTCAAGAACGCCGTCATCGTACCGGTGGGCGCCAAGGGCGGCTTCTATCCGAAGCAGCTGCCCGCCGGAGGCAGCCGCGACGCCGTGTTCGAGGCCGGGCGGCGGGCCTACATCAACTTCGTCTCCAGCCTGCTGTCGATCACCGACAACCTCGACGCAGCCGCAGTCGTCCCGCCCGCGCATGTGGTTCGCCGCGACGTCGACGACCCCTACTTCGTCGTCGCCGCCGACAAGGGCACAGCGACCTTCTCCGACACGGCCAACTCGATCAGCCAGGCGCACGGCTTCTGGCTCGACGACGCCTTCGCCTCGGGCGGCTCGGCCGGCTACGACCACAAGAAGATGGGCATCACCGCCCGCGGCGCCTGGGAGGCCGTGAAGCGGCACTTCCGCGAGATGAACCGCGACATTCAGACGTCGCCGTTCACCTGCGTCGGCGTCGGCGACATGTCCGGCGACGTGTTCGGCAACGGCATGCTGCTCTCCGAGCAGACGCGCCTCGTCGCCGCCTTCGACCATCGCGACATTTTCATCGATCCCGATCCGGATCCGGCGGCATCGATGGAAGAGCGCCGGCGGCTGTTCGCCCTGCCGCGCTCGTCCTGGCAGGACTATGACAAGTCCAAGCTCTCGGCCGGCGGCATGATCGTGCCGCGCGCGCAAAAATCGGTAACGCTGACAGCCGAAGCCGCAGCGGCGATCGGCTTCGACAAGACCGTGGCGACGCCCGCCGAGATCATGAGCGCCATCCTCAAGGCGCCGGTAGACCTGCTCTGGTTCGGCGGCATCGGTACCTATGTGCGCGCTACCGGCGAAAGCAACGCCGACGCCGGCGACCGCGCCAACGACGGCATCCGCGTCACCGCCGCCGACGTCCGCGCCAAGGTGATCGGCGAAGGCGCCAATCTCGGCGTCACCCAGCGCGCCCGCATCGAGTTCGGCCTCTTGGGCGGCGCCTGCAATTCCGACGCGATCGACAATTCGGGTGGCGTCAACTCCTCCGACGTAGAGGTCAACATAAAGATCGCGCTCGCCCAGGCGATGCGCTCGGGCGCGCTCACCCGCGAGGACCGCAACGTCCTCCTCGCCGAGATGACCGACGAGGTGGCGAAGCTCGTGCTTGCCAACAACTACGAGCAGACGCTGGCGCTGTCGCTGGTGCGCCGCCGCGGCATGGCCGACCTCGCCCACCAGGCGCGCTTCATGACCATGCTCGAGGCGCGCGGCCTGCTCGACCGCGCCGTCGAGTACCTGCCGTCGCCTGCGGCGCTGGCAGAACGCCAGGTCCGCGGCGAGCCGCTGACGCGCGCCGAGATCGGCGTGCTTCTCGCCTACGCCAAGATCGTGCTGTTTTCGGACATCGTCGCCAGCCCTCTGCCCGACGACCCGCATTTCGAGGCCGACCTGTTCGGCTATTTCCCGGCGCGGATGCGCGACCGCTACGCCGCCGAGATCCGCGGCCACCGGCTGCGCCGCGAGATCATCGCCACAGTCGTCGCCAATGACCTCGTCAACCGAGGCGGCCCCTCCTTCGTCAGCCGCCACCAGGACGCCACCGGCCGCGGGCCGGCCGAGGTTGTGCGCGCCTTCGAGGTGGCGCGCGGCGGCTTCGGGCTGCCGGCGCTCTATGCCGAGATCGATGCTCTCGACAACCAGGTCGACGGGCAGGCGCAACTCGGGTTCTACGAGGCCGTCGTGCGCCTGCTGCGCGCCGCGACAGCCTGGCTGCTCAAGCATGGCGACCCGTCGCTGCCGGTCGGCGACGAGATCAAGGCGCTGGCAAGCGCGCGCGCCGCCGTCGAGCCTGCGCTGATGGCCATCCTGCCGCCCTTCATGCGCGAGAAGCACGAGGCGCGGCGCGCCGGCTTCGCCGCGGCAGGGGCGCCCGCGAGGCTTGCCGAGCACCTCGCCGCCCTCGACGTCTACGAACTCATCCCCGACATCGCGCTCGTCGGCCGCCAGGCCGGCGTCGCGGCGGAAACCGCCGCGCGCGCATTCTTCGGCGTCAGCGAGGCGTTCCGCATCGGCCGCATAGAGGACGCAGCCCGCGCCATCCAGCCATCCGACTATTACGACGGCCTTGCGCTTTCGCGGGCGAATGACATGATCGGCGCCGCGCGGCGCGGCATCGCGATTTCGGCCCTGGCCTCGTTCGGCACGGCCGCAGATCCGGTGGCGGCGTGGATCGAGGGGGGCGGCGAGCGCATCGCAAGGGCGCGCGAGCGGCTGCAGGCGCTGACGGAAGGCGGGGATATCACCGTTTCGCGGCTGTCCGTGGCCGCCGGCCTGATGGGCGACCTGACCGGTCTGTAGACTGTTGAGGAAGAGGACCGGGGGACGACATGGCCGAAGCTGAGTTCAAGCGCGCCTCGAAGCGCGGCATCTGGGGCTGGATGCTGTTCGATTGGGCGCAACAGCCTTTCCACACGCTGATCATCACCTTCGTCTTCGCCCCCTATTTCGCCGCCGCCGTGGCGCCCGATCCGGCCAAGGGCCAGGAGCTCTGGGGCTACGCGACCGGCATCGGCGGCCTGATCATCGCGCTTTCCTCGCCCGTGCTCGGCGCCATCGCCGACGCATCGGGGCCGCGCAAGCCGTGGATTCTGCTCTTCTCCATCGTCGGAATCGTCGGCTGCTGGATGCTGTGGTTCGCCGTTCCCGGTTCGCAGGAGATGGCGTTCGTCATGCTCGCCATCGTGCTGGCGCTCGTCGGCATGGAGTTCGCCGCGGTGTTCAACAACGCCATGATGCCCGACCTCGTGCCCCGCTCGGAGCTTGGCCGCCTGTCGGGATCGGCCTGGGGGCTGGGCTATGTCGGCGGCATCGTCTCACTGGTCATCGTGCTCGGCCTGCTGTCCGGATCGCCGACGACCGGCAAGACCCTGCTCGGCCTCGACCCGCTGTTCGGCTTCGACCCGGCCATGCGCGAGGGCGACCGCGCCTCGGGACCGCTGACCGCGGCGTGGTACGCGATCTTCGTTCTGCCGATGTTCCTGTTCACGCCCGACGTCGTGCGCCGCGCGGCGTCGAAGGGCGCGGTGCGCCGGGGCCTCGCCCAGATCGGCGCCACGCTGCGCGGCCTGCCGTCGGACCGAAGCTACTTCGGCTTCCCGCTCTCCTCGATGTTCTACCGCGACGCGCTCAACGCGCTCTATTCGTTCGGCGGCATCTACGCCGCCGGCGTGCTCGGCTGGTCGATCATCCAGATCGGCGTGTTCGGCATCCTCGCCAACCTGACCGGCGCCGTCGGCGCCTGGCTCGGCGGCCGCGCCGACCAGGCCTGGGGCCCGAAGCCGGTGGTCAGCGTCTCGATCCTGGTCCTGTCGCTGTGCTGCCTGCTGGTCATCTCGACGACCAAGACCGAGGTCCTGTTCATGACGGTCGCCGCCGAAGGGGCGGACAGCACCATTCCCGACATCATGTTCTACATCGCCGGGGCGCTGATCGGCGCGGCGGGTGGCTCGATCCAGGCGTCGTCGCGGACGCTGCTCGTCGACCAGGTCGAGCGCGACCGCGTCACCGAGGCGTTCGGACTCTACGCGCTGTCGGGCAAGGCAACCACCTTCATCGGTCCGCTGGCGATCGCTTTCGCCACCGCCTTCTTCGCGTCGGAGACGTTCGGCCTGTCGACCGTCGACGCGCAGCGTCTCGGCGTGACGCCGATCATCGTGCTGTTCGTCATCGGCCTGGCGCTGCTGCCGGTGGTGCGCTCGCGGGCCTACCAGAAGCCGGCGTAAACCGGCTTCGCCGCTCAGAAATCGGCGGCGAGGCCCTTCACTTCCCAGTCGCCGTAGCGACCGGGCTCATGGCCGCCGCGCCCGCCGATTTCCTTCGGACGCGACGCCTCGTAGCGGCGGTATTCCTCGCGGCGGGTTTCGGCCTCGGCGAGCGCCCGCTGCGCGGCCGGGCTGAGAGCGCGGGCCGGCGCTGCGGCGGCTTCCGCGTCGGTCGGGGGCGTGGACGGTTCGGTCTGGTCGGTCATGGCGCGTGTTCCGGAAGGGGCGAGGATTGAAAGGCCCCGCGGTTGTTCCCATCATATAGATCGACGGCGACCGGGGATCGACCCCGGTTGCATTGAAAACGGGTGACCCGGATGAACACGATCCGCACGGCGATGCTTCTGGCGACGATGACCGCGCTCTTCATGGGCGTCGGCTATCTCATCGGCGGCTCAGGCGGCATGACGATCGCCTTCCTGATCGCTGCGGCGATGAACCTGTTCAGCTACTGGAACGCCGACAAGATGGTGCTGCGCATGCACCATGCCGTCGAAGTCGACGAGCGCACGGCGCCGGAATTTTACGGCATCGTCCGCGCGCTCGCCGAGCGGGCCGAGCTGCCGATGCCGAAGGTCTACCTGATCGACAGCCCGCAGCCCAACGCATTCGCCACCGGCCGCAACCCGCAGAACGCTGCCGTTGCCGCCACCACCGGCCTTCTGCAACGCCTCTCCCACGAGGAGGCGGCCGGCGTGATGGCGCACGAGCTGGCGCATGTGAAGAATCGCGACACGCTGACCATGACGGTCACGGCGACGCTCGCCGGCGCCATCTCCATGCTCGGCAATTTCGCCTTCTTCTTCGGCGGCAACCGCGACAACAACAATCCGCTCGGCTTCGTCGGCGTCCTGGTGGCGATGATCGTCGCGCCGCTCGCCGCCGCCATGGTGCAGATGGCTATCAGCCGGACGCGCGAATACTCGGCCGACCGGCTCGGCGCCGAGATCTGCGGTCATCCGCTGTGGCTCGCTTCGGCGCTGGACAAGATCGCCGCCGCGACCGGCCGCATCCGCAACGAGGATGCCGAGCGTAATCCGGCGACCGCGCACATGTTCATCGTCAACCCGCTGTCGGGCGAACGCATGGACAGTCTGTTCTCGACGCATCCGCTGACCGAGAACCGCATCGCCGCCCTCGAGCAGCTCGCCCAGCAATGGCAGGCCGACGCGCGCGGCGGGCAGGTGCGCCCGCGCCCCGACGACCGCCGTCCCCCCGCTCCGCAGCCGAAGGCGGACGAACCGTCCTCCCAGCCCCAGGCTGGTCCGTGGGGCGCGCCCGAGGCCGAAACTGCGCCCGCCCCTGAACCGCGGCAGAACAAACCCTCCGGACGCTGGGGCCGCAGCCCGACCGGACCGAAGGGTCCGTGGTCGTGAGCGAAGCTGACGCCCGGCCGGGGCGGGCCGGGGCCGGTCTCAGGCAGACACCGGAAGAGGGTATCGCCGGCCTGGCACCGCGCCAGGTGGCGGCGCGGCTGCTCGGCGCCGTCGTCGATGCCAGGACGCCGCTCGACGCGCTGACCGACGCCGAGCACGGCCACCCCCAGTTCCGTGCGCTCTCCGCGCGCGACCGCTCCCTGGTCAGGGCGATCCTCGCCACTGCGCTACGTTATCGAGTCACCATCGGCAAGCTGATCTCGCGGCGGCTCGACCGCCCGCTGCCGCAGAACGCGCGATCGCTCGAGCACATCCTTCACGTCGCCGCAGCCCAGATGCTGTTTCTCGACGTGCCCGACCGGGCGGCGGTGGACATGGCGGTTGCCCACGCCAAGTCCGATCCGCGAACGGTGCGCTTCGCCGCGCTCGTCAACGCCGTGCTTCGCGCCCTGGGCCGGGTCAAGGAGCGGGCGCTTCCCGCCGAGCTCAAGGCCAACGACGACGCGCCGGACTGGTTCTCCGCGCGGCTGAAAGCCGCCTACGGCGAAGAGCGCACCGCCGGCATCCTCGCCGCGCACCGTGCCGAACCGCCGACCGACTTCACGGTGAAGACCGACGCGGAAGGCTGGGCACAGCGCTTCGGTGGCATCGTGCTGCCGACGGGAAGCGTGCGCGTCGCCCGGCTGCCCGGCCCGGTCCAGGACCTGCCGGGCTTCGCCGAGGGCGAATGGTGGGTGCAGGACGCGGCCGCAGCCCTGCCGGCGCGGCTGCTCGGCGACGTGCGCGGCCTTTCCGTTGCCGACCTTTGCGCAGCCCCCGGCGGCAAGACCGCGCAACTCGCGGCGGCCGGTGCGCGCGTCACGGCGATCGACCTGTCGCGCAGCCGTCTCAGGCGGCTGTCGGCCAATCTCGACCGGCTGAAGCTCGCCGCGGACGTTGTGGAGGCGGACCTCCTCGCCTGGGATCCGCCCGCCCTGTTCGATGCCGTGCTGCTCGATGCGCCCTGCTCGTCGACCGGGACCGTACGCCGCCATCCGGATGTTACCTGGACCAAGGGACCGGGCGACATCGCCAAACTCGCCGACCTCCAGCGGCGGCTGCTCGAGCGTGCCGTCGGCATGGTGAAGCCGGGAGGCCTGATCGTCTTCTCCAACTGCTCGCTCGATCCGGAGGAAGGAGAGGACCTTCGCGCCGCGTTCCTGTCCGCCGATCGGCGCGTCGTAGCCGACCCGATCCGCCCGGCGGAATTTCCGGGGATCGCGCCCTTCGTCACCGCCGAAGGCACCTTGCGGACGACACCCGCCGACCTCGTCCAGGAGACAGCTTCGCTGTCCGGCATGGATGGGTTCTTCGCGGCGCGTTTCCGCCGCGTCGGCCCGGAACTGCGATAACCATATTTTCACCCTCCCCGATAACGATTAATCAACTAAGTTGGCCGCGGTGAAGGGGCGCAACGAGGAGGGAACTTGGCACGTGCGGGGACGGGCACGCCGCGTCTGTGGGCGCTGGTCATGCGCGAGACGTGGCGCCGTGCGCGCCGCCGGATCCGCTCGGGTCCGGCCTATCGCTGGCGTTATGCCGGGCGCACGCCCGAACGCGTCCTGGTGGCGCCACCCGATCTCCGACTGGCCGATCCGCAGATAGCGCTCGAGATCTACTATGGCCGCTTCCCGCTGTCGGGCCACCTTGTCGAGACCGGCGGCCGCTCCCCCTTCCAGATCGAGATCGCCGACCGCGGCTGGAACAGGTCGCTGCACGGCTTCCGCTGGCTGCGCCACATGCGGGCGGCCGGGACGGAACTCGCCGCTGCCAACGCCCGGGCGCTGGTCTCCGACTGGATCGCGGTTCATGGCGGCCGCATCGCCGGCGTCGCCTGGGATCCGGCGGTCACGGCCCGCCGCATCATCGCCTGGCTGCAACACTCGTCCGTCGTCCTCCAGGGCGCGGAGTACGCCTTCTATCGCGCCTTCCTCCGCTCGCTAGCGGTGCAGATACGCTACCTGCGTTCGATGGTCCGCGAGATGGACGACGGCAAGCACCGGCTGCGCGCGCGCATTGCCCTCGCCTACGCGGCCCTCGCGCTTCCGGCAACGGCCTCCGCCGTCAGGTCCGCCGGCCGCAACCTGTCGCAGGAACTCGAGCGCCAGATCCTGCCGGACGGCGGCCACGTGTCGCGCAACCCGATGGTGGTGATGGAGCTGCTCGCCGATCTCCTGCCTTTGCGCCAGACCTTCGCCAACCAGGCCGAAGCGCCGCCCCAGGCGCTGATCGAAGCCGTCGAACGCATGCTGCCTGCCTTGCGCTTCTTCCGCCACCAGGACGGCGGGCTTGCCCGCTTCAACGGCATGGGCGTAACCATCCATGATCGCATCGCGGCCATCCTGCGCCACGACGACACCGGCGGCGCGCCGCTCTTGCACGCGCCGCATTCGGGCTACGAGCGTCTGTCGATGGGCGATGTCACGGTCCTCGCCGACACCGGCGCCCCGCCTCCAGCCGAGGTTTCGGGGGCCGCTCACGCGGGCTGCCTGTCCTTCGAGCTGTCCTCCGGCCGCCAGTGCTTCATCGTCAATTGCGGCGTCGACACGTTCGGCGCCGAGGATTTCAGGCCGCTGGCGCGGGCGACCGCCGCGCATTCCACGCTCACGCTCAACGACACGTCCTCGGCGCGCTTCACCTATCGTCCACGCATCAGCCGCCTGATCGGCTGGCCGCTGATCGACGGGCCGCGGGCCACCAAATGCGAGCGCACGGACCGCGACGGCACCCAGGGCTTCGTCGCCTCGCATGACGGCTATGTGCCGCGCTTCGGCCTCTTCCACGAGCGCGAACTGCTGCTGAGCGCAGGCGGCAGCGTGCTCGAAGGGTGCGATCGCGTATTCCGTGTGGGCGGGGAGCCGGCAAGGGACAATGGCCGCGATCAGGCGACCCTGCGCTTTCACGTCCACCCGGACGTGAATGTCACGCACGGCGACGACGGCCGCCTCGTTCTGTTTGCGCCGGGCGCCGATACATGGGCGTTTTCGGCAATCGGCATCGAAACCGCCGTCGAGGAATCGATCTTCTTCGCCGGGCTCGTCGGGCCGCGTCGATCGCGGCAGATCGTCATCGCCTGGAAGGCCTCGCAGAGACCGGAAGTCCGCTGGCGGCTGGAAAGGATCGGCACCCCGCCGACGGTAAAGGGCTGATCTTCCCGGCAACGGCGCTGCGGCCCGTTCGCGCAGTTCCTCTCCCCTGTTTTGTGTGATAGGCGCGCGCATCCGCCAGAAGTTACAGGAGACGCCCGATGGCCGTCGCTTCCAGCAAGTTCCCCGCGCCGGACCTCGTCGCGGTCCGCCGCGCCCTGATCTCGGTATCGGACAAGACCGGCCTCCTCGACCTCGCCGCCGCCTTGTCGAAGGCCGGTGTCGAGATCGTCTCGACAGGCGGCACGGCGAAGGCACTCGCCGCGGCAGGGATCGCCGTGCGCGACGTCTCGGAACTCACCGGCTTCCCCGAGATCATGGACGGCCGGGTCAAGACCCTGCATCCGTCCGTGCACGGCGCCCTGCTCGGCGTGCGCGACGATCCCGCTCATGCCGCGGCCATGGCCGAGCACGGCATCGAGCCGATCGACCTCGTCGTGGTCAATCTCTACCCGTTCGAGGAGGTGCGCCGCGGCGGCGGTGACTATGCGTCCGTCGTCGAGAACATCGACATCGGCGGGCCGGCCATGGTGCGCGCCTCGGCCAAGAACCACGCCTATGTCGCCGTGGTCACCGACCCGGAAGACTACGCGCCGCTCCTCAACGCGCTCGAGCTCAACTTCGGCTCGCTGTCGCTCGACTTCCGCAAGCGCCTGGCGGCGAAGGCCTTCGCGCGGACGGCGGCTTACGACGCGGCCATCTCCGGCTGGTTCGCCGAGACGCTCGAGGTCGAGCACCCGTCCTGGCGCGCCTTCGGCGGCAAGCTCGAAACGGTGATGCGCTACGGCGAGAATCCGCATCAGTCTGCCGGCTTCTACGTTTCCGGCGACCGCCGCCCGGGCGTGGCGACGGCGCGGCAGCTGCAGGGCAAGCAGCTCTCATACAACAACATCAACGACACCGACGCCGCCTTCGAGCTCGCCGGCGAGTTCGATCCGGCGCGCTCGGCAGCGGTGGTGATCGTCAAGCACGCCAATCCCTGCGGCGTCGCCGAAGCCGGCTCGCTGAGGGACGCCTATCTCGCCGCGCTGCGCTGCGATCCCGTCTCGGCCTTCGGCGGCATCGTCGCCGTCAACAGGCTGCTCGACGCTGAGGCGGCCGAGGAAATCGTCAAGGTGTTCACCGAGGTGATCATCGCGCCCGAAGCGAGCGAGGAGGCCGTCGCCATCATCGCAGCGAAGAAGAACCTCAGGCTCCTGGTCACGGGCGGCCTGCCCGATCCCCGCGCCGGCGGGCTCGCCTTCAAGTCGGTCGCCGGCGGCTTCCTCGTCCAGTCTCGCGACAACGCCGTCGTCGACGACCTCGCCCTCAAGGTCGTCACGAAGCGTGCCCCGACCGAAGCCGAGATGACCGATCTGCGCTTCGCCTTCCGGGTGGCCAAGCACGTCAAGTCGAACGCCATCGTCTACGCTCGCGGCGGCGCAACCGTCGGCATCGGCGCCGGCCAGATGAGCCGGGTCGATTCCTCGCGCATCGCCGCGCGCAAGGCGGACGACGCCACTGCCGCCGCCGGCCTTGCCGAGAGCCTGGCGAGGGGTTCGGTCGTTGCTTCCGACGCGTTCTTCCCCTTCGCCGACGGGCTCCTGTCGGCCGTCGAAGCCGGCGCGACCGCGGTCATCCAGCCGGGCGGCTCGATGCGCGACGACGAGGTGATCGCCGCCGCCGACGCCCACGGCATCGCCATGGTATTCACCGGGGCCCGCCACTTCCGCCACTGACCCGCGCCGACCGGCGCAGGGCGGCGTGCGTCACGGAACCGCCGATGGTAGCATCGCGTTGAAGGAGAGTTTCACTCTAGCGCAAGGCTGCCGCCCATGCTCATCCGTCTCGGCTACGAGATTGCCATCGACTGTCCGCAGAGGACGCCGCTGATCTCGGTGCTGGAAATCCATCCCGAGCGGCAGAAGGACATCCAGCGGCAGACGGGCGTGGTGACGTCGCCTTCGGTAACCAGCGCCGTCTACACCGACCGCTACGGCAATCTCTGCCGGCGTTTCGTCGCTCCTGGCGGCTGCTTTCGTATCCTCTATGACGCGGTCGTCGAGGACAGCGGCCAGACCGACGAAGTGAACACGCTCGCCGGCGAGACCCCGGTTGAGAGGCTTCCCGACGAGTGCCTCGGCTATCTGCTCGGCAGCCGCTATTGCGAGACCGACCATCTGAGCGATCTGGCATGGCAGCTGTTCGGCCACCTGCCGCCCGGATGGACGCGGGTCCAGGCGATCGTCGATTACGTCCACGCCCGCCTGTCGTTCGGTTACGGCTATGCGCGTTCCACCCGGACTGCGGCGCAGGCTCATGAGGAACGGGTCGGGGTCTGCCGCGACTTTGCCCATCTCGCCATAACCTTCTGCCGATGCATGAACATCCCGGCCCGCTACGTGAACGGCTACCTGGGCGACATCGGCGTGCCCGCCGATCCGGCCCCGATGGACTTCTCGGCGTGGTTCGAGGCCTGGCTCGACGGAAAGTGGTACGCTTTCGACGCCAGGCACAACACGCCGCGCATCGGCCGCATCGTCATCGCCCGCGGCCGCGACGCCACCGATGTGCCGCTCCTGCACTCCTTTGGCCCGCACAGCCTTTCGACGTTCCGGGTGTGGACCTACGAGCAGGACGAGAGCGGCGCAACCCTGCCGCCGCGCCACGGCATCGACCGCACGCTGACCGCGCAGATCCTCGCCTGAGGGTCGTAGCCCAGGAAGGCGATTGCACTGCGGAGCATATAGGAATATTTTCTCCTAAATGCTTCGACACCTCACCGCTTTCCTGCTGCCGCAGGCGATGCTCGCCGCCTGCCTTGCCCCCGGTCCCGCCGCGGCCGGCGAGCGATTGCTTGCCGGACCGGTCGAGGCCAGGGTGATCTCCATCCTCGACGGCGACACGCTGCGCGCCGCCGCCTTCGTCTGGCCCGGGCAGGAGATCACCGTCAACGTGCGTATCCGCGGCATCGACGCGCCGGAGATGAAGAGCCGCTGCGATACCGAGCGCGGCGCGGCACATCGCGCGCGGGCAGCCCTGGAAGCCATCGTCGGCCGCGGCCCGGTCCGGTTGCGGGACATCGGCGGAGGCAAGTACTACGGGCGCGTGCTTGCCGACGTCGAGGCCGCCGACGGTACCGCCGTTGGCGCCGCCCTCCTCTCGCTCGACCTCGTGCGCCCCTATGGCGGCGGCCGACGCGCCCCATGGTGCGGCTGAACCGAAGCGGGACGGACGTCGCGTTCCGTTTCGGCACGCCGGCCGCAGGTCATGCCCGGCGCAAGGCCGCCACGGTGAACGCGCGGTTAAGGACCCGGCTGGCCTATCGCCGCCGTTTACCGCCCGTCAACCATGCCGCGGGACGTGATTCCACGAAATCAGGGACTTGCCGAAGCCGGCCTTCCCCGCCTCCCTCCGTCGATCGATCCGGCCGCGATCGTGCATCTCGGCTGCAACAGGCAGCAGCGGATGGAGGATTGGATGTCGACGACCCGTTTTCGCAAATTCAGCCGCGACGCGAAGGGCAACTTCGCCGTCATGACCGCAGCGATCGCCTCGGTGCTGGCGCTCGGCATCGGCTACGGCATCAATGTCGCGCAGTTGTCCAAGGTGCGCTCCAACCTGATCGGCGCGCTCGACGCAGCCGTCACCTCGACGGCCCGCGACCTGACCACCGGCAGGATCGCCGGGAAGGATGCGCGCGCAAGCGTCGAAGCCTTCCTCATGGCCAATGGCAGCGCCGACTTCATCCGGCCCGGCACGCTGGCGCTTGAGAGCATCGTGGTCGACACGTCGGCGAGCACGGTCAGCGCGCGCGCCCACGTCGACGTCGACCTCCTGTTCCCCGTCTTCGCCGCCGGCAATTCGCGGCGCATCGCGGTCGAATCGGCGGCGCTCTACTCCGACAAGCGCATCGAGGTGGCGATGATGCTCGACGTCACCGGCTCGATGGCCGGGCAGAAGATCAAGGACCTTAAGTCCGCCGCCAACGCGGCGCTAGACGCCTTCCTCGCCGGGCAGGACCCAGCCAAGCCGCGCGTGCGCGTCGCCATCGTCCCCTATGCCGACGCCGTCAACACCGGCGCGCTGTCGAACGTCGTTCATGTCGAGAAGGGCTTCACCACCGGCGAGCCGCCGAAGCTGGACGATCCCGTCGCCGCCGCCGCCGCGCCGGACAAGTGCGCCACCGAGCGCAAGGGCTCCAACCAGTTCACCGACGCCAGCCCCTATGCCGGCAAGGTCAACCGCGACTACCGCCTCGCCTTCTGCCCGAAGGCCGCTCTGGCGCCGCTCTCGGCGGACTTGTCCTCCCTGAAGAAGGCGGTCGGAGCCTTCGCCGCCGACGGCTACACCGGCGGCCACACCGGCATCCAGTGGAGCTGGTACATGCTGTCGCCGAAATGGCGCGACGTTCTGCCGAAGGCGGCGGCGCCCGCCGACCACGACGCCAAGAAGGTCGCCAAGATCGCCATCCTGATGACGGACGGCGAGTTCAACACCGCCTTCGCCGGCGTCGCCAAGGGCAAGGACACGCGCAACCAGGCGGCCCTGTCGCGCAGTCACGCCGAGAAACTGTGCGCGGCGATGCGCAAGGACGGCATCGAGGTGTTCACGGTCGGCTTCATGCTGAAGGAGGCCGGCGCTAAGGCGGTGATGAAGGCCTGCGCTTCGCCCGACAGCGGCCCCATCACGCACTATTTCGAGACGAGCTCCGGCGCCGAGCTGACCGAGGCCTTCCTCTCGATCGCGCGCAACGTCGAGCGGCTGGCGGTGACGAAGTAGCCGGCGGACCTCTGGCGCCGCTGGAGTTTCCCACGGCTTTGCGGCGTTCCGGTACCCGCCCGCACCCGCCGCCCGATGGCGGAAGGCGACGGCCCAACGAAAAAGGCCGCCGCTCGCGAGGAGCCGGCGGCCTTTCCCGTGTCTGTCGTCCAGCGCGGATCCGTGGCGGCGGTAAGCCGCCGGCCGCGCGTCATGCCGTCGTCAGGAAGGCTGCTTCCCGAAAAGGCAATCCGCCGGAGCCACGCGCTGGGTAACGAAGTCACTCGACATCGGATCACCTCCTTTCAGTTCGTTGAACACGAGCCGAATGTGGGTGACCGCGGCGCCGATGTCAAATCGGCACCGCCGTGAGCGTCGCGCCCCGGCTCAGCCCTTCTTGTTCTGCCGGTTCTCGATGAGGTCGTCGACGACGGCCGGGTCGGCGAGCGTCGAGGTGTCGCCCAGCGCGGCGAAATCGTCCTCGGCGATCTTGCGCAGGATGCGACGCATGATCTTTCCCGAGCGCGTCTTCGGCAGGCCCGGCGCGAACTGGATCTTGTCGGGCGAGGCGATCGCGCCGATCTCGCGGCGCACATGGGCGATCAGCTCCTTGCGCAGCTCCTCGCTCCATTCGACGCCGGCCATCAGCGTCACGTAGCAGTAGATGCCCTGGCCCTTGATGTCGTGCGGATAGCCGACGACCGCTGCTTCCGACACCTTGTCGTGGGAAACCAGCGCCGATTCCACCTCGGCCGTGCCCATGCGGTGGCCCGACACGTTGATGACGTCGTCGACGCGGCCGGTGATCCAGTAGTAGCCGTCCAGGTCGCGGCGGCAGCCGTCGCCGGTGAAATACTTGCCCTTGTACGTGGAGAAGTAGGTCTGCACGAAGCGCTCGTGGTCGCCGTAGACGGTGCGCATCTGGCCCGGCCAGGAATCGGTGATGCACAGGTTGCCGTCGGTCGCCCCTTCGAGCACCGCGCCCTCGTTGTCGACGAGTTGCGGCTGCACGCCGAAGAACGGCTTGGTTGCCGAGCCGGCCTTGAGGTCGGTCGCGCCCGGCAGCGGCGTGATCAGGATGCCGCCGGTCTCGGTCTGCCACCAGGTGTCGACGATCGGACAGCGCTTCTCGCCGACCACGTTGAAGTACCATTCCCACGCTTCGGGATTGATCGGCTCGCCGACGGAACCCAGCACACGCAGGCTCTTGCGCGACGTCTTCTTCACGTGCCCGTCGCCGCCGCCCATCAGGGCGCGGATCGCAGTCGGCGCGGTATAGAAGATGTTGACCTTGTGCTTGTCGACGACATCCCAGAAGCGCGACGGCGAAGGGTAGTTGGGCACGCCCTCGAACATCAGCGTGGTGGCGCCGTTGGCGAGCGGTCCATAGACGATGTAGCTGTGGCCGGTCACCCAGCCGACGTCCGCCGTACACCAGTAGACGTCGCCGTCGTGATAGTCGAAGACGTACTGGTGCGTCATCGACGCATAGACGAGATAGCCGCCGGTGGTGTGCAGCACGCCTTTCGGCTTGCCGGTCGAGCCCGACGTGTAGAGGATGAACAACGGGTCCTCGGCCTTCATCGGCTCGGGCTTGCACTCCACCTTCGCCGCCTCGACCTCGTCGTGGTACCAGAGGTCGCGGCCGTCGAACCAGTCGATCTTGCCGGCGGTGCGGCGCACCACCAGCACCTTCTTGACGATGACGCCGTCGCGCCCGGCGATGGCGATGGCCTTGTCCGTGTTGACCTTCAGTGGGATGGTCTTGCCGCCGCGCAGGCCCTCGTCGGCGGTGATGACGAAGGTCGACTTGCAGTCGACGATGCGTCCGGCCAGCGCGTCCGGCGAAAAGCCGCCGAAGACGATCGAGTGGATGGCGCCGATGCGGGTGCAGGCGAGCATCGCGTAGGCGGCTTCCGGGATCATCGGCATGTAGATGGTGACGCGGTCGCCCTTCTTGACGCCGTGCTTCTTCATGACGTTGGCCAGTCGGCAGACGCGGTCGTAGAGCTCGTTGTAGGTGATCTTGCGGTCGTCGTAGGGGTTGTCGCCTTCCCAGATGATGGCGGTCTGGTTGCCGCGTTTCTTCAGGTGCCGGTCGATGCAGTTCTGCGAGACGTTGAGCTGGCCGTCCTCATACCACTTGATCGACACCTTGCCGGTGAACGAGGTGTTCTTCACCTTGGTATAGGGCTTGATCCAGTCCAGCCGCTTGCCGTGCTTGCCCCAGAACTTGTCCGGGTTCTTGATGCTGTCGGCATACCATTTGAGGTAGGTCTCGTTGTCGATCAGCGCGTTCTTCTTCCACGCGGGCTGGACGCGATGGACATTGACTTCGGACATGCTTTCCTCCCCCTGAACACCGACGCGTGCGGTCCCTTCGCCGTCGGCGGGCCGCGGCTTGCGCCGCATTATTAGCAATTCGCCGCGCCCGACAACATTAGACATTGGATTTGCGCGGCGGGTTGACGCAGCGGCGGTCGCGCCGCCACGCACCGTCCTGTCAGCACTCGCCGATATCGGCTGCCAACATACTGTTTTCGTTGGTGAACCTGTCGCGGCTCGGCGCGTTTCAAGGAACCGTTAACGAAGCCGGCGCACGATGCCAGCGTGGAGGATCGTCGGGGAGCTTGTAAGTGACATGACGCACGCTTCTGAAATGGAACTGATGCTCAAGGGGTATGGCCTGACCACGGCGCGCATCCTTTACCGCTATCCGGATCATCCGCACCTCCTGCAGACATACATCTGGCAGGACTACGACCTGGCGCCGGACTTCCCGGCGCTGCTCGGCTTCATCGAGTTCTGGAAGCAGAAACTCGACGGGCCGCTGCATTCGGTCGCCTACACGCACCGGCGCCTGATCGCGCCGAACGAGTGGCGCAACGTCGGCGGCGAGTTCGTGCTGCACTGAGAACGCCGGCGGCCGGGCGAGCCGGAGCCCTAGCGAGACCCGAAGATCGCGCTTCCGACCCTCACGCTCGTGGCACCGAAGCGAACCGCCACTTCGTAGTCGCCGGACATGCCCATCGACAGGCGCTCGACGCCGGCCTCGCGGGCGAGTTTCTCGAGCAGGGCGAAATGCGGGCCGGGATTCTCGTCGGCGGGCGGAATGCACATCAGCCCGTCGATCGTAAGGTCGTGCACGGTCCTGCACCGCGTGACGAAGGCGACCGCCTCGCGCGGGTCGATGCCCGCCTTCTGCGGTTCGGACCCGGTGTTCACCTGCACGTAGAGGTGGGGCTGCCGGCCCTGCCGCTTGATCTCCTTCGCCAGTTCGGCGGCGATTTTGTCGCGGTCGACCGTCTCGATGACGTCGAACAGGGCGACGGCCTCGCGCGCCTTGTTGGACTGCAGCGGCCCGATCAGGTGCAGCTCGATGTCGGGATGGTCGGCCTTCAGCGCCGGCCATTTCTGCGCCGCTTCCTGGACGCGGTTCTCGCCGAACACGCGCTGCCCGGCATGGATCGCCGGCAGGATGTGCTCGCGGTCGAACGTCTTCGAAACCGCGACCAGCGTCACCGAACCGGCCGGACGGCCGGCTTCCCGCTCCGCCGCGGCGATCCGTTCGCGGGCCACGTTGAGGCGTCCTTCCACGTCGTCCATGCCCCTGCCTGCTCCTCGTCGCGATGCCCCTCGCCCCCGTCCTTTTTGCCGCCGCGGCGGCGCGTGCGGTTGACGGTTCCGGCAAAGCGTGGTGAAGACCCGGACCGAGCCGCGCCGCCGGCAGCCCCCGTCTTTTAAGTGAAATCCCGGTCATGGCAACCGAACGATACAATCCCCGCGCTTCCGAACCCCGCTGGCAGGCGGCCTGGGCGGAGGCGAAGCTGTTCGAAACGAAGAACGACGATCCGCGGCCGAAGTACTACGTGCTCGAGATGTTCCCCTATCCGTCGGGTCGCATCCACATGGGCCACGTGCGCAACTACACGATGGGCGACGTCGTGGCGCGCTGGCGCCGCGCCATGGGCTACAACGTGCTGCACCCGATGGGCTGGGACGCCTTCGGCCTGCCGGCAGAGAACGCCGCGCGCGACAATCGCGTCAATCCGCGCAACTGGACCTACGCCAACATCGAGACGATGAAGGGCCAGCTGAAGACCATGGGCCTTTCGCTCGACTGGTCGCGCGAGCTGGCCACCTGCGACCCCTCCTACTACCGCCACCAGCAGAAGATGTTCCTCGACTTCTGGAAGGCCGGTCTGGTCGAGCGCAAGTCGGCCAAGGTCAACTGGGACCCGGTCGACATGACGGTGCTCGCCAACGAGCAGGTCATCGACGGCAAGGGCTGGCGTTCGGGTGCGCCGGTCGAGCTGCGCGACCTCACACAGTGGTTCTTCAAGATCACCTCGATGAGCCAGGAGCTGCTCGACGGCCTCGACACGCTCGAGCGCTGGCCAGACAAGGTCAAGCTTATGCAGGC
Source organism: Rhizobiaceae bacterium (assembly GCA_905339215.1). GTDB lineage: Bacteria > Pseudomonadota > Alphaproteobacteria > Rhizobiales > Rhizobiaceae > DUSC01. The sequence goes on from CAJPFN010000047.1 coordinate 40,179, forward strand.
CAACTGGATCGGCCGCTCGGAGGGCCTGCTCCTCCGCTGGCCGCTGGCGGAGGGAACCGCGCCGGCCGGCGAGACCGAGCTCGAGGTCTATACCACCCGCCCCGACACGATCTTCGGCGCTTCGTTCATGGCGATTGCCGCCGACCATCCGCTGGCGAAGGCGGCGGCCGCGAGCAACCCCGCGCTGCAGGCCTTCATCGACGAGCTGAAGAGGCGCGGCACCTCCGCGGCCGAGATCGAGACCGCCGAGAAGATGGGCTTCGACACCGGCGTGCGCGTTGTCCATCCCTTCGACGACGGCTGGACGCTGCCCGTCTACGTCGCCAACTTCGTGCTCATGGAATACGGCACGGGCGCCATCTTCGGCTGCCCGTCGGGCGACCAGCGCGACCTCGACTTCGCCAACAAGTACGGCCTGCCGGTCGTGCCGGTGGTCATGCCGGAAGGCGCCGACGCAGCGACCTTCCGCATCACCGAGGACGCCTATGTCGACGACGGGGTGATGATAAACTCGCGCTTCCTCGACGGCATGAAGCCGAAGCAGGCCTTCGACCGCGTCGCCGACCTGCTCGGCGAAAGGCAGATCGGCGGCCGCCCCATGGGCGAGCGTAAGGTGCAGTTCCGCCTGCGCGACTGGCTGATCTCGCGCCAACGCTACTGGGGCTGCCCGATCCCGGTCATCCATTGCGACGCCTGCGGCTCGGTGCCCGTGCCGGACGACCAGCTCCCCGTCGAGCTGCCGGCCGACGTCTCCTTCGACAGGCCGGGCAACCCGCTCGACCACCATCCAACGTGGAAGCACGCGGCCTGCCCGAAATGCGGCAAGCCGGCGCGACGCGACACCGACACGATGGACACCTTCGTCGATTCGTCCTGGTATTTCGCCCGCTTCACCGATCCGTGGAATGCGGAGCGCCCGACCGACCTCGCCCATGTCGACGGTCCCGGCGGCTGGCTGCCGGTCAACCAGTATATCGGCGGCATCGAGCACGCGATCCTGCATCTCCTCTATTCGCGCTTCTTCGCCCGGGCGATGAAGGCGACCGGCCATCTCAACGCCGTCGACGAGCCGTTCGAGGGCCTGTTCACGCAAGGCATGGTGGTCCACGAGACCTATCGCGGCGAGCACGGCTGGGTGACGCCCGCCGAGGTGAAGATCACGGAAGCCGACGGCCGGAGGAGTGCCGTGCTCGCCGCCGACGGAACCCCGATCGAGATCGGTTCCATCGAGAAGATGTCGAAGTCGAAGAAGAACGTGGTCGATCCGGACGACATCATCGCCTCCTACGGCGCCGACACCGCCCGCTGGTTCATGCTGTCGGATTCGCCGCCCGAACGCGACGTGATCTGGACGGAGGCCGGCGTCGAGGGCGCCCACCGCTTCGTCCAGCGTGTCTGGCGCCTCGTCTCCGAGGCAGCCGAAGCCCTGTCGACGACCGCTCCCCTCGCCGCCCGCGATGGCGCCGCCGGCGAGGTGTCGAAGGCCGCGCACAAGACGCTGAAGGCGGTCGGCGAGGAGATCGCCCGGCTCGGCTTCAACAAGGCGGTCGCCCGCCTCTACGAACTGGTCAACGCGCTGCAGGCGCCGCTTGCCGACATGGCAGCCGGCAAGGCCGACGCGGCGACGTCCGGGGCGGTCCGCCAGGCCGTCGACTTCCTCATCGCCATGATCGCGCCGATGACGCCGCACCTCGCCGAAGAGTGCTGGGCGGCGATCGGCGGCAAGGGCCTCGCCGCCGAGCAGGCCTGGCCGGACTTCGATCCGGCGCTGGTCGTCGACAGCGAGATCACCTATCCGGTCCAGGTGAACGGCAAGAAGCGCGGGGATTTGACAATCGCGCGCGACGCGGATCAAGGTGCGGTCGAGAAGGCGGCCCTGGCGCTCGAGGCGGTGCAGAAGGCGCTCGATGGCAAGCCGCCGCGCAAAGTCATCGTGGTGCCGCAGAGGATCGTCAATGTGGTCGCCTGAGCGGAGGAACTGCGCGTGAATCGATTCGTCCGGCCTGCAGTCGCCATCGGCCTTCTCGCGGCGCTCGCAGTCTTTCCGGCGTGCACGGTGCGGCCGCTCTATTCCAGCGCGCCGGCGACCTCGGGCGGTACCGCCAGCATGGCCGAGGAACTGACGTCGATCGCGATCAAGCCGGTGACGACGCGCGAGGCTCAGCAGGTCCGCAATCACCTGATGTTCCTTTTCTACGGCGGCGCGGCTGCGCCCGCGAGCCCGGCCTACACGCTGGCGCTGGCCGTCTCGGCGAAGGTGGAAGTGGCCGCTTCGGTCCAGCTGACCACGGAAGACGAGGAGCCCTCGGCCGCGACCGTCGTCATGATCGCGCGGTACGACCTCCTCGGCACCGATGGAACGTCCGTCGCCTCCGGCCGCCGGCAGATTTCCTCCTCCTACGACATCCCGCGCCAGGAGTTCGCTGCGCTGCGCGCCAGGCGTGACGCCGAGGATCGCGCCGCCCGCGAACTGGCCGAACTCGTTCGCCTCGCGGTGGCCCAGGACATCGCCGGCCGGTAGTCCCGCGCCAGGAACCGTCTGGAGACCTCGCGCATTCCCGGAAAACCGGCACCGGTCCAATCCAGCGAGGCGGGTACGGAGTTTGACGCCATGGTTTCGACGTCGGGTTCCCCCCTCCCGGCGGACACTGCAGCCGGAGATGCCGTGGGCCGGCGCGAGGATCGTCACATCGTCGACCAGCTCATCGACGAACGGTCCACCCGCCTCTCGCGCCATCCGCTCTGGCCCTTCGTCAAGCCGGCCCTGCTTCGCTTCTTCCACTACCGGCAGGCATTGCGCATGTGCGACGACATTTCGGGCCTCGCCGGCCGGGACGCGCTCGCCTATCTCAGCCGTCTGCTCGAACTCGATCTTTCCATCGAGGGCGCCGCGAACATACCGGCGTCGGGCGGCTTCATCCTCGCGCCCAGCCATCCGACCGGCATCGCCGACGGCATCGCCGTCTTCGACCTGTTGAAGGACCGCCGTCCGGACATGGCAGTCTTCGCCAATCGCGACGCAATCCGCGCCGCGCCGGGCTTCCGCGACGTGATCATTCCCGTCGAGTGGCGGCAGGGCGAAAGAAGTCACGCCAAGAGCAGGGACACGCTGGAAGAGACCGCGCGCGCTTTCGAGAGGCGGAAGGCCGTCGTCCTGTTTCCGGCCGGGCGCATCGCCTACTGGAACGACGGCGCACTGACCGAGCGGCCATGGCAGAATTCCGTCGTCGCCCTGGCGCGGCGCTACGGCTTCCCCGTCGTCCCGGCGAACGTGACCGCCCGCAACTCCAGCCTGTTCTATCTCCTGTCGCGCTTCTCTACCGATTTGCGCGACATCACCGTCTTCCATGAGTTCCTGAACAAGAAGCGGCAACCTTTCTCGATCGTCGTCGGCCGGCCGATCCCGCCCGAGGCGCTGGCCGGCGACCCGGCGGTCGTGACCGCCAGGCTGCAGCATCACACGGTGACGCGCCTGCGCGAAGATCCGGAAGCCACCTTCGAGTGATCGATGCACCAGCGCGGAAGCGTCAGGCGGCCGTTCAACCGATCACGACGGAGAGGCCGGGGAGCGGATAGTCCTCAATAGTCGTCGACCACCGTTCGCCGGGGCGGACGGGAAAGGCCCGCGTCATCGTGCCCGTCGTCACCATCTCGCCGGCGGCGAGCGGCGGATTGAAGGGATCGCCGGCCAGCACCGCGACGAGATGCGAGAGCGCCTGGACCGGCCCGTCGAGCACGTTGGCGCCCGATCCGACGTCGACCGGATCGCCGTTCCGGGAAAGCGTCACGCGAAGCGCGGAGAGGTCCTTCGCCAGGGTAGTCCGCTCCCCTTCGGAGAGATGATGCCGGGGGCCGACGAACAGCTTCCCATGCAGCCCGCCGTCGGCGATGCAGTCGGCGGCGGCGAACGCCCAGCCGGGATAGATCGACTGGACGATCTCGAAGCCATGCGCCACCCAGTCGATCGTCCCGGCAATCGCGCCGAGGTCCATCCCGGGCCGAAGGTCCCGGCCAAGACCGAACACGATCTCGGGCTCGATGCGCGGTTCCGGCAGGTCGGAGACGACAATCGTCTCGCCGGGCGACACCGCGTGCACGGTCGTGTCGTACATATGGCCCCAGATCGGCGCGTAGACGCGATACTCGTCCCAGATACCGCGGTTGGTGAAACCGATCTTTCGGCCGACCGGCTTCTCGCCCCGCGCCGCGCGGATGGCACGCAGCGCGGCGATCACCGGCCGCGCGGCGTCCACGTCGAAGGCCGCATCGCGGGCGGTGAAGCACGGAATCTGCCGTCCCGCGTCGACCGCGGCCTGGGCCGCCTCCGCGATCGCGGCCGCGTCGGCCATGGCTCAGCCGATCTTCTGCCCGGTCTTCACCCAGTCGGCGAGGAACATCTCCAGGCCCTTGTCGGTCAGCGGGTGCTTGACCAGCGCCTTCAGCGTTGCCGGCGGCACGGTGGCGACGTCGGCGCCGATCAGCGCCGCCTGCTTGACGTGGTTCACGGTGCGGATCGAGGCGGCGAGGATCTCGGTCCTGAAGTCGTAGTTGTCGTAGATCTGGCGGATCTCGGCGATCAGCTCCATGCCGTCGATGCCGATGTCGTCGATGCGGCCGATGAAGGGCGAGATGAAGGTCGCGCCGGCTTTCGCCGCGAGCAGCGCCTGGTTCGCCGAGAAGCACAGCGTCACGTTGGTCTTGTGGCCGTCCGACGTCAGCGCCTTGCACGCCTTCAGGCCATCGAGCGTCAGCGGCAGCTTGATGCAGATGTTGTCGGCGATCTTGGCCAGGATGGCGGCCTCGCGCATCATCTCGGCATAGTCGGTGGCGGTCACCTCGGCTGAGACCGGGCCGTCGACGATGGCGCAGATCTCCTTGGTCACTTCCATGATGTCGCGGCCGGCCTTCAGGATCAGCGACGGGTTGGTGGTGACGCCGTCGAGCAGCCCGAGTTCGTTGAGTTCGCGGATTTCCTTGACGTCCGCCGTGTCGACGAAGAACTTCATCGTTGTCTCCCTGAGGATTGGGACGGCCCACGGCCGCTATCGATTGCGGACTTTGCTCTAACCGAAGTTCGGGGCAAGGTCACGCGCGATGAAACCAGATTCGCCGAAAAGCAGGGCCGTGCCGGTACTCGTGCCGATGCCGGCCGAGCGACCCTATTCTTATGCCGTACCGGAGGGCGAAACCGCCGTTCCGGGCGCCATCGTGCGCGTCCCGCTCGGGCCGCGCGAGGTCGCCGGCATCGTCTGGGACGGCGAGGCCGAGACGCTCGATCCCCGCCGGCTGCGGCCGATCTCCCAGGTCTTCGACTGCCCGCCGATCGATTGGCCGACGCGGCGTTTCGTCGACTGGGTCGCCGCCTACACGCTGTCGCCGCCGGGCATGGTGGCGCGCATGCTGCTGCGCGCGCCGGAAGCCTTCGATCCCGAACCGCCCATCGAGGGCATCGTCATCACCGACCTCGCGCCGGACCGGCTGACGCCGGCGCGGCGGCGCGTTCTCGAACTCGCCGGCGACCGCATGGCCTGGACCCGCTCGGGCCTCGCCCACGCCGCCGGCGTGTCGCTGAGCGTCGTCGACGGGCTGAAGGCCCAGGGCGTGTTCGAGACGGCGCTCATCCCGCCGCGCCCGGTTGTCGCTCCGCCCGATCCCGACTACGCCGTCCCCGAGTTGACCCCCGACCAGCGCAGCGCCGGTGATACGCTGCGCGCCAGCGCCGGGAGAGGCGGCTTCGGCGTGACGCTGGTCGACGGCGTCACCGGCTCGGGCAAGACCGAAGTCTATTTCGAGGCTGTCGCGGCGGCGGTGAAGGAGGGTCGGCAGGTCCTCATCCTGCTGCCGGAGATCGCGCTCACCCAGGCCTTCCTCGAGCGCTTCCACGCCCGCTTCGGCACGAAGCCGGCCGAGTGGCACTCCGACCTGCCGCCGCGGATGCGCGAGCGGGTCTGGCGCCAGGTCGCCGAGGGCGGGGTGCGCGTCGTCGCCGGCGCGCGTTCGGCGCTGTTCCTGCCCTTCCGCGATCTGGGCCTGATCGTCGTCGACGAGGAGCACGACCCCGCCTACAAGCAGGAGGACCGCGTCTTCTACAATGCCCGCGACATGGCCGTGGTGCGCGCCCGCATCGGCGGCTTTCCCGTCGTGCTGGCCTCGGCGACGCCGTCGCTGGAAAGCCGGGTCAACGCGCTGCAGGGCCGCTACGAGCGCATCGTGCTGCCCGGCCGCTATGCCGACGCAGCCCTTCCCGACATCCGTGCCGTCGACCTGAGGCGCTCGCCGCCGCTGCGTGGCGGCTTCCTGTCGCCCGTGCTTCTCTCCGCGGTCGGCGAAACGCTGTCGCGCGGCGAGCAGTCGCTGCTCTTCCTCAACCGGCGCGGCTACGCGCCGCTGACGCTCTGCCGCGTCTGCGGTCACCGCTTCCAGTGCCCCGACTGCTCGTCCTGGCTGGTCGAGCACCGTTTCCGCGGCCAGCTGGTCTGCCACCAGTGCGGCCATTCCGAGCCTCGGCCCGAAGCCTGCCCGGAATGCGGTACGCTCGACCACCTGGTCGCCTGCGGGCCGGGCGTCGAGCGCATCGCCGAGGAGGTCGTCGGCCATTTCCCCGACGCGCGCACCATCGTGCTCTCCTCCGACATCCTCGGCGGCGTGCGCCGCCTCAGGCTCGAGCTCGAGGCCATTGCCAAGGGCGACGTCGACATCGTCATCGGCACGCAGCTCGTCGCCAAGGGCCATAATTTCCCCAACATGACGCTGGTCGGCGTCGTCGACGCCGATCTCGGCCTCGCCAACGGCGATCCGCGCGCCGCCGAGCGCACCTTCCAGCTGCTCAGCCAGGTCACCGGGCGGGCCGGCCGCACCGGCAAGAAGAGCGTCGGCCTGCTGCAGACCTACCAGCCCGACCATCCGGTCATGCAGGCGATCGTCTCCGGCGATGCCGAAGCCTTCTACGAGCGCGAGACGGCCGAACGCGAACGCTCGCACCTGCCGCCCTTTGGCCGGCTCGCCGGAATCATCGTCAGCGCCGCGACCCGCGCCGAGGCCGAAGGCCACGCCCGCGCCTTGCGCCGTGCGGCGCCGGCCGCGAACGACATCCAGGTGCTCGGCCCGGCCGAGGCGCCGCTCGCGCTCGTCGGTGGCCGTCACCGCTTCCGCCTGCTGGTCCATGGCGAGCGCCGCTCCGACATGCAGGCCTTCCTGCGCGCCCTGCTCGCCGCCGGCCCGAAGCCGCGGGATTCGGTGCGCGTCCAGGTCGACGTCGACCCGCAGAGTTTTTTGTAGCTCTCCGGAACGACAGTTTCCGCTGGAGGAAACTTTATCGTTGCCAATGTCGCGACGACGCGATAGTTTCCTTATACGGAAACCATTGGGAGACGCGCAATGCCGCTCACCCTCTATCTGCATCCGCTCGCCTCGTTCTGCCACAAGGTGCTGATCGCACTCTACGAGAACGAGGTGCCGTTCCGCGCCGTGACCGTCGATTTCGGCGATCCGGATTCGGCCGAACAGGTCTTCGCCCACTGGCCGGTCGGCAAGATCCCGGTCCTCCACGACGGCGACCGCGACTGCTTTCTCGCGGAAACCACGATCATCATCGAATACCTGCAGGAACGCTGCGGCGGACCCGTCCGCCTCCTGCCCGACGACGGGGAGGCGCGGCTCGACGCGCGCCTGTGGGACCGCTTCTTCGACCTCTATGTCAGCCAGCCGATGCAGAAGATCGTCACCGACCGCATCCGCCCCCAGGGAAGCGAGGACCCCTTCGGCGTCGACGAGGCCCGCGGCATGCTCGACACTGCCTACGCCATGATCGAGCGACGCATGGCCGGCCGGACCTGGGCGTGCGGCGCCGGCTTCACCCTCGCCGACTGCGCCGCGGCGCCGGGCCTGTTCTTCGCCTCGATCGTTCATCCCTTCGCCGTCGACCAGGAGAACCTCGCCGCCTTTCTCCAGCGGCTCGTCTCCCGGCCGTCCATGCAGCGCGTGCTCGCCGAGGCGCGACCCTTCTTCTCCCTGTTTCCGTACCGCGACGCCATGCCGCCGCACTATCTCGAGGAATGACCCGCATGGAAATCCAGCCTCTCGACCGCATTTTTGCCGCCCTCGCCGATCCGGCGCGGCGCGGCATGATCGAGCAGCTGAGCCGCGGTCAGGCGACGGTGAAGGAGCTCGCCGCGCCGGCCGGTATGCGCCTGCCGTCGGCGTTGAAGCATCTGAGGGTTCTGGAAGAAGGCGGCCTGGTCGCCTCGCGCAAGGTCGGGCGCACCCGCACCTACGTCATGCGCCGCGACACGCTCGGCCTGCTCGACGAGTGGCTGGAGCGGCGCAAGGCCGCCTACGACGCGGCCTTCGCCCGGCTGGCGGAGGCGATGCGCCGGATGCCGGAGGATCTGCAGTGAACGATACGCACCATTCGACCTTCACCGTCGAGCGGATGCTACCGGGTAGCCCCCGCCACGCCTTCCGCTTCTGGTCCGATCCGGCCCTCAAACGCGCCTGGACTGACTGCCACGCCGACTGGACCGTGCTCGAGGACCGCTTCGACTTCCGCGTCGGCGGCGATGAGGTGAAGCGCTGGCGCATGCCCGGCGGACAGGATCTCGCCTTCCGTGCCCGCTACCTCGACATCGAGCCGTCCCGGCGCATCATCTATGCCTTCGACATGAGCGTCGGATCGTCGCGGCAATCGGTGTCGCTGGCGACCGTCGAGCTCTTCGCGGCGGGCGCGGAGACCCGCATGCTGTTCACCGAGCAGCTCGCCTTCCTCGGCGGCGAGGCGGCGCTGCGCAGCCGTACCGCGGGCACGGCCGAAGGCTTCGACCGGCTGGCCGCCGTGGTCGCGGCCGCGCTTCCTGCTTGACCTGCGTCAAGGCGACGAGCGGGTGCCTCGGTAGTGTTTTCCTCCAGGAGGAACAGATGCGCGCCCACAATTCGCGAGGAGGTATTTCCGCGGCCAGGTTATCGTGGCGAAACGGGCTGCTGAGTTCGGTCATCATCGCGGCAGGCACGATGATCGCCAGTTCTACCGCGACAGCCCTCGAACTGGAACGCAGGTTCGAGATATCGGAAACAGACCTGACAAACCAGGTGAACGCACTGAGAGCGCTCTACAAGGTGATCTGGATCGACATCCGCTCCGAGCCGAAAGTGTTCAACGGAAGAACCTATTCCGGCTTCATCAGCATCCACGCCAAGACCGACGAGGACCGCGACGGCGACGGCACGCTCGAGGAGCACTATTGCCGTTGGGATACCGCGTTCAATGAGGATCTGGCGAGCGTCGGAATGCTCTATTTCGAACCCATCCCGACTGCGCCGGTCTACTCCGACTGCTACGTCAGCAACTGGAACGTCATAGACAAGGCGATCGGCGACTGGGTGACGACCAGGGTCCAGCCGCATTTCGCCAATTTCGACGGTCTTCCCGATACGAGCAATATCAACGCGAAGGGGTACTACTTCCCTGACAGGCTCGTGTTGTCGATGCGCCTGAAGAGCATCAAAGTCATCATTCCGGAGGAGCCGAAGCTTCCGCTCGACCAGCTGCAAAAGCTGCCGAAGCCCTGATCGGCCTCGGCGATGGCGTGGGACCAATCAGTCAACGCGTCGCGCAATCCCGTTGCCATCGCGGTCGATCGCGTGCCCTCCAACGAGGATTTGCGAGGAGCCATTCGTCCAACCCTCCACGACGCCTGAGCCCGACAAGGACGCACGGCCGGCCGCACCACTGGCGTGTAGAAGGCGTCGCGCTAAGATCGGCGCGATTCGAAGGTAGGGGAATCCGCATGGAGATCGCGTTTCCGTGGCCGATGAGCGATGGCGAGTGGCTGGCCTGGTCGTCCGCCGCCGTCACCGTGCTGCTCGGCCTTTTCAGCCTGTTCGCGCCGCGGCTGGCGCTGCGCCTGCTGCGGCTCGCCCCGAGCGAGCGTCATCCCGAGGCGGTCGCCGAGGTCCGGGCGACGATTTCGGGATTCTATCTCGGCCTCGGACTGGCCTGCATCCTGCTTGCCCAGCCGCTCCTCTACATGGCGCTCGGCTTCTCCTGGGCCTTCACCGCCTTCGGACGGGTCGTCGGCATGCTTTCGGATCGCGCCAACACCCCCTACAACTGGTTTGCGCTGGTCGTCGACCTGGTGCTCGCCGCCCTGCCGCTGGCGTTCGCGTTCGGCTTCGTCCCCTGAATCCACCTGCCCGGCTCAGAGCGACCGCGCCGCTGCGACAAAACTGACGCAAAGCCTGTCAGAGAGCGTGTTGCGGTCGTAGGAAGCCTGTGCTAGACGGCAAGCGACTTTCGGCCGGGGACAGCCGCATGCATGTTCTTGCGGCCGGAAATTACAAGCAAGGTCAAAGATTTAGCTAAGAGTCTCCCGCTCGCGCGCAGAATCTTGCGGCCTCTCAGACAAGAGAAAAGACGGACCGTGGCCCAGTCAACCTCGCCCATCTCCGGTGTCGCCGAGCGCTATGCGGGTTCGCTGTTCGATCTCGCCGCCCAGTCGAATGCGGTCGCGGCGGTCGAGGGCGACCTCACCCGGTTCGAGACGCTGCTCGACCGCAGCGAGGACCTGCAGCGCCTGGTCAAGAGCCCGGTCTTCTCCGCCGACGACCAGTTCAAGGCCATTGCCGCCATCGCCGACAAGGCCGGGATCGCCGGACTTACCGGAAACTTCCTCCGCGTCGTCGCCAGGAACCGGCGCCTGTTCGCCATTCCCGGGATGATCAAGGCGTTCCGCCGCATCGCTGCCGAGCAGCGCGGCGAGGTCAGCGCCGAGGTGACCTCCGCACATGCCCTTTCTCCCGCACAGATGACCGAGCTGAAGGCTGCCCTCAAGGGCGTCGCCGGCAAGGATGTCTCGCTCTCGGTGACGGTCGACCCGTCGCTGCTCGGTGGTCTCGTCGTCCGCATCGGCTCGCGCCAGATCGACACGTCGCTCAAGACCAAACTCAATTCACTCAAGCTTGCACTTAAAGAGGTCGGCTGATGGATATCCGCGCCGCGGAAATTTCCGCAATTCTGAAGGACCAGATCAAGAACTTCGGCAAGGAAGCCGAAGTCTCCGAAGTCGGTCAGGTTCTCTCCGTCGGTGACGGCATCGCCCGTGTCTACGGTCTCGACAACGTCCAGGCGGGCGAGATGGTCGAGTTCCCGGGCGGCATCCGCGGCATGGCGCTCAACCTCGAGACCGACAATGTCGGCGTCGTCATCTTCGGCAACGACCGCGACATCAAGGAAGGCGACACCGTCAAGCGCACCGGCGCCATCGTCGACGTGCCGGTCGGCCCCGGCCTGCTCGGCCGCGTCGTCGACGCGCTCGGCAACCCGATCGACGGCAAGGGCCCGATCGAGGCCGTCGAGCGCCGCCGCGTCGACGTCAAGGCGCCCGGCATCATCCCCAGGAAGTCCGTGCACGAGCCGATGTCGACCGGCCTCAAGGCCATCGACGCGCTCATCCCGGTCGGCCGCGGCCAGCGCGAGCTGGTCATCGGCGACCGCCAGACCGGCAAGACCGCCATCATCCTCGACACCATCCTGAACCAGAAGGCCATCCACGACAGCGGCCCGGAGAAGGAGAAGCTCTACTGCGTCTACGTCGCCGTCGGCCAGAAGCGCTCCACCGTCGCCCAGTTCGTCAAGGTCCTCGAGGAGCGCGGCGCGCTCGAATATTCGATCATCATCGCCGCGACCGCTTCCGACCCGGCGCCGATGCAGTTCCTGGCGCCGTTCGCCGGCTGCACCATGGGCGAGTATTTCCGCGACAACGGCAAGCATGCGCTCATCGCCTATGACGACCTGTCGAAGCAGGCCGTCGCCTACCGCCAGATGTCGCTGCTGCTGCGCCGCCCGCCGGGACGCGAAGCTTATCCGGGCGACGTCTTCTACCTGCACTCGCGCCTGCTCGAGCGCGCGGCGAAGATGAATGACGACAACGGCGCCGGTTCGCTGACCGCGCTGCCGGTCATCGAGACGCAGGCCAACGACGTGTCGGCCTACATCCCGACCAACGTGATCTCGATCACCGACGGCCAGATCTTCCTCGAGACCAACCTGTTCTTCCAGGGCATCCGTCCCGCGGTGAACGTCGGTCTGTCGGTGTCGCGCGTCGGCTCGGCCGCCCAGGTCAAGGCGATGAAGCAGGTCGCGGGCTCGATCAAGGGCGAACTCGCGCAGTATCGCGAGATGGCCGCCTTCGCCCAGTTCGGCTCCGACCTAGATGCCGCCACGCAGCGTCTGCTCAACCGCGGCGCACGCCTGACCGAACTCCTGAAGCAGCCGCAGTTCTCGCCGCTGAAGACGGAAGAGCAGGTCGCGGTGATCTTCGCCGGCGTCAACGGCTACCTCGACAAGCTGGCGCTCAACCAGGTGCAGAAGTTCGAGCAGGGCCTGCTGGCGCACATGCGCAGCACGGGCAAGGCCGTTCTCGACGCGATCCGCGCCGAGAAGGCGCTGTCGGACGACCTGCGCTCGAAGCTCAGGGCGGAGATCGACAGCTTCGCCAAGACCTTCGCCTGAGACTGACCAGGAATAGGTTCGGCGCATGGCCTCGCTCAAAGACCTCCGCAACCGCATCGCCTCGGTGAAGGCGACGCAGAAGATCACCAAGGCGATGCAGATGGTCGCCGCGGCGAAGCTGCGTCGTGCGCAGGAGGCGGCCGAGGCGGCGCGACCCTACTCGCAGCGCATGGCCTCGGTGCTGGCCAACATCACCCAGGCGGTCGGCGGCGGCGGTGATGCGCCGGCGCTGATGACCGGTACCGGCAGGGACGACGTCCATCTTCTCGTCGTCGCCACTGCCGAGCGCGGCCTGTGCGGCGGCTTCAACAGCCAGATCGCGCGTTTCGCCCGCGACCACGCCAAGCGCCTGACGGCTTCGGGCAAGACGGTGAAGATCCTCACCGTCGGCAAGAAGGGCTTCGACATTCTGCGCCGCGACTTCGGCGCGCAGATCATCGACCGCGTCGAACTGCGCGACGTCAAGCAGATCGGCTTCGCCAATGCCGACCAGATCGCTCGCAAGGTCATCAAGCTGTTCGAGGAAGGACAGTTCGACGTCTGTACGCTGTTCTATTCCGAGTTCAAGTCGGTGATCTCGCAGATTCCGACCGCCCTGCAGATCATCCCGGCCGCCGCACCGGCGGCAAGCGGTGCGCAGGCCGGCGCGGCGACGGCCGTCTACGAATACGAGCCGGAGCCCGGCGAGATCCTCTCCGACCTCATTCCGCGCAACATCTCGGTCCAGATCTTCCGCGCGCTGCTGGAAAACGCGGCCGGCGAGATGGGCGCCAAGATGAGCGCGATGGACAGTGCGACCCGCAATGCCGGCGACATTATCAACAAGCTGTCGATCACCTACAACCGCCAGCGGCAGGCGCAGATCACCAAGGAACTGATCGAGATCATATCGGGCGCGGAAGCGCTCTAGCCGCGCCGGCCGCCGGTTGACCCGGCGGCGGACGCGGGAACGGGACAGACGAAAAAGGGTAACCAGAATGGCGAAAGCAGCGACCCCGAAGGCGGCACCGGCCGCCGCGAAGGCTCCGGCAAAGAAGGCGGCGGCGACCAAGGCTCCGACTGCGGCGAAGGCCGCGACGGGTGCGACCGGCAAGGTGCGCCAGGTCATCGGCGCCGTCGTCGACGTGCAGTTCGAAGACCACCTGCCGGCGATCCTGAACGCGCTCGAGACCGACAACCGCGGCTCGCGGCTCGTCCTCGAGGTGGCGCAGCACCTCGGCGAGAACACTGTCCGCTGCATCGCCATGGACTCCACCGAAGGTCTCGTCCGCGGCCAGTCGGTCGTCGACACCGGCGGCGCCATCTCCGTTCCGGTCGGCCCGGAGATGCTCGGCCGCATCATCAACGTCATCGGCGAGCCCGTCGACGAGGCCGGTCCGGTCACCGCGACCGAGTATCGCGGCATCCACCAGCCGGCTCCCGAATACATCGACCAGTCGACCGAGGCGCAGATCCTGGTCACCGGCATCAAGGTTCTCGACCTGCTGGCTCCCTACGCGAAGGGCGGCAAGATCGGCCTGTTCGGCGGCGCTGGCGTCGGCAAGACCGTGCTCATCCAGGAGCTGATCAACAACGTCGCCAAGGCGCACGGCGGCTTCTCGGTGTTCGCCGGCGTCGGCGAGCGCACCCGCGAGGGCAACGACCTCTATCACGAGTTCATCGAGTCGGGCGTCAACAAGAAGGGCGGCGGCGAGGGCTCGAAGGCCGCGCTCGTCTACGGCCAGATGAACGAGCCGCCGGGAGCCCGCGCCCGCGTCGGCCTGACCGGCCTCACCGTCGCCGAGTACTTCCGCGACCAGGGCCAGGACGTGCTGTTCTTCGTCGACAACATCTTCCGCTTCACCCAGGCGGGTTCTGAAGTGTCGGCGCTTCTCGGCCGCATCCCCTCGGCGGTGGGCTATCAGCCGACGCTCGCCACCGACATGGGCGCGCTACAGGAGCGCATCACCACCACGACCAAGGGCTCGATCACCTCGGTGCAGGCCATCTACGTGCCGGCCGACGACCTGACCGACCCGGCGCCGGCGACCTCGTTCGCCCACCTCGACGCGACGACCGTGCTCAACCGCGCCATCGCCGAGAAGGGCATCTACCCGGCGGTCGACCCGCTCGACTCGACCTCGCGCATGCTCGACCCGATGGTCGTCGGCGAGGAGCACTACCAGGTGGCCCGCGCCGTGCAGCAGACGCTGCAGCGCTACAAGTCGCTGCAGGACATCATCGCCATTCTCGGCATGGACGAGCTGTCCGAAGAGGACAAGCTGACGGTGGCCCGCGCCCGCAAGATCGAGCGCTTCCTGTCGCAGCCCTTCTTCGTCGCCGAGGTCTTCACCGGCTCGCCGGGCAAGCTCGTCGACCTCGCCGACACGATCAAGGGCTTCAAGGGCCTGGTCGCCGGCGAGTACGACCACCTGCCGGAGGCCGCCTTCTACATGGTCGGCTCCATCGAGGAAGCCGTCGAGAAGGCCCAGCGCCTCGCCGCCGAAGCGGCGTAGTGGCGGGCGCATGAGACGGAAGCAACTCACCGGATGGGCGTCGCCGCTGGCGGCGCTCGTCATCGCCTTCGCTGTCCAGACGCCGGCATCGGCGAGCATGGACACCGACGTCGTGTCCGGGGAGATCCGCTTCTACGAGTGCGGCGACAACTGCTACCTGACCATCCTGAGCGCCGATGGCGAAGAACTGACCGGCCTCTGCGCGGCGCCCGAATGCCAAGCCTGGAACGAGGTCGCCGAGATGCCCGCCCGCTTCGTTGGGCGGGCCGTCACGGTCACGATCGAGATGGGCGAGCAGACCGACGCCGAGGGGAACGTGATGGGCGAATTTCCCGCCTTCACCCGGATCTCGTTCGACAATTGATGGTTTAGACCGGATAGGCTGACTGACATGGCTGAAGCGTTCAAGTTCGAACTCGTCTCCCCCGAACGCCTGCTCGTCTCCGCGCAGGTCGAATCGGTCGTCATCCCGGGCGCCGAAGGCGAGATGACGGTGATGGCCAACCATGCTCCGGTAATGACGACCGTGAAGCCGGGCGTCGTCTCGCTGCGCACGGCCGCCGGTGCAGACGAGCGCTACGTCGTCTTCGGCGGCTTCGCCGACATCCTGCCCTCCGGCTGCACGCTGCTCGCCGAATCGGCGGTCGCGGTGAAGGATATCGATCGCGCCGACCTCGCCCGCCGCATCCAGGAGGCGAAGGAAGACCTCGCCGACGCCAGGGACGACGACAGCCGCACCAAGGCCGAGCAGTTCCTGCACCAGCTGACCACGCTCGAAGGCGCGCTCGCCGCCTGACATCGGCGTCGCAACGTCGGCGTCGCTACGTCCGATAGAAAGGCCCGGTCAACGCCGGGCCTCTTTTTTTTCGCCTCGTGCCGGTCCGGGTCGGCGGAGCGCCTTCGACGAGACGGCGCACTCTGCACCGCCACACGGCTCCCGCCGCGCCTATCCCGCCAGATGCCGGAACGCCGCGACGACGTCTTCGTAGACCTTGCGCTTGAACGGCACGATCAGGTCGGGCAAGTCCGCCATCGGCGTCCACGCCCAGGCGTCGAATTCCGGCGCGTGCCCGCCGGGCGGCGGGTTGATGGCGATCTCGCTCTCGTCGCCCTCGAAGCGGAAGGCGAACCATTTCTGCGTCTGGCCGCGGAACTTGCCCTTCAGCGCGATGCCGAGCACCTCGCGCGGCAGGTCGTAGTTGATCCAGCGCGGCGCCTCGGCGAGCAGCGACACCGAGCGCATGCCGGTCTCCTCGAAGAGCTCGCGCCGCGCCGCGGGCAGCGGGTCCTCGCCGGCGTCGATGCCGCCCTGCGGCATCTGCCAGAGATTCTTCGCGCCGGACATTTCGCTGTCGTCCTCGGCGATGCGCCGCCCGGCCCAGACCAGGCCGTCGCGGTTCAGCACCATGATGCCGACGCAGGGCCGGTAGGGAAGGGTTTCGGGATCGATCGGAAATGTCCTGGCCATGCGGCCGGCTTAGCCGCGCTCGGGGTCGTTGGCAACGGCCGAGACGGGGACGATCTCGATGCCGCGCTTCTTTGCCTCGTCGACCCACGACGACACCGCGTCGACGGTGACGTCGAAGGCCGAGCCGGTCGCCAGCGCGAAGCCCTTGGCGCGGGCGATGCGCTCCATCTCGTCGAGCCTTTTCAGGATCTCGCCGCGGTCGCGCACGGCGTCGATCGGGCCGTCGGCGGACGCCAGCGGCACCGCCGACTTCAAGGCGAGCGCCGGGGCGACGCTGCGCGCCGAGGAGCCGTCGTCGAGGTAGAGCAGGCCGCGCTTGCCGAGCTCGTCCATCACCGGCGCCATGGCGCCGGCATCGGCGGTGAAGCGCGCGCCCATGTAGTTCATGATGCCGGTGTAGTTTGTGGTGCGCGACAGCGCCCAGCGCAGGTTCTTCAGGTTCTCCTCGGCGCCCCCGTCAACGGTGAGCGTGTTGCGGCCCGGATCGACGTTCGGATAGTCGAACGGCTCGAGCGGCACCTGCATGACCAGCTCGTGCCCCTTCTGCCGCGCCGCCTGCATCCAGCGGCCAAGGCTGTTGCCCTGCGAGGCGAAGCCCAGGGTCACCTCCGCCGGCAGCTTCTCGATCGCCCGCTGGGTGCCGGTCTGCGACACGCCGAGCCCGCCGATGACGAGGGCGATGCGGGCGCCGCGCGCGCCCGACCACGGCCGCGCGTAGACGTCGAAGGGCCGCCGGCCGTCCGCCGCCCGGATCGGCAGCGGCCCGCTCTCGGATGGCTCGATCAGCGCCTTGTCCGGCAGGTGGGCGACGCGCAGGTTCTGACCGATCGCCGAGGGGTCGCGGATCACCACGACGTTGCCGCCCGATCGCGCCGCGTCGGGATCGACGCGCGTGATCGACGGTCCGTCGGCGCCGAGCGGCCGTTCGACCGACGGCGTCGGCTTCTCCGCGACGACAGGCGCGGCCGGCTCGGCGGCGACGCGTGCATCGGGCTGCGAAGCGACCGTCACCGGCGTCCGGTACGGCCGCTCGCGCAACGCGATCAGGCCCGACGCCCCGAACATCACCACGGCCGCGGCCAGCCAGGCGCCGCCGCCGCCGGCGGACAGCCGCGGCCAGCGCCATCCGGACCGCGGGCGCGACTGGCCCAGCGGCCGGTCGATATCCTTCAAGGGCGTCTGCGATGTCGACAAATTCGGTCCCCGACGGCCGGCCGAGGCCGGGAATCAAGACTGCCGGAATCGTAGCGATTCCGGCAGCGACGCAACACCGTTGCCACGCGGCCGCGGACGGCCGCGGGCGGTCTACTGGTTGAGCACGGCCTGGTCCGGGTTCGGCGGGAAGGCCGCGTCCGTCTTGACCCCGCGCAGGAGATCCAGCGCGTAGGCGAGCTGCACGTCATCCTTCGGATCCGGCGGCACGTAGGCGGCAGAGCCGGAACCCTTCTCGTTTTCCTCGGCACCCTTGATGTGACCCTTCAGGTCGGACTCGCCGCGGCTGACGTCGCGGCCCTGCAGTTCCGCCGGCAGCGGCTGGTCGACGAAGATGTCCGGCGTAATGCCCTTGCCCTGGATCGACTTGCCCGCCGGCGTGTAATAGAGCGCCGTGGTCAGCCTGAGCGCGCCGTTCTCGGCGAGCGGGATGATCGTCTGCACCGAGCCCTTGCCGAAGGACTGCGAGCCGAGCACCGTGGCGCGGCGATGGTCCTGGAGCGCGCCGGCGACGATCTCGGAGGCGCTGGCCGAACCGCCGTTGACCAGCACGATCAGCGGCTTGCCGTCGATCATGTCGCCCGGGCGCGCATCGAAGCGCGAGATGTCGCGTGCCTCGCGGCCGCGCGTCGAGACGATCTCGCCGCGGTCGAGGAAGGTGTCGGAAACGCTGACCGCCTGGTCGAGCAGGCCGCCCGGATTGAGCCTGAGGTCGAGCACGTAGCCCTTCAGCGTGTCGCCCGGAACCTGCGCCTTGATCTGCTCGATCGCCTTCTGCAGGTCGTCGTAGGTCTTCTCGGTGAAGGACGTGATCTTCATGTAGCCGACGTCGCTCTCGACGCGGAACTTGACCGCCTTCACCTTGATGATGTCGCGCACGATCGTGATCTCGATCGGCTTGTCGGCGCCCTCGCGCAGGATCGTGAGCTTGATCGGCGTGTTGACGAGGCCGCGCATCTTCTCCACCGCCTCGGTCAGGGTGAGGCCGCGCACTTCCTCGCCGTCGATCTCGGAGATGTAGTCGCCGGCCAGCACGCCGGCCTTGGCGGCGGGCGTGTCGTCGATCGGCGTGATCACCTTGACCAGCTCGTTCTCCATCGTCACCTCGATGCCGAGGCCGCCGAACTCGCCCTTGGTCTGGACGCGCATGTCCTTGGCGGCGTCGGGATTGAGGTAGGAGGAATGCGGATCGAGCGAGGTGAGCATGCCGTTGATGGCGCTTTCGACCAGCGCCTTCTCGTCCGGCGGGGTGACGTACTGGCCACGCACGCGCTCGAAGATGTCGCCGAAGATCGCCAGCTGGCGGTAGGTTTCCGAGCCTGCGGCGTTCGCCGTCGACCCCGGCGCGCCGTAGACCAGGCTCATGGCGGAAGCGCCCATCAGCGCGCCCGCGAAGAGTAGCGACACCTTACGAATCATTTCCTGTCCTTCCAGACACGCGCTCCGACCACCAGGGCGACGGATCGACGGGTTTTCCATCCTTGCGGAACTCGACGTAGAGTTCCGGTCCGGCATTTCCACTCACGAAAGCCGCCGCGCTCGCCACCCGGGCTTCTCCCATCGTCGCCACCGGCTCGCCGGCCAGCACCGACTGGCCCAGCGTCACGCTGATTCGGCTCAACCCCGCCAGGACGACATGATAGCCGTCGCCCGCGTCGAGTATCAAGAGTTGCCCGTAGGAGCGGAAGGGCCCTGCATAGAGGACGCTGCCGTCTGCGGGCGCCGTGACAATTGCCCCCGATTGTGTCGCAAGCGTGTCGCCGAGCATCACGCCGCCGTTACCGTCGTCGCCGCCGTATCGGCGCGTGAATCGGCCGGCCACCGGAAGCGGCAACTGGCCCGTCATCTGCGAGAAAGGCATGGCCTCGATGAGGCGGTAGCCGTCCGGAATGGCCATCGCGGCGAGCGCTTCCTTGCGCTGCCGGCGCGCCTCTTCCTCCCGCCGGGCGCGCTCCTCGGCCGTGGCCGCGGCTACCGCCTGCTTCTCCAGCGCCCCGATCAGGTCTTTCAGGTTTCGCGCCTTGGCGGCGAGTTCTTCGGAGCGCCGGCGCTCGTCCGCCAGTGCCGCCTCGGACTGCCGGCGCAGCGTGTCCTTCTCGGCGAGCAGGAGATCGAGACGCTGCTTTTCGGCCCGCTGCCGCGCGATCGTCGCCGTCAGGCTGTCGCGTTCGGCCTCGATCGCCGCCAGCACGCGCTTGCGTTCGGCGAGGTCGGCGACGAGCAGTTCCGTCTCGGCGCGCAGTTCGGGCACCACGGCGCCAAGCAGGATCGCGCTGCGCACCGACGACAGCGCGTCCTGAGGCTTGACCAGCAGCGCCGGCGGCGGGTTCAGGCCCATGCGCTGCAGGGCGCCCAGCACTTCCGCCAGCACGTCGCGCCGCTCGAGCAGCGAAAGCCTGAGATCCTCCCCCTGCGCTTTCAGCCCCTCGAGCCGGTCGCTGATGTCGGCGACGTCATGCGCCAGCTTCTTCTCGGTTTTGGCCGCCTGGATCAAGGCGGCCGTGATGTTCGCGTGGTCCTTGCGGATCGCGGCCACTTCCGCCGCGAGCTGGTCGAGGCGCTCGCGCGAGACGGTCGAATCGCGCGCCAGCCGTTCGTATTCGGACAGGCTGTCGGCATGCTGCTTGACCAGCGCCGAGGCCGAGAGCTGCTCGTTCGCCATCGCCGAGGCGGCGGTCATGCCCACGGCGAAGACGGCGGCAAGAAGCCGCGCCGTCGCGCCGGACCGGGAGAACATCGCAACCATCGCGCCAAACCGTGTGAGGTCCGACCTTAGTGAGAGGTTCGTTAATGAACCATCAACCATGACGCGCCGGCGCGCAATGGGGCGTGTCTGTGGATGAAGGCGCTCGTGCCGGCGCCGCTCAGACGCGGTGATAGGGATGGCCGCCGAGGATGGTGGCCACGCGATAGAGCTGCTCGGCGAGCATGATGCGCACCATCTGGTGCGGCCAGGTCGCCGCGCCGAAGGAGAGGCTGAGCCCGGCGATCTCGTGGAGAGCCGCGTCGTGGCCGTCGGCGCCGCCGATGGCGATGACCAGCGAGCGTCTGCCGCCGTCGCGGAGTGCGCCAATCCTGTCGGCGAGAGCCTGCGAGGATAGGTTCTTGCCGCGCTCGTCGAGGAGGATGATCTCGGCGCCCTCCGCGGCAAGGGCGCGAAGCCGCTGGCCCTCCTCGCGCTTGCGCGCCTCCGCGTCGCGGGCGCGGCTTTCCGGGGTCTCGATGACGCCGCCGAATTCGAGGCCGAGCGCCGGGCCGCTGCGGGCGAACCGCTCCAGATAACGGTCCGCCAGTTCCTTCTCGGGGCCGGCCTTCATCCGGCCCACGGCATGTACCGCTATTCGCATGTCCTTCCCTCGGGCGTCGTGCGCCCGGTCCGGAAACTAGTGCAGCGTCTCTTCCTCGAGATCGGGCGCCTGCCACATCTTCTCGAGATTGTAGAATTCACGGACTTCCGGCCGGAAGATGTGGACGATCACGTCGCCCGTGTCGATCAGGACCCAGTCGGCGCCCGACAGGCCTTCGACCCGCGCATTGCCCAGACCGGCGTCCTTGAGCGCCTTCAGGAGGTGCTCGGCGACGGCGGCGACATGGCGGTGCGATCGGCCCGACGCGACGACCATGTAGTCGCCGAGGCTGGACTTGCCCTGAATGTCGATGGAGACGATGTTTTCGGCCTTGGAGTCTTCCAGACTGGCAAGGACTGTTCTGATGGCGCGGGACACGATGTCGTTCATCCCGGCCGGCGAAGGCACGATCTCGGCCTTCTTCCGAAGTGCTGTTCTCAGTGTCTTTCCTTTCAAACAAGAACAACGTCGTCGCCGCAACGCAGGCGACAGTCATTAGATAGGCAGAGTCGAGTTACAGTTTCAAGACCGCCGGGCGGAACGCGCTTCAGCGGTCTTCGGCGCCGTCGGGCGCGAAGGCGAGGTCGGCGGGCAGCGGCGCCTGCGCCGACATCGGCGCGAAGCTCCCTTCCGCATGGGCGGCGGGCGACCGCGACACGCGCCACAGGACGAACGCGCAGAAGGCCGCGGCGATGGCGACGGCCACGTACATGAAGGCCTGCGTGCCGAAGACCGCGGTGAGCGCCGTCGCCATGCCGGGAATGAGGAAGCCCGACAGCGACCAGGCGAACAGCATCGTGCTGGACAGCGCCACGAGGTCGGCCTTGCCGGCGCGGTCGTTGGCATGCGCGCTGGAGATCGAATAGATCGATTCGGTCGCCCCGCCCCAGACCATGAAGATTGCCACCAGGACGGGAAACGGCGCTCCGATCGTCAGGCTGGCGGAGACGCCGCCGGCGATCACCAGCAGCGAGGCGGCAACGAGCACGTAGCGCCGGTCGGTCCGGTCGGAAATCCAGCCGAAGGGCAGCTGGACGAGGATGGTGCCGAGCTGCATCGACACCATCAGGATCGATACCTGGCTCTGGCTGTAGCCGCTCGCCGTCGCGTGGATCGGCGCAAAGCCGGCGACCATCATCGAAAGGCCGCCGACCGCGAGCATGCCGGCGAGCCCGACCGGCGATATGCGCCAGGCGCGGGCAAGTGCGATCGACGCGGATTCGGGCGGCGGCGGTGGCTTCAGGCTGGTCATGCCGACCGGGATGATCGACAGCGCGGCGAAGACGATGGCGATGATCGGCGCCGCCGGCGTATCGATGTCGACGAAGCTCATGGTCAGCGAGCCGAGGCCGAGGCCGACGATGTAGCAGATGTAGAAGACCGACATGACGCGGCCGCGGATGGCGTTGCCCACCGCGTCGTTCAGCCAGCTCTGCGCGACGATGAAGAGTCCGCAGATGGCGAAGCCGTAGAGCGCGCGCGAGGCGATCCACAGCACCGGGTAGGTGCCGGCCGTGATCGCCGCGTTGGAGAGGATGATCAGCGCCGAAAGCGTCATGTAGACGCGCGCGTGGCCGACGCGGCGGACCATGCCGCCGGTGAGGAAGCAGCCGAGGATGCCGCCGGCCGAAAGCCCGGTCAGGATCATGCCGGCCCAGGTCGGCGGCAGGCCGGCGGCGCCGAGGCGGAAGGGCACGTAGGCGAACAGCAGGCCGTTGCCGATCGCAACCAGCGTCATCGACAGGATGACGCTGGCGATGGCGACGAACCGTGGCGGCGCACCCTCTTCGTGCGCGGCGAGCATGTGCGGTCTGTCGGTGACTGTCGTCATCGGACACGTCTAGCCTGCTCGCGGCCGCTTTCGCGAGGCCAAAAGCGACATCGTCGAGGGGAACCGGGCTGGACCTAACGAATGGGCGGTTTGGCGCAGGGTCGCTGGGCTGAGTCGCTCGCGAAAGCGCCGCAGGAGGGTTGTCGTAGCCCTCGGTTCACCCCACTCTAGGACGAACGGAGGAGGACGGCGATCCGGCGGGAAGGCGAGAGCGAATGGACCAGACGATCTACCTGGTGACGCTGATCGGCACCGGCCTGTTCGTGGCCGCGGCGTTCTCCAGCATGATCGCCTTCCGCTTCGGCGCGCCGCTGCTCCTGCTCTTTCTCGCCATCGGTCTCGCCACCGGCACGGATGGCCTTGGGATCGATTTCGACAACGCCGGCGTCGCCTATTTCGTCGGCTCGATCGCGCTTGCCGTGATCCTGTTCGATTCGGGTTTCGGTACCCCCCTTTCGGTGCTGCGCCAGGCGGCCTGGCCGGCCGTGTCGCTGGCGACGTTCGGCGTGGTTCTGACCGCGGCAATCTTCGGAACCGTGACCTACTATCTGACCGAGCTGGATTGGCTGGAATCCTTCCTCCTCGGCTCCGCCGTTGCCTCCACCGACGCAGCGGCCGTGTTCTTCCTGCTGCGCGCCGGCAACCTGCACCTGCGCGAGCGCGTCCGCTCGACGCTGGAAATCGAATCGGGAAGCAACGATCCGATCGCCATCTTCCTGACGATTACCCTGGTCGAGGTCATCGCCGCCGGGGCCGACCCGGAGGCCAACGTGCTCGCGCTCGACGTGCTGCAGGGCTTCGCCATCCAGATGGTCGTCGGCGCCGCGGTCGGTCTCGCCGGCGGCATGACCATCGTCCGGCTGGTCGAACGGCTGCACATGGACCAGGGCCTGCTGCCGATTTTCGTCCTCACCCTGTCGCTGATGGTGTTCGCTGCGGGCGGTGCCGCGGGCGGCTCGGGTTTCCTTGCCGTCTACATTGCCGGGCTGGTCGCCGGCAACGCCCAGATCCGTGCCGTCTCCAACCTGAAGCGTTTCCAGGCAGGCATGTCCTGGCTCGCCCAGATCATCATGTTTCTCGTGCTCGGCCTGTTTGCCACGCCGTCGCAGTTCCCGGCGATCCTCCTGCCGGCCGTCGCACTTGGACTTGTCCTGATCTTCGTCGCCCGGCCGATCGCGGCGTGGCTGTGCCTCCTGCCCTTCCGCTTCGCGCGCAACGAGACGGCGTTCATCTCCTGGGTCGGGCTGCGCGGCGCCGTGTCGATCCTGCTCGCGATCACGCCGTTGCTCGCGGGCCTTCAGGACGGGCGCACCATCTTCAACTACGCCTTCATCGTCGTCCTGGTCTCGCTCCTGGTCCAGGGCTGGACGATCGGTCCGCTCGCCCGCCGCCTCGGCCTGATCGTGCCGCCGCGCATCGGGCCGCTCGACAAGGTCGAGCTCGAACTGCCTGGTTCGGCGCATCACGAACTGCTCGCCTACACCGTGGCGGTGGGCAGTCCCGTGGCGCGCGGCGAACGCATCCCGCGCTGGGCGCGACCGTCGCTGGTCGTCCGCGAGGGCCGCTCCATGCGCTTCCAGGACGCCGGTCGTCTGGCGGTCGGCGACCACGTCTACATCTTCGTCCCCGACCGCTATCCGCGCCTGCTCGACCGCCTGTTCGCCACCCGCGCCGAACTCGGGCCGGACGACGAGGACTTCTTCGGCGCCTTCGGCGTCGATCCCTCGCGGCCCGCCGCCGAGCTCGAGGCCGCCTACGGCCCGCCGCTCAGCGAAGACGAGCGCAGGCTGACCGTCGGCGGCCTCGTCAGGGAGCGCCTCGGCGGCCACGCCGAATACGCCGACCGCGTGTCGCTCGGCCCGATCGAGCTGATCGTCCGCGACGTCGACGAAAAGGGACGCGTCACCGCGCTCGGCCTTTCCATCGAGCCGGCGGCGCCGCCGCCGAGGGTTCCATTCTTCCTCAGTGCCGGTGAACTGCGCGACCGTCTCGCCGCCCTCTTCCGGCGCCTGCGCCGTCGCCCTGCCGCGGCCGGGGCGGCGAAGCCGGCAGAAACCGCCGGACCCGAGGGCGACTGAGCGGCGGCCGGCCTTGATCCCAACTTCGCCGGGACGCCCCCTGCGCCAATTCGTTCCTTGCATCGCGGCCCGCCCGCGCTAATGTCCGCGCCGGTTTCAGGCGCGGAAGGAGTGAACCATGGCCGGCTTCAGGACCCTCGACGACATCGGCCACGTGAACGGCAAGCGCGTTCTTGTCCGCGTCGACCTGAACGTGCCGGTCGCCGACGGAAAGGTCACCGACGCCACCCGCATCGAGCGCGTCGCCCCGACCATCATCGAACTCGCCGACAAGGGCGCCAAGGTCGTCCTGCTCGCCCATTTCGGCCGGCCGAAGGACGGGCCGTCGCCGGAGTTCTCGCTCGAGCCGATCGCCCGCGCCACCGCCGACGTCATCGGCAGGCCGGTCGCCTTCGTCTCCGACTGCATCGGCGAGAAGGCGAAGGGCGCGGTCTTTGCCATGATGCCGGGCGACATCGCGCTTCTGGAGAACACCCGCTTCTACAAGGGCGAGGAGAAGAACGACCCGGACTTCGCCGACAGGCTCGCCGCCAACGGCGATCTCTACGTCAACGACGCGTTTTCCGCCGCGCACCGCGCGCATGCCTCGACCGAGGGCCTCGCCCACCGCCTGCCGGCCTTTGCCGGCCGCACCATGCAGGCCGAACTGGAGGCGCTGGAGAAGGGCCTCGGCAATCCGGTGAAACCCGTCGTCGCCATCGTCGGCGGCGCCAAGATCTCGACCAAGCTCGACCTCCTGATGAACCTCGTCAGGAAGGTCGACGCCCTCGTCATCGGTGGCGGCATGGCCAACACCTTCCTCGCCGCGCGCGGCACCGACGTCGGCAAGTCGCTATGCGAGCACGACCTCGCCGAGACCGCCCGGCAGATCATGATCGAGGCGGCGAGCGCCGGCTGCGCCATCATCCTGCCCTCCGACGCCGTCGTGGCCAAGGAGTTCAAGGCCGGCGCCG
The DNA here is from genome assembly GCA_905339215.1 of Rhizobiaceae bacterium. Lineage (GTDB taxonomy): Bacteria > Pseudomonadota > Alphaproteobacteria > Rhizobiales > Rhizobiaceae > DUSC01. Next base: position 66,068 of record CAJPFN010000047.1, read on the forward strand.
CGAGCCAGACCGTCGCCATCGATCGGGTGCCGGCCGACGGCATGATCCTCGACGTCGGACCGAAGACGGTTACCACGATCTGCGAGTGGATCGACCGTGCCGCGACGCTGGTCTGGAACGGCCCGCTCGGCGCCTTCGAGATCGAGCCGTTCGACCGCGCCACCGTCGAAGCCGCGCAGCACGCCGCCCGGCGCACCGTCGACGGCAAGCTGGTCTCCGTCGCCGGCGGCGGCGACACGGTGGCGGCGCTGAACCAGGCCGACGTCGCCGACGACTTCACCTATGTCTCGACCGCGGGCGGCGCATTCCTCGAATGGATGGAAGGCAAGGAACTGCCCGGCGTGAAGGTTCTCGAGGCCTGATCGGCAAGGCCCCGCGGGGCCGTCGCGAAGGCTCGCCGCGGCACATTTACCAAGGCCGATCTTTCAATCGATTCGACCTTTTCCGCGCCATTCCGTTCGCCGGCGGCCTCTGCTAAGCGGCCTCCGACAGCAAAACGGAGGCACGAAATGAGCGAACGGATCGCGGCCATGGCGGCCCAGGCGGCAAACAAGGACGGCTTCATCGCCGCGCTCGACCAGTCGGGCGGCTCGACGCCCAAGGCGCTGAAGCTCTACGGCGTCGACGAGAGCGCCTGGTCGAACGAGGCCGGGATGTTCGACCTGATCCACGCCATGCGCGCCAGGATCATCAAGTCGCCCGCCTTCACCGGCGACAAGGTGATGGGCGCCATCCTCTTCGAGCAGACCATGGACCGCGACATCGACGGCACGCCGACGGCGCAGTATCTCTGGGAGAAGCGCGGCGTCGTGCCGTTCCTCAAGATCGACCAGGGCCTCCAGGAGGCGAAGGACGGCGTCCGCCTGATGAAGCCGATGCCCAATCTCGACGCGCTGCTTTCCCGCGCCGTCGCCAAGGGCATCTTCGGCACCAAGGAGCGTTCGGTCATCGACGCCGCCAACCCGGCGGGCATCGCCGCCATCGTCGCCCAGCAGTTCGAGGTGGGCCGCCAGGTGCTGGCCCACGGCCTGATGCCGATCCTCGAGCCGGAGGTGACCATATCGATCCCCGACAAGGCCGAAGCCGAGGCGCTCCTGCTCGCCGAGATCCTGAAGCACCTCGACACGCTGCCCGCCGGCAAGCAGGTCATGCTCAAGCTCACTTTGCCGACCAGGGCCAACCTTTACAAGCCGCTGGTCGACCACCCGCGCGTCATGCGCGTCGTGGCGCTGTCGGGCGGTTACACCCGCGCCGAGGCCAACGCGAAGCTCGCCGAGAACGACGGCGTCATCGCCAGCTTCTCGCGCGCCCTCACCGAGGGCCTGTCGGCGCAGCAGAGCGACGCCGAGTTCGACGCCGTGCTTGCCGGCGCGATCGACTCCATCTTCGAGGCCTCGCGGGCGAAATAGGACCCGCGGAGTCCAGCCTGGCGCCCATCCGCTCCCCCACAAAGTGGGGGAGAGGTGGCGAGCGCAGCGAGCCGGAGAGGGGGCTCTCCCTATCCCCGATGCCGCCGCACCCACCCCCTCGTCATCCTCGGGCAATTTGCCGCGAAGCGGCCGGGTGGGGTCGCCCGAGGCAGCGCGCCACCGCTTCCGCCTCTTCGTCATTCACGGCCGTCGTTTCTTCCGATACGCGCGCGGCGCATGTGACGTCGCCCCGCCCCTTCCACCATGCGCATGGTCCCCCTCCCCCGTGAACGGGGGAGGATCCGGCGCCGTTTCCGTCCGCAACCTCGATCCTCCCCTGCGAAGCGGGGGAGGGGGACCGCCGAAGGCGGTGGAGGGGGCGCCGCCCCTGCCGCAGCGTCTTTCCCTCCCCTCGAGGGGAGGGTGGCCGACCGAAGGTCGGCCGGGTGGGGTCGCCCGAGGCAGCGCGCCGCCGCTTGCACCCCCTCACCGGGGCTTTTCTTTTCAGCCCCGCGTCGTATGAAACGGCCATGTCGCGCCTCGCTCCCCTCGTCTCCTGGCTCCTCTTCCCGGTCTATGTCTGGCAGGGGCTCGGCGTGCGCCGGCGCACCGGGCGCATGCTGCCGGCCGAAGGCCCGGTTCTGCACGCGGTCGACGGCGCCGGCCCGGCGCTGCGCCTGCTCGTCGTCGGCGATTCCTCGGCGGCCTCCGTCGGCATCGGCCGCTCCGAGGACGGCCTCGCCCACCAGCTGGCGCTGATCCTGGCCGAACGCACCGGCCGCGCCGTCGCCTGGCGCGCCGCCGGCTTCAACTCGGCCACCGCCGGCCAGATCCGCGACTTCGTCCTACCCAACCTCGCGCCCGACCCGTGGGACCTGATCGTGGTGTCGATCGGCACCAACGACGCCAAGAATTTTCACACCGCCCGCCGCTTCAAGCGCGAGTTCGGCGGCCTGCTCTATGCGCTGAGGGCGAAGTGGCCCGAGGCGCGAATCGTCTGGTCGCCGGTCGTCGACATGACCCTGGTGCCGGCCCTGCCGAAGGCGCTCGGCC